>CAYUCC010000005.1:0-88086 GCA_964443225.1 uncultured Anaerolineae bacterium
ATGGGGGTTGGGGGTTGGGGATTCGGGGTCGGGGGTTGGGGATTCGGGGTCGGGGGTTGGGGATTCGGGGTCGGGGGTTGGGGGATGGCGGTTGGGGATTCGGGGTCGGGGGTTGGGAATTCGGGCTGGCCGTTCCAATCGCGCCCCTATCCCCCAACCCCTGGCCCCTAACCCCTATCCCCCAACCCCCAATCCCCTATCCCCCATCCCCTACCACCCCGGCAGCCAACCCGGCGTGTAGTCTGCGTCGACTTCGTTGAACGTCAGCAGGACCAGCCCACTGCCGTCGGCTTCGACGCGCAGGATCTCGCTGTGGCCGCTGCCGGGCCGGTAACCCTGGAAGACGATCGTCTCGCCGACGAAGTGCCAGGCGGGGGCGCCGGGACCCAGGATTTGTGGCACCAGCTGCGTTACCTGCGTGCCATCGGCGCGCATCGTGTAGAGCGTCTGCGCCTCTCGGGTACTCCAGAAGACCAGCCGCTCACCGCCCGGTGACCAGGACGGCTGGCTGTCTCCGTTGAAGTTTACCGTCAGGCGGCGGACATCACTGCCATCAGCGGCCATGCTGTAGATTTCGCCGTTGGCGTTTTCACGGTTGGACTGGAATGCAATGCGCCCGTTGATGGGTGACCAGTCAGGGTCCAGGTCAGCCCACGCATTGTCGGTGAGCTGCGTCACGACGCCGTCGCTCACACGGACGACGTAGATCTCCCAATCACCGTCACGATCGCTGGCAAAGACGATACGCTGGCTGTCGGCAGACCACGCGGGGTGATTGTCCGTGCCGGGGCCAAACGTCACCTGGCGTGCGTTGAGCCCGTCACGGCTCATGATCCAGATGTGCGTGGTGCCATCACCACCGCCGCGTGCATAGGCAATCCATTGGCCGTTGGTCGAGCCGGCGGGCTGGTATTCCCAGGCGTCGGCGGTGTTGGTCAGACGCCGCACCTCACGCCCATCGGGCAGCATGCGGAAAAGATCACCGTTACCCCCCTCGCGCGTGCTGGCAAACACGACCTGCGGGGGTCCCTGGTCCTGGATGACGGTGATGGCGTTGCCCGCGCCGCTGGTCACGAAGACCTTGTCGCGCAAGAGGTCCAGGGTGATACCTTCCGTCGCACCGGCCGGCACCGGAATGACCGTCACCAGGTACCCGTCGAACGTGCGGTGCACCTGCACACGGTCATCACAGGCGACGAACAGGTGCCCACTGCTGGGGTTGACCGCCAGTACGAAGGGTTCGCGGCCGAGACTGATGGTGTCGACTACGCTGCCGGCATCGACGTCGATCACCGTGACGGTGTGGGCACTACCGCGATTGGCCACGAACAACCGGCGGCCCACCGCATCGAACGCAAGACCGTACGGGCTGGGAATGCCGCCGAAGTGACCCTGCGTCCAACCGTCGCGCAGGCGTGTTACCTCGTTCGAGCCGTGGGCAGCCACATACACGTCACCGGTTGCCGGATCGCTGGCGAAGAGTGCCGGTTCCTGGCCGACGTCGGTCAGCGTACGAATGACCGCCAGGGTGTTCGGGTCGAACACGGTCACCGAGTTGCTGCCAAAGTTGGCGATGTAACCATAATCACCCTGGATGATTACGCCGTCCGGCATGAGCTGCGCGGCGATTTGACCGGCCACGGTACCGCTGGCCAGGTCGACCACCGACGCATTATCGGTTTGCCGGTTGGCCACGACCACCCGCGTCCCACCCGGCAGCACAGCCACGCCGTTGGGACCGGTAGCCGCCGGTGCCAGGGTGATCTGGCGCAGCAGCGCCAGGGGACTCGTCTGTACCTCACCCAACGTGCGGCCGGCGTGATCGACGCCGTGGAAAGCCACGTAGGCGCGGCTGCCGTCACCGTTCAGGGCAATTCCATGCGGGACCGAGCCAGCCGGCAGGTTCAACTGGCCCGACCAGTAAGGCGTCGCCCAGATGCCCGGCGTCGCCGTAGGAATGGGCGTACGCGTGGCCGTGGCCGTGGGCGTCACGTACGTCGTTGCTGTGGCGGTCGGCGTATGCGTCACCGTCGCCGGGGGCGTTGGTGTGGCTGTGGGGGTGCGGGTCGCCGTTGGCGGCGGCAGGCAGATTTGCAGAGAAACGTCATCGACGAAGGTGCGGCTGATGCCACCGCTACCGTTGTTATACGTGCCAAACTGCAGGCGCAGGTGGTGCCCCGCATAGGGCTGCAGGTCGATCGTGGTCTGGTACCAGGCCAGCCGGTTGGCCCGCTCGACCAACAGCCAGCGAATGGTACCGTCATCCTCGATGCCGATGACGTAGAAGAAATCGGTACCGAGTTTGGCCTGCGCCAGTTCGGCTTCGGTGCGCGGCAGCGTCGCCAGGTCGGGTGCTGGCTGCGCGGTTTGACCCAGGGCGCCATCACCCCACACGTTGTAGTGCCAAAAACGCAGGGTGGCACCCAACGGGGGTTGGGGTGGCACATCGGGCAGCGTGAACGCCTGCTCGATCGGTGAGTAGCTTGTAACGTTGGCGCCGCCGCTGGGAATGCCGGTACGCATACTGCGCGCACCGCTGTGGACGGGTGAGGTCACGTAGGCGGCCAAAACCGGGTTGTGGCGGATCACCCAGCCGTCGTTGGTCTCGAAGCCGCCGTTGACCAGGCCTTCATAACAGGTGACCGGTAGTCCACCCGGCGCAAAACCGGACCCGGCCAGCGGGGCAAAACTGTGAAGCACGGGGGAATGCCAGACGCTGGTGGTGGCTGCGGCAGGAATTGCAAATCCTTCGGCAGCCGGGCCGGTGACCGCGATCAGGCTGATCGCGACCAGGGTCACGACCAGCACCAGGGCGATAACCTGTGCCGGGTGCACTGTGTGGATCGATTTCATAGCAGGCCTCCTTGACTGCATGAAAGGTGGCGCGTCCGCGACGCGTCACCGCGCGTTCGGCCGAAACCTGCAGACCGCGCACGTGTGATGACGTTGGCAGGCGGCCGGAAGTTTCGGACAAACGAGCAAACCGGCACTTATTTCTTCATGATCTTGGGCAGGTAGACTTTGATGTAGAGCACTCGATGCTGTCCGGCGTCCCACTTGAGGGTGGTGCCGCCCGCCGCGCCCAGGTTGAACAGTGCTGAGACACCTTGCGCGTTGACGTCGCTGTCGCGCGTGTCGTCGTTGCCCTGGTCTTTCGGGCTGAACACGTAACCGGATAGGCGCTGCACGGCAATGAAAAAATTGCCGGCCGGTACACCGGTGAAAGCGTAAAAGCCCTGGCTGCTCGTCATGCTTCGCTGCAGGGGCTGCGTGCGCGAGGCAATGCAGAGCAGACACTCCACGCCCGCCAGGCCCGGTTCTCCCGGATCCTGGATGCCATTTCGATTGAGATCATCCCAGATGAAGTCCCCGACGACCCACGCCGCAGGGACGTCAGGTGGTTTTTCGATGGGGCCGATGTCACCATTACCGGTGCATTCGAACAGCGGCGTGGTGGGAATGGGTGGTTCGGGGCGAATGGGCGCCGCGTTCGCACTGGTGGCGGTCAACAGCACCAGCAGACACAGGCCAAACACCCAGCGACGGCTTTTGATGTGCCACATAGTCACCTCCTCGATCAAGTCGCCATGAAACGGTCTACCCACGGATATAAACGAAACCAGCCCAGAAAAATGCGTGATGGTGGCGCTGCAGCATGCTCAGCTGGGCTCGCCGCAGGCTGGCCGCGGCATCCGGTCCACCAGGCTTCAACAAGCCTCGATAGAAATCGACCATCAACTCCGCCGTGGCCGTGTCGGCCGCTTTCCACAGGCTTACCACCAGGCCAGATGCGCCCGCCGCCAGAAAGCCGCGGCCCATGCCCAACAGGCCACCGCCGCGCGCCTGGCCGCGCCCGGTTTCGCACGCGCTCAACACCACCAACGGGCGCTGTGGCAGCGTCATGGTGTACAGGTCGGTCACCGCCAGACGCGTGTCGGCCAGGAGCATCCACGAAAACATCGGGTTCTCCGGCCGAAACGTTGCATGCGACGCCATGTGCACCAGGCGGGCATCGCGCGTGGCGCGGTGCACGGCATCCAACGTGGCGTCAGCCTCCACGAGCAGAACCGGTTCCAGGATGCCGGTCAGCAGGGACACCACGGCACGGGCTTCGGCCACGGCGGCGGGCAGCCGGCCGCCATCGGAATAACCGACCACGAGGGCAGTAGGGCGCCGGCCGTCCAAAGCGGGCGCCTCCATAAGCGGATCCTGCGCAGCGGCAGCGGTGAGCAGGGCTTCGGGGGCCGACAGATACGTCAGTTGAAACCGTTCGATGAGGTAGTGCTGCCCATCGAAAAAGGCGGCAAAGGGCAAGTCATGCCAACCGGGCGGCAGCACCAGGTAGAGGTGGGTGGCAGCGGCCAGGTGGGGTTGCAGCGGTAACACCAACATCTGGAAAAAGCGCGCCAGGTAAGCCTCGGCCAGCATCTGGTCATCGCCGGTCACGCCGCGGGCTGCCACGTAAGCCAGGTGGAAGTGCCATACCTGCCGCATGCGGTGCAGCGTCTGGGCAGGCACCAGGTTGGCCACGTCATGGACTGCGTTGCGCGTGACCAACAAGACGTGCAGCGTGTCGGCCACGATGAAATACGTGAGCAGCGCCTCGTGCGCACCCAGGCGCCGTTGGACCGCCGCCAAAAACGTGCCGGCGGTGGCGGCTGTTGGTAATCCATCACCTGCGCTGATTGGAGTGTGCGTCGTGAGAGGGGCCGTATGCGCGTGGAGGCGACGCTGCAGTTCTGCCAACTCGGCCTCGATTTCGAGAATCTTCTGATGGGTGGTCGCCAGCTGGTGTTCGGGCTGGGAGTCCGGCGCGGCGTGCGCGGGCGGTGCCAGCAGTTGGTCGAGTTTGCTTTGCTCCCAGTGCCATGTCGCGCGCAGGGCACGGGCGCGCTGTTCGATGTCACCGACCTCACTGTCAGGCTCTCCCACGGTCTCGAGGGAGAGGTCGCGGTGAACCAGCGGTGCCGTGTGCGCCAGGTTGAGCAGATGGAGCAGTGTGGCTGGCGAACCGTGCTGCCGGCACAGGCGTGCAGCCGCCAGGTAGACCGGCAGCTTGTCGTCCATGAAACCGGTCTGGAATTCATCCACGTGCAGCATGCCACGCCACAGTTCCAGCGCCGCGACGGCCTGCAGGTACGTCTGCAGCGCCTGGGTCGTGTCACCCTCCAGCTCGAGGAGTTGGGCGCGCATGCCGTGGGCCTGCCAGGTCTCTTCACGCAGCCCATACCTTGCCGTCAAATCGAGCGCCTGGAAGGTGGCCGCGCGGGCCGCAGCAAGGTCGATGGGATTGCGCGCCAGGGCGCAGCGTGCACGCAGCAGATGCACGCGTGCCGCCAGGCTCGGCCAGGTCTGTGCGTCCACGGTGCGGGCAATGCGGCGAGCCAGGCGGCCGGCATACACCGGTCGTCCCTCCTCGAACGCCACAGCGGCACGTTCGAGATCGAGCTCGATCACGCGCCGTCCGGCCCCCTGACGGCGGGCGATGCGGCGGGCACGGGTCAGAAGACGGTCAGCCTGGGTCCACTCGTTCAGCTGCCGGTGGCCAGCGGCCTGATTCATGAGCGCCAGGACTTCGTAGGCAGGCATCGAATGGCGGTGGAAGGTCCGTTCGGCACTGGTGGCCAGGGTGATCGTCTCCTGCACCAGGTTGAGGCGCCGATAGATCGAAGATCGGGTCAGGTCCGCAAAGGCGACGTCGGCCTGGTTGCCGATGGCCTCGAAGCCTTGATGGGCGGTTTCCAGCTGGTGTAGGGCGGCCTGGTAGTGTCCCTGGCGATAGGCCAATAAGCCCAGGTTCAGATCGGCGCGCGCCACTTCCTGGGTATGTCCCGTCTGCGCCAGCGCAGCACGGGCCAGATGCAGCAGGGTCTCGGCGTCGGCAAAACGATCCATCTCCTGCAGGGCGTGGGCGCGGTTGATGTCGATGCGCGCCGTTTGCACGACGTCGCCCAGGGCGGCAAAGAGCGTACGCCCGCGGGCATAGGCGGCCAGCGTGGCATCCAGGTCACCGAGCTGGCGAAAGGCAACCCCGGCGTTCATCTCCAGGAGGGCCAGGAAAGGCCGCGCCGCGGCACCCAGTTCAACACAAGCCGCGCGCGCCCGATCGGCCAGCGCGATGGCCTCGTGCAGGTGGCCCATTTCCAGGAGAGTGCCAACCTGGTTGACCTGCAGGATGGTCATTTCCAGGGGAAAGGCGTGCGCAGCAAAAAACGCTTCGGCAGAGCGATAACAGGCCAGGGCCTCCTGCCCTTGCCGCAGGTAGTGCAGTGCGTTACCACGCGCCCACGCCGCGCGCGCCGCAGCTTCTGGCGAGTCCATCAGCCCGGCCACGCGCACGGCAACGCCGGCAATTTGCAGCGCGCGGTTGGCGTGACGCAGTTTTTCGCTGTCGACACGCTGCTTGAGGGCAATGATGACGTCGATGGTGAAGTGGGGACGACAGCGGTCCAAACATGCCTCGAAATCGGGACCGCCGTCGTGTTCGAGCAGCAGGTCCACCACATCCTGAGCAGTCACGGACAGCCTTCCTCGGTGATAACCGTTGAGAGGGGGTGGATCACGGACGATTATAGTAGGAATCTGGTCTGTGGCCAAATGGGGAAAACAAAAAGAGGACCGTGATCGTGTGATCACGGTCCTCCCACGTGCAGAAACAGGTGTCGTTCTCTCGATCAGGCGGCCGGACTGCCGGTTCCATTGTGGCCGTTGCCCACCAGCTGGCTGGCCACGATTTCGCTGATGTCGCGCACTTTGACGCCCTGGTCGGCCTGTTTCGATGCGTCGGTGAGCATCGTCAGGCAGAAGGGACAGCCAACGGCAATCGTCTGCGCGCCGGTCGCGGCGGCTTCTTTGTAGCGGTTCATGTTGACCGCCTCGCTGCCGTGTTCCTCTTCCTTCCACATCTGCCCGCCGCCGGCACCGCAGCAGAAGGACTGCGCATGGTGGCGCGGCATCTCGATCAGGTTGATGCCCACCTTCTGCATGGCGTCACGCGGGGCGTCGAAGATGCCGTTCTGGCGACCCAGGTAACATGGGTCGTGGAACGTGTAGGCACCGTCGGTCGCGCCGGCCAGTTTGAGCTTGCCGGCGGCCACCAGCTCGTTGATCAGCTGGGTATGGTGGATGACGTTGTAGTTGCCGCCGTACTGGCGATAGTCGCGGGCCAGGGCCTGCAGACAGTGCGGGCAGGTGGTGACGATACGCGGCGGGTTGACCTCGTTCAGGGTTTCGATGTTGGCTTTGGCCATTTCGAAGAAGAGGTACTCGTTGCCACTGCGCCGTGCCGAGTCGCCGGTGCAGCTTTCGGCTTCACCAAGCACGGCATAATTGACGCCGGCGGCGTTGAGGATGCGGGCAAAGGCCTTTGCCGTGTCCTGGGCGCGCGGGTCGTAGGCCGGTGCACAGCCCACCCACCAGAGAATTTCCGGTGCGGGGTTATCGTCGATCGTGGGCACGTCGAGGCCCTCGGCCCAACGCATGCGGTCACGCGCACTGATGTTCCAGGGGTTGCCGGAGCGCTCCATGCCTTTGTACGCCGACTGCAGCTGTTCGGGAAATTCGCTTTCCATCAAGACCTGGTTACGCCGTATGTAGAGGATGTCGAACATCGGCTCGTTACCCACCGGGCAGACCTGGACACAGGCCCCACACGCCGTGCAGGCCCAGACAGCCGATTCGCTGATCGCGTAACTCATCAGGTTCGCGCCCGAATCTTCGCCGCTGGCCAGTTTGTTCAGGTTTTCGTTGATGAATATACGTTTGTTGACTTCCAGCGCGGAGGGTGAGAGTTCTTTGCCGGTGGTGTAGGCCGGGCATTGGTCCTGGCAGCGGTTGCACATGATGCAGGCGTACGAATCGAGCACGTTGGTCCAGGGCAGCTGCTCCAATTTGGCCGCCCCAAACTGCTCGATCGACTCATCCTCGAAGTTGATCGGCTCGATCGTGCCCATCGAGGTTCGTTTGGGTTTCGTCAGGAAGTTGACGCCCGACATGATCAGGTGGATGTGTTTGGTGTAGGGGAAATACGGAATGAAAGCCAGGATCAGGCCCAGGGCCAGCCACCACGAGAGGTGCTCGGCGACCAGCAGGGCATTTTCGCTCATCCCGGCCCAGAGTCCGCTCACCAGGCTGGCAAAGGGCTGCCACCGGTCGGCTGCACCCTCCCCCGCGATCATGAATGACTCACCCAGGAATCGGAAACCGACGTGCGCCAGGATGAAGAAGCCGACGATCAAAGAGTCGCGTCGAATGCGTCCTGCTGTGACGGACGGCATGAGCTTAACGTTCTCGCGGTACTGCAGCGCCGGTGCGTTGAAGACAAAGCGCCGCAGCAGGAAATAGACCATGCCCACGAGTGCAGCCACTGCCAGGACGTCGGCCAGAAGGCGATAGACGTCGCCGATGAAGCCATCACCGAGGAATTCGATCGGGAAATAACCCTCGAGCACATCGCCCGCGTTGACCAGGAAAAAGAACATGAAACACCACGCCACGAAGGCGTGGAAGAGGCTGGACGTCCTGCGCACGCGCCACGTTGGCAGCAGGGCCACCCAGTCGACCAGGGCTTTCCAGGCGCGCGATACGAGATGCTCGTCATCATAGTCGCCCTGACCGCGCCGGATGACACGGTAGACCTTGCGGAATCCAATGAAACCAAAATAGAGCGAGGCAATCACGGCCACGGGGAAGAGTATTTTTTCGACAGTCGTCAGCATAACGAATCCTTTCCACCACGATGGAACGGGATGGGCCTGTGGGAGGCGGAACCAGGCTTGACCTGCCGGACGCGCAGGGTCGCCCTATTCTAACATAGAACAGGGCGTTTCGAGACTGATTTATATCACATTCGGGCGGTGATTTTAGATTTCGGGGTTGCCAAGGCGTCGCAGAATCACGGCGTCGAACCACCGCTGCAGCGATTCGCGGCGTCGATGGAGGAGTGCGGCGAGCAGAACGAACACGATACCCAGCGCAACCAGGGACGGCAGCGGAATCGTAATCAGACCGGCACCGACCGCGGCGGCCACCAGCACCGAGGGCGCACGCAGCACCAGGGCGATCAGGAGGATCTTCCAGGCCGCCACCCGTGTCAGTCCGGCCAGGAAATAGGGTATGTCCCCTACGGGACCAAGCAGGAGCAAAAACCAGGGCCAGATCGAATCGCTGTGGATCACACCTTCCCAGCGCTGCAGCCGTTCGGCGCCGGCGATGCGCTGTACGAGGGGCCGGCCGTACAGGCGGGCCAGCATCATGGCGATCCACCCGCCCAGGAGCATGCCGATGATACCAAAAATGCTGCCCCACCATACGCCAAACAGATAGCCGGCAACGCCTTGTACGACGTAACCGGGAATTGGCGCTACGACGACCTGGGACGCGTTCATCAGGATGAAGACCAGGGGACCCAACGGCCCCAGGCCAGCCAACCACGCCTGGACGCGGGCGCGATCGCTCACCAATGCCACGAAGTCGGGTCCGTAACGAATCGTAAGGGCTGCAAGTGCGATCAGAACAAGCATCAGGCCGGCGGTGCGCCAGCGTCTGACCGCAGAGGTGTCAGGCATGGTGCGTGGTGCGTGGGAAAACACAGGCCACGGTGGTGCCGTGCTGTGGCTGCTGGGTGACGCACAGGATGCCGCCCACCGACTCGGCGCGGCGGTGCAGTGACAACAACCTGGCCTCGCTGGCCAACGCGGTGCCATCGCTGACCAGTGCGCTGGGACTGGCGCCGTGCACACTCAGCGCAATGTGGCTGTCGCTCGACAGCAGCGAGACACTGGCCTGGGCACAGGCATGGCTGGCCACGTCGTCCAGCGCCTCTTCCACAATCTGAAATGCCGTGACGGCCTGATCGGGCTGCAGGCTGTCGGGTTCCAGCTTGAGCTGGAGCGCCACCGTCACCCCGGTCCGCTGGCGAAACCCGTCGACGTACTCGTGCAGCGCCTCGGTCAGGCTGCGGCTGCACAGCGGCATGCTGCGGCGTGGAGTCGTGATCAAAGCCAGGGCGTCGGTCGTGGTAAGCTTCAGCTGCGCCAGCTCATCACGCAGGTCGTCGGGGACATCGTCGAACTGATCGTACAGAGCGTCCAGGCGCGCATCCAGGTCCGCGAGCAGAGCCAACAGGTTGTCAACCGTCGTGTGCCCCAACGCCATGTCGGGTGAGGACTCAACAGCGGCGGTTCCGGCAGCCGGGTCCAATCGATGCACCTGCGCTGATGCCAGGGCCGTGACGCCCGCGACGATCCCCAAAAGCAGCAGCTGCATCACCAGCGAAATCAGGCCGACCTGTGCAAGGTGACCAGTCAGCAGGGTGATGCCCACGACCAACAGCGCGGCGCCACCCGCAGCCACGAGGGCGCCGCGGACACCGTAGCACCAGGCCGCCAGGGCCAGTGGAACCAACAAAAAGAGAAATGGTTCGACGGGCTGGAAGTTGGTCAGGGCATTGTTCGGCTGGCTAGACAGGGACGCGCCGGGATGGTAAAGACCCAGCTCGATGGATTGAAAGACGATGGCCGCCGCCAGGGCGAGAGGGAAAAAGCGTGCGCCAAGGCGAGATTCAAACCAGCTCGTGCCAAAAAACACCAGCATGAGCAGCACGACGACCACCGGCCACACCATGGCCGCCTCGCCACGCCGATCCTGGAGCAGGAGCGCCACCAGCAGCATTGCCAGGATAGCAATCGACTTGATGAAGAGCGTCGCTCGGAAGACGACCAGACCGCTCGGCTGTTGTTTGATCTTCATGCCCTATCGCTCGGAAAATGGATCGTAAACTGGCGACGGTCAAATCGATCGACCCCAGTGCTTTGTCAGGTTAGAATGTGTACCGATCCTGCCGCTGTACAAGCGCAGAATGGTGCCAAAATCCAACCTGACAGAGCACCAGGATCAATCACGATACCAGCAGCCTCGGTTAAGCTGCAGGTCGGGTCGCCTTGTGCGGGGAGGCTGGTTTAAGTATTACGGGTTTGTTGTCCAAGGTCTGTAAACTGGTACCCAAACCGATTGACGCCCATCCGGCTGCGGAGTACAATGGAAATGGCCCCACAGCCCACCAAGCGTTCTCCAACGGAGGAGTTATGTTACGTTCTGAACCTGTTCTGGCGGACAGTCCGCCAGGCAATCGGTTGCTGCGAGACGGGGGCCGCGCAGCCCAGGCGGTCGCTGCGCGCGATGCCTCCCTGCGCCGTGCGGCGTTTGTCCTTTCTCGACGTCGCCTGCCGCTGACGACAGGAGAACTGATCCTGCCCGGGCTGCACAAACAGGTGACGATTCGCCGCGACCGCTGGGGCATCCCACACATCGAAGCCAATGATCGCCATGATCTGTTCTACGCCCAGGGCTTCGTACATGCCCAAGAGCGTTTGTGGCAGATGGAAGTCAACCGCCGGCTGGGTCAGGGGCGCCTGGCCGAGTTGTTTGGCGCTGTTGCGCTGGATACCGATCGCCTGGTACGTGCCGTGGGGTTTCCCCGGCTGGCGCAGATCGACTGGCAGCAGGCGTCACCGGCCGTGCGCGATGTGATCACCGCCTACGCGGCCGGGGTCAACGTATGGCTCAACATCGGCCAGCGCCCGCTCGAGTTCGTGCTGCTGCGCCACACGCCCGAGGTGTGGACACCGCTCGACACCCTGGCATATGCGCGGGTCATGATTTGGGTCCTGTCCCATGGCTGGAGCGGCGAGCTGACACGGGCGCGCCTGCTGCAGGCCCTCGGCCCCGACAAACTGGCCGACCTGGAAATCCAATATCCAGAGCGGCACCCCATCACCCTGCCACCCGGTATCGACTTCGCTGAGCTCGTGCTCGATCCCAAGGTTGCTGCCTTGCAGGGGCCATTCCTGGGACGCGCCTTGGAGGGCGGCGGTATCGGCAGCAACGGCTGGGTGGTGAGCGGCGCTCGCTCGACGACCGGCCACCCGCTGTTGTGTAACGACATGCACCTGCCGCTCAATGCGCCGTCGCTGTGGATCTACAACCACCTGCACAGCCAGGACGGCCTGCACGTGGCAGGGGTCTCGCTGCCCGGCGCGCCGGGTGTCATGGTGGGACACAACGCCGCTATCGCCTGGGGCATTACCCTGGCGTTCACCGACTGTGAAGACCTCTATGTCGAACAGGTCGATCCGGCACACCCGCATCGTTACTGGTACCGCGATCGATGGGTGGAGATGGAGGTCGTGCGCGAAGAAATCCACGTGCGCGGTCGTGCCGCACCGCACATCGAGGAGGTTCGCCGCACCTGTCATGGGCCGGTGCTCGGCCCCGTGCTGTCACACCTGACGACTCCCGCGGCCCGCGCCGCCGAGACGATGGCCGCACCCGCCGATCCCGACCCGGCCCATCACCGGCGTGCCCGGCGTTACGCACTGGCCCTGTGCTCGATGGCCCTGCAGCCGATGCAGACCACGGCGGGATTCATGCAGGTCAACGAAGCCGCCGCGTGGGACGATTTTGTGGCCGCCATGCGCCTGATCGAGGCACCGCAGCTGAATGTGCTGTACGCCGATCGTGCGGGCAACATCGGCTACTGGCTCACGGGAACGATTCCCGTGCGCGGTCGCGGCCAGGGCTTGATCCCGGCACCGGGCTGGACGGGCGAATACGATTGGATCGGCAGCGTGCCTTTTGCTGCCATGCCCCACGCTTACAATCCCCCCGAAGGCCTGATCGTCACCTGCAACCATCGCATTGTCGGCGATGACTACCCCTACTACCTCGGTTCGAGCTGGATGAACGGCTATCGCGCCCAGCGCGTTCGGGAGATATTGGACCCGCTGCCCGTGATCTCACCCGATGACTGCCGGCGTTTGCAGATCGATCAATTCTCCCTGCCTGGCGTGGCGCTGGTGGCACGTTTGCGTGACCTGGCCCCCGCCGATGCGGACGCACAGTTGGGTCTGAATCTCCTGCGCCACTGGGATGGTTGGTTGGGTGTCGACAGCGTCGGCGGGGCCGTCTTCCAGGTGCTGCGCAGCCGCCTGCTGGCGGGGGTACTGCTGCCCACGTTGGGGAAGGAACTGACAGTGGCCTACCTCGGTGCCGGCTACCACGAGCTCCTGGTGCCGGTCACCGAGTTCTATGGCCATGCCACGGACCGGCTGCTGGCCTGGCTGGACGATCCGCTAGCGAGGTGGGTTCAGGCTGCGGGGGGTAGGGAAGCGGTATTGGAACGCGCCTTGGCCGAAGCCGTGCAGTGGCTGCGTCGTCACCTCGGCGCCGATCCGGCGGATTGGCAGTGGGGACGGCTGCATCGAACCACATTTCACCATACCCTGGGGGTACGCAAGCCGCTCGACCATATTTTCAACCTGGGATCGTTTCCCACCGGCGGTGACACCGACACCGTCTGGCAGGCGGCGTCCCTGCCGGGCACCTACCAAAACGACGGGTTCTCGGCTTCTTACCGGCAGGTCGTCGACCTGGGTAACTTTACGAACTCGCTGGCCGTGCTGCCGCCCGGGCAATCGGGCCACCTGGCCAGCCCTCATTATCGCGACCAGGTGCCGCTGTGGATGGAAGGCCAGGGATGGCGCATGCTGTGGCACGACGAGGAAATCAAGCGGGAGGCTGTGGATTTGCTGATGCTTCGCCGTCTTTGATATAATGCACGCCAAACACGTCCAGCTGCCGTAACGCCTGGGAGACATCAACATGCACGCCTGCGATGGTCGAGCCTGCACGTCTGCAACGCCCTGGCGGCCTATCCACACCGTTGTGATGACCATCCTGTTTGCCATCCTATGGACGGCATCCTTTCCTGTGAACGCCAGCGCGGTGTCTTCGCTGGCGGCAGGCCCGCAGCCGCCCGCGCCGATCCTCATCGTCAGCCTGCGTTATACCAACGATGAGTTCAGCCTGTTACAGATCCAGGCCCAAACGGGCTACACCACCGGCACCGGCAGCCCGGTCGACCCCCAGGACCTGTACACGCTGCTGCTGCTGGATGCGGAGGGTCGCGCCCTGGCCACGCAGCAGTTCGCCGTGGGCAAAGTGATCTGGGATGCACCAATCCTGGGTGAGTTCGAGGGGCACGAGGAGGGTGCGGTGATGCCAGAGGTGCTGGAGCCGGCGGTCATTGTGCCCGACCTGGAGGCGGCCACGGCGCTCGAAATCTATGATCTGAACGGAACGTTGAAGTTGCGCGTCGACGATCTACCCGCGCGTATCGATCGCCCAACGAAGCCCACGATCCCGGCGGCTGGGGAGGATATCTCGACACCGTGTTGTGGTGACAGCTGCCTCGATATCCTGTTGCTGGGCGATGATTATACGACGCAGGCCAGCCTGGACACCTTCCGATCCGACGTCGCGTTCATGGCGAGTTATTTTCGCCAGGTAGCACCGTTCAGCAGCCGCCCCAACCTGGTCAATCTGCGGGCTTTGCCAAGCACCCAGGACCTGCAGTGCAACTACGGCTGCTTTGGCAACCCGCGGCTGATCTGCTGCAATTCGACCCTGATTTCGATCCTGGCCAGTCAGGTGCCCCACGACAAAGTCGTCGTGCTCATCAACAACGAAACGTACGGTGGTTCGGGCAGTGTCAACTACGCCACCGCCTACCACCGTGCACCACAGTACGGCCCGCAGGTGATGATTCACGAGTTTGCCCACAGCTTTGCGCTGCTGGGGGACGAGTACAGCTTCGGACCGTACAACGGCTCGGGACCGCCGCGCGCCAACTGCGATGACAATCCGGCTTGCCCGCGTTGGTACGGACAGCCAGGGACGAGCTGTATCCCAGGCTGCACCTTCGATGAATGGTTTCGCCCCACCGACGACTGTTTGATGCTGCGCATTCGTACGGAACCGGCCAGTGGGACGTTCTGTCCTGTCTGCCGCATACTCTTGACCGAGGCGCTGGACGCATTCACGGATCAGTGGTCCGACACCAACTGCGACGGCGGCACCGACGTGCTCGACGTGACGCGCGTGGCCGAGGCCTGGAATGACTACGTCCAGCAGGGTGTGTACGACAGCAACCTCGACGTGGACTCGGCGGGCGCGGGTGACGGTGACATCGACGTCATCGATGTCGTGCTGGTAACGACGCGTTTCGGCGTGCCTTGATGACCCCCGCCGGTTTGTTATCATTTTTTTAGGAGTGAAAGGAGCTGCTCAATCATGCAAACCCTGACCCGTCACGCCAGTATGGTCATCCGCCTCACGCGTGTCGACGAATACCTCGCATTTGTCATCGTCACGACGTTTTTTGGCTTCAACGTGGCTGGTGCCTTCACCGTGAGCCTGCCCCTGGTCGCGGTGATTTTGGGCAACCTTTTGGCGGTTGCCTTTGCGTTCATGATCAACGACGTCGAAGATGCGCCAGACGATGCCCAAGACCTGGCCAAGGTCAACCGCAACCCCGTGTCGGCCGGTGACGTGTCCGCACGCACCGCCTACATTGCGTCATTTGCCGTAGCCGGGCTGGCGGCTGCCGCGTACGCTTTTGCGGGCTGGCGCCCCTTCGTGCTCGGTGTGCTCTGCCTGCTGCTGGGTCTGCTCTACTCCTGGCGGGTCGTTCGCCTGAAGGCGATCCCGGGTGCAGACGTGGTGTCGCACGTGCTGCTGCTGGCGGCCTTGCAGTTCCTCTGCGCCTACTTCGCCTTTCAATCAGGCGGCTGGACGTGGGTGCTGCCCTGTTTGTTCGTCGTGCTCATTTCGACCTACGGTCAGCTCTTCAACCAGCTGCGCGATTTCGAAGGGGATCGCCTGGCGGGTTATACGAACACAGCCGCCCTGGCCGGCAAACGGGTGACGCAGTGGTCGTTGTTTGCCATCCTGGGTGCGGCCCTGGTCGTGCTGGCCCTGTGTGTGTGGCTGGGCATCGTGCCGGAACGGATCCTGCTGCTGGCCCTGGTCGTCACCCCAGTGGTCATCTTCCGTCAGGTGCGCGAAATGTCGATCAAAGACGCCAAACACGTGACCAGCCCCTTCCAGGAACCGATGATTCTGGTGGGCGTAGTCGCCATGCTGGCCTGGTGGTTCGGCGGCGCCATCTGGTCGTAGGGGGATGGGGGATGGGGGTCAGGGGTTGGGGGTTGGGGGTTGGGGGCCAGGGGTTGGGGACTTGCTGCATGATGTGTCCTAACCCCTGATCCCCATCCCCTGGCCCCTAATCCCCATCCCCTATCCCCACTCCGCGCCGCGCAAATACCAGTGCGTAGGGGTTCGGGCCGGGGGGGATGGCTGCGACGGGCCGGTAGTCGCGGCGAAACGGCTCACTCGACAGCAGTGCGGCCATGAATAAATCGTCGGCAAAACGAGTCTCGACAATGAGCACGTCGGGCTGGCGCATGTGAAGCAGGTAGTTTTGCAGTCGGGCTGCCAGCTCGTGACGGGTGGCGGTCACCGCAGTGGATACGGAGCCGCCAGCCCGCAGCGTGCGCACGACGCCCCCGACCCGGCTGGGCAAGCCGTATATCTGCCCAATCTCGCGGTCGGTCAATCCCAACGTATCGATGAAACGAATATCCCGTCCAGACTGCAGGGCATAATACGGGGCCTTGCCCATCTGGCCATAGGCCACGACACTGCCATCGGGTACATTCTCGGTTATCCAACGCGCCATGACGACGTGGGCGCGATCGGAAAATGGCAGATGCTCGACGCTGGCGTACGGGTCGCGCCACTCCTGCGCCACACGCGCCAGCACGTGGGGTACCTGAAACACACGCCCAACGTCGATCAACGAGGCGATCACGAGCAGCCCAAACAGCCCCCATCGCAGCACGCGGTGCATCCCAACTGACCCATGCCCCGCCCGCTCCCCCACAAGCGCAGCGTACGATCCCCAGAACGCCACCATCAAAAGCGGCACGGCCGGTACGCAGAAGCGAAAATACCACTTCTGGTCGCCACCGACTAAAATCTGATAGACGAGCGTCACAAAAACCACCACGAGCAGGATGAACGACAGGCGTCGATCCAAACGCCGGCGCAGCCAGGCGAACAACGGCACCAGAAAGAGCAAACCACCAAAATACCAGGCCCACGAGGCCAGCTGATAACCGGAACGAACGATGTATTCGGGGTGGATTTTGACGCCCGTATTGGGCAGCAGTGTTCCAAAGGTGAGGTAACGCCAGAGCAGCAGAAGACCAACACCAACGCCCAGGGCCGCCAGGTAGCGCACAGTACCGCGTCCGTCACGGCCGGAACGCCAGCGGTCGATCAGCACCGGCAGCACCAGCAGCACCCCCTCGGGACGCGAGAGGGCGGCCACGGGCAGCAGCAGCATGGCCAGCGGGCGCGTCCATGGGGCAGCACGCGGGACGAGGGGATGCTCGGCGGCCAGGTAGAACGCCACGAACAGCACCAACACGAGGGTGTACCACGGCGTATCCAACCCGCTGCGGGCCCAAACCATCAGGGGATAGGCCAATGCCACCCCCCAAACGCTGGCCAGACGCCCCCAACGGTCCAACCCCGCCGACCGGCCCAGGCCGTGCGTCGCAGCCACAATCAGCGCACCACACGCGATGCCCAGGACGGGCACCGCGGCCGGCAGGTAGAAGCCGGCGCGCGCCAGGAGACCCACGAACAGCATCCACAGCGGGCTGGAAAAGCCCTCGACCGGCTCGCCGGGGTTGAACACCAACCCCTGGCCGTGCACCCAATGCCAGGCGTAGCGGTAGTAAATGAACGCGTCCTCTTCGGACTCCAGGTAGGTCAAAACAGCCAGCAGGACGAACGCGGCCATCGCCACCAACACCCACCCGCGCTCGCGACGGGCGATGACCATCAGGCGGTTCGACGCAGGCGCATCCAGAGCCACCGGATGCCGTAGGCCATGACGAAGAGCAGGGTGACCGCAATGAGGGCAAACTTCAGAGCGGCGCAGATTGCCGCAAGGGTGGTGAAGGGGGTCAGGGTTGCCGCCGTACCGGCGCTTGCCACGCGGTATAACACGACGAGCAGGTTGACGTTCTCGATGACGTCGAGGATGCCCGCCAGCACGGGAAAGAGGATCAAACGACGGCCCCAGCGCGCCCAACTCCCCTGGCCGTGGCGGGCGATGAGCGTGCAGGCGGCCGCCAATCCGCTTGCGTACAAAACGATGTAGGCAAAATCGAGCCAGAGCGCGCGCTGGGCCACGGCAATACCATCCGCCGGCCACGCGCCAATGATGTCCAGGGCACGCGCGGGTGTGAACGCTAACTCCAGGGCAACAACCCCCGCCGTGCCACCGGCCGCACGCAGCTGAGTCTCCATGCTCTGGAACACCACGGTAAAAGCGATCACACCCAACAACGCGATCGACACGAGCAGCCACAAGAAACGGTCGGAGAGTCTCATGATCACCTACGCCGAGTTGGGAGATTCTACCGGTACCTCGTCACGGTCGAGCCAGGCGTCGAGCAGCAGCAGCACCACACCCACTGTGATGGCGCTGTCCGCCACGTTGAACACGGGCCAGCTAAAGCTGGTGCCGGCATGCCAGTAGACAAAATCGACGACGAACCCGCGCGTGAAGCGGTCGATGAGGTTGCCCATAGCACCCGTCGCAATGAACGAGACGGCAAGCAGGGTCAAAGGCCGGCGCGGGGCTTTGGCGACGTACCACGTCAATACGACCAACGTCACCAGCGCGACCGTCACAACGAAGGGGATACGGATCGGTTCTGGGATGAAGCGAGTCAACCCAAAGGCGGTGTAGGGGTTTTCGACGTAGATGAAATCCCAGAAGTTGGGAATCACGACGATCGCCGGTTGTCCCTTCAGGCTTTGCATCGCCCACAGTTTGCTCAGCTGGTCCAACACGACCAGGGCGAGGGTCAAAAAAGCAAATACGCCCAACTGGCGCAGCTGTCGTTTATCCACGATCTATCTCCCGTTCGATTGGCAGCGTATGGTGCACGAGCCAATCGCGCGCCGCGACCAGGTCGGGCACAACTGCCGTGGCGACACTGACATCGAAACGGTGTACGGCGTCGTTGGGGATGGCAATCGTCACCATGCCCGCCGCCCGTCCGGCCTGAACACCGGGCAGCGAGTCTTCCAGAACGACACAGGTGTCGGTCGCGACACCCAGGCGTGCGGCGGCCAACACGTAGATGTCGGGGGCCGGCTTGCCGCGCGCAACGTCTTCTGCGGTCACCAAATGATCGACGCGGTCACTGACGCCGATGGCCTGCAGCATCGACGCCGCGTAATCACGGCTGCTGGACGTGGCCACAGCGCGTGCAACACCCACGGTATCCAACCAATCCAGCAGCGACAGGAGCCCCGGCATTGGCTGCACGCGGGTGCGGGCGTGAGAAATCAGCGTCTCCTCGCGCTGCCGCAGGAACTCGTTCATCTCGACGTCCAGGCTGTGATGGCGTACGACCAGCACCGCCACTTCCTGCACACGCCGTCCAATCATGTCCGGCAGCAGGGTCTCGTCGAACGTAACACCGTACGCAGCCAGGAGCAGATGCCAGGCCTCGCGCGACAGCGGCTCGGAATCGATCATCAACCCATCGAGATCGAAGAGCACCGCCGCCAGGGGCATATGCGTTGGCGGTTGCTTCACATCTCTTCCTGGACGCTGTAACGGAACCGTTTGCGCGCCTCCAGCATGGCGCGGCGCAGGATTTCATGCACCTGCTGGGGCTCGAAAACATTGTTGAGTACGGCCGCCGGCGTCGATGGGTCGGAGCTGTGAATGACGATGTCACCCACGCCGGAAATCCGTTCGGTGACGCCCTGCTCCAGGTCAAGATCCTGGATACGCACCAACTCGATGTCGTCGCGGTCTTTACTCAACAGGCCGCGGATGATGCGCACACGTTCAGTGGTGATCTGGTACCAGGTGACGAACGACAGGAATGGGCGGCCCTCCCAGAGGATTTGCTCTTCGGGAGGCGCGGTTGCCGCGATGAGTTCGGTACGCAGGGGCATGCCGGCTTCGTCCATGAATTCGTTGACTGCCACGAGCACGCCATCGGCGATGGAATCGACCAGGGTGTTGAGCTGGTCCTGGGGGATGCTGGATAACGAGACGCCGCTCTGGGCGATCGACTGCCAGATGCGGGCAGTGACGTTGGATTTTGTCTGGGCAAGGGTCATGTTGAAACTCCTTTGGTATGCTGGACGCGTATTGTACCATCAGGTTTGGATGTGGCAAAGTGGGGGAGTAGGGAGTGGGGATTACTGTCAACGGATTCGGGGAACGGATTGAACGGATTGGAACGGATTGGAGCGGATTGGAACGGATTACTGTCAACGCGGGTGAGACACGGTCCCCTCCCCGGGGAGCGGATTGAACGGATGGCTGTCAACGCGGGTGGGACCGTGTCCCACCCGCGGGGAACGGATTGAACGGATGGGGAATGGATTGGAGCGGATTGGAGCGGATTGCTGTCAACGCGGGTGGGACACGGTCCCACCCGCGGGGAGCGGATTTGGGTGGAGGGGTGAGTCAAGGTGGAGGGCTTGGCGGTTGGTCAGATGGGATATCTGTGGGATATAATGGAGCTATTCTGACATGTGGAGCAGAGGGACAATGTATTCACTCAATGGTAAGATTGTTTTGATCACTGGTGCCAGCAGTGGGATTGGGGAAGCTTGTGCGCGGGCGTTTGCGGCACAGGAGGCTCGGCTGATTCTGGCGGCACGGCGGGTGGAGCGGCTGGAGAAGCTGCGGTCTGTGTTGTTCATGCGGTATGGTGCCATGGTGCACACGCTTACGCTGGATGTCCGTGACCAGGCGGCGGTTGCTGAGGCGATTAGCGGGCTGCCCGCTGAGTGGGGCGCGATCGAAGTGCTGGTCAACAATGCCGGTTTGAGTCGCGGGCTCGATAAGCTGCACGAAGGATCGTTGGCCGATTGGGAAGAGATGATCGATACCAATCTGAAGGGTCTGTTGTACGTGACCCGGGCCGTGCTGCCGGGGATGGTGCAGCGTCGCCGCGGCCACGTCATCAACATTGGATCGATCGCTGGCCACCAGGCCTACCCAGGCGGCAACGTCTACTGCGCAACCAAGTTTGCCGTCAATGGTCTCACCCAAGGCCTGCGCATCGACACCCTGGGCACCGGTGTCCGCGTGAGCACCGTCGATCCTGGCATGGTCGAAACCGAGTTCAGCGTAGTGCGCTACCACGGCGACGAAACACGCGCCGCCAAAACCTACACCGGCGTCACGCCGCTCACCGGGGCCGATGTCGCCGAAGCGGTCATCTTTTGTGCCACGCGACCAGCGCACGTGAACATCAATGAAGTCATCATCATGCCCACGGACCAGGCCACAGTGACACACGTCCACCGCCGGTGACACGCGGAATTCAGGACGACCTCCGACTTTCGCGGCCCTGCCCTGTCAGCCCGACTGGGACCCGCGGCAAGCTCACCCTGTTGTCTTGCAGGTCGCAGTTGGAACTGCGACCTGCAACCTATTCCACTTAATTGCCCTCAGGCGCCTATCGAGGCGGGTATCAGGTTATTCGGATAGGCTCCTACTGACTCCCGCCACCCTCGGCAGCTCCCAATCCGTTCCAATCCGCTCCCAATCCGTTCAATCCGTTCCCAATCCGTTCAATCCGCTCTCCGAATCCGTTGACAGTAATCCGCTCCCAATCCGTTCCCAATCCGTTCAATCCGTTCCCCGGGGATGGGACCGTGTCCCACCCGCGTTGACAGTAATCCGTTCCCCCCCCTACTCCGTACTCCCTACTCCGTACTCCCTCCCCCCTAACGCAACAGCATCGGAAAATACCGGCGCACCGGTGCCGGCGTTGGGGTCGGCGTGGGTGTGGGTGTTGCCGTCGGTGTGGATGTGAGTGTGGCGGTTGGTGTGGATGTGAGTGTGGCGGTTGGTGTGGATGTGAGTGTGGCGGTGGCCGTGGGCGTCGGTGTGGATGTGGGCGTCGGCGTCGCCGTCGGCGTGGGCGGTGGATCCGATGTCAGGCTCCACACCGCCAGCCCGCCAAAATCGTCGGCGACGATCACCTGCTCTCCCAGATTGGCCAGGCCACGCACCAGGCCCGGTGTGTCGAACGCCGCTGCGCGCACCGGCTGACCCGGGTTGGACACATCGGCAATCACCACACCGCCATAGCCATCGGCGATGCTGGCAGCCGGCCCATCGACGGCGAGCGCGGCGGCGTTGACGGTGGGCAGCGTCCCCCGCAGCACAGGTGCGGCCGGGTTCGTCACGTCCACGACCAGCAGACCGTCCTCCGCATCGGCCACATAGGCCATATGGCCCTGCACCGCCACGTCCACGCCCCAACCCGGCAGGAGGGTCGTGCTGCGCAGGGTTGGCAGAGCGGGATGGGTGATGTCCAGCACCAGCAGCGTTTTGCCCGCCGCCACGTACGCCAGGCTGCCCGCGACGTCGATGCCGGCGGCGGTCTCGTTGGCATAGGTGGCACGGCGGATGGGTGCCTGCGGGTTGGTGACATCGACGAAGTGGATACCTCCCCACTGTGCAGCCACCACCGCCAGGTTACCCGTCAGCGCCACGCGGCGCGCCAGGCCGGGCAGTGCGAGCGAACCGCGCAGCACCGGTGCTGTGGCCTGGCTCACGTCAACGACGTGCAGCCCCGTGGGACCCACGGCGATCACGCGGCCCGCATCGTGCACCAGGTCCAGGAGCGGGCCGGTAGACGCCAGCGTAGCCAGGCGACGGGGCTTGGTGAGATCGGCCACGTCCATAACACCAAGGCCATCGGTGCGGCTGGCAACATAAACCAGCGTATCCGCAAGCGCAATGGCTTGTGCAGCCCCGGCAAACGGGTAGGCACTGCGGTACAGAAGTGCGGACGGCTCGGTACTCTCGAAGAGGTGCAGCTGGCGACGGTCCGTGGCATAGACCCGGTTGGCCGCCGCCGCCACGTTGACCGCTACCGTGCGCGAGGATGCCACCACGACAGGAAACGCGGGCGTGGATACGTCCACCGCCAGCACGCGGTCTCCATCGGCCAGGTAGGCGGTGGTTCCCCATACGCTGACGGCGCGCGCCAGGCCCGGGGTATCGACGTGTCCCAGGCGCTGGGGTGCGGCCGGGTTGCTGACGTCGAACGTACGCAAACCCTGGCTGTGATAAGCCAGGTAGGCTGTCGTCCCAACCACCTGAACATCGACGGCCACACCCGCCGCTTTGACCGAACCGCGCAGCACGGGATGGGCCGGGTCAGTGATATCGACCACGAGCAACCCGCTGCTGTCGTCCGCCACGTAGACGAGCCCGCCGCTGACATCGACCGCGTGAGGGCCCCCACGCGTCGGGTAGTATCCCACTTGCGTTGGCAGATCAGGGTTACGCACGTCCACCAGGACCAGACCAGCGCCAAAATCGGCGATCACGGCGAGTCCGTTGGCCACGCGCACCCCCCTGGCAAAGCCGGACGTATCGAGGCTGGCGCGCAGGTGTGGTCGCTGCGGGTCGGCCACGTCGAGAATCTGCAGGCCACCAGCGCCGGTGACCACGTAGGCCAGACCGTCGCTGACGTGGACATCCTGTACGGCATAGGGCAGCAGCGGGCTCTGACCTAACCAACGGGGTGCGTAGACGTTGCCGACGTCGACGATCACCAGGCGCGGGCCGATGCCCACGTACGCCGTGGTGCCAATCACGGTGATGGCCGGGCTGCCGCTGCCGCCGGCCTGCCCGATGAGGGTGGGCGTGGCCGCGGGTGCCGGCGCGTCGGCGCGCGTGATGAGATGGCCGGGCAGCACCAGACCGAGTGCCATGATGCCCACGGCCAACAGGGTGCTCGTACGTGCGCGTTGGCGACCAGAACGATTCACAGGCAGACTCTCCGTGTTGTGCAGAAATTATCCGCAAATGAGAGCGACTTCACCGCGGGATGACCCCATGTGTGGTATAAGAACCGCATGAAAAACCTTCGTTTGCTGTGGCTGATTCCGGTTCTGGCCGCCGGATTGCTGCTCGCGGTTTTTGCCGCGGCCCTGGGCGTGCCGGGCGTCGGATCACCCGAAACCACGCCCGCGGCACCCCAGCGGATCGTCCTGCCGCCCGGTGGCACGATGTTGGTCGACCGCGACAACTTCAATGGCGCCGACCGTGGCATCCCCGGTGTGGAGTTGGCGAGCCACCTCGACATTCCGTGGGCGGCTATCAACCCGCAAAACTGTACGTCCGATCCCCTGGGCTGCACCGACTTCAGCGTGATCGAAGATCGCCTGAACCAGCTGAGCACGCAGGCGGTGACCCTGGTGGACGGGGGGCAGGTTGCTCCACGTCCGGTCTGGTTGACGCTGCCGATGTTTTGGGCACAGGGTCCCGAAGTGGACAACGTGCGCTACTGCCACAACTTCGTGCCCAACTGGCTGGGTGGTGCCGATGGTGTGGCCCCCAACTACTCGGTCCTGGTGACGCGCACGGTCAACGGCCAGGCAATCACCCACACCGAAGCGGTACCGCGCCTCGACAGCCCTGCCTTCCAAAACGCCTACGCCACCCTGATCCAGCGGCTGGGGGAGGCGTATGGTAACGATCCCCGCGTGGCCGGCCTGTTCATGGCGAGCGGTTACGACAACGAAACCAACCTGGCGTCGCGCTGGTGCGGCGTATCGCTCGATCTCATCAGCAACTGCAGCAATCCCAACGCACCGACCTGCCTGATCAGCGCATACAGCGGTGGTGAGTACGATCGATTCGTGCGCAGCACGATCGACGCGTTTCACCAGGCCTTTCCTCGTAAGCCGGTCTACCTGCTGATGGCGCCCGCACCCGATGATTGGATGCGCTGCAACTGGGTGTACGGCGTGCCGGGACAGTTCACCGGCATCCGCCAGTACAGCAATCGACACATCGGCCTCGGCTACAACGGCATGCGCTACGACGTGCCCAGCTTCATCCGGCTGCCACCACCGCAGCCGCCGCCCGCACGCGCCGCCTGCGGTGCATTCCAGCTCATGCTCGACAACCGCGGTATCCTGCCGATCAAACTCGAACCGTCGCA
The DNA here is from genome assembly GCA_964443225.1 of uncultured Anaerolineae bacterium. GTDB lineage: Bacteria > Chloroflexota > Anaerolineae > SSC4 > Amarolineaceae > SSC4. Next base: position 24,921 of record CAYUCC010000005.1, read on the forward strand.
GAGCTGGTGGGGTGTGGCGCGTCACCAAATCGAGTACTGGAGCTGGCTCCTGGGCATTGGCCCCTTCTGGCCCGATTTGATCGACACACAACCTTCCTGGTTCTGTGTCGAAACGGCGGCCGAAGGGTCCTGTCTCGCCACACCCCCCGCCACCGCCCCGTCCAGCGAGCTGCGCATCTTCAACACGGGATACGGTTTCCCGTTCATCGAGACGCCGCGCAGCGGGGACCAGGGGGATTTCGCCGATTGGATCGAGCGGCAGCTGGGCAACAATGCCAGCAATGCACGCGATTTGTGGACCGCATTCCACCGCACCGAGTTCCCTCACACCGGCACCTACTGCCGCGGCTACTGTGAAGGCTTCGACGCCAACTTCGACCATTTCCTGGCGGTCGTCGACGGCGAGTACACCGTACGCTGTGGCAACAGCGAGCTGCCGTGTTACGACCCCAATCCACTGCCAGCGGCTGAGACCCACATCTATTCACGCTTTGCCGGCCGCATGGATGGACCCACGCTGACTTTTGCAATCAGTGATACGCTCAGCTATTACGGGCGCACGATGGACAATGTGACGATTCGCATCGCTTACGTCAATGATAACGAAGCGGACTTCACCGTGACCGTGCCGACGGCGACGGGCAGCACGACCCTGACCGTGGACCGCACAGCGGCTGGTGGCTGGGCGTGGTACGAAACCACACAAACCATGCGGCTGGCCAATGTGCTCGCCGGCGGCGTGCTGCGCATCGACTACACGGGCCCCCAACCGCGCCCGACGCTGCACATGGTCTGGATCGACACCAACGATGCGGAGGGCCAATAGAGAGTCATCCTCCGAAGTCATTCCCTTACAGGCTCTGCGAGTCACAAAAAAAGGGGCGTATCAGCCTCGCGCTGCCTACACCCCTCGTTGACCACCCACACCTCACGTCCTCACTCCCACGACCCCAACCCCAACCCCCAACCCCTAATCCCCACCCCCTAATCCCATACGACGCGCTATCCCGCATCCCGCATCAACAATACCACCGGGATCGTCTGCCACAGGATGATCAGATCGAACCAGAACGATCGCTGTTCGATGTACTCAATATCGTACGCCACCCCTTTGTCGAAAGGCAGGCTGCTGCGTCCGTTGATCTGCGCCAGGCTGGTCAACCCAGGTGGCACGTCAAGACGGCGCATGTGCCAGTCCTTGTAGTAGGCAAGTTCATACGGCATCGGTGGACGGGGTCCCACAAAGGACATATCGCCTTTGAGGATGTTGAACAGCTGCGGCAGTTCATCCAGGCTGGTACGCCGCAGCCAGCGACCGACGGGGGTAACGCCCTGGCGAATCACAGTCGGTTTGAAGATGTGATTGCCGTTGCCGTCGTGTACGCCGTTCTGGTCGTTTCCATTCAGGTAGTCCTTGACGAACTCACGGTGGGCGGCCAGATGGTCCACGCCGGCGTACATCGAGCGGAACTTGAAGAACGAAAAGGGTTTGCCGTAGCGCCCTGCGCGCGGGCTGACGAAGATCACGGGACCCGGGGAATCGAGTTTGATGGCGATAGCAAGCGCCAACAGAATGGGAGACAGCAGAACGACCAGGATCAGCGCGCACACCAGGTCGAAGAGCCGCTTGGCGATTTCGTAGAACCGCCGTTGGCTGTGCGCGTACCGACGATGGGCGGTGTGCTCTTCTGCGACGATCTCCTGCCGCCGAAACCAGGCACTGTCTTGGCTGCTGTTTCTACGGATTCCTCCCTCGATCATAAGCCCCTCCTCCTGTACCAGATTCAAACTGAAGTGGTGGTCATGGTCGAAGCTGAATGGTACGGGTTCAGTCAGACCATGGAACTCACCTGTCATGCCGGTGGTACCCAATAACGAACGGTCAATCGCGGCCGCTGCGCAGGCGTGGGGAACTGCGCACTGGCAAAACGGTACTCGACGTTAGCATTTATGGTGCCGGCCGCTGCTTCGAGCAGCAGGCCGGCATTGGCAGGCGGGTTCGCCTGCCAGCGACGCACCAGGTGTGTGACGTCGAAGGCGTACCAGCGCTGCGGAGCATCCAGACGAGCCATAGTCGCCGGGCCGGCATCCCGATCACTGCTGACACCGTTGGCCCCTGGTACTGTCCAGCGCTGGGCATCACTGGCACGCTCCCATGTGGCTGCGGTGACGGACCAGGTGCGCTGAAGGCCAAAGGCGGCTATGGCCAGGTCTGCCGCCACCGAACGTTCGACGGCATACACCTCCAACTGCGCACTGACGATCTGCGCCCCCGCTGGCAGTGAATCCAGGGAAAAGCGCAGCACGGGTGACTTCTCTTCGCTGCTTGCGTCACGATTCCAGCGAGCCAGCAGCAGGTCGTCTTCACCAAAGTTGACCCGCGGATACCAGCTGTCGAGCGTCGTGTCCAGGGTGCCGGCGTATCCGGCACGACCTTGCTGCAACACCAGGGTCTGCACCGGCGGCGTGGGTGTGGCTACGGCCTGCCACATCATCACCGGCAGGTACCACGGTCCCGGGATCGGTGTCCCCGTCGGGGTCGGCGTTGCGGTGGCCGTCGGTGGGGGCGGCGGTGACGGTGTTGCCGTGGGGGTGGCCGTCGCCTGTGGTCCGAGTGGGCAGTCGATGGCCAGGGCATACGGGCCATGGCTGCCCTCGTAACCGTCCACCACGACAACGTAATCACGTCCCGCCGGCAGACTGGGTAGGGTGATTCCGTTGTCACCCGCCGCCAGACACGAGGCCGGGTCAGACGATGTCAGGACGAACAGGTCCAGGTCGACCGCCGGCTGCACGGCGTGCAGGGTCATCGTCACCGGCTGGGCTTCCAGGAAGTGGAACCGGTAAACCTGCTCCGGTCCAGATTCCAGCCAGTCGGGCCGGCAGGCATACGTCGCAACGTTCGCCGGTTGTCCGGTGTTGTCCTGCTGGAAGCGGCTGCCACAATACGCTGGTATGGCCAGACCCACGTCCACCGTCGGTGCTGGTGTGACCGTGATCACAGGTGTCAGGCTGGAGGCCGCAGTGGCATCCTTCGACACCCACATGATCAGGATGGCGCTGGCGGCCACCAGGCCAATCAGCAAACTGGCGGCAAAGCCCGGCACCCGCTGGACACCGGACTCTGCCCCTGATCGATCACGCCACATCACTGCCAAAGAACCGGCGCATAGACTTCACGCGTCGTGCCGAAGTTGGCGGTGATCACTTCTGCAAAACTGATGTTAAAGTTCACAATCGTACTGCCACTCGCCGGGTAACCCGAGTGTGGCAGCATCGTCACCAGGTAGTTACCTGGTTCGAGCGTCATAAAGGAATAGTTGCCGGCACCGCCGGTTTCCCGTGAACCGAGCAGCGGATCGTTCGGATCGAGCTGGCCATTGCCATTGGCATCCTGGTGCAGATTCACGGTCACCCGACGTACCCCGGCTTCACCGGTATCGTACACACCGTTGCTGTTGCTATCGACGAACACGCGGCCCAACACGTGCGCCATTTCGATATCACCAAAGTCCTGGGTAAGAGCGGTATTGGCACCAACCGCCAACAACCAGCTGTTGAGCGTGGTCGATACGTAACCCGGTGGATCGGCCTCGCGCACCTCGTACTGACCGGCGGCCAGGTTAGGGAAGGCATACAATCCATCGGCACCCGTGGTAACGGTACCCAGCGTCTGGTTATTGCGGTGCAGCGTGACAACCGCGCCCGCCAATGGGCTTTCGTCAGGATCGCGCACCGTATTCTGGTTCGCGTCGTTGTACACGACACCCTGAATACTGCCCACGGTCGGCGTGGCCGTTGGTGTGGGTGTCGGGGTGCTCGTGGGCCCGGGCGTCGGCGTAATCGTGGGCGTGGGCGATGGGGTTGCCGTGGGTTCTGGCTGAGAACCCAGGAACTTCACATCGACCAGGTGGACCCACTCGTCACCATCGGTGCGCGCATTGATCCGGAAATCGCTGTTGGCCGCGGCGCCATTATCCGCCAGGAGACCCTTGCCCATGCGGGCGTCAGTGATATGGAAGACGGCTGTTTTCCAGGTACCGCTGTTGGTCTTCTGCACGTAGGGGGTGCTGGCACCGTTCGGTGTGGCCGTACGCATGACACCGCCCACGGCTTCGTATTCGAGCGAGAAGGTGTCGGTTCCCATGTCGGCATACGTGACCGAGATGTCGACCGTGTTGCGCCCGATTGGGATGTACTGACCATCGACCCGCATCCACATGTAGGGATTGCCGGTGGCTGCATCGGTTCGTCGCGCCACCCAGCCCTCACGTCCAGCCGGGATGTTCGGATTGTAGGCGTTGGTGTTGCAGTAGGCAGGACCGGCACCCGCCGGCGCCGCACAGTTGCCCAGACCGTAGACGTAGTCCGGGGAGAAACAGGGCTGACCGCCACCGCAGTTCCCCATGTTGGCTGCCGGATTGACCGTTGGATCGCTGCTGAGGAACGGATCGTTGGATTCGGGAACCGTGCGTCCGCCGGGGACGTTGTCCATCTGGTACAGCCAGAACTCGTAATTGCCCAACTGCGGGTAGAACGACCACCAGCCGAAGGCATAATCGTAGTAGATCGGGTTACGATGTTCCCGCATCGCGACCCATACGCTGGGGGTGTTGGTGAGATTTGCCCCGACGTATGGCCGCCAGCGTTCGATCACCGGTAAATAATCGGTCCGATCGATACCATCCGGACCTGGGTAGGGGTGCCCCGGACCGGGAATGCCGTTGGAGATAAAGAGCGATTCGTCCAGGCGGAAATAGTACGTATGTTTGTCGAGGCCGCTGATAAGGCCCCAGTAGAACTTGGTGGGGCTTTGCAGCATGTACCAGTAGGTCTCGAACACGGCCGGCACGCGATCGTAGTGCAGATTGAGCACGTCGTACATACCACAGTACGGACAGGTCACCGACTCGCCGGTTTCGGAATAATTGAAGTCGGGCGCCAGCCCATTGAGTGATATGCCAATGCCACGGTCAGCCGCGTACTGGCCCAGGTCACGGCGTTCGCTCACGGCCCAGGAGTACGAGGCAATCTGGACGAGGAGCTGTTTGCGCAGCACGAGCCGCCCTGTCACAGGATCGTACGTACTGAAGGCGTCACGCCAGATTTCCATGACGTACTCGGCATAATCGCGCCAGGCGCCACTAAAATCGGTGATGCCATCTGCCAGCATGGCCTGCTCCATCGCAAGCTTGTCCTCGGGCTGGTTCGTGGCATGGTTTTCACCATAGGTACCAAAGCCCATCGCAATGAACTCCAACCGCGCGTCATTGCGGTAACGCCCAGCGAGATAATCGGCCAATGCTTCGTAACGATCGACAAAAGCGTCACGCCAGTAGTAAGGCAGACGTTTGTGATTGGCGCCGGCCTGGTCACACGCCGGCGCAACATATTTGCAGATTTCGTACGTGTACTGGTCGATGATTGCCAGTGGATAGTTGGCGGTATCCCACATGTACGCCGGCAGGTGGCGCACACCGGGCTCGGTCGATCGGCCACCACCGTAGGGACTGATGGCGAACGCGCCCTGTTTGCCTTTGGCCGATGCATCACGCAAGAGGCGATCGACGCGGCTGGTGTTGTAAGACCCCATGGAAGTTTCCAGGTAGGACCACGTCCAGTTATAGACGTTCCCATCGAGGTGGTATCGATCAGGATCGGCGGTGCCCCACCAACCCGAAGTATCATCCTTGATGTAGATACCAGGTCGAGTCGCAGGGGGACCAGGCGGCAGCGGTTCTTGCGTAGTCTCTTCCTGCGGGGAGGACGATGACTGAGATTGGTATTGCGCGGCGGCGGGTGACACAAGAAGTGTCATCAAGACCACCAGTGTCAATATCAGATAGCTCGGCTTCTGTCGTGTCATACGATTGATTCTCCTATAGCTGTCGGCGGAGGACGGCAGGCTGGGATAGGAGTTGTATGGCTTTATTCATAACCTCGGCTTACCGTCCACTCCTTGAGGATTCGCTGGTGCCTGTGGGCGGTTCAGGAACCATGCATAGCGCTGAGCGCAGATTGCCCGTGAGTTCTACCAGGTTCATCGTATGACCGGTAGAAGCCGCCTCAATGAGAACCATCGCAGCCCGGTCTCGTCTTCGAGCTGACGACTGCCAAGCGTCCCTATTGTATGGCGGGTACATGAATACTCTATGAACAAACATCGCTGTCATGATGACATTTTTGTCACATTTGTTCATACGTGTTCATGCAAAACATCACCCCCCAGGCGTAGGCTTGAGGGGTGAACACTCTCGGATTTTTATCATAACATACCGAAGAACCTTTGGCAAATCACTTTTCACCTCAAAACCCGATCGTACTGGCCGTGCCGGTTGTCTCCGCATGCCTGTGAATGTGACATTTGTCCTGTCCGGTGGTACCATTTTCCCCATGGTATCGATACCCGCGAAATCACACCACGTCACCCCTGTGACCCACCGCGAGCGAACCTGGCACTGGCTCATTCTCGGCGCCACGGCTATCGTCCTGTACGGCCTGTTTCATTTCGTCGTGTTTACCAACGACGACCAGATTCGTTACGTTATCGGGTCCAAACAATGGGCGACATACGGGACCGAGCCATTCAATTTTGAGATGAGCTTTGCTTATTATTGGATGCTGCAGCCGCTCATCCGCTGGATACCCACCGCGATGATACCAACCGTGTTGAACGGCATGGGCGCGGTGGCCGGTACGTTGGCTCTGCTGCCCCTGTACGAGCTCTTTCGATCTCTGGCTGGCGGACGCCCGGCCTTTTTTGCGACGCTGTTTTTCCTGCTGTCACCAGCCTATTGGACGATCACGCGCTACGGCCACCCGGTCATACTGGCCCTGTTCTTTTTCTTCTGCGCCCTGGTGGTGTTCGACCGCGCCATTGCGGCACACACGAGCCAGTTGAAAAGTGGCGTACCCACACGTCGCGTGGCCGTCTATGTGGTGCTGGCCATCCTGCTGGCACTGGCGGCATTGGCACTGCGTGGTGATCTGCTGCTGGTCTCCCTGGCACCGCTGGGCCTGTTGATCTACCGGAGACCGGGCAGACGTTGGTTCGTGCGCATCGGGGGTATTTTTTACGGTGCGCTTTTGGCGGGCTACGCGCTGCTGCGGTGGATCAGCCTGGGTTATCTACTGAACCCCGGCGGTGGTACGCTGCGCCAGCATCTGGCCGAACGCGGCGGGGATGTCGCCGCCGTGATCGGCCACGTTGCCAAAAATGCGGCCCTGCTCGTTTTCAGCCTGCTGCCGCTGATCGCCGCCGCCATCGCCATCGCAATCGTCTGGCTGGTCATTCGTCGACAGTGGCGATTGTTGGCGTTTTTTGGCCTGTGGAGCGTACCGACCCTGCTGGCATTTCTGCCTTTTGGCGGCATGGACTACATCCGCCTGACCATCCCCGCACTGCCACCGCTGTTCCTGGCATTGGCGATCTGGATCGATACGGTGACCGCCGCACGGTTTCGGGTCGTGGCGCCGCTGCTGCTGCTGATCGTGGCTCACCTGTCACCGGGGCTGACCAGGCCACTGCTAACCAGCGTCTACCCGTTCAAAGCCACCTTCGATGGCCAGCCCGTCACCTCGATCCCTCTGGAACCGTTAGCGCTGGGGTTCATGATCGACCGCGATTTTTACACCGCCCAGCACAGTCTCGCCCGCACCGTCACGGGCGACGGTGAACCGCCCGTGGTCATCGCGGCCACCAGCTCACAGACGCCGTGGTATCTCTACGAGCTGATCGTCCGCCAGGACGCTGACTGTCGGTTGACCACCCTCCAGGGTCCGCGTGACGTGCGCCTGTGCACGATCGGTCGCGAGACATTCTACACTGTGGACGTCGATACAGAAGCGGGCCAGCGTGTGTTAGACCAGATGGCCCGCGACCCGGCATGGGCAGACACCCGTTTTCACATCAACCCATTTATCAGCGGTGTACCACCCGCAGGACCGCTGCGGAGCCAAGCCGAACTGGCGCAGCTGCTCGATGACCCCGAGTCCTTCCTGATCAACTTTCGGTGACCGCCTGCCAGGCCAACATCATCGGGTCCGGTCAATCCAGGTGCATGATCTGGTGACGCTGTCCCGACGCCACCATCAACTCGGCCAGGAGCACGGCCCGCAGGCCCTCGCTGCCATCCACCAGCGGCCGGCGGTGCTCCCGCACGTCGTGCACGAACGATTCCAACTCGGCACGCAGGGGCTCTTTGCGTTTGAGCTCGTATTTTACGACGCGCCCTTCGCTCACGCCCATGAGCGCGGTCAATCCTTCCCACTGCCCATTGGTCGCGCTGTTGTTTTCATAGAACATCAATTCCTGCGTCAGGTAGTTCACCTGGAACATGCCCCCTTCACCGATGACGGTCAGCTCACGGATCTTTTTGGGCGTCAGCCAGTTGATATCCAGGACACCCACGACGCCGTTTTGAAACTTCAGCAGTCCGGACAGGAGGTCCTCGTGGGAAGCATGAATTTCGCGCTGGGTCTCCGCATACAGGCTGGTGACGCGTGACCGCGCCAGGTATTCCATGATGTTGATTTCGTGCGTGGCCAGGTCGAAGATGACGCCAACGTCTTCGACGCGCGGGGGGAACGGCCCCACGCGGCGCGAGCGCAGCTGGAACAACCGTCCCAGTTGACCGCTGTTGAGCCGTCGTTTGAGTTCGATCACCGCCGGGTTGAATCGTTCGACGTGCCCCACGGCCAACGTATGCCCCGAGCGCTGTGCAGCCTCCAGAATGGCCTGCCCATCGGCTACCGACAGCGACAAAGGCTTCTCGACGAAGACGTGGCAGCCCGCATCCAGGGCGGCGATCGCCACGGCACGGTGGAGGCGCGTGGGCACCGCCACCGCCACAATATCCAGCTCTTCGTGCGCCAGCATCGCCTCGTAGTCGTCATAGGCAGCTGCACGATAGGTGCGCGCCACGGCACCCGAGGCCTCGGCATCGATATCGGCCACGGCCGCCAGGTGTGTATCGGGCATCTCGGCAAAAATGCGGGCGTGGTTGCGGCCCATCGCACCCACGCCAACCACAGCAACGTTTAGCATACCCTCATCTCATTTCCCTGGCAGCACCCGCCACACCCGTGTGGGCGGCGTTCCCGTCTCGAATTCGAGCACAAAACGATCACGCAGCGCCTGCATGGCGGGAACCAGGAACTGGCCCGTTGTCGCGGTCCAGGTAAATTGATCCTCTATGATGTAATCGACCCCACTGCCATCGATGGCACGGGCCAGGGCGGCGGGGTCGGTCGTGTAGGGATAGTCTACCCCGCGACGCTGGATAAGCAAATAGGCCATGCGCGCGTTACGCGCCATGATCACAGAATCGTCACCGGACGTCACCTGCAGGCGCGTCAACGCGTCCAGGTAACCGGTCCAGCCCGGTTGCTTGGCCAATGCCTCCGCCATGGGCACCTGCCGGTCGCGCCGCACGTTGACACCGCTCGCAGCCGCCGAGACCCACAGAGGAGACAACACCAGCACGACGAGACCAGCCAACGCCAGCCAGCGCCCGCCACCCGCCAGCCCCAACCGCTGCGCCAGCTGCCGGACCAGGTGCTCGCCCCCCACAACGAGCGCCATCAAAAGAAATGGAAGGGCCGGCAGCAGGAAACGAGGTGCGCGCCACGGCCACACCAGCGTCGACGCGACGAAGATCACGGTGTACAGCTCGGCCAGGCCGGTGCCCCTACGCCACCCGACGACCAGACCCCAGGCTGCCACCAGCGTGAACACGGCACCCAGCAGCGTCCGCAGCACGACCGGCAGACGCTCGCTGTGCGGCCAGATCATCGCCGGCCCATGCAGCTGCACGTACTCGCCGGCATTCGACAGGCCGCGCGCGAGCAGCCCTGCCCCATCGATGCGCTGCGTGGCATACGTTTCGCTGGCCAGCAGCTGGTCGATGTACGATCCGACCACGGGCGAACCGCTGGTCGGGTTGGCGGCACTGCGTATCAGCCACGGCAGCACACACACGGCCACCACACAGCCCACCACAACAGCCGATCGCACCTGGCGACGCAGCAGGAGCCAGCCGAGCACCGCCGCCACCAGGAAAATCGCCGACGTGCGCATGATAAAGGCTGCCGCCAGGGTAAGACCGCCCGCCAGGGTCCAGAGCAGACGCCGCGGCGACGCCGTGCTGTGTTCGAGAAGAACGACCGCCAGCAAACTTAAGGTAATCAGCGGCATTTCAGCCATGATGGCGTTGGCAAACGAACCCGCAATCGGGTTGACCGCCCACACCAGGGCCGCCGCCAGGGCCACCCCCGGCGCAGCCCGCCGCTGCGCGACCAGCGCTAGCAGGGGAATCGAAACCACAAAACTCAGCCAGGACACCGCCTTCAATGGCAGAACAAGTGCCAACAGGCCATCCGCCGGGACCCAGCCCATTCCCATGGCCCCACGCACGATGCCCGCCAGCAGAAGCGGCAAACCAGGCGGGTAGAAGTTCATCGGCGTCGCCAACGGCTCGCTGATCAGACGATAGCCCTGACCCGTCGCCAGAGCTTCGGCCAGAATTGCATAGGTCGTGCTGTCAGCCGACGGCAGGATGAACCAGTCCAGCTGCATCCAGCTGAGCACTGCGCCCAACAGGGTGACGAGCACGAGTCCGATCCACGGTCTGCGGCGGCGATCCGGCCTCACGGTTGGCTGTTCAGACACTGCCGTCATCGATCAAATCCACCTCGGCACCGCACGCCGGGCAGTAACCGGTTGTACCCTCCACGATCAGCCGCTGGGCGCAGAAACAGACGTACCCCACCAGGCGGGCGGGGTTGCCCACTACGAGACCATGGTCGGGGACGTCGCGCGTGACGACGGCACCCGCACCGACGAGCGCCCAACGACCGATGGTGACACCCGCCACGATCACACTGGCCGCACCCAACGCGGCCCCGGTGTGCACCAACGTCGGCGCAATGACCCAATCGGCGTCCGATTTGAGCGAGCCATCGGGGTTGATGGCGCGCGGCAGCCGGTCGTTCGTGAAACAGACGTGCGGCCCCACGAAAACTCCATCGTCGAGCGTCACCCCGCGATAGATCGATACGTGGTTCTGAATCTTGACGCGATGCCCGATCCGCACGCCAGCGTCTACATAAACCCCCTTGCCTACGATACACTGTTCCCCCAACACAGCACCGTTACGGATCTGGGCCCAGTTCCAGACGTGCGTGCCTGCCCCCAGCCTGGCCTGGGGTGATACTTCGGCCGTGGGGTGGATGGACGGTGGAGCACCACCGGTCTGCATCTCTGTCATGTCAAGCCTCCCGCAAACGCCACAAATAGTCCCACACCGTCAGCGCGTCGATGTCGCCGCTCACCGCCAGGGCGCTGCGCGCCGCCGCCGGCCAGCGGCTGAAACGCAGCAGGGGCGCCGTGGTATTCTCGACCACCCGAATGATGCGCCGCCCGTCACGCATGGGGTCGAACTCGGTTTGCCCGAAAAAGACGGAGTAATCCTCGCGCTGCGCACCGATCTCAACGATATAACCCTGCTGGCGCAGGAAGCCCAGCAGCGATAATGCACTGCCTGGCGCCAGGCCGATGATGGGTCGGGTCGGCGAGCGAACCGTGAAGCGGTTGGCCAACACTTCGTAGGTGCTGCCAAACCAGGGGCGGCTCACAGCCGCCGGCCCGGCCAGTGTCTCGTTCCATGGCAGCACGTCCGCCGCCTGCGCCAGGATACGTGCCGCCGTGGGTGCATTCACCTGGACGTGCCAGACACCCGGACCCGCGGCGACAATGTCGATCTGGCACTGCGGGCGGATCTTCCACCACGCCGCGACCTCGGCCAGGCTGGCGATCCACACCGCAGGTTGGCGCCGCCGCGCATCGGCCAATACCTGGTCCAAGGCGTCGGCACAAATCAGACCGCGCTCGGGGTGCACCAGCAGTACGAACAACTCGCCCACGTCATAACTCTGCGCCAGCACCGCACACCAGACCGTCGCGACCTCGCTGGCAGACAGACCCAGGCGATCCACCAGCATCTCGTCATCGGGCAGCGACACGGGCAGTTCAACCAGTCCTTCGGAACGCAGCACCGGCAGCACCGGAATCTCCGCAGCATCCTGCGGCTGGTAAAAATCGATCATCGGCCGTACCCGGGCATCCACCTCCAGTACCGGCCACCACACGCTGGTGCTGCTGTCATACTGAAAACCGCTGCTGCCGAGTACCCGCAGCAGACTGTCGTTCCAACGCAAGTACGGCGCACGAAAACCATCGGCAATGAGGCCGGCGTGGTCGAACAACCGGCGTGCGCGGGTCACCTGGTCGCGCTGTGCCGCTGGCGGCAGGCGGGTCAGATCGAGGTGTTGATAACTGTGCACGGCCACTTCCATTCCCTGCGCCGCCAGCTTTTGCAGCGTCTGGGGATGGCGCGCCATCGGCAATGCCGTCGTCGGAAAGGTCGCCACGACACCATGCCGCTGCAGAACTGCCACCAGCGCATCCAATGCCGCCAGCAGCCGGTCCGGCGTTGTGCCCAACCGGCGCACCACCAAACTCGCACGGTCACGCACGTTCCACACGTCGTTCAACTGCCACCACTGATTCAACCCGCTCACCTGCCCCAACCCGGCACCAGGTACGATAGGATCGTCTCCGCCAGCGTGCCGGGTTCCTCGTAATACGGCACAAATTCGGCAACCCGTGCCGCGGCGATGGCGTCCGCCAGGTGGACCAGGTCCTGACACCAGATCAGATGGCCACGCCGTGAGAGTTCACCCAACAGATCACCCTGGTGCGCATCGTAGCGGTCGGGGTTGCTGACACTCACGAGACGTTTACCGTGACGCAGCACTTCCACCGTCACCCCCAGGCCACCATGAGCCACCACCAGGTCTGCCTCCCCGATGTAGGGTTCGAGCGACGGTGCAAACCGGAAACACGCGGCGTTCTGCGGAATATAATGGCCTTCGCCGATCTGCATACGCACGGTGTCGCCCGCGGCCAACAGGGCCGGGGCCAGGCGATCCATCGCCCGCACCAGGTCATCGAAGTCACCGCTTCCCACGGTCGTCAGGATGTTCATCGTCTACAACAAGCGCCCCGCATAGATGGCCTTTGGATGCTCGTCACGCAGCGCGGGCCACTGCACCAGGTAGAGATTAGCCAGCGGCCGCATCAGACGGCCGGTGCGCGAAAGGTGCGTCACCCGTGACCCTGTCTCGATGAAGATGACCTGGCTGCCCAACAGCCGTGCCCACACGGCCACGGGCACCGCCAGCGCGGGACCCGCCGTGATGACTGCCTGTGGTCGTGCACGCAGCATGACACCCAGTGCCTGCCCAAGCGCACGCAGCGTACCCACAACCTGCCGCACACCCGAATACGATTTATAACTCGGGCGGTTGATGAAGTACACCGGACCGGTCTGGCGAATGCGCTGCGCTGACAGGGTGTCCTCGTAGGTCAGCAGGTACGCGTAAGTAAAGGGCGCCCCTTGCGCCACGAACAGGTCGACCAGGCGCAAAATCTCGGTCGTATGCCCCCCACCGCCCAAGATGACCAGTACACGCATTGGCTGCGCCGCGTTCTTCATCGCGCGTGCCTCCGACGGGTAACCGTCTCGTACACCTGAAGCACCTGGCGCGCCGTGCCCAGGGTAGCCAGCGGGCGTACCCGGTCGCGGCCGTTGGTCCGCCCGCTAAACGCCAGGGCCTGCCGCAGCTGTGCCGTGACGCTGTCGACCGTCGGGGCACACAAAAAACATCCTGCCGTATCGCCCATCACGCTCGCCACGTCGCCCACGTCGGTGGATACAATCGGCAGGTTGCAGGCCATCGCCTCCTTGATGACCATCGGCGACCCTTCGTAACGTGACACGAGACCCAGCACGTCGGCGGCCTGCATGATCTGCGGCACCTGGTCGTGGGGCAGTCCGCTGGCAATGACCAGGTCGACGGGGGCACCATCCGCACGCAGGGCCGCGACGGCACCTTCCAGCAGATGGACCTGTTTTTCGGGACGAACCTCGCCGACAAACACGACGATCTGCCGGTCCAACGGCAGCCCAAGGCGGGTTCGTGCCTGGTCACGGTCACCCGGTGCGAAGAGATCGAGATCGATCCCGCACGGAATCACCGAGACGTGCGCGGGCCGAAAGCGCAAATCGGCCAGGACGTGGGGCGCGGTGACGATCACCCAATCAGAAAGGCGGGCCGCCAGGCGCGCCAGGGGTGCCGTCCAGCCAAAGGTCACTTCGATGCCGTGCAGCGTAAGCACCAGCGGCCAGCGCACCTGGGCACGCGCCATCAACCCGCTGAACGGATAGTGGGCATGCACCACGTCGTACGACGCCCGCGACAGCCCGCGTCCCGCCAGTCGTGCGGTGCCCCAGGCGTAATTGTGTGTGCGCCGCTGCCCATCCACGAAGACCACCTCCACGTCGACGCCAAGCTGGCGCAAGGCACTGACTTCGTCATGGACGAAGGTGCCAAAGTGGGGACGGTCCGGTGTTGGGTACATGTTGGTTACGACGAGTACGTGCATGGGCTGCCTTTGTCAGTGCCTGGATGTCACGGTCGCGCTGGGCGCCTCGACCGCCGCGCCAGAGGCGGGATCGGCGGGAGACAACGTTTGTGCACCGGCGCTGCCGGTCCGGCCCAGCGCGATGTCGTACACGGCGCGGTAGCTGGCGGCCACCACGTCGGGCCAGAACCGTTGGCGAGCCGCGGCACGGGCGCGCGCTCCGATGGCCTGGCGCAAATCGGGATCACGCAGGAGCTGCACAACGCGATCGGCAAACGCAGCGGCATCGGTGGGTGCTGCCAGGAAGCCCGTCTCGCCGTCGGTCAGCAAGGCCGGCGTACCGCCGGCGCGGCTGGCGATGACGGGCCGGCCGGCGGCCATCGCCTCGGCCACGACCATCGGGGCGTGCTCGTGGTGCGCAGCGTGCAGCAGCAGTGTGCTGTTGGCCAGGCAGTCCACGATGGCGGGCGCGGATAGGCGGCCGCCGATAATGACCTGCTGTTCCAGCCGGTATTCGGCCACGGCGCGGTGAACCCGGGCCGCGTACTGCGGGTCGGTTTCACCACCCACGATACGCAGCGTGACGTCTGGCCGCGCCTGGCGTACGCGGTCCATGGCCTCCACCAACGTGATCTGGTTTTTTCGCGGGAAGATGTGTCCGAGCGCCAACAGCCGGTTATCGGCCGTCGCGGGTGGCAGGTCGAAAAAGCGCGGCGCCACTGGATTGTCGACGCGATGCAGCACGGCCTGCGTATGCGGCCGCAGATAGGCCTCGCCAAACGGGGTCAGGGCGATCACGTGGCGCGCCCGCCGCAGGGCATAACGCTCGTACGCCACCATCACCAGGAGCGCGATCTTTTGTTTGGCACTGGCGGGCGCGCGCAGTTCGTGGCCCGCCAGACCGTGCACCGTATACACCGTGGGCAGTCCAAGACGCAGCGCCGCCGTGGCAAATTCACCGGTGTGGGCGTTGACCAGGTCCGGCTGCACCTGAGCCAGAACCGTCCCGATGCGAAAAACGGTCGTCACCAGGTTCGGCAAAATGCGCCGGCGCTGCGTCGACAGGCGATGGAAGGTGACGCCGTCTTCGACGGTGGTGTCGTCCGCCGGCACATCGGGCCGGCACGTGATCACGTGCAGATCGAGGCCCGCATCGGCGCGCAGAGCCTGCACCAGGTTGTAGGAGACCGTATCCACACCACCGCTGATGTTCTGCGCGTTTGCCGGATAGTAGGTGATAAGCGCCAGGCGCATGGATCACTCCCTCTCATCCAGGCCCGGCCAGCCGCCAATAGACGGCCCGCGTGCGTTCGGCCACGGCGTGGGGGTGAAATCGGGGCATGGCCGCCCGCTGGGCGTTTTGACCCAGGGCTCTGGCGAAGGTGGCATCGTCCAATACCCTGTGCATGTGCGCGGCCAGTCCTGGTACGTCGCCGGCCGCGACCAACAGGCCGGTTTTGCGATTCTCGATCAATTCGGGCACACCGCCCACCATCGTGGCAACCACCGGACAGGCCGCGGCCATGGCTTCCGCAATCGACACAGGCGCCGTCTCCTGATGGGCTGCCAGGGCCACCATCGTGCACGTGGCCAGTTCGTCCTGCAGCGCCGCACGCGAAAGTGTTCCCAAAAAATGGACACGGTCGGCGACCGCTGTGCGCTGAACCTCGGCGCGGCACTGGGCCACGTAGTCAGGTTCGGCGGTCGTTTCGCCCGCCAGGCGCAGCTCGGCGTCGGGAAACTCGGCGGCAAGCCGCGCAAAAGCACCAATCAAGTCGAGTATTCCTTTGCGCGCAATGATACGCGCCGGACAGAGAATGGTGCTGCGCTGGGGTGTACGCCGCACCTGGAAGAACGAGACGTCGATCGGGTTTTCGATGTGCGTCACCTGTGCCTGCTGCGCCAGCTGCGGGAACTCGCGCAGGACGTAGGGGCTGATAACGATCAATTCACGCACGCGTGCCAGGCAGTACCGTTCGTAGAGCCTGTCGTAGGTCCAACGCCAGCGGGCGCCGGGCGGGCCTTTGGCGGTCGCCAGGCGGGCTTCCTGCGCCACCACACCGTGCAGGGTGACAACCGCCGGCCGGCCGCTCGTCGTGGCCGCATCGACGTAGACACCCGAACCGTGGGCGTGCACAACCGCCGGTTCGATCAGGCGCAGCGCACGGTGCAGCCAGGTACGCACCGGCCGGTTGAGGAACAGGCGTCCCAACCGTGGCTCCGGCACGCGGTGAACCCAAACCGCGCCGTGCTGCTCGTGCTCGATGGCGGTCAGCCCAGGCCGGCCGCTCACCACGTGGACCTCGAGATCGGGATAAGTCGCCAGTTCGGTCGCCAGCACCGACACCACCGCCTCGACGCCGCCGATCACGTGCGCCGGATCGTCGGGGTACAGTCCCAGCAGTGCCAAACGCAGCGTCGTGCCCGGGGTGACTGTGCGCAGCTCGGATCGCGACCGGGTGGGTGCATCCATCGTCACACCCCCTCCAGATGCCGCTGGCGACTGCGTTCGGCCTGGTGCAGGCCATAGGCCGTGCCGATGATCAGAAAGAACAGCAGGCTGGTCAGCGGGCCTAACGCCGCGTCGTAGGTGGCCGACGTCGCCGCCTGAATGGCGAGGACCGCCATGGCCGCTGCCAGCATCCCGGCCCAGACGGCGGCCGTTGTTGGGTCTGCCTGGCCTGCCCGCCGTCGAAAACGATCGAAGCGCCAGAGATCGAACGTTATGAGCAGCAGAATGACGACGTACGGAATACCCGCCACCAGGCCTCCCGAAGTCAAAACGAACAGATACGAGTTGTGTGGTGCGGGCACGAAACCCTCGAGCCGCGGCAGCAAGCCGCGGTCCATAGCTGCATAACCAAAACTGGCGTACCCGATACCAAACAGAGGCTGCTGCTGCCACAGCAACACGGCGGCATCGACGCTCGTCAGTCGATCCTCGACCGTCTCTTCGCGCAACAACCGGTCGCTGACCAGGGGCTGCTGGCTGATGACCGGCCAGCTCAACGCCGCCACGAGACCCACGACCACGACCGTGGGCAGCAGCAACCGTCGCCACCGCCGGTAATAAAGGCTCAAGACGGCGGCCCCCAGGAGCAAGCCCAACCAGCTGGCACGATTGTAGGTAAAAAACCCTGCCACCGCAAAGCTCAATGCCAGCGCGGCGGCCAGGAGCCGGCCGTGCAGGGTTGTCTGCCAGGTGAAGGCGACCATGGCGATGACCAGGGCAAAGGCCAGGGGAATGCCGAGATAGACCGGATTGCCCAACAGGCTGACGACGCGGCGCAGATCGGCGCCGTACGAAAACTGGACCGTGTCAGGTGCCAGCAGCGGCACGCCCGCGGTCTGTTCGTGCAGCACCAGGAAAGCCAGATAGGCACCGACGACCATCACGGCGGACGCCATCCAGCGTGCCCCGCGTGCGTCCCGGACCAGGTTGCGTGCCAGGGCATACACCAGCATCGGCAGCAGGTACGTATCGAACACCCCCTGGACGGCGGCGACGATCCCCAGCGCCGATGCGAAGATCGACAGCAGGATGCCAACCGCAAAAATCAGCATCGCCACGTCCAACAGGTTGATTGGCGCCAGCCGGCGGCGACCCAGCGCGGCGCGTGCAATCAGGAGCACTACGGTCCAGCCAACCGCCAGGCGGGTCAGGGCCAGGTCCGGTATACCCGCACCCAGGTGGATGTCCAGGTTCCAAACCGTGGCAAAAGGCGATAATACAATCCACACCCCCAGGCCAAGCAGCGGATTGAGCGTAATGAGCAGCAAAACCGCCGCCGACGTCGCCAGTGCCACGGTAAGCGGGAGGCGCGTCGGGTCCCACAACGTGACTGCAATCAGCACACCCACGGCACACACGAGCACGATGAGTGCAAGCTGGGCGGCACGCCGCAGCCACGCTGGCGGGTGTTCAATGCTGCGCCAGGTGTTCACAGACTGCCTCGCGCCCGCCTGGCCGCGGCCATCACCCGTTCGTACATCGCCTGCACGCCTTGCAGGTACTGATCCAGCGTGAAATGGGATGCCACACGCTGGCGCCCGGCGGCTGCCAGGGATGCCGCCAGCGCCGGATTTTGCCACACCGTGGTCATGGCTTCGGCCAGCGCGTGGCTGTTGCCAGAGGTCACGAGCAGGCCGCTGACGCCGTGCTCGATGATCTCGAGCACACCGCCGGCCGCACTGCCAATCACCGGTCGCTGCGCGGCCATGCCTTCGATGACGACTCGTCCGAAGGGTTCGGGTTCGATCGCCGCGTGGCACAGGAGGTCGAGTGCCGCCAGCACGGCGGGCACATCGGCGCGGTGCCCTGTGAGCGTCACACGCTCGGCGATGCCCAGGTTGTGCGCAAGGTCGAGCAGATAGTCGTCGTAGCCCGGCTCGGTCACGTCGGGCGCGCCGACGATCAACAGGTGGGCCTGCGGGCAGTGGCTGGCAAATTCGGCAAAAGCCCGCATTACGACGTGATGCCCTTTCCATGGAACCAGGCGTCCAACGCTGCCCACGACAAAAGCTGTGGCTGGCACACCGTATTCGCTGCGTACGGCGGCACCGTCCAGGTCGAGGGGAAAGGCTGTCAAATCGAGTCCGTTGGGTACGACCCGTGCCAGGCGGACGGTGGCGCCGGCGGTCTGCTGCTGGTTGGCCACGGCATGCGAGATGTAAATGAAGCCATCGACCCGGCGCGACAACCAGCGGTCGAGCCAGCTCAGTGCGTCGAGCGCACGGACGTGACACACCACCGGGATGCCCAGGGAGCTCGTCGCAATGATACCCGCGCGGCTGATTGGGATACTGTCGTTGAGGTGGACCAAATCTGGGTGGAGGCGGCCGATCAACCGGCGCAGGTGCCAGGCCTGGGGCAGGACGTCACGCAGGAACCGGACCAGCAGGCCAGCGCCCTGCCACAACGGCGTAAAACCGGGCAGCCGCTTGAGCCAGCTCACCAGGCGGCCACGCCGCGCGTCCTGCACCACGTCGGGATACACATCGCCCAGCCCCTGGCGCGAGGGCACCGTGCGTACCTGCATACCAGGAACGTCCAACGCACGAAACTGGGTGACGGCCGGGTTGGCGGCATTCAGAATGACGGCCTGCGGCTGCCAGGCGGTCACATCCAGCCCCTGGATCAGCAAACGCAGGCTGACGATCGAGCCGCCGGGTCGGGGTGCCAGGTCGACGAACAACACACGCTTCATTTTTCACTGGCTGCCTGCTGGCTGCCGGGTCGCGTACGCATCGACTGGCCGGCGCCCGGGCTGCGCCGCAGGCTGCTCCCAAAATCGAGCACGAACGCCAGCACGATGCCCACCAGGATCGCCAGGATTCCGCCCACCAGCGCCAGGCGCAGCGTCTGGGAAGGCGCCGGATTGGTGGGAATCCGCGCCGGTTCGACAATCTGCAGGTAACCGGCGTTTAACCCCTGGTCTTCCTTGAGGCGCGCTTCGACCGCTTTGTCGGCAAGGAAGTTGTATGCATCCTCGGCCCGCTCGACGGTGGCCTGCAGGTTATCGTATCCGGCATGCAGGCCGATCAGGGCCGACAGATCGGCCTCGCGCTGTGCAATCATCTGGGCATAGCGCGCCTGGGCGGCTTTGGCCTCCACGATACGCACCTGTTGGGCGACTGCCAGGTTGTTGTAGCGCAGCGCCTCTTCGCGCAGCCGCTGTGCCAGCTGTTCACGACCGGTTGTATCCAGCCCACCGGCGGCGGTCACGACATCCAATGTGCCCGTCACCGTGGGTGTGGCGACGGTAGCCGGCGCCAGGGTAACGATCGACTGCCGCAGCGCTTCGTCCGCCATCACCTGATAGGTCTTACGCACCGCGTCGGCCTGCTGCTCGTCGATAGCGGCGCTGTCGCGGTTGAGACGCAGCTGGCGGATTTCGCCCTGCAGGGCGTTGATTTCGGTGGGAAGGGATTCCACGTTGTTGGCCAGTTTGAACTTCAGCAGCGCGTCCTGGGCTTCGGCCAGCGTCTTCTGCTGCGTTTCGACCTGGGTATTGATGAACTGCATGCTCTGGCTGACAGGCACCATACGAAACTCGCGGTACGCCTGCAGCGCATTGTCCACGTGGGTCGTGGCGATCTGTTCCGCCAGATCGGGCCGTTCGGCAGTGGCAACGACCGAGATGAAATCGCCTTCGTCGCGCAGACTCAACTGGCGCAGCAGCGCATCGGCATCCGTGACCAGTCCAAGGTCGGCGATGGTCTTCCACGCCGCACTGCGGCTGTTGAGAAAGGCGAGAAATTCCTCACGCGTGGCGATGATTTGTTCACGGCCGGCCAGGGCCGCCGATTGGGTGAACAAAGCTACCGATTCTGGCTCCACCGCCAGTACGCGCAGCCGGACACGGGCCTCGTATGCGGGTGGCGCCGTAAACCCAAGATACAGGATCGTGCCCACGGTCACAGCCAGCAGCAGGCCAATGAGCCACAGCCGCCTGCGGACGACGGTCACGTACCCCGAAAATTCGTTGCCCATTCGACTCCGTCTTCTCCTGAAGTTCCGCCAGTATAACACACGCTCAAGGGAGCGTCAAAGGACGCCAAACACGATCAAGTACGGTTGCACCTCGCTGCGACCGCGGCTGCACGCCGCTGCAACCGCGGCGCCGGCCTTTCGATGATCCATTTTACATCCACCACATGAAAAACAGGTGAAGGATCAGCCGTGCCGACATGAACAACTGTTCACTCAGCTGCTCGTGCGGCCAGAGTTGGCATCCCGGTTCCAACGGGGTGAGATCCTGGCATTCCCAAGCTCGCCGGCGTTGGAGCCGGGATGCCAACTCTGGTGGGCCTTTTGACGCCCCCCCGGCGCTGTGTTATCATTGGCGCCGTCTGGCGTCCGGTCCAGCACCTCGCCGGTAGGGGTCCGATCTAACGGGCATGCCCTACAGGTTCGGTCGTGCATCGACGACAGGAAAAGAATAGAGATACGCAGCCCTAAGGGAGCACAATTACAGGTCCAATGAATATTCTCGGCATCTGTACCGAAGGGCCCCAATCGACTGGGGCCTGTTTATTGATGGATGGCAAGCTGGTTGCCATGGCAGAAGAAGAACGATTCGTACGCATCAAACAAGCACCGGGTCTTCTGCCTGGCCGGGCAACCCAGTACTGCCTGAAGGCCGGTGGCATCCAGCTGTCCGACGTAGACGCCATCGCCGTGTCGTGGGACGTCAACAAATATCGCGAATTTATGCCCGCCTTCTATGCCGGCATCGGCCGCCGATATGGTGACAAAGGCTGGCTCACCCACATCAGCGAACAACAGATTCTCCAGCGCTTCCAGCCCGACTACGTGGCACACCGCATAGCGGCCAGCCTGATTCGCGGCGCAGACCGCCGGCAGCTGCCGCCGCTGCGTTACGTCACCCATCACAAGACCCACGCCGCCGCCGCCTTGTGGACGTCGG
Organism: uncultured Anaerolineae bacterium; assembly: GCA_964443225.1. GTDB lineage: Bacteria > Chloroflexota > Anaerolineae > SSC4 > Amarolineaceae > SSC4. The sequence goes on from CAYUCC010000005.1 coordinate 46,836, forward strand.
GTTACGACGAAGCCGCCATTTTGACGATCGATGCCAGCGGTGAAGAGCAGTGCAGCGTGATCTGGCATGGCCGCGGTATGGAGATCACCCAGGTCGAAAGTTTCGACATTCCGGATTCCACCGGCTGGATGTACGCCGGGTTGACCGAATTCCTGGGCTTTCGTCCCTACTCGGACGAAGGCAGCGTGATGGGTCTGGCCTGTTATGGGCACGAGGATCCGGCGATCACGGCCATCTTCGATGAGATTGCGCCGGTCTATGCGGACGGCACCTACCACGTCGATCCGACGTACTTTTTCTTCGGACCACACACGTACGGTGACCGCTACACCGACAGGTTGGTGGCGGCCCTCGGCCGGCCGTTCCATTACGGTGAGCCGATCAGCGAACGCCAGCAAAACATCGCCTGGGCGGTGCAGGACCGGCTCGAAAAAATTGCCGTGGGCCTGGCACGGCGGGCCGTCGCCGCGACCGGCAGCCGGTCGCTGTGCCTGGCGGGTGGTGTGGCGCTCAACTGCAAGATGAACCGCGCCATCCTGGACAGCGGCGTCGTGGACCGGTTGTACATCCAGCCGGTGAGCAACGATGCCGGCTCCGCCCTGGGAGCAGCGCAGCTGGTAGCCGCCGAGCTGGGGGATGATCCGCGTTTCGAGCAGCGTCTCGTGCACTTTGGACCCAGCTACAGCGACGCTGAGATCCGCGCCGTCCTGGAAGGTCACAAACTGACCTACGAATACCTGCCCGAAGGCCGCCTGGAGCGGCGGGTGGCCACGCGTCTGGCGCGCGGTGAAATCATCGGGTGGTTCCAGGGACGGCTCGAGGCCGGTCCGCGCGCCCTGGGCAGCCGCTCGATCATCGCCTCGCCCATTGGCGCCGACATCAAGGACAAGATCAACGACGCCGTCAAATATCGCGAGCCGTGGCGCCCCTTTGCGCCGTCGGTCAAGGCCGACCGGTTGGGGGACTTCGTCTACGATGCGGTCGAGGCGCCATTCATGATTTTGACCTTCAACGTGCGTCCGGAAGTGGCATCGACCATTGCCGCCGTTGTGCACGTGGACAATTCGGTTCGCCCGCAAACGGTGCGTGAGGAGGACCTGCCGCGTTGGTACCGCGTCATCGACGAGTTCGAGAAATTGACCGGGGTGCCAATGATCTTGAACACGAGCTTCAACGTCAAGGGTGAGCCGATCGTCAATACACCCCAGGACGCCGTTCGCACCTTCTACGGCAGTGGCCTGGATGCCCTGGCAATCGGCAACTTCTGGCTGGAGAAATAGGGCCTGCGGTGTTATGTAACTTCACGTACGCCCACTATCATGAGATTCTGGTCGAGGCGCGGCGCCTGGGGTACGCGTGTGTGAGTTTTCGCGACCTGTTGGATGGCCGGGCCGCGGGTGCGGCGCGCGTCCTGCTGCTGCGGCACGACATCGACTTCACGGTGGCCAACGCGCTGCGTTTTGCTCAAATCGAACAGACCGTGGGAGCCAGTGCCACGTACTTCGTGCGCCTGCATGCCCACCAGTATAACCCATTCGTGCTGCCCACATTCCGCCAGCTGCGTGCCATTGCGCAGTTGGGCGGTGAGTTGGGGCTGCATTACGAACCCGACTTTGCCCGTGAGGCGGGCTGCGACGATGCGGAAGGTCTGCGGCGGGCGCGGCTGATCCTGGAAACGGGTCTGGCGACCACCGTGCAGGGCGTGTGCCCGCACGAAGTGGTGCGCACCCACACCATGGTGCTGCCTGCCGAGGCCGTGGCGCAGGCCGGTTTCCGCTACCAGGCGTATGATGCCCAGTTTTTTGGCGGTCTCAAGTACCTGAGTGACAGCAGTGCACGCTGGCGCGAGGGGTGTGTCTGCCAGTGGCTGGGCAAACAGGACCGCCTGTACGTGCTCACGCACGGCTTTTGGTGGTACGAGCAGACGCCGTTGGAGAATTATTGAGCGCGCGCATGCCATCACACATCCGCCTCTCGCCGGGCGTTCAGGCACGGTTGTGCTGCCCCGTATGCCGTGCCAAACTGCAACAGGCCGGCGAACAATTCGACTGTACGAATGCGACCTGTGCCCGCCGATTCCCGATCGTCGATGGCATACCGGTGCTCATCAACGAGCAAACGAGCGTGTTTTCGATCGATGATTTCACTGCGCATCGCGAGACCTTCTTTGGAAAAGCCAGCGACAACCGGCTGAAAACGATGGTACGCCGATTGACGCCCACCATCAGCAAAAACATCAAGGGAGAACTGAACTATGCCCGCTTGAGCCAGGTGCTGCTCGAGCGATCAGCGACACCGCGTGTGTTGGTGATCGGCGGGAGCATCGTCGGGCAGGGCATGGACGCGCTGGCGGACCATCCGGCGATCGAGTTGGTGGAAAGCGACGTCGCGTTCGGCCCGCGCACGATGTTGATCTGTGACGGGCATGACATCCCGTTCGACGACGGTTCATTCGATGGGGTGATTGCACAGGCTGTTTTGGAGCACGTTGTCGATCCCTACCGGTGCAGCGAAGAGATCTATCGTGTCCTCAAGGACGGGGGTGTGGTCTATGCCGAGACGCCGTTTATGCAACAGGTACACGGTGGCCGGTACGACTTCACGCGCTTCACCCATCTGGGGCATCGCCGGTTGTTTCGCAGGTTCGAGGAGATCGACAGCGGTGCCGTCTGCGGGCCGGGCATGGCGCTGGCGTGGTCTTACCAGTATTTTTTGCTGAGTTTTACGACATCGCGGCTCATGCGAGCCCTCTTGCGGGTGTTCGCAAGTGTCACGTCGTTCTACCTCACCTATTTCGATCGTTACCTGATCGACCGGCCCGGCACACTCGATGCGGCTTCGGGGTACTACTTCATGGGTTACAAATCGGACCGCGTCTTGTCCGACCAGGCGTTGATCGAGCTCTACCGCGGGGCCGGCTGATTCCCGCCTGGTCGTCCGCGCGGTTCAATCCACGTAGAATGCCACACCGACACAGCCGGGACCGACGTGGGTGCCCAAAACAGGGCTGAGCTCTACGTAGTGGTGCTCCACGCAGTTGAACTCATCGACCACCTGGTCGTACAACCACAGGGCGTCGAGCGGTGCCAGGGCGTGCACGACAGCGATGTGCAGGGGGCGTGTACCTGCCTGGATCGCAACCTGGTCGATCAGCGCCTTCAGGGCGGCCTTTCGTCCGCGCGCCTGACCCACAACGCCGGTGCGTCCATCCTGAACGCTGAGAATTGGCTTATGATCCAGGGCGGACCCTACCCAACGCTGCGCCGCGCCAATGCGGCCACCCAGCTGCAGGTAGCGTAACGATTCGACGAACATCCGCACCTGGATCCGGGGGGTCAACGCCCGTGCTTTCGCAGCCGCCTCGGCCATGGTTGCACCATCGGCCCGGGCCCGTGCCGCCGCCAGAACCACAAAGCCCAACCCCATCGAAACAGACCGGCTGTCGATGACATCCACCGGTACCGAAACCTGACGCGCGGCATATTGCGCAATGTCGACCGTACGGCTGTACTCCCCGGAGAGATGGATCGATAGGATACCATCGTGGGTCTCGCCCAGCTGGTTGTACAGGGCAATGAGGTCATCGGCAGCGGGTGGAGACGTGGTGGGCGGCCGGTGGGATTGGCTCAGTCGCTGGTAGAACTGCTCGGCGGTCAGGTCAATCGTATCCCGATAGAGCTTTCCATCCCAGACCAGGTTGAGCGGCACGATTTTGACCTGATACTGGCGAACCAGGTCGCGCGGAACGCACGCCGTACTATCTTTGACGATCGCAAAAGAAGCCATCGATCCTCGTTAGGGTCACAAATTTATGTCTACACGCCAGCGCGCCGGGTTGGTGCGGGGCGCATTTCCGCCTCACCATCGACATCCCAACAGGCACTGCCTGGTGATGGCAAAAGTTGTGTAATGCTGCACAATCGATTTCATTATACCACACAACCTGAAATCCACCGCAATCCACTCGCCGGGTCTTGTCTACGCGGTACAAAAAACCCGGTGTCCATCGCAGACACCGGGTTGCAGTGATCATTCATACCACCTCTGGGCTTGACACGGTTACGCCTACAGATAGAACGTCATGCGCTGCAAGTGAGAGACCGGGTCGATGTATTGAACCTTGATGCCCGATGGGACCGTAACCGTAATCGGCGCGTAGCTCAGAATGGCACGGATTCCCGAACCGGCCAATGTTTCCACCACTGGCTGTGCCGCGCTGGCCGGTGTGGCGATAATGGCCATCCGGATGCCACGCTCACGCACGACGTCACCCAACTGCTCGACATCCTGGATCGTCAAGGTCCCCAACTGCTCGCCGATTTTGGCCGGGTTGTTGTCGAACACCGCCACGATGCGGAAACCGCGCCCCTCGAAACCAGCGTAATGCGCCAACGCATGACCCAGGTCACCCGCCCCCACCAACACCACGTCCCACAAACGGTCGACCTGGAGAATGCGCATGAGTTGTTCACGCAGGAACTTGATTTCGTAGCCTGTACCCTGTTTGCCGAATTCTCCAAAATGCGACAAATCTTTGCGGATCTGCGCCGAGCTGATGCCCAGGCGATCACCCAGTTCTTGGGATGAAGTGATCTCGCGCCCTTCAGCGGCAAGAAAATTCAACGCACGCAGATAGATCGGTAGACGACCTACGACAATGTCGGGAATACCCGGTTGTGGCATAAGTACGGCCTCCTACTTGTATGATCCTTGTGAAGTCCTGTACAGCATCTTATCACAGGTCTCAGTTATCTGCAACTTTGCGACGCCAGGCGGGTGTGTCGCACGCCGATGCCCGGTCAAGACGGTTTTTCGATGCCGCCGTGACGCAGGGCACGGTATGGCCGTCTCACTAATGGTGGGATTTGTATAATCTTTGACAAAGCCATTACGGCATGGTAGAGTCTCAAGTCGGGCTTGACACCCACAGATCATCCAGCCATGCCGGGGGCATCATCGTATGAGCAACACCAGCCCAGTCACACGCGTAAGCACCTGGTCCTTGCTGACCGGTCTGATCGACCGGCCGGTGCGTACATTTGCCGCCATTGCGGCCGACCCGCGGCGGCGGTGGATCCTTCCGCTGCTGTTGGTGGTGGTCGCCTTCGCCTTGGGTCTGCTGCTCACCGGGCAGCAGCAGGTAACGGAGGCAGTCCGACAAATGCGCACCCAGCTGGCGGCCCAATCGAGCCAGATTCCAGCCGAGCAGATGGCGCAGGTCGAAGCGCAGATGGCGCGTTTTACCCAACCGGCGGTAGTGCTGGGGCTGGCGGCGGTCACCAGCCTGATCGGTCTGGTCCTGGCTTTGTTGATTGCCGCAGCCATGCTGTATTTTGGCGCCCTGGTGAGTGGTTCGGATGTGTCGTTTGCCACGGTCTGGGCCATGGTGCCATGGACGTGGCTGCCATTTGCCCTACGCGACCTGGTGCGTAGTTTATACGTAAGGATAACGGGTACACCGACGCTGCACCAGGGGTTCTCTGGTTTTGTGGCCGGACCCGATCTGGCGGCCAATACGGGCAATCCACTGTACCTGGTACTTTCCCAGGTTGACTTGTTCAGCCTGTGGCACCTGGTGCTGGTGTACGCCCTGTTACGCGGCGGAACGCGGCTGACCCAGGGCAAAGCGGCAATCCTGGTTTTCGCCTATGCGGCCATCAGTCTGCTGCTGCGGGCAGGACCCAGCCTGTTGGTACGTGGATTCATGCCTGGCGCGTAAAAGGCCGGCATCGGCAAACTGATAGTGACTCTAGAAATGAGTACGAAAAAATGAAACGAACTTGGATTATTATCGGGGTGTTGGTTGTGATCGTAGGGGGCAGTTTGCTGGTATGGCGTGCAATGGCCCAGGCACAGACAGATCAAACACCCACGTACGACACCATCACGGCAGCGCGAGACTCGCTGTTGTCGGCGATCAGTGCAACTGGCACCATCGAACCCGATGCCCTGGTCTCGCTTGGCTTCAAGGGTGTGGGCCGCGTCGCTGATGTGGCCGTAACCCAGGGCCAGCAGGTGCAGGTGGGTGACGTACTGGCCCAGCTGGACGATGCAGAGCTCAAATTAGCCGTTGCCCAGGCCGAGGCCGGTCTGGCCAGCGCCAAAGCCAACCTGGCGCAGCTCACCAAACAGGCGCGTGCTGAGGATATTGCGGCGGCCGAGGCGGCTGTTCAGAGTGCCCAGGCCACCGTCAAGAGTGCCGAGGCCGGCCTGGCCAGCGCCCGCGCCGCTTTCAACAAACTGGAGCGCGGGAGCACCGACAACGAAAAGAAGGTGGCCGCCGCCAACCTCGAACGCGCGCGTGTGGCCCTGGAGCAGGCGCAGGCCGCCTACGATCGTGTCGCTTCCTCGCCGGAGATTGGACTCCTGCCGCAGTCCGGCAACCTGCAGCGCGCGACCATCGATTACGAACAGGCCAAAGCGCAGTACGACATTACCACTGCCGGCGCCGATGCCGCGCAGCGCGCCCAGGCCCAGGCCGCAATTGCGCAGTCCGAAGCAGCAATGACCAGTGCCAAAGCTCAGGTGGCGCAGGCACAGGCCTCGCTGGCCAAACTGCGCGAAGGCGCCTCGCGCGAACAGATCGCCGTGACCGAAGCGCAGGTCAAACAGGCTGAAACGGCACTGGCCCAGGCACGACTGAACCTGGACAACACGGTGTTGAAGTCGCCCATTGCGGGCACCGTAGCCGAAATCAACGTCAAGGTGGGTGAACTGCCCAATGCTGCGCGCCCCGCACTCGTCATCATCAACACCGATCCCTTCCACCTGGATGTAGACGTGGATGAAATCGACATTGGCCAGCTCGCCGCTGGTCAGACAGCCAACGTGACCCTGGAAGCTCTGCCCAACGCCGTTGTCACGGGTAAGGTCGATCGCATCTCACCCACTGCGCAGATCGAAGGGGGTGTCACGTCCTACGCGGTGCGCATCATCCTGGACCTGACGGACGCCGCGCTGCGTGCTGGCATGAGCGGCACGGCAAACATCACGACAGCTGAAGTGGACAACGTCATCGTCTTGCCCAACCGCGCGATCCAGGTCGACCAAAATGCTGGCACCAACTACGTGGAGAAACTGGTGGACGGTGTCCCGCAGCGAGTGACAGTGCGGGTGGGCATGCGCAATGAGGGTCAAACCGAGATCGTGGAAGGTGTTGCCGAAGGTGACGTGATCATCCTCCCCAACACCAGTGCCAGCGAGCAGCTGCGCAGCACCTTCGGATTCTAACCGGCACGTCACCATGCGGCGTGCTTGCGGTGGAGATAGATCATGGCAACGAGCAATGAGGCTGGCAAGCCAGTCATCGAAATCAAAAACATCAGCAAAGTCTATCACATGGGTGACATGGAAGTCAACGCCTTGAACGGCGTGTCGCTTGTGGTCGGCCAGGGTGACATGGTGTCGATCATGGGCCCGTCTGGTTCGGGCAAGTCGACGCTGATGAACATCATCGGCTGCCTGGACCAGCCAACCGATGGTGCCTACCTGCTGGACGGCACCGACGTGGCGACCCTCAACGACGATCAATTGGCGGAAATTCGCAATCGTAAGATTGGCTTTGTCTTTCAAAACTTCAACCTGCTGCCGCGCACGACGGCCCTGCAAAACGTCGAACTCCCCCTGATCTACGCTGGCGCAAATGGCCGGCGCCAGCGCGCAGAGGCGGCGCTGCGCGCCGTGGGGTTAGGTGATCGCATTTTGCACCGCCCCAACGAGCTGTCGGGGGGCCAACAGCAGCGCGTGGCGATTGCGCGCGCCCTCATCACCGATCCAGCTATCATTCTGGCCGACGAACCGACCGGCAACCTGGACTCCAAGTCGGGTGCCGAAATCATGGGCATCTTTCAACATCTGAACGAAGAACAGGGCATCACGATCGTCTTCGTTACCCATGAGCCAGACATCGCCGAACACACACGCCGCATCATCCGCCTGCGCGACGGCCTGATCGAGTCCGACAACCGCGTGGCGCACCAGCGGCGCGCTGCCGATCGCGCCTACACCCGCGGCCTGCGTGACCTGATCGGGGGCACCAGCAACGGGGGAGAAACCTCATGAGCTTGAGCGAAGCCCTGCGCGTGGCCTTGCGCGCCCTGTCAGCCAACAAATTACGTTCGATCCTCACCATGCTCGGCATCATCATCGGGGTGGGTGCGGTCATCACCCTGCTCTCGGTGGGACGCGGTGTCGAACGGTATGTCACCAGCCAGTTTCAGAGTATTGGCTCCAACCTGCTCTTCGTTGTACCGGGCCAGCTCAACAGCGCCGGTCCCCCGCGCGCCGCCGGCATGGGCACCTCCACACTGACCATGAGCGACGTCGAAGCACTACGTGATCCGTCGCGCACACCCGACGTCCTGGCACTGGCCCCCGAACTCACGCGATTCACCGCGGTGACCGCCGGCAAACGCGAGGCATTGCCCCAGGTGGGCGGTGTCGAACCGGCGTATGCCTCGGTGCGCAACTGGAAGATCGCCGCTGGCCGTTTCATCAGCCCCGAAGACGTTATCGGACACTCGCGCGTGGCGGTCATCGGGCAATCGGTCGTGAACAAGCTGTTTCCCGACAACCAGCCCGTGGCCAACCAGACGATCAAAATCAACGACATTCCTTTCCGCGTGATCGGCGTGCTCGAAAAACGGGGTGGCAGTGGTTTTGGTGACGAAGACAACCAGATCTTCGTGCCGATCACCACCGCCCAATCGCGCCTGTTCCCCAATCGAACGACCAGCGGCGATTACCGCGTATCGGTCATTTATGCGCAAGCCGCGTCTGAAGACCTCATGGACGAAGCCGCCGACCAGATCGCCCAGGTCCTGCGCGAAACCCACGACATCACCTACAGCAACGATGACGATTTTACCGTGATCAGCCAGGCCGATCTGATCAGTATCTTTGGTCAAATCACCGGGGTGCTCACCCTGTTCCTGGGGGCGATTGCGGGCATCTCCCTGCTGGTTGGGGGGATCGGCATCATGAACATCATGCTCGTCTCTGTGACCGAGCGCACACGGGAGATCGGGATCCGTAAAGCAGTAGGGGCCAAACGGCGCGACGTGCTCACCCAGTTTTTGCTCGAAGCCGTGGTTCTCTCGTTGATTGGTGGTTTCATCGGTATCGCCCTCGGCGCGTTGGGTGCCTACGTCGTCTCCCTGCTGCAGTCCGATTTCCAGACCTACGTAACCCTGGACTCGATTCTGTTGGCAACGGGGTTCTCGGCCGCGGTCGGGCTGTTTTTTGGCATCTACCCGGCCACACGCGCCGCGCGCCTCAACCCCATCGATGCCCTGCGCTACGAATGATAGGGGTTGGACGGGTTGCCACAGAGGACGCAGAGAACACAGAGTGACGGGTACGGCCTGTTGTGTGTTCCGTGTGTACACCGGGTAGTGCGCATCGCTGTTCTGGGGCAACGGATGAACGAATGCCACGCGGCCCATTCGTTCATCCGTTGCCCTATTCGTAGATGGCCGCGCGCCAGCAACGCGATGCGCCCGTGTCACCGATGCACGGCCAGGTGGGGGGATCGATGGTGATGCGTGTAGATTTCGTGGACATACCAGGCGGGCCGGTCATCCTGGGGTGGGATCCGGGGGAGCCTGAAGAGCGGCCGCAGCACAACCTGGTCCTGGAGCCTTTCCGCCTGGCGCGGACACCGGTGACCAACCTGGCGTACCTGTCGTTCATGGCCGCCGGTGGTTACCAGGAGCTGCGCTACTGGCTGGCGGATGGCTGGAACTGGTTGGCACAAAAATCGATCACACAGCCGGCGTTTTGGGGCGACCCGCAGTTTGGCGGGCCCGATCAGCCCGTAGTGGGTGTCAGCTGGTACGAGGCGGTGGCGTATGCGGCGTGGCTGGGTGAAAAAAGTGGGCAGCCGACACGGCTGCCCAGCGAAGCCGAATGGGAGCACGCCGCACGCGGCGCATCCGGCCGGCTCTGGCCGTGGGGCGATACCTTTGTGCCCACGTATGCCAACGTGGCCCAGAGCCAGATCGGCATGCCCAGCGCCGTGGGTGCCTTTCCCGCCGGCGCGACCCCCGAAGGTATCCTCGGTCTGGCGGGCAATGTCTGGGAATGGACCAGCAGCCGCTGGGGCCGCGCCTGGCAGACACTCGAATATGGCTACCCCTACAACCCATCCGACGGACGCGAAGATCTCAGCGGCCGTTACGCCCGTGTGATGCGCGGTGGGTCGTGGTTCGATCCCTGGCCGGAGAGCCGCGGCAGCAAACGGGCGCGTTATCTGCCTGGCTCGCGGGCCAGCAATATCGGGTTTCGGGTTGCAGCCTGGCCGCTTACTGCGCCGTGACCTGCATGTCCAACGGCACGACCTCGATCCACGTATTGCCCGGCTTCAACATGAGCGGCTGGCCGTCGGCGCCCACGAACAAGAACGGTTCCTGGCGCCCCTGGCGCACCCACTTCCCGCTGTAGGCCTGCCCGTCGCGGTACACGGTCAGCGGCCCTTCGCCCCACACCTGTATCTCGATCGACCGGTTCACGCCGCGGTCGACCGTGCCGTGCTCCAGGATCAGCGTCGGTACGTGGTTGGCCCCCAGCACAACGACATTGGCCGCGCTGAGCTGCTGACCGTCCAGCGCATCGGTCTGCGCCGCTCCACCCTGCCAGCGCAGCCAGCGGCCGCTCCCCGCATCGTAACGCCACTCGACGCGGTCGGTGCCGGCGGGATACGGCACTTTGAGGTTGGTCACCGCTCGCCCTCCCCCAGGCGCCGCGGGGCTGAAGGCCCAGGCCGCGGTGGGTTCGGGGCGTTTGTTCCAGCCGCGCTGTTGGGCCACGTTCCAGAGGGTGGCGGTGTTGGCGAAGAGGTTGTGCGGCACCGACACGCTGCGGTCACGAATGAAGGCTGCCCCATTTCGTGCCTGTTCCAGCACACGCTCGGCGAAGTCCGACTCGTACAGCTTCGTGCGGACCGGCTGCACCCCGCCGGAAAAAGCCAGCACGGAATCGAAAATGACCGGCCACTCCAGGTCGGGCAGGCGGGCGCTGCGGATCGAGCCCACTTTTTCGGCATCCTGGCTGTGGAAAATGGCCGTCATACGCGTCAGGCCAAACTCGACGCGCTGTTCGATCACAACGTCGGCCTTGTTCAGGCCGTGCTGCGGGCGCACGTTTTCGGTGTTCGCCACTTTGACCGCGATGGGGCGCCGGGTCAAAACGGCTGGATCACCGGGCGCAAGCCCGGTGAACGGCGCCACGTTTGGATCCTGGGCGGGCACGATCACACTTGGCTGCGGTGTGGCGGTGGGCGTCTCCGTCGGTCCGGGCGTGGGGGTCGCGGTCGGTTCGACGGTTGCGGTGGGTGTGGCGGTAGGCATTGGCGTAGCCTGCGCCACCGGTTCGGCACGCGGCGTTTTGGTTGGCGTGGCTGTGGGTTCCGGTGCCGCCTGATTACAGCCACCCAGGACGAGCGCCAGGGTGAACAGAACGATCAAAATGAACCACTGTGGTTTGAAAAAAGAATTCCAGCTGCGCATCGAACTGAATCAAACCTCCAATGTTGGTGCGGCTTCCCGCTCCACCAAACCAGCAGCAACCGCCAGGCCTGCAATCAGCCAGAACAGGCTGCTCATGTGTGGATAGGTCAGGTTGAAAAGATAATGATCGAAAACACCGGCGACCAGGACACCAGCCAGGGCACCGATCAAACCCAAAATGATACTATCGCGACCCGACGGTAGACCACGTCGCCAGGTTTGCCACAAGAAAACGAACAACGCACCCACGAAAATCAGAAACAGCAGCAAACCCAGGATACCCATCTCTTCGGCCATCAACAAGTAGACGCTGCTGACGCCGATGTAGATATCGATGTCCGGCGTGCCGCTGAAGCCAACTCCGAACCAGGGGTAGCGGCCAATCAGGATCAGGGCATCTTTGTACTCGCCAAAGCGCATCTGCGTCGCCAGGTCCTCGCCGCGCAGGCCGGCCAGCAGGCGCGCGACGTAGGGCTGGGCCTGTGGCAGCAGCAGCACCAGACCACCGACCAGACCTGCAACCGCCAGGAGCCGCCGGTATTTGAGCAGTGCCAGCAGCACGAGCGCCACACCCAGGCCCATCAGCGCCGAGCGCGAGTAGGTCAGGTAGAGGGCCAGCACCTGCACCGCCAGGATGACTGCCACCCACACGCGCGGCAGCAGGGGCACGCGGCTGAAGAGCTGAGGGGCGGTCAGACCCGCCGCCAGGATCATCATGCCGCCCAGGACGTTGGGATCGACCGCCAGGCCAATCGCCCGCATCGGGTTGGCGGGGTCGTCCTCGATGTAACGCAGCGCACCGTAGCCGCCGGGGTACTGCAGGCGGCCCAGCGCATCCAGCACACGCACCGTCCACGCTTCGGGAATCACGTAGAACGTCACCGCAATCGCCGCACAGATCCCACCGCCGATGATCAACACGCGCACCAGCCAGTCGACGTCACGCCGCGTACGGATTTCGTTGACGGCGACAAAAAACAGGGCGATACTGAGCGTCACTTCGACGAACTGGCGAATCACCTGCTGCGTGGGACGCGCGTGCGTCGTGCCCATGACAAAGGCAAACACGGCCATGCCCAGGAACAACAGAACGATCCCGCCCAGTGGGGAGATGATGAAGTGGCGGTCCTGGCCGGTCGCAATGCGCGCCAGCCAGACGAAGAAGAGGGCGAGCAGGGCCACGTCCAGGAGAGTTGGCGTGAAGACCAGCTTGAACGGCAGCGCCGCAAATGGCAGGATCCAGATGACCGCAATCAGCACGATGAAACCCCAGCGTGTGCTGCGCAGCACCAGGTAGCCGGCGGTGGCGGCCAACGCACCAGCTACGGCATACGTCGGACCCAGGAGTGCCACGTACAGACCCAACAGCACCGCCAGCCCCACGGCGAACACCGCCTGGTGGCGCCGGGCCTGTCGCGCGTCGGCCGGCAGCAGCCAGGCTTCCAGGCGGTGGGCCCAGGTCGCGGTCGTCGTGGCCTGGTCGGCGGGGGTGCCGGCAGTTGCGGGGTGATCGTGGCGCGGTCTGGGGCGTGGCCAGGCACGTACGCTCATTCTGAAATCACCCGAACCTGCATAAAATCGGTATGGCCAGAGCCGCTGGCCGGTGATCCGGCTGTCACCACCACCCTGTCATCGACTGCCACATGGCCTGCCTGGCGTGCGGCCTCCAAGGCGTCCGCAATCATCTCATCGGTGCTGTCGGCGCGCGGTGCATGCAGGGGGTAGACACCCCACGACAGCATGAGCTGGCGCTGGGTGCGATCCTGCGGGGTCACGGCGACGATCGGCACCAGGGGACGAAAACGTGAGATCATACGCGGCGTGGTGCCGGTCACCGTCGGTGCAATGATCGCCTGTGCCTGCAGGTCGCGGGCCGTCTCAACCGACGCGTGGGCCATGGCCAGGGTGATGGAGGTCGATTTTTCGGCACGGATTTCCGGCAGACGCCAGGTCAGGCTCTCTTCGGCCTCGGCCACGATGCGGCGCATCGTTTCTACCGCCTGGACCGGGTAGTGACCGGCAGCGGTTTCACCCGACAGCATCACGGCGTCGGTACCGTCGAGCACGGCGTTGGCGACGTCGGTGGCTTCGGCGCGGGTGGGTCGCGGGTTACGAATCATCGAATCGAGCATCTGGGTGGCGGTGATCACCGGTTTGCCCAGGCGGTTGCAGTGACGAATCAGCCGCTTCTGAATCATGGGGACCTCTTCGGCGGGCATCTCGATTCCCAGATCGCCGCGGGCAACCATGATGCCATCGGCGGCGTCGGCGATTTCTTCGATATTGAGCACCGCCTGCGGCTTTTCGATTTTTGCGACCACCAGGGCTGGCACGTCACCACCGTTATATTTTTCGATCAGCGCTTTGAGCTGGCGCACTTCATCGGCCGTGCGCACGAACGACAGTGCGATCCAATCGACGTCGTGTGCCAGGGCGAAGCGCAGGTCCTCGCGATCTTTGTCGGTGATGGCCGGAATGGACAGAGAGGCGTCGGGTAGATTGAGGCCCTTCTTCGATGTCAGCAGCCCACCGGTAATCACGCGGCACGTGATCTCGTCGTGGGTCGTGGCACGCACTTCGAGCTCGATCAGCCCGTCGTCCAGGAGAATGCGCTCACCGCGGTTCACCACGCTGGGCAGGTCGGCGTATTGAACTGGAACCAACCCTTTCCGTCCGACGAACGGTGCCGTCGTCAACACCACTTTCGAGCCGGCCGGCAGCTCGACGCCGTCGCCCATATCGCCCACGCGCAGTTTGGGTCCCTGAAGATCGGCCAGGATGGCAACCGGCCGGCCGACCGCCGCAGCCGCCGCGCGTACGCGGGCGATGTTTTCGGCATGCACGGCGTGCTCGCCGTGTGAAAAGTTCATACGCGTCACGTCGACACCGGCCTGCAGCAGGCTGGCCAGGATCTGCGGTTCGCGGCTGGCCGGTCCAATCGTTGCCACGATTTTGGTGCGCAAGTGCGGTGTGGTCATCAGGCAGTCATCTCCTCGGTCAGCGCGGGCGCGGTGTCCGGCAGGGTCTCCTCGACGACCTCTGGCTCAGGTTCGGGCAGGGGCGGTTTGGCGGGCTCCGACGCAGCTTCGATTGCCGCCCTGATCGTACGCGTCACGATTTTGATCATCTTGGGCCAGGTGCGTTCGCTGTGCCGTTGGGCAAAGTCGGACAGGGCGGTGCGCAGGTCGACCTCGAAGCCATACCGTTCGCGCAAGCGGTCGCGATGATACGTGATCCACATGTACAGGTCGGTTTCCGTGCGGTTGGGGAACTCTTTCAATACACCGCTGTCTCGGATATGGGTAACGCCGGGCAGGTAGACGTTGTCGTACCAGCTGTTCACCGCTTCGCCGTAGGGAATGTCACGCTGCTGTTCGAGGCCCAGGTAGTAGTGATGGACCTGGATGTGTTCGAGGAGCTGGTGGTAGCGTCCCGGTTCGGTCAGCTCGATCCGCGCATCGGGGCGGGACTCGTTGAGCTTCGTCTGGCGCAGAAAATCCGCATATTCGGCCTTGATGATCAGCTCGTCCGGCTTGACGTCGGGCGAGAGGGGCACGGGCGTATCGACGACCGTGATCCAGGCTTCGATGTGGGACAGGCCGTTGGCGCGTGCGACGGAGACGCGGTGGTTTCCATCGCGTACAAAGTAGACGTCTCCGATCTGGTAGACCTCGATGGGCGGCACGTCTTCCAGGCGGTTAAGCGCCACGTCGAGGCGTTTCCAGCGTTCGCTGTTGGCCCCGCTCAAAGGCAAAAAGGCCCGATCGAAATCACGGTAGCGGCCCACGCTGCCCACAACCTGATCGAGCCGGATCATCTGGGGCTGGGGTTTTTCGATTTGCCCGCGCGTCTGCAAGAGCTCGCGCACCTCGTCGTAAGACAACAGGCGGTCGTCTTTGCCTTTGCCCTGGAGCGAATCCAGGATGTGGCGAATCACCGCCTGTCGCTGCAAACGATCGAATTTGCCCGATGCCTGCTGCGTGGAGTAAAGCGTGTTCGGCATGCAAGAATGTCCACCAGACTCAAAAACGGGAGCAATCCACCGTCTCAGCTCCCGTTAGCCAGGTCAGGACTTGTGAAAGAACAACTTCCCGTGATGTGCGACGAATTCCGGTCATTTTGCGGGAAGTTATTCTTTGACAAGCCCTTAACCACCTGTGGCGGTTAGTTTAGCACACATCGTATGCATTGTCTAAACCGCCTGACGGAGGACTGCGGTGAAACACCCCCAAAATCGCCGCCTCAGACGTCGAAAGGATCGTCTGTGCGGGCAAAGATGCGGTCGAGGATACGCATCTCGCGCTGTTGGATGGCATCGAGGAATTCGTGGGCGCCGTGCATGTGTTTGAAAGCGGCGAAGCCGCGTTCCAGGTAGGCCTGCAGGTCGTGCCAGCCGGCGCGGAGGGCGGGGCCGCGCGCCAGCTGCAGGGTCAATCCAATGAAAGGCAGCTTCACCAGCCGTTCGAGCCCCTGCCCCACCTCGACGATCATATCGATCTGGCGGGCGCGGTCGGCATAGTTGTCGCACACGCGGTAGCCTTCAGCGTACAAGTCACCGGTAATCGTGTCGGTCATGCCGAGGGTATCAACCATGGCGCGCAGCAGGGCGTCATCGAGTTCGCGCGTGAAGTGATTCAGCTCCAGGGTCAGGGTCAGAGTATGCAGCAGGCGGGCGGGCAGAAAGCGCAGCATAAAGTCGTGCATACGCTGCGCATCGGCATCGCGCTGGGTGAAGTCACGCGGCGCGTAGACTTCTTCCAGGAAAAAGAGGCACGCCGGGTTATACCGCGGGCTGGCCAGCAGGTCGGCATGCGTACGGCCCAGGCGCTGTGACTGCCAGGTGCGCAGAAGGACCATTTGCGGGTCGAGCGCCTGGCCGGGTAGGGCCTGGTGCGCCGCCCGCTGGTGGTGGTGGAGCTGAACGAGCAGGCGCGCCGCGTCTTGCGGGCGTGGGGTGTCGGTCATCGCAGATTTTCCTCGCGATTCGTGTTCAATTTAGCGGTACTCATCTGCATCGTCACTATCCCGCAGTCTTCCCGTGGATGTAGGAGGCCTTACGTCGACCGAAGCCAATTTACTGGGCAGTTCCAATTGGAGTGACAGTTGGGCTTCAGCGGCGACCTTGGATTGAAGCGTCGCAACAAAATCCTCTTGCCGCGGCATATTCGGATTGGCCCGAAAGGCACTAAACAGCCGGTCGATTGATGCCGACGTTTTTCGAGTTGCCACCAGATCGAATTTGCCAGCGCTGCGTGTCAAATCATACAAGGCAAACACGGTTGTCTGGTACTTGTCGAACCCGAGATCATGCAAGGCGTAACGGCGCTCGAAATCTTGATAAATGGGCTCTTGAATGACCCAGAAGATCTTGCGACCCCATGCCTCCATGATCACACCCTTGGTCAAGACCTGGGTAAAAGTGCGTTTCCAAATATCGTAGGAATTCAGGCCAAAATTATAGGACCTGTAGAAAGTTCGGTCACCTCGAACAAAATCTTCGAGACCCGCAACGAGCTCTCCCGTGCCAGTCGTCTGGCCCGTCTGAAACTCAATCGCAACAAAGTCCTCGATCTGCGTTGACATGGGCTTGTGCTTCACCATGACGAAGTCGAAGCTACCAGCATTGGGCAATCGAATCTCTGGAAACACCAGGAGGTCGTTTGTCCCCCCAAAGTGATGATGCGCAATGTCAGTGAAGATTGTGTGACCATCCAAAAATCGGCGCGGACACAGAGCAATGTCGCCACCAGCAATGTGAGCCGAACAGACACCAAATGGATAGTCGATCAATCTGCTCTTTTTGTAGCATACCTTATCCACGAACGGACACCAATGGCGTTCACGATCTAGTTGTGCCCGAGTATGATCAGAAGAAAATGGGTGACCGAAGATTTCTGAAGGATATTTGGACAATTCTCATGTTCCCAAGGTTTGTTTCCACAACTGCCAAATATCTGACTCATTCAAGTCTGACTCAAGGCAGTATCCCAACAGCTGTGCGCACCCTGAACAGAACGCGTGACTGTCGGATGAGTCGACATCCGGAGGTGCCGGATATCGTCTTTCTGCGTGATGTTGCCCGTTTGGCTGGAAAACAAGGATGGAATCGTGTTTCAGCGCATTCAACTGACGAATATGCACAGAAATAGGATTTTCCGAGTAGACCGTAAAATCATTGGCGAGCCGGAAGTCTGCTCGCTTAAGCGAAAGAGTCAGATGTGCCCACGCTTCCGCGCGCCAATGATGGAAGGTGAACACCAAACGACCGCCGGGCTTCTTCAAGACTCGGTGGCATTCCTGCCAGATGCCGGCAAGGGCATTCTGGTATTTTGTGCCGTTGCTGCTCGTTTCGGCGACAGCACTATCAGCAACATCATAGTGCCACTGGGCAGCATGGGGCAGGAACCAGTGCAGCCACACTCGGAAAAAGGTGGCTAAGTCACTGTACTGAACGCTGTCGAAATAGGGAGGATCGGTCACCACATGATCGACCGAACAATCCGGTACCGGCAAATCACGCGCATCCTGCTGCATGACCAAGAAGCGGCGCGGTTCTGCGGCGGGCAGCAATTCTACATGCTGGCAAGGAATTCCGCCGTCTACCTCGCCCCGCAGCACGACTTTGGTCCATCCCTTGGATGTGAGTCTGCGTTCGATGGGTGCATCGGCCCATTGAGCAGAACGCTCGATACGATCATGAAACAGCAGTCCCAATGTCCCTGAGGTTTCACCACGATAGACCGGGTTATTTTCGAGGGCCGTGTGCGGAAATGAATAGGCGTGATGAGAAAAAACGTGTCGGATCGCACCGGGTCGGCGTTTGTCCGAACCCTTGTAGCCGCACAACAGCGAGTTGAACTCAAGCGAAGTCGACACAAGCATGGCGAGCCAGAGTCGATGGGGTTCGGGTACACTATCCAGCAGTGTCTTGCAGCGCGCCAGATACATCAACTGGCGTGGGGTGAAAAGATCAACGTAGCATTCAATACCGCGGCGGATAAGATCTATCGATTTAGGTCCACTGGGCACGTGAAACCCGTGCCGCGGTATTTGGATATTGTGCTGCACATACGCTTCAGCGCTGGCCAATCGTTGTCGCTCGTCATCTCGCACAGGCTCTACAAACAACCGGTGCACCGGACAATGACCGAAGGTGACCAAGGGAACGTAGCGCTGGCAATAAGGTACGTCGCGAAGGTCCTGAAATAAATCACCACAGTCCTGACATCGCCGCACGGTTTTCTCATGTACCAGCGGCCGAGCCCCTTGTGATCCAGGAGGCATCTTGCCGGAGACGGGCATCATTGTGCACGGGTCCAGCCTGATCGTGCGACCATCCTGCTCTTCACGGAGAATCAGAGAGTCTACAAAGATTGCTTCGCCACACTGACACCTCTTGCGTAATCCATAAAGCGTAAACTGCGTCTCACAAGACGATGAACACTCCGGGCACTGTGTCGCAAACCAGGGATCAAGCGCCTTGGACAGTTCGCCCATAAACTGATCGAAGACGGCGCGCTTCTCATGCAAGGGAATCCGAGTCAAGGAGGCGACTCCCTGCAACACAGGAATTGGATCGATATCGCATCCGATGACCGAGGCTCCTAAACGAACAGCCTCGTGCACGGTCGTGCCGCCACCCATCATCGGATCCAGGATGATTTTGCCTTCCAGACCACCGCTTACGTAGTAATCTCTCTTTGCCGGATCTTCGCACAACTGCTTGAGGATGTAGCGGAATGTGGTGCCCGAACGGCGCGCCCACCACTTATGCAGGTAGGTGTTGGGCCTGAAGAGATGCTTGTTGTAGGCTTCAAGCGCGGCTAACTCGTTTGCCTCATCGATCGGAAAGAACGCGTCAAGACCAACGCCGTTGGTGCCCGTTGGCATGTAACCGGCTTCTGATTGACTACCAAGCGGAAGATCAAGCTGCAATACGAAGCGGTTGCTCATTGCCTGTGAAGGGTAACAATTCGAATTGGGTGCTAACATTTGGCATAGTGGTCATTGTACCCCCATCATGAATGGGGTCAATGTCATTTGGTACCAAGACGGTCGCAAATGAGTCGCAAGATACGTGGTCTGGCAACTTTGTTTTGACCGCGCACCAACCAAAAGTGTCATACTGGCTTTGGGGTATGCGCCTCAAGCCAGCTGACGAGATATGCAATCGTTTCTGTTTTCTCGGGCTCATTATGCGTCTCATGCGCCAGCCCCTCCCACAGCTTGAGCGTGACCTCACCCGGCACGCGCGCGGCGAACTGTTCGGTCGCACGATACGAGGTGATCTGGTCGCCCGTGCCGTGCACGAGCAGCAGGGGCATCGGTGGGAATCGCTCTGCCTGCGCCAGGATCTGCCGGCCAGCCTCCAGCATCTCGACGCCCAGGCGCGCCGAAACCTTGTTGTGGTTCAACGGGTCGGCCAGGTACACCTCGCCCACCGCCGGGTCGTGCGAGAGGCCTGACGTGTCGATATCGTTGGAGAATATCATGCCCGGCCGTAAACGGTAAAAAACCTGCGCGGCGGCGATCTTCCAGGCCGGCGGATCGAACGTCGGCAGGATCAGCGGGCTGGTTGCGATCGTACCAGGCAGCTCGGGCCGCCGGCGCAGCAGGTAGGTCAGCACCAGGTTTCCACCCAGGCTGTGGCCGTACAAAAAACAGGGTTTGCCCGGATAGCGACCAGCCCCCTGCCCGAGCAGCAAAGCAATGTCATCCATCACGGCATCGTACGTCGGAAAATGCCCACGCGGCCCGCCCGACTGCCCGTGACCGCGCGTGTCGGCCGCCAGCACCGCATACCCGGCATCCGTCAAAGCCGCCGCCACGTGCGGGTAGCGCCCGCTGTGCTCGCCAATACCGTGCACCAGGCACACCACACCCACGGCCTCACCCGCCGGCTGCCAGTGACGCGCAAACAGGGCCACACCATCTTTGGAATTCCAATTGAGCTCTTCGTATCGCATCGACCATCCTCCCGCCCGAATTGTACTCGGCGCCGTGAACGCTGTCAATCGCCCACTACCCGCACTCCAGAACTTACCATGCACCTACCCCAATCCCCAACCCCCAATCCCCAACCCCCAATCCCTAACCCCCAACCCCCAATCCCCAATCCCCAACCCCCAATCCCCAACCCCCAACCCAACCCCCTCCACTTCCCACCTCACGAACTAGACGTCCATCCCCTCACTGTGCTAGAATCAAGGTACGATCTCACCCCACTCACGGAGTGAATGTTATGCAAATCCACCTTTCCCTCAACGACGAAGGGGCGTCGTGGGACGTCGCCACCCACGAGCTGCTGCTGACGGCGCTGCGGCGCGCCGGTATGTGGAGTGTCAAACACGGCTGTGAAACGGGCGACTGCGGCGCGTGCGCAGTGCTCATCGATGGTGAACTGGTCAATACCTGCACACGATTGGCGACCCAGGCGCACGGCCATGCTATCATCACCCTGGAAGGCCTGGCGCCCGATGGACCCGGCCATCGCGCCCCTGGCGCGGATGCAGTGCCCTTCCTGCATCCCCTGCAGCAGGCCTTCATCGAAACGGGCGCCATCCAGTGCGGTTTCTGCACGCCCGCCCAGCTCCTCGCCGCCCACGCCCTGCTCGAACGCGAGCCTGACCCCTCCGCAGAACAGGTGCGTTCGGCCCTGGCCGGTGTCTTGTGCCGCTGTACCGGCTACCAGCGCCCGGTCGAGGCAGTGCTGCGTGCGGCGGCCCGCCAGCGGGGCGAGGAGCCACCCCCCCTCGAACTGCCGCCGGTCGTACCCGGCGGTGAGCTGGCACCCGCAGCCGGCGACGAAACATTCCCCACCCCCGAATTGCCGCCCGACGCCGATCCGCACGGCCCAACCACCACCACGCGCACCCAAACCCAGCTCCCCGTGATGGTAGTCGCCCAGCCAGAAACACGCGTGGTCAACAAACCCGAAACCAAGGTCGACGCCGTCAAACTGGCCAAGGGCCGGCCGGTGTTTACCGACGATACCACGCTGCCCGGGATGCTGCACGCGGCCCTGCTGACCAGCCCCCACGCCCACGCGCGTATCCGCAGTATCGATTCCAGCGCAGCGCGCAAACTGCCCGGTGTGCATGCTGTGCTCACCTACCTGGACGTACCGCGCGTGGTCTACGCCAGCGGCGGGCAGAGTTACCCGCAGCCGCACCCCTACGACCAGGTCTCGCTGGACAACAAGGTGCGCCACGTCGGCGACCGGGTGGCGGTGGTGGCGGCCGAAACACCAGAGATTGCCCGCGCCGCCCTCAACCTGATCGGGGTGGATTACGAGGTCCTGCCCGCGGTGCTCGACCCGGTCGAAGCGATGCAGCTAGGTGCGCCTGTGATCCACGACGAGCCCGACGCCATCGGCATCCACGACGCCATACGCAACCAGCCGCACCACATCCACGTGCACCACGGCGATCTGGCGGCCGGTTTTGCCGAGGCCGCCTGGGTCTTCGAACACGAATACCGCGTGCACCAGGTGCAGCAGGCGAGCATCGAGCCGCACGTGTGCCTTACTTACTGGGACGAAGACGACCGCCTGGTGGTGCGCACCAGCACGCAGGTGCCGTTCCACGTGCGCCGCATGCTGGCGCCGCTCATCGGCCTGCCGCTCAAGCGCATCCGCGTCATCAAACCGCGCATCGGCGGTGGTTTTGGTGGCAAACAAGAGATGCTGCTCGAAGACCTGTGCGCCCACCTGACGATCGCCACCGGCCGGCCGGTACGCTTCGAGTACACCCGCGCCCAGGAATTCACCAGCGCCCGCTCGCGCCACCCGCAGATCATCCGCATGCGAACCGGCGTGCGCGCCGACGGCACCCTCAGCGCGATGCGCATCAAGACCGTGGCCGATACCGGTGCCTATGGCACGCACGGTCTGACCGTGCAGATGGTCAGCGGCTTCCGCGGCCTGAGCACCTATCGCATCGGTGCCGCCGAGTTCGACTGCGACGTGGTCTACACCAACAAGCCCACCCCCGGCGCGTACCGCGGCTATGGCGCGCCCCAAGCCCTCTTTGCCCTGGAATGCCACATGGAGGAGATTGCCCTGGCCATCGGCTGGGACCCGGTCGAATTCAAACGGCGCAACTGGGTCCGCGAAGGGGACGAAATCATGATGGCACGGGCCATGGGCGAAGGTCGCGAAGGGTTTGCCCAGTGGATTACCTCCTCGGGCCTGGAACAGTGCGTGCACGAGGGCGCACACGCCATCGGCTGGGAACGCAAACGTGAACCCGGTTTCCACACACCCTACCCCGACCGGCCGCACATCCGGCGCGGCCTGGGCATGGCCGTCGCCATGCACGGCACCGGCATCGCCGGCCTGGACATGGGGGCGGCCAGTCTCAAACTGAATGACGACGGCAGTTTCAACCTGCTGGTCGGCGCCACCGACCTGGGTACCGGCTCCGACACGATCCTGGCCCAAATCTGCGCCGAAACCCTGGGTGTGCCCCTGGAGGACGTCGTCATTTATTCAAGCGACACCGATTTCACGCCCTTCGACACCGGCGCGTACGCCTCGAGCACGACGTACATCTCCGGCGGCGCCGTACTAAAGGCGGCCGAACAGGTCAAGGACCAGATCGTCGCTCACGCCGTCAAGCACTTCCTGCGCGGTGCCGATCCCGAACAGGTTTGGCTGGAGGACCGCCAGGTGTGTGCGCCCGGTGGACAGCGGGTGCCGCTCAGCACCGTGGCCCTGCACGCGACACACCAGGCCGACCAGCACCAGATCATGGCCACCGCCAGCCACATGAGTTACGCCAGCCCGCCGCCCTTTGCCGCCCAGTACGCCGAGGTGGAGGTGGACACCGAAACCGGCCAGGTGACAGTAACCCGGCTGATTATGGCGGTCGACTGCGGCATAACCATCAACCCGGTCACCGCCGCCGGCCAGGTCGAGGGGGGCATGGTGCAGGCCCTGGGTTACGCTCACTGCGAAGAGATGGCCTACGACGACGACGGCCGCCTGGTCAACCCGCGTTTCGGCCCTTACCGGCTGTACCAGGCCGACGAGGTGCCCGACCTGGGCGTGATCCTGGTGCAGACCTACGAACCCAGCGGGCCGTACGGGGCCAAGGCCGTGGCCGAAATTCCGAAAGACGGTGTGGCGCCGGCGCTGGCCAGTGCCATTTACGACGCGACCGGCGTGCGCATCCGGCAGATCCCGTTTACGCCCGAAAGGGTGTGGCGGGCGCTAACCACGTCTGTCACCTGACAGGGCGGTCGCGCATCCAATTCTCGAACAGGCTGACCGCATCAGCCAACGCATTCAGAACCATTGGAGATCAATCATGTCAGAGACCGTCACCGCAACTCTCGTCGATGGAATGCACTTCCAGGTGGCCATCGACCACTTTTCGATCGACATCGATGCCGCGCCCGCCGTAGGTGGTGTGGATGCTGGTCCGCAGCCAATCCGCCTCGTACTGGGCGCCCTTTCGGGCTGCACCGCCATGGACGTCATTTCCATCCTGCGCAAGAAGCGCCAGGAAGTGACGCATTTTTCGGTCGAGGTCAACGGCACCCGCGCCACCGACCACCCCAAGGTCTACACCGATATCGAGATCGTCTACCGCGTGCATGGCCACGGCATCGACCCCGAAGCGGTGCAGCGCGCCATTCAGCTGTCCGAGGAGAAGTACTGCCCGGTCATGGGCATGCTGCGGGCGTCGGTGAATATCACCAACCGGTATGAGGTGGTGGAGGTGTGAGGGGAAGGCGTTCGCGAGTAGCGGCGAACGCCCCATCGGAGAAATTTGCTGGCCCTTTTTTGTCGCGCGGTTACCATTCAGGTGCCCACAGGGATTTGACCAACTAGAACAAACGTGCTACAATCGGTCTACCCCTCACCCCAGAAGCATACCCGATGGGTGTTTTCTTATCACTGGCCGCAGCGAAATAAGAAGGAGTGACCAATGACCAACGCGTTGAACTGGTTCGAGATCCCGGTGGCAGACATGGACCGGGCGGTGGCATTCTATAGTGAGCTGTTTGGTGTAACGCTGGAAGCCGGGGAAATGATGCCCGGCTACTGGATGGCGATGTTCCCCAGTGAGGGGGGCGTCGGTGGGGCGCTGTTGTACGGGGAAGGTTACGTGCCCAGCATGACCGGCACCGTGGTCTATTTGAACGGCGGCGATGATCTCAGCGGTCCGTTAAGCCGCGTCGAGGCCGCCGGCGGCCAAGTGATCGTGCCCAAAACCGATATCGGGGGAAACGGCTTTTTTGCCTTCTTTGCCGACACCGAAGGCAACAAGGTCGGGCTGCATTCGATGGGTTGATGGGCGGAGAACAAGCTCCCTATTCGACCAGCCTCTTCCTGGCTGCGAGAGGAGTCCGCACCTGGGGGTGCAGATTCCTTCTTTGTGCACGGTCGAATTAAAGAGGGGTCCGCACCTGGGGGTGCGGACTCCTCTGAAACATGAATTATTTCACCACATCCAGGGCCACTTTGGCCATGGTCGGTGGATGCAGCAGCATGTTGGCGTAGTTGGCGTTGGCCATGGGGCAGGCGCACTCTTTGTTGGCGATGCTGCGCCGCAGGGCGGCCATGCGTTCGCCAAACCAGATCGGCGCCAGGTCGTAGTGGGTGTCGCGCAGGTTGCCCACCGGTTCGGCGCGGATGCAGCAGCTCCAGATGTCACCGTTGGGGGCGATGTGCGCGCTGGCCCAGCCGGCGTAACAGTCGATGACCTGCGTACGCTCCTGCAACGTCCGTTTGGCCAGCTGGTAGTACTGGGCGCGGAACGCCTGCGTGAAGCGCGCGATGCCCCTGGCCGGTGCCCGCCGCGCCTGCTCGCTCAGGAAGTCGGCGACGGGGGCGTACTGCTCGGCCAGCGGGGTGATGCCCCACCCCACCGTGTCCAGCTCGACCCGCTCTTCGGCCACTTCGGTGATGTACGAATCGGGCTGCAGCTTTTGCAGGCCGGCGTACGTCTCCTCGAAAAGGTGGATGTTGAAGCGCGAGATCACGGTGTGCACCGTCAGCACCAGGTTGGGGTAACGCGGCTGCAGCGCTTTGAGCATCTGCCAGGTCTGCTGGGCGCGTTCCCAGTTGCCCGGCACACCGCGGATGTCGTCGTGCACGTCACCGATGCCGTCCAGGCTCAGGTTGATACCGATCTGGCTGCGCGGACACTCACGGCAGATGCGTTCGACCTGTTCGAGTACACGTTCGCTCAGGAGACCGTTGGTGGGAATGGTGATGACTTCGGGCTGGCACTCCTGGTACGCCGCGATCACCATCTCGTCCAGGTCGGCCCGCAGGAAGGGCTCGCCCCCGGTGAAGGTCATGTAGAACGGTGTGCGCCCCAGGTTATGAAAAACCTTACGCCACTCATCCACCGTCAAATCGTCGTTGGGCTTACGCCAGACGTCGCACGTGCGGCAGCGGGAGTTGCAGCGAAAGCTGATGCTGACGACGACGCTGAATGGGTACAGGCGCGGCCAGCCCCAGCGGCGAAACGCCCAGTAAGCCGGGATTTTCGGCAGCAGTCCAATCATGATCAGCCGAGACGCCGCGCCGCCTGGCCGCTCCAGGCCGGTGTCTTGGGCGAAAACGATTTGCCCAGGAAGAAGCGTTTGGCATCCCGCAGGCGTTCCGGTGCGTTGCGCCAGGTATCGGCCTGCACCAGGCGCCGCGCCAGGCGGTTGGGCCGCATGTAGAAGCGCCGGTAGGCCTCGTGCCACTTGCGTTCCACCAGCTCCGCCTGCAGGTCGTTCAACTGGAAGTGCGCCTTGTTATCCTGGATCGCCAGGTCCTGCCATTCGTGGCTGAAGATTTCAGCCCCCATCTCCTCCAGCATGTCCCACAGGCGCGTGCCCGGATACGGCGCTGCAATCATGAAATTGGCCAGGTCGGGATCGAGTTCCATGGCAAACTTGATGGTGTCTTCCATCGTCTCTTCGGTTTCACCCGGCATACCCAGCACGAAAAAGCCCATCGTCTGCAGACCGGCCGCTTTGGCGTTACGGAACGCGTCCCGCACCATGTCCAGCGTCTGGCCCTTTTTGATGATGTTGTTGAGCACGGCCTGGTTGCCCGACTCGACCCCAAAACCGACCCGTTTGGCCCCGGCGGCCTTCATGAGCTGGTACAGCTCGGCATCGCCGTAGTTGACCTTCATCCCATGCACGGTGACCCACGGTGTCGCGTTCAGTCCCTCGGCAATCAGGCGCCGGCACAGTTCTTTGGCGCGTTTCAGGTCGCGGTTCCAAATATCGTCGGTGATGCCGATCTCGGTGGCGCGCAGGTCCTTGACCAGCCAGCGCCACTCACCGAGCACGTTTTCGACCGAACGGTTGCGCCAGGTGTCACCGGTGATCGGCTTGGAGCAGAACGTGCACTTGAACGGGCAGCCGCGGCTGGTCACGATCGTATAGCTGCGCGAATTCGGGATCAGGCCGTCGGTCAGCGGATTCAGGTTGGTGTATTTGTCGATCTTGAACAGGTCGTGCGCCGGATATGGGATGTTATCCAGATCGGGGCGCAGCGGGCGCGGCGGGTTGTGACGCACCGTCTCGGTTCGATACGACAATCCCAGGATCTCCGACCATCCCTTGTGGCTGAAACGGCGCGGAGCGGCCGGCGCCGCCTGTGCACCCGGGTCGAGGTCCAGCATCTGCATGATCTCAATGATCGCGTCTTCGCCCTCGCCGCGCAAGACGAGGTCCACTTCGTCGCGCTGCATCGACTCGTCGGGTTCGAGCGTCAGGTGGGGGCCGCCCAGGATCGTGATGGCACCCAGGGCCTTGGCTGCACCCGCCGCCTGCCAGGCCTCGTGAATCAGCGGCGTGGGGCTGGAGATACCGACGACGTCGTAGCGCTCGCGCGCCAGGACGTCTTTGAGCGGTTCGGTTTCGATCGACGCGTCGTACATGGCCACGTCGTATCCGGCGTGGCGCAGGGCGCCGGCCAGGTAGCCCAGGCCGTTATGGATATGCTGGCGCGAGTTCCAGACCTTCGATTCCGGACTCGCCAGAAGAATACGCATGGTTTACCTCGTTTGGTGGGCACGTGCCGTGGCACATGGCCGCGTGGCGTTTGAACGCCTGTCTGGTGCTCAAACGCCCGCCTGGTGCTCAAGCACCAGGCTCATAGCTCAAGTCCGCTGAAGCGGACTGGATGGTGGCGTGGCGTATGCCCGCCTGGTGCTCAAACGCCCGCCTGACGTTCAAACGCCCGCCTGCTGCTCAAACGCCCGCCTGGTGCTCAAGCACCAGGCTCATAGCTCAAGTCCGCTGAAGCGGACTGGATGGTTCGGCGATACCGATGTCATCTACAGCAATGAACATGCCGCCATTGGCGCCGTTTGGCTGTGATGTTTCATCCGATGTGGCCTGGCGCTGGGCGCTGCCGTCTTCCACGGGACGGTTGCCCTGGCTGGTGAAGGCTGTCGGCTTCCACCAGGCCCACTCGCGGCAGGTGTTGCAGGGACGTACGTCGTCCAGCTGGCCCCGCAGATGGCGGCGGCGCAGGTCCTGCATCTGCGGGCCGTTCCAGTTGCGCATGACGCGAACTTGACCGTCGTCGTCGATTACGTTGCCCAGGGGGAACAGGCTGTTGAAGTCGCGATCGCACATGGCAAGCGAACCGTCCCAGTAGATGTGCACGTGGTACCACAGGTTGGGACAGGCGTAACGATCCTGGGCCAGTTTGGCTTCGCCCGGACGCAGCTCACTGATCTCGCCGATCTGGTCGGCCCAGGAGTCGAACGGTTTGACGTTGATACGATCGACGCCGGGCATACGCCAGGTCTCCACAAACTCATCGATTTCACCCAACGTCTTCTGCATCTGAATGATCTGCAAGTTGACAAAGGTAGCGTAACTGCCCGCCTGCTTCAGGTCGATGAAGTGCCGGATGTTGCGGTTGGTGCGTTCGTAGTCAGCATTGATGCGGATCGTCTCATACGTTTCGGGGCGCATGCCGTCGAGGCACAGGTAGATCGCACTGAGGCCCGCATCGAGCAGTTTCTGCGCCTTCTTTTCGTCGAGCAGCGTGGCATTGGTGCTGATCTCACTGCGCAGACCGTGATCGCGACAGTAGGCAATCATGTCGAAGATGCGTTTGTGCATCAGCGGCTCGCCCCATATGTGCAGCGTAGTCGCTTTGACGTGCGGCGCCATCTCGTCGACGATCTGCGTAAACACGTTGAAATCCATGTAACCCTTGGGCCGCGTCACCTCTTTGCGGCCGGTGGGACACATGATGCACGACAGGTTGCAGACATTGGTCGACTCGATGTACATGCGGTCCGGGTAGGGCACGAATCTCGTCTGCCCGGTGCTGTAGGCCAGCCACTTCACCGGTGCCAGGGCCTGCTGTTGATAATGACGGAACTTGGTGCGCGCCTTGTCCTGGAAAGACCGGTTGGCCGCCGGCGTCGTCACGCTCACGCCCATGAGTTGGCTCCTGCCCGCTCACGCACCTGACGGAAGCTGCCGAACAGGCCCGCCCCGACCAGGGCATTGCCCACTTTGCGCAGCGGCTTGATGCGCGAAGCCTCCCACAGGACAGGCCCCAGCGTATCACCAAACGACTTGACGTACATGCGGCGGCGTTTGGATTCGTCGAAGCGGCGGCGGGCGTCGATGGCCAGACCGCTGAGGCGATCGTCGGCCACCGCACTCACGTTCATGAACGGTGCGATCTCGGCGGTGTAGCTGTTATAGTAATACGACTTCGTAAAGTCGGCATTGTACTGGGTTTCGGGGTTGCGCCGTACCAGCTCGTCCCACAGGCGCGTCCCGGGGAAGGGTGTCGCAATCGAGAACATGGCCTCGGTCAGCGGCAGGCTGGCCGCAAATTCGATGGTCTGTTCCATGCTGGCTTCGTCGTCGCCGGGCAGGCCAAGAATAAAATAGCCTTTGCTGTCGATCCGCGCGTCAACCGTCCATTCGATGGCGCGGCGCACCTGCTCCAGGTCGATGTGTTTGGCGGTGGCCTTCAACACTTCCTCGTTGCCCGATTCGATACCGTAGTGAATCTGGCGGCAGCCCGCCCGGTACATCTTGTGCAGCAGCTCGGAATCGACGCGGTCGACGCGCGCCAGGCAGCGCCAGCGCACATCGAGCTTCTGCTCGATGAAGTAGTCCATGATCTTATCCAGGCGTCGCACGTCGATCGTGAACAGGTCATCGATGAAGTAGAAGTTGCGCACGTGGTAACGGTCCATCAGGTGCTTCAGCTCGGCCACGATGCTCTCGGGCGAGCGCTGGCGGTAGGTGCGGCCGACGATGCCCTTAAAACAGAACGAGCAGTTGTACGGGCAGCCGCGGCTGGAGAGGACCGTGACCAGTTTCTCGCCGCTGGGCGCATACAGGGGGTACTTCTCCAACTCGAACAGGTGACGCGCCGGGAATGGCAGCGCATCCAAATCTTCGATGAGCTTACGCTGCGGGTTCTCAACAACCGTGCCATCGTCCTTCCACCACAGACCGTTGATGCGGCCATAGCGGGTGTCGCCGCTGTCGATTGCCTGCAGCAGGTCGAGCCAGACCTCTTCACCTTCACCGTAGATCAGATAGTCGAGGTGTGGGTTTTCGATCGTCAACTGGGGCAGTGACGTGGCATGGGGTCCGCCGATGATGGTGGGAACGCCAAGAACATCCTTGACTGCGGCCGCGACCTGTTCGATGTGGTGGTACGACGTCGTCATCGAGGTAAAGGCCACGACATCGGGCTTGTCGTCGACGATCTTCTGCACATCCTCGGCCAGGGTGGTACACGGGTGCAGGCCAAAGTCGTGGACCGTCACATCGTGGCCGGCCTGTTCGGCAACAGCCGCCAGGTAACCCAAGCCCAGCGAGGGATAACTGTTGACCATCTCGTTCCACTTTGGACCAACCAGCGTAATCTTCATACATCGTCCTCCTCGAAATCCTCAACGACTCATCCCGGTGATCACCCATGCTGCACCCGGGGGTGCAGCACTCCGCTTTGCCTCACCAACCGTGCTGCACCCGGGGTACAGCACTCCGCTTTGCCTTACCCACAGACAAATTCCCTGCCGTTCATGGTGCGCGTACCAGTCAAGATAGCCTAACACGGTGTGATGAAGCGCAGGTGAAAATCGGGCCGCAAGTCGGTGACAGTTTTTTCATGCCGGGTCGCCCAGTTAAGGCGCCAGCACGGGGCGTGATCGCTGCCAGCTTAAAGCCTGTGGCTCAACAACTCCAGCGATCGCCGCGGGGCGATCATCGCCAGAGCGGCTGTTCGCGGCTTCGCGTGAGTTATGACACCGCTCCCTAAACCAGTCCTTCCGCCTCCATTTGCCGTCGCAGCTCCGTCTTTTCCTTACGCGGGAAGATCGTACGGAAAGCCACGCGGAATGTCCGGCGGTAGTTCAGCCAGAAATCGGGGCGGGTGAGGGTCCCCATGACGCGGTGCGGGCGCAGGTAGAACTTGCGGTACGCCTTTTTCCACATTTCGGTTACGAGCTCGGCGGTCATGTCGCCCATTTCGTAACGGGCGCGACCGTCGAAGAAGACGTAGTCTTCCCAGTCGGACACGAGCATGCGCCCCTGGCGTTTGACGATCTCGTAGACCTTGGTGCCGGGATAGGGGGTCATCATGCTGAAATTGGCGATCAGCGGATCGAGCTCGCAGGCAAAGTCGATCGTGCGCTGCATCGATTCACGCGTATCCCCCGGGAGACCGATGATGAAGAAACCGATGGTCTCCAGGCCCGCGGCCTTGGCATTCTTGAAGGCCTCACGAATGGTGGCGTGATCGACACGTTTGTCGATGCTGGCCATCATCTCTTCGTCACCCGTTTCGACGCCGAACGCGGTCCGTTTCAGGCCGGCCTGCTTGAGTTTGCTCATCAACTCGTAGCTGGCCAGGTTGGCACGAATGCCGTTGACGAAGATCCACGGGACCTGGTTCAGCTGCTCGGTGATCAGCATGTCGGCCAGTTTGGTGAGGCGGTCGACGCGGATGTTGGCGCTGTCGTCCAACACGCCAATCTCCAGCGCCCCCAGGTCCCTGACCAGGTGGCGCCACTCTTCGAGCACGTTTTCGGGCGAACGGGCGCGCCACTTGATCGGCATGATCGACTGTGAGCAGAAGGTGCAGCGGTAAGGGCAGCCGCGGCTCGTCATGATCGAAAAGGAACGCGCCCCATCGATGTGGTCGGTGGCTGGCTGCAGGTTGGTGTAACGGTCCATCTTGAACAGATGATAGGCCGGCCAGGGCAGGCTGTCCAGGTCGGGGATCGCCGGGCGGTCGGGATTGCGGTGCAGCTGCTGGTCGCTCGACTTGTAGGACACACCGAGCAGGTCGCTCCACAGGTCCTTTTCGGGCGCAAACAGGTCTTGGGTGCGGTACGTCGGCTGATCCTTCAGATAGCTCTCGACGCGATCGGAGATGGCTGTCCAGGCCCCTTCGCCCTCGCCGCGCACGACCATGTCGACGCCGGGCTGCTGCAGGGATTCGAAGTCCAGGTTCTCGGCGACGACGCTGACGTGCGGCCCGCCCAGGACCACCGGCACATCGTGGATGGCGCGGATCTGCGCCGCTGTGCGCCAGGCCTGTTTGACCTGCGGTGTATTGGCCGTGATACCGACCAGGTGTGGCCGGAACTCCTGGACGAAATCGGCCAACGACTGGTCTTCGACGTCGGCATCGTACACCCGCACGTCATCACCGCGCCGCGCCGAGACGGCAGCCAGATAAGCGAGCCCCAGGTGGGCGGTAGTACGGGTATCGATCGGCAGACGAAACCGTGGATTGATTAACGCAACTCGCATGCAAAGTCCTCCCCTACATTTCAGCTGGGGGCAGTCAGGTATTACCCAACCGGCAGCGGGGCGTACCGGTCCGGGCGACCAGGCGATTATAGCCCTGCCCCCATCATCTGTCAATTTTTATGAAACTTGTCTACAAAATTAATACCGCGGCACGCGCGGATCGATGCGCTGCGACCATGCCTCGAGACCGCCGTCCAGGCTGTACACCTGTGTAAATTCCTGCTGGCGCATCCAGGCGGTCACCTCAGCGCTGCGCACACCGTGGTGACAGACCACCACAATCGCCGTATCTTTCTCCAGATCGGCGGGCAGCGCAGCTTCCAGCTCGCGCGCCAGGCGCGACAGCGGCAGCAGCTCGGCGCCCTCGATCCGTGCCAGGCGCCACTCCGACTCCTCACGCACGTCGAGCAGGCGGTGCGGCTGCGCCCGCGTACGCAGCTCGTGCAGCGCTTCGACGCTGATTTCGGGTGCGTCGTAGAGGTTCACTCGATATCCTCCACCGCTGTATGATCTTCCATTCTGCGTGTATCGCCTGTGACTTTGGTCTCACGGACCATTACATTTCACCCTTTGACCACCGCCAGCGGCACCAGGCGTGCCACTTTGCGTGCAATCCCAGCGTTGTGTACCACCTCGACGACGTGGTCAACGTCCTTGTATGCAGTCGGCGCCTCTTCGGCCAGGCCGGCCAGGCTGCCCGCACGCACCTCGATGCCGCGTGCCTGCAGGTGATCCTTGAGCTCGCCACCGTGGACCTGGCGTTTGGCCGCAGCGCGGCTGAGCACGCGCCCTGCGCCGTGACAGCTCGATCCAAAGGTTTGCGCCATGCTGCCCGCCGTGCCGGCCAGCACGTACGACGCCGTGCCCATGCTGCCCGGCACCAGCACCGGCTGCCCAATGGCACGGTAATCGGCGGGCAGGACGTCCGAATCGGGACCAAAGGCACGCGTGGCGCCCTTGCGGTGCACACACAACTTCAGACGTTGGCCGTCGACCTCATGGAACTCGATTTTGGCCATGTTGTGGGTAATGTCGTAGACCTGGAACAGGTCGAAGTTTTTGACTTTGCCCGCCAGCACATGTTTGAACGCCGCCCGAATCTGATGGGCCAGCAGCTGGCGATTGGCAAACGCATAGTTGGCCGCCGCACACATCGCCGCGTAGTAGGCGCGTCCTTCCGCCGAATCGAACGGTGCACACACCAGCTGGCGGTCGGGCAGCACGATACCGTATTTGTGCACGACCTTCTGGAAGCTGTCGACGTAATCGGTGCACACCTGGTGGCCAAACCCGCGGCTGCCGCAGTGGATTTGCACGACGACCTGCCCCTGGAACAACCCCATGGCCCGTGCCGCCTCGGCATCAAAAATCTCGGCTACCTCGTCGACTTCGGCGAAGTGGTTGCCCGCACCCAGCGTGCCCAGTTGGGTCTTGCCCCGCTCTTTGGCGCGCCGGCTGCACTGGGCCGGATCGGCACCGGCCATCGTACCCCGTTCTTCGGTATGCGCCAGGTCTTCCTGACGCGCATACCCTTTTTTGAGCGCCCATTGGCTGCCGTGGCGCAGCACGTCGTCCAGCTCGTCGTACGATAGATTGATGAAGCCCTTTTCCCCCACGCCGCTCGGTACCTGGCGGTAGAGCTCGGTGGCCAGGTTGGCCAGGTGTGGTGCGGCCATCGTGTGGTCGATGTGTGATGCCAGGAGGCGCACACCGCAGTTGATGTCATATCCCACCATGCCAGGTGAGATGATCCCACCGGCCGCATCGGTCGCCGCCACGCCACCAATCGGGGAGCCGTAGCCCTGGTGGATGTCCGGCATGGCAAAGACGTTTTTGGTCACGCCCGGCAGCGTCGAGATATTGACCAGCTGGTCGAGCGACTGGTCACCCAGCACCTGTTCGAGGATCAGCTCGTCGGCGTAAAACCGAGCGGCCACGCGCATGTCGTGCCGGTAGTTGCGGTCGATCTCGTACACGTACGGTCGCACCTGGCGTAAGTCTTTGCGCTCAACCATCGTCGTACCTTTCACCCATCAAGCCAATGCGCTGCATCGACTTCAATCGAGGCGTTCGCACCTGGGGGTGCGAACCCATTGCCTCGTGTGATCGTACTGCACCTGGGGGTGCAGTACTCCTCCAATCCAGCGCCCTGGATCCCTTACACAAGCGGCTGCCGGCTCTGGAAGCCGCTGTCCAGGTCGTGCCAATAGCCGATCTCGTCCTCACCCAGGCGCCAGCACAGGAGCACAATACGGCCATCGCGCCGGCGGTGCAAAAAATCGACGAGACCCATCTGAACATCCTTGAGCTGGCAGCCCATGCCGCGGACCTCTTCCACCAGCGTCTCGACCTGGCCAAAACGCAGCAGCATGGCACTGGCTTCGTGGCTGCCGCCGTTGGTGGCGCTTGCTTCCAATATGGGCACGAACTCGGGCTGTGCTGCGACGATCGCCGTGCGGATACGCTGCAGCTCGGTGAGCAGCACCCGCAGGCGTGGCAGCAGGGCATTGGCGTCCTGCACAGAAAAATAGCGGTCTTCCATGGCCTGAATCCCAATAATAAACGAAGGACGAGAGACCAAACACCGAAGAGCGCTGACAGGCCCTTCTATCGTCTATCGTCCTTCGCGCAGAGAGAACAAACGCCCAGGTTTTAGTTGTGGCCGCAGCTGGCCGAATTCTCTTCACCAGTGTGCGTTTGGGCCGTGCGAAACGAGCTGCCACAGCCACAGCTTGACACGGCGTTCGGGTTTTCGATATGGAATCCACCACCCATCAAATTATCGACGTAATCGATCTGTGCGCCGTCGATATAGAAGAGACTGGTGGAATCGACGTACACGCGCAGGCCGTGTTCTTCGTACACTTCGTCGCCTTCGCGCGGGTCGTTATCGAACATCATGCCGTACTGCATACCACCGCAGCCACCACCCTGGACAAAAACGCGCAGGCCGTGCGAACCGACCAGGCCTTTGTCGCTCATCACAGACTGCAGCTTGTGGGCTGCACTCTCAGTCAATGTAACCATCGTGTCCTCCGTTCGATCCTGATCTCTGACAATGGACCATTATTATACCTGAAATACCAGCTTAACCACCAATTTGAGACATGACGCGCATCTCAGGAATGACGGCGTGCGCCAATCCATGACCCCACGGTTTGCCCCAAACGGCGGTGCGTATCAGAGTTTTGAGTTCTTCCAAAGAACCACCGCCGCGGATCAGCGACAGTAAGTCTACCTCGTTGTCACGCAGCAAACAGAGACGCAGCTTACCATCTGCCGTGACGCGAATGCGCCCGCACCCCGCACAAAACGGTTCCGTCACCGAACTGATGAAGCCGAGGCGTCCGCGTGCACCGGGCAGCTGGTAGGGTCGTGAGGGGTCGCGTCCATCGTACCCGGCCAGCTGGATGAGCGGCCCCAGTGCCTGTTCGATGCGTTCCATCGTCTCGGCGCACGGCACGACGGCGTCGACCGCAAAAGGCGCCACCCCACCAAACGGCATCAGTTCGATGAATCGAACCTCCCAGGGGCGGTGCAGCGTCAGCCGCGCCAGCTCGACGACCTGGTCATCGTTGAAGCCGCGCGTCACCACGCAGTTGATTTTGATCGGCGTCAGGCCCGCCTGTTCGGCCGCGGCAATACCCGCCCACACGTCACTCAGGTGGCCCCAGCGCGTGATCCGGTTGAAACTTGCCGGATCCAGCGTATCGACACTGACGTTGACGCGGTCCAGGCCAGCATCGGCCAGCGGCTGGGCCAGGCGGGCCAGGAGCAGGCCGTTGGTCGTCATCGCCAGGTCGCGAATACCGGGCACAGTCTTTGTGCGTCGCACCAGGTCGACCACGTTATGACGCACGGTGGGCTCGCCGCCGGTCAGCCGAATTTTGTTCACACCAAGCTGGGCCGCAGCCTGCACGAGCAGAATGATTTCGTCATCCTGCAACAGTTCGGACCGTGGCTGGAACTGCATCACCTCGGGCATGCAGTAGACGCAGCGCAAATTGCAGGCGTCGGTCAACGAAATACGCAGGTAATCGATACGACGCCCAAACGCGTCCGCCATGGCCGGGGCATGACCGGAAACAGGAGACTCGTGAGGTAAAGCCGCCAGCTGCAGGTTCATGAACTAAAATCGATCCCCCCCGCGTGGTGCCGGTCGGACTGGATGCAGGCTGCAGCCAGGCAATCGGTCGTTGCCAGAAGATACGTGCAGCGCCCCGTACCGTTGACCAGGCGCGACGTACACCGCGGCGTCTGGCCGGTCAGCTCGGCCACCAGCAGCAGATCCATGCGGCAGAGCTCGGGATGCTGTTCGGCCACCCCGGCGTAGGGACAATTGCAGGTGTGCAATACCAGTTCATCCCCCTGGCGTTCCCAGCTTGCCAGATAACCGTTGGCGGTGAGGAATTCTGTCACCTGCTGCAGCCAGTCTTCGTCCGTTTGATCCGCGGCGCGCGCCGGAGCATGTTGGGCGGTACGCTCGGCCAGGCTGTGAAAAATCGCATACAGCTCCGCCGGTGGCAAACGGTTTTTCAGCTCATCCAGCACGGCGACCGACAGGCCTTGATAGTTATTGGGGAAAAAACGGCTGGCCTGGGCCGTCAGGAGGTACACCTGTTCAGGGCGCCCCACCGTTCGTTTGTGCATGGTTTGGGTCGTGACCAGGTCCTGACTCTGGAGTATGTCAAGGTGATGCCGTACCGACACCGGTGCCATCTGCAGCACTTCAGCCAGATCGGAAACGGTTGCCTGGGATTGAGTCTTCAGTATTTCGAGAATCTTGTGGCGGGTGGTTTGCACGACTCCTCCCCAGTCATGGATACTAATCGTCGATTACAACACGGGACATTCTAGCACACGCAACGGGCACTGTCAATTCTTCTAATTTTCATTATAAATATTCGCCGTACGCGGTGATCAGAATGAATGCAAGTGAATCAATACACAAGATACTTTGACAAAGCGCGGGTGCGCTGGTACAATTTTTCCATATTCCTGCAATGCTGAACCTGCGACCAGGGTGTGCATACGCCGGGTGGACCGCACCCAGCCGGTGGAGACCTCCCACGGCACGCAGCTTTGATACTCGTTGCTGGTATTTGCGCGCTGTTTGTGTCGCTGTTTGTGTCGTATGAAAGGAACACGTCATGAATGGGACTGACGTAGCGCAGGCTGCCCAACAGCCCGCCGTTGAAATTCCCGAAGACCTCAGCCAGAACGTATTTGTCACTACCCTTGACAAGCTTTACAACTGGTCGCGTGCCTCCTCGATGTGGCCCATGATGTTTGGCCTGGCCTGCTGTGCCATCGAAATGATCTGTACCGCGGCTTCACGTTATGACCTGGCCCGCTTTGGCATGGAGGTCATGCGTCCCTCGCCGCGGCAAAGCGATCTGATGATCGTTTCTGGTACCGTCACCAAAAAGATGGTGCCGCAGATCGTACGCATCTACAACCAGATGGCCGAACCCAAGTACGTCATCTCGATGGGTGCCTGCGCAACCGGCGGGGGGCCTTTCAAGGACGGGTACAACGTCGTGTCCGGTGTCGACAAATACATTCCGGTCGATGTCTACGTCCCCGGCTGCCCGCCTACCCCGGAAGCGCTGCTCAACGGTTTCCTGAAATTATTCGAAAAGCTGGAAGGACAGTCGGTGACGCGCGTGCCCTGGTATCGGAAGGGCGACCTGGTGGTACCCGAAATTCCGGTGTTGGGACCGGATATCTTCAAGCCCGAAGAGGCGGCCCTGATTGCAGCCAAACTGCGTGGCGAAGGACAGGTGGTTGCGGTGGCAAGCGAAGTCCCTGTGGCCAAAGCACCAAAGGGTGGCCGCACGCTCAGTGCAGAAGAACAGGCTGCACGCCGCGCCAAACTGGCCGAGCGACGTGCCGGATGGCAGGCCAAAGGCAAGCCGGTATTGACCGAAGAACAGTTCCAGGCCTACATGGCCAAAACCCGCCGCGACCTGGCCGAACGGAAGGCCCAAGGTATCATCCACAGCAAGTAGGAGTCTGTATCGAACAGACTCCAGGACGGCACGCACGATCGCGATCGTCTGAAAGATTGAGGAAAGATCCATGGCAGAGGCATTGACAGAAACCAAAACCAGCTATGCAGACGCAGTGCCCGGTGCTGTGACGGCGCAACTGGCCGAGGATGACCTGGTCGTGGCACGCGACAAGCTGCTGGAATTCGCCACCTATTTGCGCGATCGGGCCGGTTACGATTATCTTACGAACGTGACCGGTGTCGATTATTTCGGGTACAAAGGCCGCAGCGCCGCCGATCGCTTCGAAGTGGTGTATCATCTCTATTCGACGCAGCGGGGTGGTGGACCGTTGACGCTGCGCGTGCGCGCACCCGCCGACGACGCGACCATTCCCTCGGTCATTTCAGTGTGGCCGGGCACCGACCTGCAGGAACGCGAGATTTGGGACCTGTATGGTATCCGTTTTCCTGGCCACCCCAACCTGCGGCGCATTCTCTTGTGGGAAGGCTTCAACGGCCATCCGATGCGCAAGGATTGGAAAGAAGCCTACCACGAGGAAGACAAAAAGCCCTTCAAGAGCCGCCATCCTGACGGACGTCACAATTGGGCCGAAAACCGTGTCCCCTGGGCCAACAACGTCGAGTATCCCAGCGATTTCGATCCCACTATCTGGCTGGCGCCGGCCAACCAGATTCATATTCCGCTGACAACGGGCAGCGCATACGCCAACGGCGGCAACGGGAACGGCGTGACGATCGAGGACCTGAAGACCAACCGAATCGTGGTCAACATGGGTCCGCAGCACCCCAGCACCCACGGCGTGTTTCGTATGGTCGTGGCGCTCGAAGGTGAAACCATCACCGCCCTCGAACCAGAAATGGGCTACCTGCACCGCAATCACGAAAAGATCGGCGAGCGCAACACCTACATCCAGAACATTCCCTACACCGACCGCCTGGACTACATTTCGTCGATGTCCAACAATTTTGGTTACGTGCTGGCGGTCGAAAAACTTCTGGGTGACAAGTTCCAACCACCCGAATACGCCCAATACCTGCGCATTTTGATGGTGGAGCTGACCCGAATCATCAATCACATGTGGGCGATTGGATTCCTGCTCAACGACCTGGGGGCCTTCTTCACACCGGCGCTGTATGCCATCCGTGAGCGCGAGCTGATTCTGGACCTGTTCGAGGCTGTTTCGGGTTCGCGTATGATGTGCAACTACATGCGCTTCGGCGGCGTAGCGCGCGACCTGCCCCCCGGATGGTTGGACGAAGTGAGCCAGCTGATCAACATCCGGCTCGATCGTAAGATCGACGAAATGGAGCACTACCTGACCGGCAACGAGATCCTGGTGGCACGCTGCCGGGGTGTCGGCTACCTTTCACCGCATGACGCCGTGGCGCTCAGCACGTCAGGTCCGGTGCTGCGTGGGTCCGGTGTTCCCTACGACATCCGTAAGGCGGAACCGTACTCGATTTACGATCGTTTCGACTTCGATGTGGCCTGTTTCGATGGCTGCGACGTGTATGCCCGCTACCTGGTGCGCATCGAAGAGATGCGCCAGTCGGTACGCATCCTCAAGCAGCTGCTGCAGCAGATGCCCAAGTCAGGCGAAATCCAGGCGGGCAAAAAGCAGTATTCCGTGCGTGTGCCGGAGGGAACAGCCTACCAACGGATCGAAGCGCCCAAGGGGGAGCTCGGCTACTACCTCGTCAGCGATGGCACCGGTAACCCATGGCGCTATCGTATTCGCGCCCCAAGCTACATCACGCTCAATGCACTGGGGCCGATGTGCGTCGGTTCCAAGGTCGCCGATTCGGTCATTGTTCTGGGCAGCATCGACATCGTGCTGGGCGAAACGGACCGTTAGTAAAAGTTGGCGACTCTTCCAGAGTTGCCAACTTTAGACAGGGGGCTGCATGTTTGGATCAGGCATTATCAAAGGCCTGGGTGTCACACTCAGGCACATGGTAGAGACATTCACCGACGACGTCAAGAAGATTCCCAGCCGTTACGCCGGGGTGGCCGGTAATCGTGATTTCATCGACCAACCGTGGAACGAGGAAGGCATTTTTACGATCCAGTACCCGGACGAGAAGCGGGTCATTCCGGAGAATTTCCGCTTCATCCCGATGCTGCTGTGGGACACCGAAAAGGCCGAAGACCGCTGCACGGCGTGCGGTATCTGCGCCAAGGTCTGCCCACCGCAGTGTATCTGGATCGTCCGCGATAAAGACGCCAACGGCAAGCCGGTCACCCGTCCCGCCGAGTTCTACATCGACGCCTCGATCTGCATGAGCTGCGGCTTCTGCGCCGAATTCTGCCCGTTCGATGCGATCAAGATGAACCACGACTACGAGCTGGCGGCCTGGGAACGGTACCCGCGTTTGATCTACGACAAAGAAGCGCTTACCGTACCGATCGAGTACTACGCACGGCTGTGGCCAAACCAGTACGCCGAAGAGGAGCGCGTACGCGCCGAAGAAGAAGCACAGAAGCGCCAACAGCAGGAAGCCAAAGCCAAAGCCGCTGAGGCCAAAGCCGCGGGCGAAGCAGCCGCGGCCGTGGCCGCACCCGCCGCCGCACGGCCCAAGATGACGCCTGAGGAGATCGAGGCACGCAAAGCCGAAGTGGCCGCCCGCCGTGCCGCCCAGGCCGGCGGTGATGCACCGGCGCCGGCTGCCAGCGAGGCAGCTCCCGCAGCAGCCAAACCCAAGATGACACCGGAAGAAATCGAGGCGCGTAAAGCCGAAGTTGCCGCCCGTCGCGCCGCCCAGGCCAAAACCGACGAGGGCGAAACCAACAAGTAACATCCAGGTTCGCCCCGGCCACAACTTCCAGGGGGCACCTGTTGGCGTAGGACTAACCCTATCCCAACAGGTGCCCCTGGCAATTGATAAAACCAACCGGGGCACACCCACCCAAATCCAAAATCAACCAATCCAAAATCAACCAATCCAAAATCAACCAATCCAAAAT
>CAYUCC010000005.1:88186-94361 GCA_964443225.1 uncultured Anaerolineae bacterium
CCAAAATCAACCAATCCAAAATCAACCAATCCAAAATCAACCAATCCAAAATCAATCAATCCAAAATCAATCCAAAATCCAAAATCCAAAATCCAAAATCCAGAGGCTTTCCATGACACTAAAAATCACCTACTACGGTCATTCCGCCTTCACCCTCGAAGGGGGCGGTGTCACATTACTCGTCGATCCCTTTTTCACCGGTAACCCGGTGACGACCGCCAGCGCCGACGATTTCGATCCAGATTACATCCTGCTCACCCACGGGCATTTCGATCACGTCGGTGACGCGGTGGCAATTGCGCGACGCACGGAGGCCACGGTGGTGGCCAATTTCGAGATTGCCGGCTGGCTTGGCAAACAGGAAGTCGAACACGTCCACCCCATGCACATCGGTGGCGGTTGGAATTTTCCCTTCGGCCGCGTCAAAATGACGATTGCCCACCACGGGTCGGGCCTGGCCGATGGCACCTACGGTGGTAATCCCGCCGGTTTTTTGATCAGCCTGGCCGGGAAGAAGATCTACGTGTCGGGTGACACGGCCCTGACCTACGACATGAAGCTGATCGCATCCGAAGCGGTCGACGTCGCCATTCTGTGCATCGGGGACAACTTCACCATGGGACCGGACGACGCCGTGCAAGCGGTGACCTTCGTCGAACCCAAGCTGGTCATACCCTGTCACTACGGCACCTGGCCGTATATTGACGTGGACCCCCACGCCTTTGCCCGCCGTGTGCGTGCCGAAACCATAGCCGACTGTGCTGTGATTCGTCCTGGAGAGACTCTGACCGTATAATGTGTGCCTGGCCAGCCCCCCCCCACCCTGCCCCACCCTGGCCAGAACGAATGTATGAGGAGGTACTGTTCGTGGACTATGTCACCTTGATCGTAGCCCTGGCGGCCCTGGTGTTGGTCTGGCTGACCAACCGGCGGCTGACCAGCCTGGAGGCGCGCCTCGCGCGCGACAGCAGCCGGCTGTATGAAATTCGCAGCGCCATCGGCGAGCTGAACGAGCGGTTGGACCGTGAAACTGCCGACATCCGCTTCGATATTCGCCGCCGCAGCGGCGAGATTCATTTCTCCCCAACCATGACCATTGGCGAAATCAGCAGCGTCCATCCCGCCGTCCCGGCGGTGCTGGCCGGCTTCCACCTGGGTGGCTGTCACAGCTGCGCCGTCGGTTCCGACGAAGTGCTGGGTGAAGTCTGCGTGGCCCGCGGGATCGACCAGGAGACCCTGCTGGGTGCGCTCAACCGTCTCGGCAGCGGCGGCGCCGTCGAACTGCCGGAGACGACCCACCGTGCCAATGTACAGTTGATCATGTAAGAGTCGATCATGTTGATACCAAAAGCCGAGATCATTTTCCCACCGCGTCTGATTCCACAGCTGCGCGATCTGCGCGGTGCAGAATGGCGCCAGCTGGTCGAGCGGATCACCAGACTGCCCGAAACAGATCCCGACAGCCTGGCTTTTTCGCTGCTCATGATTCGCCTGGATGGCTGCATGAAGTGTTATGCGGGCAGCTACAAATTCATGCGCGGCTGCCAGATGTGCGCCACCCAAACCATCACGCAGTACAAGGGCACCGACGCCCAACTCCTGCGTGAATATCGTCGAGCCCAGGTCGACATCGACGACTATCTCCACGGCCGCCGGCGTGTCTTCGATGACAGCTTCATCGAAGCCGTGGAGATGGACCAAGACGAAGATTTGGCAGCGTAAACCGATGGATCAAACACCCTTGCCCCGGCGCGTAGGGATCATTGGGGCGGGCATCGCCGGACTGGCCGCCGCCTACGATTTGACGCGTCAGGGCCATGCGGTCACCCTGTTCGAAGGTGCCCCCGTGGCGGGCGGCCTGGCGTCAGGCTTCAAAGCTCCTGAGTGGGAGTGGCCGCTCGAACGTTT
The DNA here is from genome assembly GCA_964443225.1 of uncultured Anaerolineae bacterium. Classification (GTDB taxonomy): domain Bacteria; phylum Chloroflexota; class Anaerolineae; order SSC4; family Amarolineaceae; genus SSC4. The sequence continues at coordinate 90,095 of CAYUCC010000005.1, forward strand.
CTACCACCATCTGTTCACCTCCGACGATGCCATCATCGGTTTGACCAGGGAGATCGGGGCGGGTGACCTCCTCTTTTTTCCGCGCCCCATCACGGCGATGTGGTATCAGGGCCAAGCCTACCCCTTCGATTCGCCGCTGCGCCTGTTGGCCTTTCCCCACCTGGACTGGATCAACAAGTTTCGCATGGGCTTCGTCTTCGCCTACCTGCGGTACCTGAGCCGGAACTGGCGCGGTTTCGAAAAGACCACCTCAGACGCCTGGCTGCGTCAGGCAATGGGCAGTAAAGGCTACGAGATGCTGTGGCGGCCCATGCTGGAGGGCAAATTCGGTAACCACTACCGCGAAGTCAACCTGGCCTGGTTCTGGGCTCGTCTGGTCAAACGCAGCCCCCGGCTGGGTTACTACCGCGGCGGCTTCCAGGCCTTCGTCGATGCGCTGGTCGCGCAGGTCACCCGCCAGGGTGCGGTGCTGCGGCTCCAAACGCAGGTAACCCGCATCCAACCCGAACCGGATGGTCAGCTCGCGATTACGGTGGGCGACGAGATGGAACGATTCGACAGCGTGATCGCTACCGCCAGCCCCACCCTCATGGCGCGCCTCGTGCCCGACCTGCCGCCCGCTTACCTGGCGCAGCTGCGTGCGCTCAAGAGCATGGGGGCCGTCGTCATGACGCTGGCGCTCAAACAACAACTGCTGCGCGACGTATACTGGCTGAACATCCCCAAGGCGGAAGGTTTTCCATTCCTTGCCCTGGTCGAACATACCAACTATATCGACCCCGTGCACTACGGCGGTGACCGCGTGATCTACCTGGGTGACTACCTGGATCCCGATCACCCCTACTTTGGCATGACCGATCAGGCGCTGCTCGATGCGTTCACACCGGCCCTGGCCCGCATCAACCCCGATTTCCAACCGGACTGGGTACGCCGCATGTGGGTGCACAAAGCCACCTACGCACAACCGGTGCCGCCGGTGAACTATTCGCAGATGATTCCAGCCCTCCAAACACCCATCCGCGGGTTGTATTTCGCCAGCATGAGCCAGGTCTATCCCTGGGATCGTGGGACGAATTACGCCGTCGACATCGGGCGTCGCGTGGGACAGCTGGTGCATACTGACTTACAATGAGGTGAGACGTCATGTTTGGCAAAAAAGATGAGTTGAGGGACAAAGATGTGTTGGCTGCACTGAGCACGGTCATCGAACCCGAGCTGCACCGCGACCTGGTCAGCCTGAATATGATCCGCGATATCCACATTCAGGGCAACAACGTCGGCTTTACGATTGTATTGACCACACCGGCATGCCCGCTGCGCAGCCAGATCGAAAACGAAGCCCGCGCCGCCGTTGCCCAGCTGCCCAACGTGGACAACGTCGCAATCAAGTTCGATGCCAACGTCACCGCGGATCGGCGCATTGCGGGTAAGCTCAACATCCCGGTCAAAAACATCCTGGCCGTTGGCAGCGGGAAGGGGGGCGTGGGCAAAACTACCGTTGCAGTGAACCTGGCCGTGGCTCTGGCGCAGATGGGCGCCAAAGTGGGTCTGTTGGACGCCGACATCTATGGCCCCAACATCCCGATGATGATGGGAATCTCCAGTATGCCCAATCCACGCAACGGCAAACTCGTGCCGCCGGTTGCCTACGGTGTCGAAGTGATGTCGATGGGCTTCCTGATCCCGCCCGGTGAAGCGGTCATCTGGCGCGGTCCCATGCTGCACAGCGCTATTCGCCAGCTCTTTACCGACGTAGACTGGGGCACTCTCGATTACATCGTGGTCGACCTGCCGCCCGGCACGGGGGATGCCCAGCTAACCCTGGCGCAGTCGGTGCCGCTGGTGGGTGGCATCATCGTCAGTACACCGCAGCAGGTTGCCCTGTCGGACGCCACCCGCGGCCTGGCTGCTTTCCGCAAACTGGAAGTCCCGGTTTTGGGCATCGTCGAAAACATGGCGGGTGAGGTATTTGGTGTGGGTGGCGGCGAAGAGGCGGCGCGCCAGCTGGCTGTGCCGTTCCTGGGGCGGGTCTTCCTCGATCCAGCGATCCGCACCGGCGGTGATACCGGCCAGCCCATCGTGGCCATCGATCCATCATCACCGCAAAGCGAGGCGTTCCGCCAGTTGGCACAGGCCGTCGCCGCGCGCATCAGCGTGCTGTCGATGCGGCCTGATCCAGAGCTGAGGATTATCTAGCGGCGAATGGGCGCGAATGCGGGTGACCGCGAATGGCGCGAATGGGCGCGAATGCGTTTTGGTTTGTTGGGGTGCGAGGTTGTCGGTGTTATTGTTGGTTGCCGGCTAACGAGTAACCTGTGGATGAGGAGTCCGCACCCCCAGGTGCGGACCCTTCCCAGTGCGGGACCGCGCTGCACCAGGTTCCAACGCCGACGAGTGCCTGGTACACCACCCTGTTTCGGCGTCAGGGCCGGGACGTGCACCACGCCTCGCAGCCGACGTTACGTTTTGACAACACGAGGCCATTGGCCTGACCTGCAACGCAGCACTGTTCAGAATAATGCTTTCTGCGGCCGCGGAAAGCATCGACAACAACCTGCATACACAAACCACAAAAAAGATTCGCGCCGATTGGCGCAGATTTGCGGTTCACCCCCGCATTCGCGTCGATGAGCAGTCTCCTGGTCAGACAGCGCGGTCTGACCGGGTATCCACAATGAGGCGGAGGGATTGGCGGATGTTCAACACGTTCAACGAGGCCCGGGCATACGTGCATAAGCACGGCTTCAAGATGATCGACCTCAAGTTCACCGACCTGGCCGGCCGCTGGCATCACGTTACGCTGCCGGTCAGCCAATTCAACGAACACCTGATGCGGGACGGCGTCGGTTTCGATGGCTCCTCCGTCGGCCTGCGTTCTGTCAAGTCGGGCGACATGGTGCTGCTGCCCGACCTGGCCACGGCCTTCCGCGACCCGTTCTGGGAGCTGCCGACGTTGAGTTTCATCTGTTCGGCGTACGAGGCCGATACCAAACAGCCCTTCGGACGTGACCCGCGCAACATCGCCATGCATGCCGAGGCCACCATGCGCAGCCTGGGTATTGCGACCGAGAGCCGGTGGGGGCCTGAATACGAGTTCTACGTCTTCGACAACGTCGCCTTCGAGAACGAGGTCAACGCGGCGTCGTACCGTGTCGACAGCCAGGAGGCCGACTGGCAGAGCGCCCACGGTGGCACCGGCCACGTCATTCCGCGCCACGGCGGGTATCACGTCATTCCACCCAAGGACCGGCTCTTCAACCTGCGCAGCGAGATGTCGCTGCAGGTGGAAGCGATGGGCATCGAGGTCAAGTATCACCACCACGAGGTGGGCGGTCCCGGCCAGTGCGAGATCGAAATTCCGCTCATGGGCCTGGTGCGCAGCGGTGACGCATCGCAGATCATCAAGTACGTCACCAAAATGGTCGCCGATCGCCACAACCAGACGGCGACCTTCATGCCCAAACCGCTGTACGGCGAAGCGGGCAACGGCATGCACTTCCACCAGCAGCTCTTCCAGGGCGACACCAACGTTTTCTACGATCCAAACGGATACGGTCGGCTCAGCCAGACGGCACTCTGGTACATTGGCGGGCTGCTCTACCACGGCGGCGCCGTGCTGGCCTTCACCAACCCCTCGACCAACTCCTACCGCCGGCTGGTGCCCGGGTACGAAGCGCCGATCAACGCCTTCTTCAGCCTGGGCAACCGCAGTGCCGCCATCCGCGTGCCCAAGTACGCCGACCAGCCGGACACCGCACGCTTCGAGTTCCGCCCGCCCGACGCAACGTGCAACATCTACCTGGCTTTGGCTGCACAGCTGATGGCCGGCCTCGACGGCATCCGGCAGCAGATGGACCCCACGGCGCTCGGTTTTGGTCCGATCGACGACAACATCTTCACCTGGACAGAGACCCAACGCGGCGCCATCAAGCCGCTGCCGAGCTCCCTCAACGAAGCGCTCGATGCGCTGGCGCGTGACCACGATTTCCTCCTGGTGGGGGACGTCTTCGACGAAGGTCAGATTGCCGAGTGGATCAAGGTCAAGTACGAGGAACACTACAACGTACGCAACCGGCCGCATCCGTACGAGATTGCGCTTTATTACGATGCGTGATGTGGGGGCAGCGCCGGTACGCGTGGCAATGCCCGCCTTGAACTAAAGTTCAGGCTCATAGCTCAAGTCCGCTCAAGCGGACTGGCGTTGACACGCCCGGCTGCGTCCTCCCCCAGCCCGCTTGAGCGGGCTTCAGCTGTTAGCCTGGCGTTT
>CAYUCC010000005.1:94461-121230 GCA_964443225.1 uncultured Anaerolineae bacterium
CTAAAGTTCAGGCTCATAGCTCAAGTCCGCTCAAGCGGACTGGCGTTGACACGCCAGGCTGCGTCCTCCCCCAGCCCGCTTGAGCGGGCTTCAGCTGTTAGCCTGGCGTTTGAACGCCAGGCTTGAACGCCAGGCGGGCGTGGGCGACTTTATTACGACGTGTGATGTTGGGGGCCGGTACGCGTGGCAATGCCCGCCTTGAACTAAAGTTCAGGCTCATAGCTCAAGTCCGCTCAAGCGGACTGGCGTTGACACGCCAGACATCCGTGGGATGCGTCCTCTCCCAGCCCGCTTGAGCGGGCTTCAGCTGTTAGCCTGGCGTTTGAACGCCAGGCCGCCTGACGTTAACACGCCAGGCCGCGTCCTCCCCCAGCCCGCTTGAGCGGGCTTCAGCTGTTAGCCTGGCGTTTGAACGCCAGGCTTGAACGCCAGGCTTGAACGCCAGGCTTGAACGTCAAGCTTGAACGCCAGGCTCCAGGAGTCCACACATGATTGGCCAATGCATGAAACGTCAGGTTGTGTCGGTCACGCCCGGCACCACCGCCCTGGAAGCGGCGCGCCTCGTCGTGGCGCGCCACGTCGGTACGCTGCCGGTCGTCAATGACGGCGGCACGTTGGTCGGCATCGTACGTGTCCAGGACCTGCTCGACGTCTTCATGCCCGATTTCGTCCGGCTCCTGGATGACATCGACTTCGTGCACGATTTTGGCGCGCTGGAGGATCTTTCTCCAACAACCGAGGACCGGGCCGCCCACCGGACCATGCGCGACCTGATGCAGGCCCCGATTGCGGTCGAAACGTCCTGCGGGCTGCTGCGCGCCCTGGCTATTATGAACAAACACCAGGTGCGCGACCTGCCGGTGGTGGATGAACGCGGCACCCTGGTCGGTATCGCGTCACTGGTCGACATTGCCGTCGCCTTCCTGGATGCCTGGGCACCGGCGGAAAACCGGCCATGACACCCGCACAGATCGTGGCGACACTCATTTTTGTCGCAACGTTTGTCGTCATCCTGTCGGAGCGCGTTCACCGCACCACCGCCGCAATGCTTGGGGCCTCCGTCATGCTAGGTGTCGGCCTGGTCATGGGTTTCTACTCACAGCGTCAGGCCGCCGAAGCGGTCGACCTGGCGACGCTGGGACTGCTGCTGGGTATGATGATTCTGGTGCGGCTGCTGGAGCAGACAGGATTCTTCCAGTACGTGGCCATCTGGGCGGGCAAACGCACCCGCGGCAGCCCGCTGCTGCTCTTCCTCGTGCTCGGTACCCTGACCACCGTCCTGTCGATGTTCCTTGATAACGTCACGACCATCGTGCTGATCGCACCGGTGACGATCCTGATTGCCGAACTGTTGGGGATCAATCCCGTGCCGATGCTGATGGCCGAGGCGCTGCTCTCCGACACCGGTGGGGTGGCGACGCTGGTCGGAGATCCACCCAACGTACTGATTGGATCAGCTGCCGGCTTCTCGTTCACGGCATTCCTCACGCACCTGGCACCGATCGTCCTGGTCGCCTGGCTGGTGGCACTGCTGGTGTTGGGCGTGATCTTCCGCAGTGAACTCAGACAGCGCCCACGCAACGCGGCCGTACTGCAGCGTCTTGACGAGAAAGAAGGGCTGCGCCACCCGGCGGCCATGCGCAAGTCGCTGATCGTGCTGGCCGGTGTGGTGCTGCTCTTTTTCGTGCAGGGACGGCTGCATCTTGCGCCAGCGGTGATCGCCATGAGCGGCGCGGCGGTGGCGCTGCTGTGGGTGCGGCCCGACGTGGAAGAAACGGTACGCAGCGTCGATTGGAGCGTGCTGCTGTTTTTTGCCGCCCTGTTTGTGGTGACCGGTGGGCTGGAAGCATCGGGGGTGCTGCAGCTGTTGGCCGGCCGGATCGCCGGCCTGGCCGACAGCAACCTGCTGCTGGCCAGCCTGCTGATGTTGTGGGTGGCAGCCCTGGTATCGGCGGTGGTGGACAATATCCCCTTTACGATTGCCATGATCCCGATCATCCAGGGAATCGGCGGCCTGGGGATCGAAGTGATTCCGCTGTGGTGGGCGTTGGCCCTGGGGGCCGGTTTTGGCGGTAATGGCACACCGATTGGCAGCACGGCCAACGTGGTCACCGTATCGCTGAGCGAAAGAACCCGTTTCCCGATCACAACGCGAATCTGGATGCGCTCCGGGTTACCGGTCATGCTGGCCACCTGCACGGTGGCCAGCATCATGTTCATTTTGCTGTTCGAGTGGATGAGGACGGGGTAGGCCGTCAGAGGAATACCGCGGGCGACACGTGGAAGCGCCGTGCCAGGACGCGAATCTGGCGCACGTTGAGCTCGCGCTTACCGGCGAGAATCTCGGACACCACGCCCTGTGAACCGATCTCCGGCAGTTCTGCCTGCGTCAGGCCGTGCTCTTCCATAAGAAAACGCAGTACCTCATGGCCATTTGCAGTTGGCAGCCGCTCATGCCCGGCTTCGTAGATGCCGATGAGTGTGCCCAGCGTGTCTAGCAGGCCATACAGCGGATGGCTTTCGTCCGTACCGACCTCATCCAGTAAGCCGTTAAGGTGCTGAACCGCCAGGTCGTAGTCGCGCGCGTTGCGGATCATCAACAACGGCCCGATGGACGCCCAATGGCGTTCGATGCCTTCTGTCATGAGAATTTGCCAGCCTGGCGTCAATTCTAGCGCAAAGACGCAGAGAGCGCAAAGACGCTTGATGCTCCTACCTTTGACAACCTGGCGGTAGGCACGTATGATTCTGAATGACACAGTCAATTATGCAGGGCAACCCACGTTGGAGACATAATGGTCGATACCACGATTCTGCCCCTCACCTCTGACAAACTCATCCTCGCGACGGCGGGCGGCAAGGGGGCCAACCTGGCGCGGCTGGTGCGGGCCGGGCTGCCGGTGCCGCCGGGGTTTGTGATCACCACGACGGCTTACCAGGACTTCGTGGCCGCCAATGGGTTGGAGAAGGCGATCGCGGCGGCACTGGCCGGTTTGCCGGCGGAAGATCCCGCGGCGCTGACGGCTGCGTCCGATACGATTCGTTATCGTTTTGCGCGCGGCAAACCGGCCGCCGGCCTGGTGCGTAGCTTGAAGGCCGCCTATCACCAGCTGGGCCAGCCCGCGGTAGCAGTGCGTTCGTCGGCCACCGCCGAAGACCTGCCCGATCTCTCGTTTGCCGGGCAGCAGGACACCTTTTTGAACGTCGTGGGGGATGGCGACCTGCTGCATGCCGTCGTGCGCTGCTGGAGCAGCCTGTGGACGGCGCGTGCGATTGGATATCGGGCACGCAGTGGCATCGACCAGACCAGTGTCGCCCTGGCGGTGGTGGTGCAAGCGATGGTGCCGAGTGCGGTATCCGGCGTACTCTTTACCGCCAACCCCTTGACGGGCAAACGCGCCGAAACGGTCATCGATGCCACGTTTGGCCTGGGTGAGGCACTCGTCTCTGGCCTGGTCGAGCCGGACCATTACGTCGTCGACTTTGCCGCTGGCCCAAACGGAGCAATTACGGGCAAAACCCTGGGCAGCAAAGCGCTGACCATCGTGAGCAGCGAGGGCGGCGGTACGCACCGGCTTGCTGCCGACGCCGCCAGCCAACAGGCCCTGCCCGATCACGTGATCCTGGAGTTGGCACGGCTCGGTCAGCGCACGGCCGCCCTGTTCGACTCACCGCAGGACATCGAGTGGGGTTGGGCGGCGGGTCAGCTGTTCGTGCTGCAGTCGCGCCCGATTACCTCGCTCTATCCAATGCCGGAAAATCTGCCGGCGGCGCCGCTGCGTGCCCTGATCTCGCTGGGTGCGGTGCAGGGCATGTTGGACCCGATCACACCGCTGGGCCGTGATTTCTTCACCAACTTCATCGTGTACGCTGGCAGCCAGCTGGGCCAGCGGCTGACGGCACAAAATCAGCAGGTGCTGTACACGGCAGCGGAACGCCTCTTCATCAACATCAGCGGTGCGCTGCGCAACGGCATGATCCGCGACCTGGTTGCGCCGATATTGTCGGTCGTCGAGCCCGGTGCGCGCGAATCGCTGCTGCGATTGTTCGATGATCCGCGCCTGGCCGTCACCGGGCGCGGTTTTCGGCTGCGTTCCTGGCCCTACGTCATCCGCTTCATGGCGCCGGTAATGCGTAACGTGCTGCTCAACCTGGCACGGCCCGAGGCGCGGCGGGTGCACATCCAACAGATGACGGAGAAGCTCCTCGAAACCTTCGAAGTGCAGACGCGTGCAGCAACCAGTCTGGGTGCCCGTGTGGTATTGATGCAGCGTATGGTCGAGCAGCTGCCCGTGCTGTTTTTGCCCTACCTGGTTCCGGCGGTGGCTTCCGGTGTGCTTCCGCTGCGTGTGCTGTACGGGATTGCCCAGCCGCTGCCGAACGGCGTGCAGGACGCCCTGGCGGTGACGCGCGGACTGCCGTACAACGTCACGACTGAGATGGACATGGCGCTGTGGGCCACGGCCGCCCGCATTGCCGCCGACGCGACGGCTGTCGCCTATTTCGGAGCGCATGATCCCGCCGGGCTGGCTGCCGACTACACGGCGGGCCAACTGCCCCTCGTGGCACAGACGGCGCTGGCCGGCTTTTTGCAGCGCTACGGCATGCGCGGCGTCGGCGAAATCGACATTGGTCGCCCGCGCTGGCGGGATGATCCGACCCAGATCATGCAGGTGGTCCAGAGTTATCTACAGATCGACGATCCAAACCTGGCACCCGATGCGGTGTTTGCCCGCGGGGCACGGGCCGCCGACGAGGCGATCGCACGACTAGTGCACAGAATACAGCGTACACCGGGCGGATTCGTCAAGGCGCGTGTGACGCGGGCGGCGGCACATCGTGTGCGTGCCCTGGCCGGCCTGCGTGAGATGCCCAAATTCACCATCATCCGCATGTTCGGCATGGTGCGCACGATGCTGCTGGACAGCGGTCAGCAGCTGGCGGCGCGGGGCGTGCTGGAACGTGCGGATGACATCTTCTTCCTGCACGTGGACGAGCTGCAGCAGCTGGCATCGGGGGCTCGACGCGACTGGCGTTCCCTGGTGGCTGTGCGGCGCCAGACGTATGCGCACGAGATGGCGCGGCGCCAAGTGCCGCGGCTGCTGCTCAGCGACGGGCAGGCCTTTTACGAAGGCATGGACGCCGCCGGCAGTGCAGGGACCGACGTGATCGTGGGCAGCCCCGTATCGCCCGGTGTGGTGGAGGGCATCGTGCACGTCGTGCTCGATCCGCGCGGCACGCAGCTGGCGCCCGGGGAAATCCTGGTGTGCCCCGGCACCGATCCGGCATGGACGCCGCTGTTTCTGACGGCGGGCGGGTTGGTGATGGAAGTGGGGGGCCTGATGACGCACGGCTCGGTGGTAGCGCGGGAGTATGGCATTCCGGCGGTGGTCGGGGTGCACCAGGCGACGACGCGTCTGCAGAATGGTCAGCGCATTCGGGTGGACGGCTCGGCGGGGCAGATTACGGTGTTATAAACGAAACGTATGACCAAAGGAAAACCAATGTCATGAGCCTATCACAAACGATTTCCTTCGACGACCCCAAGGTCGCCGGGTATTACGCCGAGGTGCCGGCCGAGCAGGTAGCGCAGCTGCGTGAGTTTTTGGTCGCGCACCCATACCGTCAGCACCAGGTGGCTGGTGTGGATTGGCAGTACATCGTGGCTGGTCAGGGGGATGATGCCCTGGTGCTGCTGCCGGGGGCTGTGGGGCGGGCTGAAACGGCGTGGCAGCTGATCCTGGCCCTGGCGCAGAAGCGCCGCGTGCTGGTGCCATCGTACCCGCCGGTGACAACCATGGCGGCGCTGACAGACGGGATTGCGGGTCTCATGCAGCACGAAGGCATTTCCACGGCGGCGGTGATGGGTGGTTCGTACGGTGGGTTTGTGGCGCAGGTGTTCGTGCGGCGCTTTCCGGCGCAGACCCGCAGCCTGATCCTGTCGCACACCGCCTACCCCGATCCCGCGCGTGGTGCCCAGGTCAACGGTGTGGCGCGCTGGTTCCCGATTCTGCCGATGTCGATGCTGCGCTCGGTGTACAAGCGGTCGACGAGCGGGCTGCTGCCGGAGGAGCACCCTGAGACGGTGCTGGTCAACGCGCAGTACGATCACATTGTCGACGTGGAGATGAGCAAAAAGGACCTCGTCGGGATGTATCGGCGCATCGCCGATTTCGATACGCGCTATGCGTTTGCATCGTCTGACCTGGCCAGCTGGGACGGCCGCGTGCTGTTGATTTTCGCCGACGATGATCCGGGCACGCCGGAAGCGGTGCGTACGCAGATGCAGGCGTTGTACCCAGGTGCGCAGCTGCACCTCTTTTATGGTACCCAACATTCGGCACCGGTCGTCAAGCGTGAGGAATTCGTGGCGGTGATCGAGGCGTTTTTGGATGGGGCCGGGTGAGGATGGGCTTGATGTGCGGCATGTACGGCTGTCGTCCGCGAATTGCGATCGCGAATACGCGCATCTGGCGTGCAGCAGCCCCAGGCAAGCATCTGGCCACCGTGATGCAAACCTGGGAGCCGACGACGTTCGGTCCCGTTGTCGCTTTTTGTCCTGGCATCGATGTATGCGTGCCGTCTACCAGCGTCAATCACGAAAGCCGCAGGTCACGCCAGAGGCGCGCTCCTGACGTGACCTGCTTGACAACTCCCCTACTCCGTGATTCCTACTCCGTACTCCAGCGGTACTTGCACCACAACTGACAGACAAAGCCGCACAGTGGAAAGATCGCAGCCAGCGCGACAGACCAGCGCTGACCGACCCAATCCGGTCGCGGATTGGCCGCAAGGGTTTCGAGGGCTACGCTGGTTGGCGCCTGGTACGTTGCGCTGACGGGGCCGTGCAGAGTTCCCGAACCGGCTGCGGGAACATCTTCCAGCCAGTAATAGTATGTCTGGCCAGAGGTCACGTCCGTATCGAGCCACTCGTAGGTGAAGCCCTGGCTGCTGCCGGGGGCGGGTGAGGGCACGAAGGCCAGGAGCGTTTCGGGTGAAACCGGTGTGGTTGCCCGATACAGGTTGAAACCGAGGTTGTCGATTTCGCTCACAGTTTCCCAGGTGACCAGGATGCCATTCGACTGGGCAAGGGCTATGTCATAGAAGTCATGGTACACCTCTCGCAGGCACTTTTGCATCGCCCGAATCACGGTTTGAACACAATGCGCCGGATCTGGTCGTATGCGGGACGGCCGGTTGCTGACACCCAGCGATTGATACCCAGGAAGAAGGTCTTGGTGCGCACCAGCTGGCCCGTCGGCTCCAGCACGTAGACGTCGATGCCGAGACGGCGGAAGAGTCCGTTTTCGCCGGTGGAAAGGAAGAACTCGTGATTGCCCGAAGTCGCCACGTTGTCAGCCAGCGGCGCCAGTTTGTATGAGGTTTGCGTCAGGGTGGAGAGATCAGCGACCGACACCCGACCGTCGCCGGCCCATGCTGGATTGCCGGCACTGCCAACGACGGCCCGTTGACCTTCGGGAGCCAGGGCAACCTCACCCACAAAGTCGGCAGGGCCTCCGATCGTCCCAAGCAACGCAAAACTTTGCCCGTCGTAGACTTTCAATCGCCCGGCGCCATAGCTGTATTCGGACATCAAGACCTGATTCAGACCGGCCGCATACTCGATATCGCTCAAATAGGTGGCCGAAGGGCCGGGGGTTATCGCTGTGTTGCTGATGGTATCGATGGCCTTGAGCGTATTGCAGCAGTAAATCGTGCGGCTGTCGGGAGAAATCGCCGGACCGCCGGGAATGGGCGCACCGGACCAAGAGCTGCCGGTGGTGATGTCGGCCGGCAGGTTGGCCAGCAAGGTATTCGACGCGACATCCAGACGCTGGTTGCGCGCATACAGGCGAGCGCCATCGGGTGCCACCAGGAAGCCATTGCTGGGAATGTCCTGGCTGAAGGGTAGCGTACGCAGCACCTGGTGGGTGGCCGTACTGATCGCCTCCCGCCCGCTGGTGTAGATTTCGGCGCCGTCCGGTGAGATGCCAACCACGTGCGTGTCCGGAATGAGGCCCAACAGGGTGTTGCCATCCAGGTCGATCACAATCGTCCCGGGCAGGGCCGGCACGCCGGTACCCCAGGCCACGGAGTCAACGTAGAGCAGGCGTTTGCCCGCGCTGGAGTAGGTGGGATCAAGGAGCACGATCTTCTGCGTGCTTGTCACCACGGTGGTTCCAGACCTGATCTCGAGTGCCAACACGTTGGTTCCCTGCGTCAGCGGTGTGACAACTGCATAGTTGCCATCGCCATCCATAGCGCTCACCGCAATCGGTGATCCGTTCAGCCAGACTTCGTTGCCGGCATCAGTATGGCCGGCAATCACGAACGTCCCGAGATTGGTCTCGGTTTGTGCAGGTAAGGCGAAGAAGTCAACAATGGGTGATTCGGGAGGTGGATCCGTCCAGTTGTCGACCACGGTATCGCCGTCGAACACCGGTTCCATGCCGGGCTTGAGACTGCCAAATCTATCCCAAATACCGAAGCACGCCCCTTGGGGCCCTTCGTAAGCTGCCTTCCAATGTTCGTTGAAGGTCTCAAAGTAGAAATAGTGGATATTATTGGCACGAGCCCACGACACGAAGTCGAGCCAATAGAAAGCGGCGTTTTCAGGAGAGGGAACGGCGTCGCCGATTGGATTCCCACAGCTGGGCCACCCGGTTTCTGAGACGATCACCGGTCGGGGGGGATAGGCGTTAACCAATTGCTGATGCCAACGGTGCACGTAGGCCATCGCATAAGAAACAGTGCGACCTTCCCAGAATGGATAGTAATTCGCCAGGACGACATCGACGGCGGTCCGGACGTTGCCGCGGTTGAGCAGAATGCCGTAGACATCGGCGTAGGCCACGGGGATATGCCCCAGCCCGGCGGCGACGAGGCTCTGTTTTACCTGGGTGATGTAGCTGATGAGCTGCTGTTCGGACAGTGACCCGCGCAGCAGGGTTTCGCTGCCCACGATAGCCATGTCGACGTTGCCGGCCTGGGCTTCCTGGAGCAGGCAGTCGATTTGGCGCTGGTTCTCGGCCAGGTCGGCGTCGATCCAGGCCCCAATGGCGGCTTTGAGTCCGAGGGAATGGGCATAGGCGCCGGCCTCGCGCAGGTCGTCGTTGCAGCCGAAGGTGCGGATCCACTCGGTGTACGGTGCAATGGTTGACAGCCGCTCCATCAGCTCCTGGTCGGTGATCTGATTTCCGCCCAGGTTGGGGTTTTCGTCGAGTGCGATGTAGGGGCTGAAGTTGAGGCCACGTGGGCGATAGCAGGCCTCTCCGAACTGCGCGGCCGCGCACATGATGTCGAAAACGGTGATCGTACCGTCGCCGTCACAGTCATGGGGCAGAACGGCTGGCTGGTACCACAGATTGGCGACCTCCTGGACATCGGCGATGTCGACCTCACCGCTGTGGTTGAAGTCAAAACAGCGGGTTGGCGAGACCGTGGGTGTATCGCCGTCCTGTTGGGGTGGGACAGTGGGTGGTGATTGGAACCAGGTGGACGTTGAGGTGGAAGCAACGTCGTTGGTGAATGCCTCAGGCGATGGAATCGCCGCGGAACCATCGAGGAGCAGGCCAAGTAAAGCGAAAAGAAGAGTCAAGAGAGTTGGAACCATTGTATCAAACCTCCTCGTTGATCACACAGTGTGATCCGTTTGCGGGTATCGGACTCAAGTCAACGCCACTCACCGATTTTATGGGTGATCACGCTGATTTGGTTATCGCTATTGTAGGTCTATCGGCGTCTGGATGGCACCCACTATGGTCCGGAGACGAAGTGACGGCCGGTACGGGTTTCTGGCCACTCAGGGAACCGAATGGGCAAACTGTGGTTGTGGGACGAGTCACCTGGTATTGGCCCGCCACCGCGGGCTATCGGGCTTGGTCGCTATCTGGTTTGCATCATGCGTGCATTAGGTCGTGGTCGCTTCGCGGGGAGTGTCTCGGGAATCAGTAGCCACTGGCAGCCTGTGGGAGAGACATCTTGCGGGCAAGCCAATTGGCTCGGTTAATCGTTACGGCACCGAACCAGAGTAGCCTATTCATTGTTGCCTACAGACTGACCGACCACGATGTGGACGGAGCAAATTTCGGCAACAACAAAGCTGAGACTGATCCTCTCTGCCACGAGAGCTGGGCACACTCACCGGCACAGCCATGGAACACGGTTTCTGGAACAAGGCGAGAAGCGCCACCTGCTGATTACCTGACCGACGTCCTAGGTGATGTCCTTGTAGCAATACCATTCACCGGTCTTGTGCAGGTGCTCCTTCAACTGTTCCATCACGTCCACGTTGATATCGAGAGCAGCGTAGTTGATATTCTGGATGGGGCACGAGCCGGTACACTGATGGTGCTGCAGATACTCGCAGTGCCGACAGCGGGCCGACTTGAGGGATAGATCCCTGAAGAGCGTCCAAGCATCCTCATTGCGCCAAATCTCCCAAAATGCAGCTGTATTTGCTGGTGAGAAAGTCCCAGCCAAAAAAGGTTTTCTAATGACAGGGTTTTCCATAAGGTCGCTGGCCGGCGAGTACGAGCAGCCGTACACAATGAACTCATTCCGGGTCGCATCGTAGTCCAGGTTCGTGCCTTCCCTCCCTGCGGCACAGGAGGAATGTTTGGTGAAGACGGGATCACGATAGATTTTCTTCTTATAGTCGGTTTCAATGGTTGTTGTGAATTGTATGCCCAGCGTTTCCTTCACTTCGACGAGGCTGTCCAGAACTTGTTTGAACTCTTCGGCTGTGACCATCTCTGCTTTGATGGTCGGATCGCGGACTTGCGGACGCAACGGGATGATCGTGATGCTTTCGGCATCAACCAGCCTACATATTTGCCCCAATTCGAACATCTGATCCTTGTTCTGTTTGGTGAGAACAGTTGTCAATCGTAATCTAATGGTTGGATTCTTGTTTTTGAGGTATTGGAGACTCCTGATGATTCGATCAAACGTGTTTGGACGATACCGGTTGTGCGTCTCTCGGTTACCATCTACTGAACATAGCACCCAAAGATTCGGCTCTTCGCACAGGGCATCCAACGTCCTTTGATTCAAGACGCCGTTCGTAGCCACCGATACGTAGACATCCTCCTCTCTAAATCTGTGCATGATGGGAAAAAAGTCGGGATGCGTTGTGGGCTCTCCGCCGGTCAACCTCACCTCCATCAGCCCATGCTTTCCCATGAACGCAGCGATTTCCAGTGCCGCCGCCGTGGGCACATGTTGCCCTCCACGGGCAGCCTTGATGAAACAGGCAGGGCATTGCAGGTTGCAGTTTCTCGTGATCTGGAAATACACCCGTCTTGGAAACCTGGTATGGGTTGGGGACGTCTCGCCCAAGAAGATGGTAGCCTCCGGACCATCGATGCGCCGCAACGGCTGTTTCCCCAGAGGCAGATCCGCTGGGATGTACTTGCGAAATTCCGGCTCGGTGATAGGGGACAATTGCCCGGTTGTGGTGTCGAAGCGGCTGAACTCGGTGAATTCAGGGTGTTCCTGGAATATCCTCAGCATAGTGCTTACCTGCCTATCAGCTTGATCTGATGGTCACTTGTTACGCTGGTGCCAAAGAGGGGCTGGCAAAAACGACAGTTCTTGCATGGCAGAGCACTCTCAAACGGACAGCTTGCATAGTCTCCGCTGAGTTCTGCGGCACGCAGTAATTGTAGCTTTCTCCCTTGCCAGATCTGAGCGATTCTCTGCTTGTTTATGTCGCCCAGGATCAGGGCAGGGTGGAGTTGTTCTTTGAACAGCTCGTTGAAGCACACAATGGCATAGCCGTCGGCACTAATATTGAACCTTGCCCAATGCACCAAGCAAGGCTCGTGTTTAGTCTGTGTTTGCGCGGTATCGAGTTCGTCGATCAAGTCGTTGTAGGTGTGATAGGTGCGAACGAAAGCATCATCGACCAAACCGGACATCTGCCAGTGCTGGATAAATTCGCCGTCGCGGGTTGTGTCTGCCGACTGAACCCGGCTGACGATCAAACGTGTGCCGGAGGCTGTACGATCGATCACTCTCCGCATCAACTGGATATTCGCACAGGCGGTGGCAAAGGCGTTGACACCTTTCGTCTCGAAATAGTCTTCCTGCGTTGTGCTGTTGACTGAGACTTCGATGATATCCACGCGCGTACAGAGCTCCTCTAGCAGGGATGTATCTCGGGTAACGGCAGACGTGAACAACCAGTATTTGGTAGACTTGTTGTGCAGCTTCAGTGCCTCACCCATTTCTGGCCAATCAAGCGGCTCACCCACTGCATGCATCCGCACAAGTGCATGTGGGTACTCGGAGACTTCGTCGATGATTTTTCTGTAGAGCCGTAGGTTCACTCCTTTTGTGCCAAACCTACGTTGCCGATCTTGCGGTGCAACGATCCCGACTGGGCAATGCACACAGCGACAGGGACACGTCCCTCGATAGACCTCCACGTTTATGATGTTAGGGAATTCATACATTTCTGCGCTACGGAATCCCCATGACTGATAGTCGCGAACCTGAGTGGCCATCATATGTCCTCCTTTGAATCCAAAAGGACTCAACCAACAGCACTTCTATCGGCAATGCTACGCAGCGCTCACAATCATTGGCTAAGGTCTCATTCCTGGCAGCGATTTTGGTCCACAAATGCTCGAGTGTCTCTTCGCGTACATTGCCGACCGCGCCTTCTGCGTCAAAATCGGTCTGGCAACCTGTGCTGTAAACTGAACCGTTGCTATCCACGCTCATATGCGTGCGTCTGATACCACATTTTGTGAACTGATAATGGTAATTCGCTATTACCTCTGGGCAGTGCCTAGCCACTAGGCTCGATGCTATCTCCACGTGGATACGGACTTTCTGATCCTGCTGATACCTCGCTATCAGGCGTTGAATGGCTTGGCCTTCCTGGCTTGAATATTCCAACTCAGGCAATGATTTGGCTCTACCCACTCGTACCAACGGTGCAATCTTGAGGCTGCAGCCCAGTTCATCGGCGAGACGTATCAAGCCGCAAATATCTGCCTCACTTCTTCTGGTAAGGGTAAAATTGATTCTGACCTCATTGCCCTCCTGTCGGAGATACCGGATCGCAGCGACCGCTTTCCTGAATGCGCCGCGTCCCCTGATCTGATCATGTGTGGTTTCCAAACCATCGATGCTGATTCTGATTTTTCGAACGTTTGCCCGCGACAGCTCCTCGAGATAGGTCTGCCCACAGACTCCATTCGTGTTCAGATAGATGGGAAATCCTTTTTCCTGAATCAAGCCAATAATAGCCATGAAGTCGGGATGGCACAGCGGCTCTCCGCCGTTGATTGCGATTTCAAACACGCCCATCCGCTGGCACTGCACCAAGAGGTTTTCCACCTCGCTGTAATCCAGCTGCTCTGAACGCGCCGCGCTCGAGTTGTTTGAGCAGTGGATGCAATGAAGATTGCATCGTTTGGTTAGCACCAGGAATATTTTGGTGGGTGCACTCAAGGTAGTAAACCCTGTGTGTGCACGCACGACAACATCCGTATTATTATCCTGTGCCTGCAGGCTGAACTCTACTTCGTCGACTGGTGTAGTGACCTGGGTCTCCCGATCAAATAAGAGCCCGCCGAAACTTTCTTTTCGTAACAGGTACCTGTTCATTTGTGCCTCAGAGGCTTGAACACCGGGGCAAGTATTCGCTGATCGCAACAACTCGTTGTCTTCTATTCCAAGATAACGTGGCAATCGCCCTTTCTCCTATCTTGCGATGTCGCTCGCGCGCATGTGTTTAACACCCGCCTGGCAGAGCATATCAGTACCTACGTCCTTCCACCTCATCACATCTTCAGGTGAGAAGTTTTTGTGCCGCAAGGCGTAGCATGTCCTACCGTCTTTTCCCATCTGTACATAGTCAGTGAAGTTCGTGTGGGTTATTGAATAACCAAAACGCTCAGGATGTTGCCAGACCACGGTACCTGGATAGGGGATCAGCGGATAGATGGCAAATTCGTCCAGTCCAAGACTGGCAGCCTCCCGAAAGGAAGCAAGAACTGTCTGATCGTTGTCGTAAGGTAGGCCCACCATGAATGATGCTCTGACTATCAGTCCATGCGCTTTGGCGATATGCACGTTAGTCTCCTTCCCAGCTTGGTGTTTCTTCCCGATCACGCGCAAGTTATCACGATTCAATGACTCGAGCCCTATCGCCACATGGATGCACCCGGCTGCTTTGAGCAGCTGGCAAGTCCGGTCATCCAGATCCTCGACGCGTGCAAAGATGCGGAACTTGATGTCCAGGTCCCGCAACTTGAGCAGTAGTTCCTCTAGTTTCGGGTTGCCAGAAAAATGATCGTCATTGAAGCGGTAATAAGCGCACTCATCGCGCAAGGTCTTGATTTCTTCGATCACGTTGTCTGGTGTTCTGTACCTGGCGCCCGTGCTGCCCCCACCCATGACGACACTGTTGCAGTGAATGCAATGATGTATGCACCCCCGTGAGCTCAACAGTGAAAAAGCAGGACGCCCCAATATTCGTCGCGAATAGGTTGCTGTGTCCACAACCGACCTGGCGGGAAACGCATAGCTGTCGATGTTTGCGCGGCCTTTTCCGTAGATGATGCCCTTGGGGTCTGCTCTCTGGAGCGAGGCGGCAATTGCGTCGGCAAACGCGTCTTCTCCTTCTCCTACCACAACGACATCGGCGCCTGAGTCTTGATATGTGACCTCAGGCATGCCTGTTGGGTGCGGCCCTCCCAAGGCGACAAAAGCAGTAGAACGCCTCTCTTTGATATGAGAGACAATCCTCTTGACGTAGTAATAATTGGTGGTGAAGCAACTAATGCCGTAATAATCTGCATCCGCAATTTGGACGATTTTGTTCGCAATTGCCTGTTCTGTCGGGCAACCTGTCATGTCGAGAAGAGAAACATTGCCATAGTTCTTCTCGAGCAATGTAGAGACGACATAGAGCAACCCCAGCGGGGGTTCCAGCCGATCGTCTTCGACGCTGTTTGAGGGTGGCTGAATCAAAAGGATTTCGGGCGTCTTTGAAGGAGACATTTGCGGAGTCCTTTCCTGACCATACTGTCGTGCTGACGCAAATGCCGCCAGACTACGACCACCACGCCTTCAGCGGATGCATGCCTCGAAGCTGCCACGAG
Source organism: uncultured Anaerolineae bacterium (assembly GCA_964443225.1). Lineage (GTDB taxonomy): Bacteria > Chloroflexota > Anaerolineae > SSC4 > Amarolineaceae > SSC4. The sequence continues at coordinate 109,581 of CAYUCC010000005.1, forward strand.
TACCTGCTACTTATGCACGTCGATGCGCTGGTTGACCCACTTGCGCGAAGATTGCCGACGCATCTCCTGCATGCTGATCGCGCCCATCGACACACGGCGCCCTTCGTGTCAGACGACCCGCCCGCATTCCGATCAATCCAACCGTCGTCCAGACCATCTCTTACAGTATCGTACGCTGAGCCACTCACCAAGCTGGCACCAGAAGGTGCTAGAGTGTAATGCAACAAACAGATACCTTGTGCGGACTGGTTGACCGACAGATTCTAACCCGCAACGAGCATCTCACTGGCACGCTGTCAGACCGTGCTGGATAACACATTATGTGACTCAATCATGGGCTGACCCGTACATGCGACAACTTGCTTCCAAAACATACCGCCCACGGGAATTCGTTTCTGCCCCTGGCACACCAGGTCCAAGGGCACGAGCACATATTCCGTGAGCCACTGCGAAATCATGAAGCTGGTGTAACCAGCCAAGGCATTATCCACCGCCAAGGCGCCCAACCTGCGGCAATAGATTTGATCGTGCGCATTCGCCGGCACCGCCCGGATCGAGTGGCGCGGTTCGATGACAATCGTATCGACTGATTCATTGGCCTCATTTCGCAGCCGGGTCTTGAAGCATTGCCGCAACTGATTTGGGAAGTCTTCTTGCGTAATGGCAACACCACTGAGCCTGGCATGGCAGCGCTCCAGGAGTCTGCCAACGCCTTCTGCCAACACAACAATGGCGTGCGGATTTTGCATGGGCGATGTCAAGATTCTCTGCAAATAGTTGACGTACTGCTCAAGCGCCGCCTCGGCCTGTATGTTGTCCATTCCCTCGAAAACCTCGGGAATCATAACGAGGTCGACATGACCACTGGCCAGTGTCGCGTTGGCCGCTACGAACCCGGAATTAGCGCCAAAGAACTGGAGGAGACAAACCCGATGGGTAGCCTTCGCTTCGTTATGAATCGTATTGACAAAGGAAGCAGCCCGCGCCACGGCTGTGTTGTGTCCGAAGGACTGCCAGACCCAGAGCAAGTCATTGTCCATCGTTTTGGGTATCCCAACCACAATTAGCCTTTTTGCGGCCACAGCGATATGATTGGCAGCCCTCATGGAGCCATCGCCCCCAATTATGTATAGGATGTCGTATTCCCACCGCTCCAGGTTCTCAGCAATTCGACGAGCCATGGCAGGCAGGTCTGATTCCTCATAGCGAACAGCGCACAACTCGCTGCCACCCTTTTCCAGCCATGTCTCGGTCATGTCGACATCGAGCTTGATTGCGTTGGCCTTGGTGCCAGCCATACCCTTGAAGCTGTCTAGAAATCCCCACAATCCTCCCTTGTTACCAGCAAACAGCCCATAGGTGTCAAGATGTCGCTCTGCAATTGCGTGAATGACGGAGTTGAGTCCAGGAGCAAGGCCACCCGTCGTAACCACGGCAGCTTTGACAGGTTTCCCACGGTAATCGAATGCCAGCCTTGCGCGGGGACCAGCCTCCAGAAATCCTGGCAATGGCTTTCCCGTCGAGATTAGTCGCATGATCACATCCAGATCGGCAGTGACCACTTTGCGTCGATCAAAAGGACGATACTGGCCCAATACCTCTTCACTGATTGGATTGGGATGGGATCCAAAACCTGGAACGGTACGAACATCGGTTGGAAAGTCCTTACTACTTTCCAGATAGTCCAGCAGGATGCTTCGCTCGCTGGTGATGATTGTTGAGACCATGGCAACCCCAGTTCTTTCTGATGACAATCGTGACCTAGTACCGTCAGGTAAGTGGCGGACGATTACCAGCGCTCATGAACAACCAATACGCTTTGACCGGCACAAGTTTGGTAATCGCAGTCACGTACTTCTGCCACAACTCGACCAAGCGGAGATAGCGGAGCACATCGTCGACCACCGCAAGGCATATCTCGTCGACTGCGGTCGGGGTCTGAGCAATTGCCCAACGCGAGAGAAGCTCGGTACCATAGTCGGCCCGCCGCCATAGCTCCAACACATCCGAGGCAGCAGCATGCGCCTCCGCCAGAAGGTTTCGTCGAATAGTCTCAGGCGAGGTTGTCCATCTGGCCGTGTTCAAGTAGTTACCGACTTCTTGAGCAAGCAAACCTGGTGTATTGTAGGGTGTGACAATCAGAACGTGAAAGATACAGCCACGAAGTAACCTCAGGAGATAGTCGCTCTCCGCGCGCGCGATATCTTTGGTTTGGATGCCATCTGGGTGGCGGAACTGTCGAAAACGAGCTTGAGATACCTGCTCTAATGCGGTTGACTCAAGATGGCCTACCTGTTCATGCAATCGGCGCTTCAGATGATCGTCAATCCAGACTGTCATCGAGGTGGTGTTCATAAAGGGCGGGAGTACGCTGATTGCACGCAATGACATGTACAGACCAGCCCCTGAGATGACCTGTGCTGACTTGCGATTCGCGCTTCTGCCATGACGTTTCTCGGCAACCATCTCTCGAGCCTGGCTGCTGAGTGGCCAATCGCTAGGTACCTGGGTAGCACCAATCTCACCCAAATCGCGCGTGAAGAATCTCCAGCGTTCATCAAGTTGCCAGGCACCCGTGGAAGGGTCCTGGTGCGATACCCAATGAACGCGAACAGCGTAATCGTTTGTCGGATCTTCTTCTCGATCTTCCTGCCCGTAGCCACCGGAAAAGAAATCGAATGCTCGTCCCGCTGCCCATCCTCGAGTGACTGCCTGCAATAATCGGACGACACCGGCATCGTTTACTTCAACATCGGCATCGAAACGAAGAATCGGATGGCGCCCCAAAACTGGGTCCGTACCGCGCGCCAACCGCAACATTGCCTCGACGAACTTGGGCGCATCATACGTGAACTCACCTTCAGGATTGGCAATCTCGGCAATCAAAACTGGATCGATGCGAAATAAACTGTAGAAAAGGCTAGATAGATGAGGCAAACCAATGAATTGGAAACGCGGCACCGACGTGATATCGAACGCGTCGTCTTCATAACTCAAATCCTGTAGTGCTTGATCCACTGCCAGCTTCAGGCAGTTGCGCGCCCTCTGTTCGACGTGAAGTTCACGCAAACCGAAATGTACCTCTGCTTCCCCGCTGCTCAAAGCTCTGAGGTGTTTGAGCAGGATGGCGGTGCCCAGATCAACATAGACGTAAACCAGACCAATGTATTTGCACTTGAGATACGCCTTGAAATATGGAATGTGTCTATTGATACGCGCCAGTACGGCATCGGCTTTGCCGTATTCCTCCGCCTCTTCCCACGTGATCGGAATGTGCGTGAAGACAACTGCTTTTGTAGTCTCCATCGTTGGATGATCTCCTTCCTTGACGATCTAGTTTCACGAGCGCTCTCGCGCCACGAGAATGACTTGCGTTGCCTGGCGGTTAGTTACAGGCATCACGAACTGCCTCTTTTGGCAATCGATCGCTCCTAAACAAACCCCAGTATGGTTCGACCGGCGCCCAATCCTTCCATGTCTGGTCGAAGGCCTCGAAATACACAAAATCAACGGGTTTCTCCTGAAGCATACGATAATACTCAGCCTGGCGCGCTTCATTCACCCCTGCTTCGCCGGCCGTGGGCAAACCAACCTCTTTGAAGATAACTGTGCGTTTACCGGATCGGGCCTGGATGTCGACAAATCGCTCGGCCGTCCATTGGGCTGCCTCATCCGGCTGGCGCAGACCAGCCCAATAGGGGTGAACATTTGGGAACACCCAGTCACCCATAGCCATAAGAACCGGGTCATCGTAGTCCTCACCCTGCTCAGAGGTGGTAACCGGTTTGCCGGTCAGGCGGCGCAGGTAATCCATGACACCATAGAGCGCTCGATCGTCATAGCGCATGTCGCGGCCCTCGTTGCCGACCACAAACCCGACGACCAAATCGCTCTGGCCGGCCGTCACGGCCGCTGAAATCTCGGCCATGCTTCTCAGGTCCCAGATTCCCATAATCATGGCTTTGAAACCAAGTTCGGGCGCCAGTCGATAGACGCGCTCCTCCGCACCATAGGTCACCAAACCGTCAAACCCGGCGGCGCGTAAAGTTTGCAGGTCGTCGCGCAGGCTCTGGTCGTCGGGCACGATGCCTCTGTCTGGATCCTGGTTCGTAGGCGCAAACGCCACCCAACACAGATTTCGCAGCGCCTTTTCCAGTTTACTGGTATCGACGAGAAAAGGACGTTGGATTCTGGGGTACTGATAACTCTGCAACAGCCTGATTCTGGTACTTTCTGGAGTCTGCCAATCGTTTTTCAGCAGGCTACCGCCGCGCCTAACATCAGGATTGAGTGCCCAGTAAGCATAGTGGAAACGATTGGCGCTCAAATAGTTGATCAGAGTGCGCTGCCAGATTCCGTTCAGATCGGTGCCAACAGAACGATCGCCAAAAGCGCCAACCAGCACCGGTGCGATACCCAGGCGATTGATATATCCCCACATCGCGTCCCACTCCGCGACCATGGCTTGCAGATCGCCGCGCCCATCAACCCAGGTCTGCCCCTCGTCTCCCAGGCCAAAATCGTGTGGGCTGTAAACTACGCGCCCAGGAATATTCAAGCGAACCGGGTGATCCCGGACACCTTGCAGGTTGCCCCCCGGCCAATAGGACTTTTCACTGTAGTTCTCCACGCCTTCGACAAGAATGAGCAGGTTCGGATTGACCGCAAGGATGGCATTACCCGCGCGTTCGGCCGCCAGCTGCCAGTCGGTGGCTGCGTCACCACAGCCCCAACAAGCAGGACTGCTGGGCTCGTCGTACAGGTCGACACCGATCACTGTGTCGTTGCCCAGGTAGCGTCGGGCCAGCAGCTGCCAATCGGCGAGCCAACGCCGCTCGGGGTAGCCATAGCTGTACCAGAGTGTCGATAGACCTTCGTCCATCGAACCCGTGTGAGCAAGGATGACCTTCAGATTACGAGCACCCGCCCCCTCGATGATACGATCCATGATTTGTATGCTGCTGAGACCCATCAGATCCGGGTTGTAGGTGAAGTCGATACCGTTGGGTAAGAGCGCGGCATCGAAAAGTCGTCTGGAAAATGGCAGGCGGATCGTATTGAAGCCAAGGGCAGCTATCTGGTCAAGCAGGTCACACCAGCGGCGCTGGTTGAGACCATGCGGGCTCAGTGTGGCGGTCTCGAAGCCGGACCAGTTGACTCCGGTGATGCGTACGTCTCGGCCGGAGGCATCCAGAATGCGACTGCCGGCCGTGGTCAGATAACTCGGTGGCGTTTCGCTGTCCGGCGATGGCACCGTGCAAGGCGTAGTACCGGCGGTGGGTGGGTGGGGGTCGGACCCGGTCGCCAGGCGCGGACCAGGGACCACGGTCGAACCTGCATCCGTCGAAGGGTGTGTTGCAGTCACACTTCGAGTGGCTGGCGCGTTCGTGGGCAGTAGTGTAAGCGGAGCCTGGTTCGTGGCCCCGGGGCTGGAGGTGATGGGGGGCAGGTTGGTACAACCGTGCCCCCCGATCGACACGAGCAGGATTACTGCAGTAAGGCGCAAACGCTGGTCAAAATACAGTTTCTGTCCAAGTAACCCGGCAAGCGCTTGCGTGACCACTCCTGTCCATAACAGTCGAACGAAACCCATGGGCTACTCTCACTGGCGCACGATTCCGGTGATCTGGCCGACAATCTGGGCATCGGCTGGCAACGATGGCATACCATCCCAGGGCGGGTTCATCGTAGAAGCGTTGTTAAGGTAGTCCTTGAATGCCTGCGCGCCCGCCTCGTCCACCAGGACAGCCAGAATGTCAACCTTGAGGCCGGCGTAGGACGGGCTTGGGCCACCGACATAGCATGCATTGCGCCAATCACCCTGGCTGCTGATGGCTGCTGGCCCATTCTGCGGATGATATTTCAAATTATCGTACGGATAGACGATGAGCCATAGCTGTCGGTCCGGCGGCATGTTTGTGATGGTTCCAGTGCATAGGGATTGAGGGGGTACTTGTGCGCCGTCGGCGCTTGGAGAGGTGAATACTGCTAGAGGTCCGTCAGGAGCGGGGGTCACCGTTATTGGCTCCACGGTTGGCCCATCCGTTGCCTTCTCTTCTGTTGACGGCATCTCCGTGGGCTGCATGACGGTGATGAAAATTATGTCCGTAAACGGCTCTCCCGGAAATGCCATCTTGTCTCCTTTGATTTCTACCTCAATTTTGTATAGCCCTGGGGCGTTGGGTGCCTTGTACGTAATGCCGGAAGTACCCTGGCCTTCAGTGATCTCTCCCTGCCCGCTGGGTACTTTCCACTGGAAATTCAGATCACTGGGATTGACACCACCAGACACGTTGATATAGAGTCCTATCGGCTTTCCAGGTTCAACGGCCGGTAGATCTGGGCTTACTTCAATATCTCCGATTGTCGGCGCAGGAATGGGTGTATTAGCCGATTCAACTCGTGTCGATGTGGGCACTGGTGTCATCGGAATTGGTGGGGGTGTGGCTGTTGGGGCAATGGCTGCGACCTCCGTCGGAGTTGGTGCTGTGCTGTTGCAGCTTGTCAGTGCGATCGAGACTGCAACGAAAACGGTAACCGCAATAGAACGCGACAGGATGTTTTTGAACATGGTGATTCTCCTTGTCCAGATTTGCTTTGTGACTCAACACCCAACTCGGTGTTATTCAACGGCCATAACATTGATATATTGAAGTGCCCACGCCTCCGGACCGACTGTAACGATAACGAAGTGGGATTGGGGGGGGACCTCATAGCGCATGGAATTCTGCCATGTTATGAATGAATCTTCCACGGCCGGAGAATTGGAAGTCCATTGATAACTCAACTGATCGATTGGCAAGGACTGGCCGTTCTCATTCAACAAGAACAACGATATCTGAAGGAAAGTACCCGCCTTTACTTGGTAGCTGAGCCGTGTCTCTGTCGTGACCTCGAAATGCTCGCCGTTGATCACGAGCACCGCCTTTGACATCGTCATCTCGCTCAAAGCCGGAGTTGGCGGGAAAGTAAGAGCCTTTACGGTCGCCTTCAAAAGTGTGTCCGTGGATGTCAGGTTACTTGTCCGCAAGAGCAGATAGCTGGCAGCCAATACAGCAACCAATGTTATTCCGACAACGCTGAGCCGCAAGTACCTTCCGGTTTTTTCCAGCCTAGCTAACTGATCTGCCAGACTGGTGATATCGTTGGATAGATGATCAGAGGTTGACTCAACGCTTTTCAGCCGGACTATACTCTGCTCAAATTGATCTGAGATATTAGTGATCCGGTCAGCCAATGCCGACTCACTGTTCTTTAATCGGTTATTTGTCGCTGCGTTCTTCCTTAACCATTGTGCGTTACTGCTCAAGACAGGATAGGTCAAGGCCCAACCGGTTCTTTTGTCTTCCAAAATGTGGCTAAAGATTTCCTTGAGCAGTTCGTCATATTTGTCTGGGTCTACATCCACCAGGCAGTCTTGCATGTCTGCAAGCTCGTTGATCTTCTTGATTTGATCCTTGATCGACTCAGGCAGGGAGTCCACTGGGTGACGGATTGGCACGAGAGATCCTGAGTCCTCGAGCGCCATGAACGTCTTGCACGCTGCGAGCGCCGTCGTCAGAAACTGGGGGTGTGTCTGAGTCTTTGAGATTGCCTCAAGCCTACGAGAAGCTTCCTGAAATTGTGATACCGCGTTATCCCAGTCCTTATGTTTTAGATGTTCTTGACCTTCTGCGTACGCTTCCACCACACCTTCCACTCGCATATTACTCGCCTGGTCAAACGATTCATCGACATTGCCTTTGTCCAAGAAAATGACTACCGAAGCAAGAGCGCACAATTCATGAACCATCTGTGGTATTGGAGGATGAACCTCCTCTGGTTGACCTGAATTGTGGATTCTGAAGGTCATGTTTTCAAACAACTTCTTGACGCTGATGAATGAATCCCTGGCTTCGCTCCAATTGCCTTCACTCAAATGGCTCTTCCCAAGGCGATATTCTATGAGGGCTTTCTTCAGCGGGCCCCACATCTGCAAGCCCAACGTGGTGTCGAGGCTCGCATCCCAATCCACCTGCTCCAGCGCAGCGGCCATGGTCTGCAATGCCAGAAAAAGTGTGGACGCCTCAATGCTCAACTCACTGTGGAGATCCATGGCTTGTGAAAATGCCGTCGATGCGTTTGTCCACTTTGATTCTGACAGCTGCCTTACACCTTCATTGATCTGCCTCAATGCGTCTTCCAGATTAGTCCACCCTGTGGCTTCAGTCAGTGCATCTGCAAGATTCCGCTCACAAATAGCATGCGCTACCTGGCGCAAGGCTTGAGTTCGGGAGACAAGCATCACCTCGCTAAAGAGCGGAAGCTTAGGAAGGCCTGAGGTTGATTGGTCATTGGTGAGCACTAGAATTATGTGACTATTACTGGCGGCACCCTGGCTGAGTTTCAACAGGGTTTGGCAGTCTTGCTCAGTGACATCAAACTTAGGATCGCTCATCTCAGCAATCAAGATGGCCTCACCCTTAGTGAGCTTGCTCCGAAGCTCCGATGCGTACCCTTCTGGCACATCGGACAGGGTTAGATCTGCACTCAGCCTCTGGGCAAGATCGCCGCCATGTCGACTCAATTGATCAAGGCTAAAGACTACGGGTAGTTCTGGGAGGTCGGGAAGAGCCAGAGCCCATTGCACAACGGTGGCCACCGCTGCGTGTACATTTGGACATCGAACAATCAGTCTCGCGCGCGACTGCGAACGTTGTGCAATTACGGCTGATAGCCTGAATCTGTCCGGATGGGTGCTATTCCGGTATTGCATTGATATGAAATTCTCAAGCGTAAGGTTCTTAAGCGAATTCTGTAAGTATGTCGTCATAGCTATACAATCTTTCCAAGAAGCGGACATAGTTCTTTTGTTGGATGGCCTCTTGCTTTGCCAGTAATTCACCGCCAGTCAAACCGCGCGCATGCATGATGAGAACTGCATTGCCCCAATCTGGCCGTTTCTTTGTATTCTGCAACACAACCTTGCGCGCCTCTCTGATGCAATCCTCAATCGGTGTACGATTCGCCACCCCCCGCCAAAAGGCATCACTCCAGAACAGAGCGTCTGTGTCCGGTTGTTTGAATTGATTCGCAATCACTGCGATTCCCGAACTAGCGAGATCGTGCGCGGCTCGGCCAGGTGTTAATTCACACGCATTCAAGATGACCAGTCGCGTGTCGGTGCCGTCTAGCGCTGTCGCCAACGCCGAAATTGGCATGTATGCAGCTTTGCCCCTGCCATCATCAAGCACTAAATTTGCTGGCTGATCTGGATCATGGGCATGGGCGTGTCCCAAGAAGACTATGACGTGGTACCCTGTAGCACCTCCGTCATCGAAGCGGTTCCTACATAAATCCTGCAGAAGTGATGGTGAAGGATCTGAACACATTTTCAAAGAAACGGCGTTTCCGAGTCTTTGGAGATTCTGTTGGATACTTTCCAATTCGTTCCTCAGATTCGGCAGTTTCGGAAGGAGCGGATGTTCGGGATTGGATACAACAACCAGAACACGTAAGATGTCCGATGGTGCTAGATCCAATTCAATGGGTTTCAGATCAGTCAAACGCACAATAGCAATATCTGGACCAAGAGCAAGGAATGCGTTGTCACGGACTAGGAACTCAAACGGAAAGAGTGCCAGTTCCTCTGGCTCAATAAATAAGCGTAACCTTACACCAAAACCCCATGCTTTGGCTCGTTCGAGGCTCTGGTCGAATAGTTCCTCAATACGCGGAGGAAGCACAAGATTATGCAACTCTCGGCCAAGTTCGAACAAGTGGTCGTCGGGAAATTCGCCACGCGTCCCCATTGCATGCTTCACTCTGCCAAGGAGGTCATTAACCTTGGCTATGTCCACTTTTGTTGGAACATCATCCCCAATCCCTTCGTTACTGTCGCTGGATCGGAGCATCGTGGCGGTGGAATCCACCGGGCGCACATAATATGAGTCTGTGCCATCAGGATTGCGAGACGAATGGAGATATAAGGTGAAGTCCAGATATTTCATTTCGGCACCTGAAGCGAAAAAATACAGCCAACGGCAGCAGAATCGATCAATCGATCCTCATGTATCCGCTATCGACAGGGCCAGCGGACACCAGTACTCCTGGACAAACCAGTACCTGATCCAAGGCAGCAGGACGACACTTGAATCAGGTCTAAGATTGGGCAATGATCAAGGTGGAGCGAAGGCGCGTACGTCTTAACGGCAATAGTATGTCCAATTCATCACCACCTGCAACCAGAATCTTGGGATAATTCGATTGGAGCAATGCGGCCTGGAACACGTCAGCACCCTCGTCAAAAAGAAGAGCATGGTGCGCCCCCGCCTGAACCAGCTTTTCGGCCGCGAGCTCCAATGTGTGGCCTGTTCCAGCAGCAGGGTTGCCCTCGCAAGCCAGACACAACAACCGGGTCGCATCATGGTTAAGACCAACCATTGTCCAGCCATACGTATTACGTTGTAGGAAGACTTCCACCAAGCTAGCGTTCTCTGCGGGGAATCGAAACTCGCCGCGTCGCAGCTCGTGGAAAGGATCAGTGATCTGAACGTACTTAGCTTGCTCGAGGGCACCTGATATCTGGGGCAATGAGGCCCCCATGCGCTGCAAGAAGACAGGCCCGCACATGGCAGCCCGCTGCAGATTCTGGTCAGCAATCAATTGTGCCTCGCCAAACCAGACGTCGTCTGTTTGCCATTCGTCAAAGTAATACCGCGGCCGGCCGCTATCTTCTGGATAAAGTCGTCCGTTATTGGGCAAACCGGAGTTGTCTCGCGGGTTTAGATTTGGCAAACGGAACAAGTGACGCAGATCGCCAAACTGGTGAACGAGACGACTGACATCGACCACGCAACCATTGCGGATTACCTGCTGGTTAGATACAACGAACTCGATGTTGGCCCCGCAGGGTTGCTCATTGATCCACACCATAGCATTCGCGCCTTCAGCGTTTGCGGTGAAACGAGCATTCTGTATCGTCACTTCGGACCAGGGCGACTTACGCGGTCCCTTTCCCGCCTTCCACTTGATCAAACAGCTGTATTCCCGGGTGGTCAGAGGCTCAGGATAAAGGAAAATGAGAACGGGTTCTATCGGATGTTTCGTGGGATCATGCGAGGCAAGCGGCGAATTTATATAAGCAACATTCCACAGATTCATGGTAAGGTCGCCGCAGCCCTGAAGACCTACTATTCTGTGGTTTGGATACCACCGTCTGAACTCATCGTCATGCGCTGGAAGCTTCGGGGTTTCACGAAGGTAATCTTCCAGGACATCGACGATGTTGGGCGGCAAGCCCAACGACTGAGCCTCATCCAACTCTGACTTCCCTACCTTCTGGTCTCTCTTTCGAAGATCGTTCGCAATCAGCCACGTCTGTAGTCGCTGGCCAAACGGGTGAGTCGTTGTCGCGCCTGGATAACGAGGATAGATGCGTTCCATTACTGGTGACGAACGTCCATCCCGTTGAATTCCTGGGCCGTGTTCGCGTCGCCAGGTATAGCTGAGAAATGGCTCCTCTTGATTGGTCAGATCGAACTCAATGATACTTAGTTCGACAGGGTTCACCTCGCGGGTAATTTGTCTAGGCATATTCCCCCTCCATTCATAAGCCTAGTACATCCTGGCTGAGTTGTAGCCAGGGTATGGCGTCCAGTTGACTGTGTTG
>CAYUCC010000006.1:0-112911 GCA_964443225.1 uncultured Anaerolineae bacterium
TGCGACTCCGATCTGCGGAAAGCTTCGAGTACGAGTACGAGTACGAGTAGGAGTAGGACGGCACTCGTACTCGTACTCAGTGCAACGGTACTCGTACTCGTACTCGTGGGTCACCTCGCTTGAGCAAAGCCATCGGCTACGCGCGATCGATGGCCGCGGTCGTGGCAAGTGACCCACTACGAGCTCAGATCCGCGGCAACCTTCGAGTACGAGTACGAGTACGAGTACGAATAGGACGGTAATCGGACTCCTAGCGGTAGACGCCGCGGTACTGTTCCGGCATCATCGCAGCCATCGTGCGCATGATTTGTTCGGTGTAGCAGGTCAGCTGTGCGCTGCGTGCCTGATGGGCTTCGGGGGGCAGCACGATCGGCGCACCCACAACCACGTGCACGGCGGGCCAGCGCAGGTGAAGCAGCTCGGTAACGAACTGTTCCTGTCCCCAGGCCACCATCGGAATGAGCGGCACGCCCGTTCGCGCTGCAAGATAGGCGGCGCCGTCATGCCCCTGCTGCAAGGCACCGGTGCGGCTGCGGGTCCCCTCGGGGGCCACGCCCAGGAGTTCACCACGGTCCAGCGCGGCCAACGCCTCTTTGAGGGCGTGCCGGTCAGGTGCACCGCGGGCAACCCAGATCGGGTGCCCGAACAGCCGTAACAGTGGGCCAAAAAACGGGTCGTGCTTGTATTTGTCAGCCGCAAAGGTGGTGACCTGACGTGGCACGACCGCGACCACGACCACGGCATCGAAGCGGTGCAGGTGGTTCGTCACCAGGATGGCCGGTCCGGTCAATGGCAGGTTTTCAGCACCCACCAGGTGAAAGCGTGTTATCAGCTTGACGATCAGCCGCATCAGAACGTGGGCACCACGGTACAACAAGGTGGGTTTTTCAACGGTTTGCGTCGACGTCACCACGATGAATGTCTCCTCTGCCAATCCCAAAATCTGGTTTGTCCCGCGCGGGGACGTTACGGTGCCGGGACCGCCGGTACGCGCCTGGCTTGTGGAATGATCATAAAACGCGCCACCGGGCCGGCTGCCGGCACCACTTCGATCGTGAAGTCGGTGTGCCCACCGCGCGGAATGACGTTGTGTGCGGGTTCGGCGCGGCGCACACCGATCACGCGTCCGAGTCCATCGTAGACGACCACCACCAATGACACCTCGACGGCGTCTTCCGGTCCGGTATTGACGACCTGGCCGGTGACGACATACGAGCCAACCTGTTCGCTGCTCCCCGACGCATCACGGATGACCAGGTCGCGGTAGTAGTTGCCCAGGTACCCCGGCAAACCGCGCAGGGGCTGCACGACGTAGCTCGCAAATGCCTGGGGTGCGTTGGCGAAGAGCACAGCGAACGGTCCGCGGGCGCCTGCTTCGATGTAGTCGGTTACAATGCCGCCCTGGGTCGTCGCCAGAACCTGGTTGGTGCTGTCCCGCAAATCGATCGAAATTTCCACCTGTTCCAACGGCTGGTCGCCGGGGTTGACCACCTCACCCAGGACGTAGAGGCCGCCGCGTGGGATTTCGGCAAAATACAGGTTTTCTACGGTGTACGTGACCGGAATTGGTGTCAGGGTTGGGGTCACGCCCGGCTCGACGGCGGCAGCGGGGGCCGGAATGATCAACTCCTGGCCGATGCGCAGGCTGCGCGGATCGGCGATACCATTGGTTTCTTGCAGGGTGGCGACGGTGATACCAAACCGGGCGGCAACCGCACCCAGGGTATCGCCACGCTGGATCGCGTAGATGACCGGTGTCGGTGTGACGGTGGGTGTAAAGGTCGGTTCGGGCGTGTAGGGGGCCGGTGTGGCCGTGGGGCGCTGCGTAACCGCCGCCGTGATGACCAGTGTCGGGGTGGGCGGCACGGGCGTTGCTGTGGGACGGGTGATGACCTGGCCACAGCTGGTGAGGAGCAGCACCCACAGGATGCTGCCGGCCAGTGATACCAGCCCTGAGCGTGCCGCGTTTTTGTGTCGATTGCAAACCACGGAATGTATGAATAAAAAAGTCAGGGTGAATCGTTTGCGTAAAGGTCTCATCCACTGCATTGTATCCGCGCCGGCACAAAAGCAAAAAAATCCTCCCGGCCTGTGTCGATTTTTGTTCAGTGGACTTTCCGCTGTAATGGCGCTATAATCTGGGTGCTCGCTGCTGCCAACGAACCGGTTATCACGACCCATGAGGAGGACCTATGGCCCGTCGTTTTGTCTCGCGATCTTTCTTCGTCGTGTTCCTGGTGATTTTTGTCCTGGCCAGCGTGCCGGCCGCCGGCGCCCCACCCGGTCCGGACAGCTTCCAGCAGGACGGACCGGGTCAGCTTACGATTACCCGTGATCGTATCACGGGTGCCGTCACCTTTGTGCGCGGCCTGCCTGGGATTGCCAGTGGCACCACCGCCGCCCAGCTCGCCAGCGACCCGTACGGCACCGCCCTGACTTTCCTGGCGCAATACGAACAGTTGCTTGGTATGTCTGGCCTGTCCAACAACCTGGTTGGCCAGGAAGTCGTGGTTGACGAGTTGGGCATGACACACGTGCGCTTTCGCCAGGTGCACCGGGGTGTGACTGTCTTCGCCGCCGAGGTCATCGTGCATTACGCGCCCGATGCCACCACGGTGCGCGCCGTCAACGGTCACTACGTGCCAGGGATCGTGCTCGACATAACGCCCAAGTTGACAGCCGGCGATGCCATCCGCCGCGCCGGGTCCATCGAGCCAGCCGCGGTGCTCGCGTCGCCGCCTGAACTCACGGTGTACAGCGCGGCCATCGATCCGGCGGTGAAGGGGAATCACCTGGCCTGGTTGGTGCGCCTGCTCGATGAGGCCCGTCCTGCACGCACGCTCTACGTTATCGATGCGCACACCGCGGCCGTATTGACCTCGTACAACGAACTTGACACTGCACGTGTGCGGCAGGTCTACACGGCGAATCACTCGCAGACGCTGCCCGGCACCCTGGTACGCAGCGAAGGTGCACCCCCCACCGGCGATGCCGATACCGACCACGCCTACGACTTCCTGGGTGATACCTACAACTACTACTTCAACAACTTTGGCCGCGACAGTTACAACAACGCCGGCGCTGCCATGAAGGCCACCGTGCACTACGGCACCAACTACCAAAACGCATTCTGGAACGGCACCCAAATGGTCTTCGGCGATGGCTTCCCGATCGACGATGTCACGGCGCACGAGATGACGCATGCCGTCACCGAGTACGAAGCCAACCTGGTCTACCAGAACCAGTCGGGTGCACTCAACGAGTCGTTCTCCGACATCTTCGGCGAGATCATCGACATGACCAACGGTGCCGGCAACGACACCCAGCCGGTCGCCTGGCTGATGGGCGAAGACCTGCCGGGCATTGGTGCCATCCGCAGCATGGCCGATCCGCCGCAGTTTGGTGATCCCGACCGCGTGTCCGCGTACGTATGTACCAGCTCTGACAACGGCGGCGTGCACACCAACAGCGGTATTCCCAACAAAGCCGCCTATTTGATGGCCGCCGGCGGCACCTTCAACGGGCGCACGGTCAGCGGCATCGGCCTCGACAAGATGGGCCGTGTGCAGTACCGCAGCCTCACGCAGTACCTGACCGCATCGGCCACCTTCGTCGACGACTACAATGCCCTCAACCAGTCGTGTCTCGATCTCGTGGGCACGACGGGGATCACGACTGCCGACTGCACCCAGGTGGATACGGCGCTGTTGGCGGTGGAGATGAACACCGCTCCCAGCTGTACCGGCGGTGGCTGTGTCATCCAGGAGACGACCGGTGACCGGTCCCTGTTCACCTCGCCGGCCGAAGCGATCCAGCTCACGCTTCTGATGTACCAGGCCCGCGAGCAGGTTCTGCGCGGCACGCCGGCGGGGGACCATCTCATCGATCTCTATTACCGCCACAGTGTTGCAGTGACCGGCGCCCTGGTGCGTGATCCGCACTTGCGACACGAACTGGCGGCATTCCTGCGTGATGTGGCCCCAGGGCTGGAAGCACTGCGTGCGCAGGATCGACTGCGCGCCGAAAGTCTGACCGTCTCACAGGAGACGGCGGCGCACCTGTGGGCGGTGTTGGACGGCCTGGTGGCCGCCGACCCCACCAGCGATCTGGCACAGGCCATCCATGCCGAACTGGCGTGGTCCGACGTCGACGCGCTGGCCGGGCAGTCCTACGCCGCCGCCTGGCAGCGCATGAATGATCGTATGGCGGTTAGAGAGTAGGCGCGGGCGGGCGCTATCGCTGGGCGACTGGAAGTCGCGGCTACACAGACGAAGCCCGACCAGGTCGGGCTGGGTGGTTGCGACCCCCCAGTCCGCTTCAGCGGACTTGAGCTATCAGCCTGGCGTTCAAACGCCAGGAAGCTATCAGCCTGGCGTTCAAACGCCAGGCTCAAAGAAAGGACGATCCCACATGCAGCGCAGAAACCTCCGTTACCTGGTTGCCACCGCCCTGCCGCTGCTCCTGCTCGTCGTGGGCTGGAGCCTGGCGGGCGCGGCGCCGGCGGCCGGCCGTATCGATGCCGGCTCCTGGGAGCCGGTGAGTCTGCCGGGCAGCCAGCTTGCGAGCCTGGTGGGCGCCGACGCAGGTGATTTGTTTGCCTTTGCCTACCGGCCGGCTACCCAGACCTGGCAGAGTATTCCCTTCCAGATCGACCAGGTCGATGCGGCGGGCAACTACACGACAACCGACGAAATTCCAACCTTCGACAGCAACGACGAGCTCGTCCTTATGGTGCGTGACCTGGGCGGGCAGGCGCTGCCCGCCGCCTGGTTGAGTCTTACCGATCGTTTTTCCCTGCCGCGCGTGGCTGTTAAGGTCACGGACCCGCTGAACGCTTCCGATGCAGGCTGGGTGTACGTTTTTCGGTCCCAGGATTCTGTCGCCGTCACCACCACCGACTACATCAACTACAACACGTTCAACCACAGTTTCGATTCGCCGGCCTACAACGCCGGTCTCTCGCCGCTGAATCCCGGGGCCACGGGCTGGCACCCCGGTTTGGACAGTTTGCAGATCAAAAACCACGTGCCCACCCCAAGCGACATCCTGGATCGCACCCACATCCGGATCGGTATCCGTCCGCGATTCCTTGGGTTCTGCCTGCCGGCCCAATATCTCTGTGAAGCCGACCTGTCACAGTACCTGCCGCCCGACTTCGACTTGCAGCCGACGCTGGATGGACCGGTGCGTGTCGCCGGGGGCAGCCCCATCACGCCGAGCCACATCTATCGCGACAGCCTGTACGTCCAGTCGGGGCTCGATCTCGCTGTGCTTGCCTACGATCCCAACGTCTGCGATGTCAGCTACATGCACGTAACCTTCGATTTGCGCAACCCCACGGCCAGTGGGTATACCGGGGCCACCTACTACGACTCGGCGGGCAGCACCGACGCCGTCAACGGCGTGCCGGCTACCATCACCGGCGCGCCGCGCAGCTGGACCCAGTACAGCGGCAGCCAGGGCAGTATCGTGGCGCTCAACAACCTGACGGCGAGCGGCGGTACCGCCTCCCATTACTACCGGGACAACAGCAGCAGCGGCAGCTGCACCGATGGTGATCCCAATGAAACGGGCACGGTGGGCTCGTTTGGCGAGGCAGGCACCGTCATTCAGAACCCCACCGGCATCCTGCGCATCACGCTGGCCGGTGTCATCCTGCCGCCGGCGGGCGGTCCGGTTGGCCAGACGCCGCGGTCGTACCTGGACAATCCGCTGCAAACAACGGCGCAGACGCAGTACTTCTGCAGCGCCGTCGATATCAACGCCGACAACCAGGTCGACGTCACGGGCGACATCACGCCAGCCGCGGCCGCCTGGGGCTGCACGACGGGCCAGGGGTGTTACCTGCCAGCGGCCGATATCGACCAGGACGGCGACATCGATGTGCACGACGTACAGACGGTCACCAGCTGTTTTGGCTGGGTGCATCCGTAAGCCAGCACGGTAAGAGACAGACAGGTTATCCATGAACCACGGGCAGTTTGTAGGCCGCGCGCATGAGCTGGTCCAACTCGACAGCGCCCTCGCGGCGGCGGTTACGGGCAAAGGACGGGTGATTTGTGTAGCCGGTGAAGCAGGTATCGGCAAAACCAGGCTGGTCCAGGAGTTCACACGGCTGGCGCAGGAGCGTCACGCCGACCTGCTCGTCGCCATTGGCGACTGCAGCGCCCAGGGCGGTATCGGTGAAGCTTACCTGCCGTTTCGTGAGGTCCTGGGACTGCTGACCGGCGACCTGGAAACGAAACTGGCGCAGGGTGTCATCACCGGTGAGAACGCACGTCGCCTGCAGCAGGTCCTGGTCAAGTCCGGGCTGATCCTGCTCGACGTCGGGTACAACCTGGTGGACACCCTGGTGCCTGGTGGTAACCTGATTACCACGCTGGGTCGTTCGGCATCCAAACACAGCGGGCTCGATGCCAAACTCGAGAAGCTGGCGGCATCACGACCGGCGGGGGGTACGCTGTCGGCCGACACCGTCGATCGCGAGAGCATGTTCGAGCAGTGCACACGTTTTCTGACGACGCTGGCGTCCAGCCACCCGCTGATCATCGTCATCGATGACCTGCAGTGGGCCGACAGTTCGTCGTTGAGCCTGCTGTTCCACCTGGGGCGGCGCATCGATCACGCGCCGATTCTCGTGGTCGGCTGTTACCGGCCGGACGAAGTAGCGCTGGAACGTAACGGCCAGCGCCATCCGCTGGAAAAGGTGCTGGCCGAATTCCAGCGCTACTACGGTGAGATCACCGTTGTATTGGATTGGCCGGATGCAGCCAGTGCCGCCGCACTGCTCGATGCCTACCTGGATGCGGTGCCCAATCGGCTGGGTCCCGCGTTTCGTGCCGCCCTGCTGCGCCAAACCGGCGGCAATCCGCTGTTTCTCGTCGAGTCACTTACTTTGCTGGCCGAACGGGGCGCCATCGTGCAGGATGACGCAGGTCGCTGGCACGAAGTGGGTGAGTTGGATTGGCAGATCCTGCCGGCACGCATCGAAGGCGTGCTGGACGAACGCATTGGCCGCCTGGACCCAGACCTGCGCGAGACACTCACGATTGCCAGCGTAGAAGGCGAGCGTTTCACGGCCGAGATCGTCGCCCGCCTGCGCAGCGTCGATGAACGCAGCCTGGTGCTGCGCCTGAGTGAAGAGCTGGGAAAAAAGCAGCATGTGATCGGGTCTGGTACCATCGAGCGCATCGACAACCGGCGGGTGTCGCGCTACAGTTTTCTGCAGAAACTGCTGCAGCGGCACCTGTACGAGAAGCTGGATGAAGTTGAGCGGACCTATCTGCACGAGGATGTGGGTAACCTGCTGGAGGAACTCTACCGTTCACGGCTCGACGAGGCGGCTGTACAATTGGCCTGGCATTTTGATGCCGCCGGCCTGGCTGACAAGGCGGCGGCATACCACTGGCGGGCGGGACAGGTGGCGGCCCGGCGTTTTGCGCACGCCGAGGCAGCCCAGCATCTGACCCGTGCCCTGGTGCTGACGTCCGAGGCCGATCAAGAGAAACGCTATGACATCCTGCTCGAGCGCGCCACGGTGTATGACTGGATGGGACAGCATGCGGCACAAGACGAAGACCTGCAGGCGCTGGCTAAGCTGGCCGCGGCACACGGGAATCCGGCGCGGCTGGCAGAAATCGAGCTGCGTCTGGCCGACCTGGCCCGGTTGACCGGTGATTATGACCGGGCGCTGGCGTTTGTCGGGCAGGCCCTGAGCCATGCCGGTCAGGACCCGGCGCTCGAGGCACAGGCGTACGGCATGTGGGGGCGTGTGCTCATTCACCGCGGCGCCTACGCTGAGGCCACGGAGACGCTCGAACTGGCCCTGCTGGCGAGTGAGGATCGCGACCGCCCTGATTTACGCGCTCAGATCGATTTTGATCTGGGTGTGGCCCATTATCACCAGAACATCCTGGATACGGCGCAGGAGCATTTTGACCGGGCGCGTCTCCTGTTCGAACAGGCGTCCAACCGCCGTGGTGTGATCCAATGCCTGCGCATGACGGCAACGGTCCATTACCTGTCTGGCCGGCTCACTGCGGCCCTGGCTGACATGCAGCAGGCGCTGGCACTGAGCCGGGTCACGGGCTGGCGCCACAGCGAGGCGTTTGTGCTGGGCAACCTGGGTGGGCTGCAGTTCGACCTGGGTGATTACGCCGCGGCGCACGCAAATTATACGCAGGCGTGCGAGTTATGTCGCGACATCGGGGACCGCGAAGGTGAAGCGGTTGGCCTGGACACATTGGGGTTGATTGCCCTGCATCGCCAGGAGGTCACGACCGCCCGCGATTTGTTCATGCAGGCGCACGCCATCCAGGAAAAAATCGGCGACCGGCGCGGCGCGGCCTATACGCTGACCCACCTCGGTTACGCGCTGGCCGCCAGCGACGATCTGGCTGCCGCCACCGAGGCTTTTCACCAGGCGCTGGCGATCCGTGACAAACTGCAGCCGCACAGTGGTCCGGCCGTCGATGCGATCGCCGGGTTGGCGCGCGTGGCCATGGCAGCCGGCCGGACGGACGAGGCGTATCGGGGAGTCATTGCTGCACTGACCTGGATGGAAACGCATGATCCCAATCAGGTGGAGTACCCGGTCCAGGTGTGTTTGATCTGTTTCCAGGTTGCACGTGGGTTAGGAGCACGTTTTCCCGACAGCCAGGCACTGGCGCATCGTGCCCTGGAGCTGGGCTACAAACTGCTGACCCAGCGGGCAGCGCGCATCGACGATGCGGCATTGCGCCAGATGTACCTCGACAATGTTCCGTTCAACCAGGAGTTGAGGAGTAGGAAGTAGGGAGTACGGGGTAGAACCTACTTCCTACTTCCTACATCCGTTGGCCGGCGGTTATCCCACGGCGTCGGTCTGCCCAATGAGACCCCGTTAACCTCAAAGCGTACCAAACGCCCCGGTGCGCCACATCCCGGGTTGCTGCTGTCGGCGGCGAGCACGCTTATACGGTAGCGGAGCGTGCCTGTGACATCCCCTGCCATGGTCGTATCCTGACCGCACAAATTATTGTTGACATAAGCATCGACGGCTGCGCCGGCAGGAATGCCGGCTGCGGGAATCGTACCATAAAATACTGCCGGCGGTGTCCGCAGGTTCAGGGTCACAGCCGGGCTTTCCCGAATCGTGGCCGTTTGCTCAGCCACCTGGTCCACGGAGGACAAGGATGGTACCCGCATGGACAGGGTGATCGGGTGGGTAACAGAAATCCAATATCCATTACCAAACGTCAGTTCGGCGAGGTCGCTGACCCAGGGCGGGGCTGCAGGATCGTACACTCTCCATGGATCGGCGGGGTCCTCGCGATCGAAGCCCATGATGACGGTGTATGACGACGCAATCGACTGCAGGCTCTCGGTCACCGTGCGGGTGGCCGGCAGTGGGTATGAGAACAGGTTCCATCCCGGGGCAAAAAACGGCACATCGATCGTCGATGCCAGCACGTACAGACCCGAGTGATCGGCCGGACCGGTTGCCATGTTTTCGTTGACGTCCAACCTGGTTGGCAGCCGGTTCCAATGCTGACCTTCATCCGGCGAATGGTACAGACTTAACGTGTGCTCGTAACCGTCCGGTGCCTCGCGCTGTAGATAGTCAAAGGCGATCGTGCGGCTCACCGGCCGGCTGGCCATGAAACGATACCCCTGGCCCACCTGTTCCAGCCACGGCGGCAGGTTCGGAACCCTGGACAGCGCCTCCAATGACGCCGTTCCTGCCTCATCCAGATAATCCTTGGCGTTAAAGATCGAAACCTGACCATTGGACGATGCAATCGGTGCACCAAACGACCGGCGGCTGGCGTTCCAGCCGCGCAGGTCGACGCCACCGCGCAAGTTAACCCCACCACGCAGGTTAACCCCGCCACGCAAGTTAACCCCGCCACGCAGGTTAACCCCGCCACGTTGGTTAACCCCGCCACGCAGGTTAACCCCGCCGCGTTGGTTAACCCCGCCACGCAGGTTAACCCCGCCGCGTTGGTTAACCCCGCCACGCAGGTTAACCCCGCCGCGTTGGTTGACCCCGCCGCGCAGGTTGACCCCGCCGCGCAGGTTGACCCCGCCCAGGCTGCGCAGATCGACCCCGTCCCGCTGATTGACGGCCAGGGTGCTGGTGTCTGTGATCCAACTCGTTGGGCACCATACGCCGGCCTGCTGCCCGTCGCAGTCGGGTGTCACGAAAAACTCACCCACCGCACTTCTGAGCGTGCTGCTCACCGCGGATGGCAGGGTATCGCTGACCCACACGTACACCGATCCTGCAAACACCGGGTAATCCAGGGTGATGATCCGGGTGAACGTGATCGGATTGGCCGGATCGACCGGTTGCAGTGTGGCCCAGGGCGCCGTCTCTGGCCAGTCGGGGCCAGGCGAACCCGCCGCCGAAAAGGCCTGAGCATTGAGTTGGCCGCGCGTCAGGGGGCTGTCCAGCGTGACGGTGACAGCCAGCGCTGGTTTGTACAGCGTCATCGACCGCGACACCGTGGTGGTCGTGGTCACGGGAACGGTGGATGTCGCCACCCCCGTGGGCGTGACGACCCCGGCCGGCGTGATGGTGTGCGTCACCGAGATGCTGCGTGAGGGTACCGCAACCGGCTGCACCTGGATGTTCGGCTGCCAGTTAGGAACATCCTGCAGGTAGATCGAGCCATCCAGGGCGGTCAACTCGTCGATACAGCCGGCGCGCGCCGGGCTGCGGTCGGTTTCCAACACACAAATCCGATCGCCGGGTTGGGCACCGCGTACCTTGAGCCGGTCGCTGCGTCCGGTGCTGCCGAGCGTTACCAGGCGGTCGTCGCGCAGGTCGGGCGTCCCCTGGGTCTGGAACAGATAACCCTGACCCTGCTCGACCACCAGGCGGCTGCCACCGTCTTGCAGCCGCAGGTCCAGGTTGCGGGCGGGCAGCGCCTCAGCCGGGTCCGCAGGATCCACGAACCACACCTGCGTGACGTCGATGGGCAGCGTGGCCGGGCCGGGATTGCCGCCTTCGTCCGTGAGGGCGGGGTAGAACTTTTTGACCGTGCCCCAATCAGAACGACCGGTGAGGTAAGCCGCGACCGTATCCTGGCAGTTGCGCCACGTCTCGGTGAACCACTGGGTGTCGGTCAGGTATTCACTGTAGCCGTCGTCGTAGGCGGTGGTCATGATGCTGCCCTTGCAGTCCTCGATGCGCAGCGAACCATCGTCAGCATATCCCAGGTAATTGTCGGGCAGGAAGAGCAGGTAATGCCCGTATTCGTGCGCCAGGGCGCGGTACCAGTCCTGCGTCAGCTCAGCGCGGCTCTGCCCGAAGGGGTCCCACAGCGGTCCCATTCGAACCTGGCCGGGCTGGTAGGCATCTTTGAGGACCGACCCATCAGGGCGGACATCGTCGACGTTTTGGCCGACCAGGCCACCGATGCTGGCCCGCGGCCGCACCGAATTGTTGGCATAGATCACGACGTCGGCGCTGTTCCAATAGTCTTTAGCATGATGCACCCAGACGTCGCCCAGCGCCATCTGCCCATCGGTAATGTCGTACAGCAGTTCGGACGAGCGCTGAATCCCGGCCTCCAGCTCGTCCAGGAAGGTCCCGTCGTTGCGCGCGTCCCACTCGAGCGAG
This sequence comes from uncultured Anaerolineae bacterium, assembly GCA_964443225.1. Lineage (GTDB taxonomy): Bacteria > Chloroflexota > Anaerolineae > SSC4 > Amarolineaceae > SSC4. Next base: position 11,606 of record CAYUCC010000006.1, read on the forward strand.
ATGTCCATGTCGAACAGGTACAGCGGGTTGTCGGCCGATACGACCAACTGCTGCACGCCCGGTGTGATCACCGCCTGCGCGTCGAGCCCCGTGGCAGTTGGTCGGGCGCTGGTGTGGTAGAGGGTGATGCCCGGGCCGGCATCGACCGGCAGCAGCGCCACGAGCCGGTCGCCCGGCGCAATCTCACCGCCGCCTACCAGGTAACCGGCGGCGTTGGTTTGGAACGGTTCGTTGGTATCTGTGTTGCCAATCAAAAAGCCACCGGTCGCCTGTCCCGCAGGTATCCGGTAGACGAGTGCACTGGACACGACGTGGGTGGCGGTGAGGGTGTTGCTGTAGACCTGGACCTGCGTCCCACGCACGCGGATCGGCGTGCTGGTGGTCGTGGCGTACGGCCAATCCCGTGCCTGGGGCACACCGCGGGCACCGTGAGCGGTGCCCGGATACGCACGGATTCGCAGCAGCACGTTGTCCGACTGTTCAAAGAAGCCGCTGGCGAAGGTGTCCCACACGTAAACGTGCGTGTTGGACACAGTGGCCGTGGGGTACGGGCTGGCAGCCAGGTTCGTTGTGACCGTGGTCGACGTCGCAATCGCCGGACGCCACAGCCCACCGCCATCCACCGAAAAATCCAGCACCACACGCTGCACCGCATCACTTTCGGCGTCGAAGAGGGTGTAGGTGATCGGAATCTGCTGGCTCTCCAACACCACGGTGCTGGCCTGGCCGGCCGCGCCCGCCGAGCCATCGGGTCGATTCATGGCCACCAGACTGGGTGAATTGATCAAACCCTGCGCCTGGCGCCACTGGTTGCGGATCAGCGCCGGGGCCTGGCCCACGCCACCGGTGAGGATGTCCACGTCGCCGTCGAAGTCCAGGTCGCCGGCGGCGACGGCGCGTGCCGAACCCTTGCCAAACGGGCGCCGCACGGTAAAGCTGCCCTTGCCGTCGTTGGCATACACGGCGTTACCGCCCGTCACCTGGCCGGCGATGATATCGAGGTCCAGGTCGCCATCCATGTCGGCCAGCATCACCTGCAGGGTGCCGGCGCGACCGTTGCCCCACCGGCGTCCACTCGAAAACTGCCCGTCACCGTTGTTGAAGTAGACATAATCCTGGCGTCCCGCCAGTCCCGAGTTGCCGACGACGATATCCAGGTCACCGTCACCGTCCAGGTCGCCCAGGGCCACGGTCTTCGTGCTGTCGGGGTCGCCGGGTAATTTTGACTTGCGGCCAAAGCCGCCTGTGCCGTCGTTGAAGTAGATGCTGTTGGCGGCACCGGCGGTGGTGACGGTGGTGGTGCCGGTGGTGGTGGTGGTGATGGTGGTGGTATCCCAGTTGCCGGTGACGAGATCGAGGTCACCGTCGCCGTCGAGGTCACCCAGGGCGAGACTCTGGGTATTGAGACCGCCGTGACCGATCGGCTCTTCGCTGCCGGCATAATTGCCCTGGCCATCGTTACGGTGAAGGCGGACCTGCCGGCCGGCCTGTGGGACGTCGTACGCGGCGACGACGTCCAAATCGCGGTCGCCGTCCACGTCGCCCAGGGTGACGCCCCACGCGCTCTGCATTCCAAAGTCGCGCACGTCGGCGTTCCAGTTGCCATCGTTGTTGTTGATGTAGAGCCTGGTCTTTTCCTTGTTATTGCCTGTGACGATATCGAGGTCCAGGTCCCCGTCCACATCCCCCACGGCCACGCTGAGCGTCAAGCCGCCGCCAAAGGTCTGGCTGACCGGAAACCCGCCCGCCAGGTCGGCCAGGTAAATCACACTGGGCTTGTTGCGGTTGCCGACGATCGCATCCAGCCGGCCGTTCCCGTCGACGTCTCCCACGGCGATGCTGTAGGTGGCCAAGGGACTGGTGTGCAGGGCCTGAGGGGCGGTATAGACACCGGCGCCGTCGTTGAGATAGATCGCACTGCGTTGGTCCAGGTTGCCAGCAACCAGGTCGAGATCGCCGTCACTGTCCAGGTCACCGGCGGCGACGCTGGTGGTGGCGTCGGTGCCGGTGCCGAAGGGGAAGGCGGTGCTCTGATCGAAGCGGTCGCGCCCGTCGTTGTCGTTGAGATAGACCAGGTTGGGCTGGTTGAAGTTGCCGGTGATGGCATCCAGCGCGCCGTCCCCGTTGACGTCGTGCAGGCTGATCATACGGTATGAATTGGCCGTGGGATCACCGGCAGGGGCCGACTCGTCGGGCAGGAGATCGCCGGGTTGGACCGGTTCGACCGCCGGTGCCGCACCAAACTCGGTGATGACAGCAAAATTGGCCCGCCCGTCGTTCACGTGGACACGGTTATGGCCGTTGGCCAGCGCCATCACTACGTCGAAATCATCATCCCGATCGACGTCCCCCACGGTCAGGTGGCGCACAGCTTCGTCTGCGGCAGCGGTGCCGAGGCAGCGCATGCGGTCCTGGCGGGTGGCATCGGCACACGTCGCTGGGGGTGCGTTACTGAAACCGCCGCTCCCATCGTTGAGGTAAACCGCACTTTGGGGATTGTCGTCGGGGTAACCGGCTACGACGACATCCAGCCAACGATTGCCGTCCACGTCCGCCAGACCCACACTGGGCGCCGAGGCACCGCCAAGACACTGCACACCCGGCGGTGATGTCTCGCAGCTGGCGAGCGGACCGCTATAGAAACGTCCCTGCCCATCGTTCACGAAGATCGCATTCTGCGCTCGATCGCCCACGACCAAATCGAGTGCACCATCCCCGCTGACGTCCCCAACCGCCAGGCTTCGGCCGGCACCAGTGCTGAAACCAAAGGCGCTGCCGGGTGCCAACGAACCGGCGCCATCGTTCAGGAAGATTCGGCTCTTGCCAACGCTGCTCAACGCAATCACGTCGAGATCCCCATCGGCGTCCACGTCACCCAGGGCCGCGGCGGCAAATCGATCGCTGTCAGCCCCGAAACAGCGCACCGTGTCGGCCAGGGCGGCGCAGTTATCGACGGTGCCCTCGAAGAAGCGGCCGCGGCCGTCGTTCAGGTAGACCGCACTCTGCTGGCCATCCTGCGTCACGGCCAGGTCGAGGTCACCATCGGCGTCGACGTCGCCGAGGGCGAGGCTGGTGATTTTCTCCTCGGCCGAGCCGTAGGTGACTGGATTGTCGAACGAAGGATCGTCGGCATGCGCGGTGGTGATGAGCAGCAGCCAGCTGGCGAGCAGCAGGCCGGTCAGGGTGATCGCCAGTACCCAGGGACGGTAACCGAAACCAGCCTGTGGCATGGCCGGCTCCAGGCGGTGGTGTGATCGAATGTGCATGGCAGGTACCCTCATGGCCCGTGGTGCGGGTGGTGGGGCCGGCTGGAATAATGAAGAATGATACCCTACTGCGCACTGGCTGGCAAATTGTCTGCCGAAATTCGTGCCGCGTGCCCCTTGACAAACCAGCAGTAATGTGATATCCTATGATTAGATATCAGATATCCGATATCTAATGACTGGACCACTGTCTGGGTGCGAGAAAGGTCGTTATGGAAAAGCTGACGCGTGGACCGGTGCTGAACCGGATGATCCAGGACCAGATCAAACAGTACATCACCGACAACCGCCTACAGTCGGGTGATCTGCTGCCGCCCGAAGGCCAGCTTGCCACCGACCTGGGTGTCAGCCGCGGCTCGGTACGTGAAGCGATCAAGGCGTTGGAGTCGTTAGGCATCGTCGAGGTGCGGCATGGGGACGGGGTACGCGTGCGTGCCTTCAACTTCGATTCCATCTTCGACCTGTTGTCCTACGGCCTGGTCTTCGATCCGGTCAAGGCGGTCGAAATCCTGCAGATTCGCATCTGGCTCGAGGTGGCCGGCGTGGCCGAAACCATCGACCGCATCAGCGACGCCGAGCTGGACCAGATTGACGCACTGCTGGATCGTTGGGAGCAGAAGGCGCTGCGGGGTGACGACGTATCGCTGGACGATCGCGGATTTCACCGCCTGCTCTATACCCCGCTTGGCAACGATTCGTTGATCCGCCTGATCGATATCTTCTGGGTGATCTACCATTCATTGGCCGTGCAGAACATCGGCATCGACCACAACCCGCTGGCCACGCTGGAGATGCACCGCGAGCTGCTGGCGGCGATGCGTGCGCGTGATGGGGTGCTGGCCACGCAGCGCATGCGCGATCACTTCCGTAATCTTGAGATCCGTATGGCGCGTGCCGTCCAGATCAGCCAGGCCGCTGCACCGGCAAGGCCCAGCGATCAGCCCGTCGGGGCCAACAACTGAGTTTGAGGAAGGTCGTCATGGCGCATTTGCTCGAGGTGAAGGACCTGGTGACCCGCTTCTACTCCGATGGGGCAACCATTCATGCCGTGAATGGGATCACCTACACGCTGGAGGAAGGCGAATCACTGGCGATCGTCGGTGAGAGCGGATCGGGGAAATCGGTGGGCGTTATGTCGCTCATGGGGCTCATCCGCTACCCACCCGGCCGCGTCGAGAAGGGCGAGGTCATTTTCAAGGGACGTGACCTGCTCAAGCTGTCATCCGAAGAAATGCGCCAGCTGCGTGGCAAAGAGATCGCCATGGTTTTCCAGGACCCGATGACGTCGCTCAACCCGGTGTTGTCTGTGGGCCACCAGCTGATGGAACCGCTGCAGGCGCACATGGGGCTGGACAAGGCGGCGGCGCGACGCCGTGCCGCCGAACTCCTCTCCCTGGTTGGATTGCCCAATGCCGCCGAGCGGCTGAAGGACTTTCCCTTCCAGTTCTCCGGCGGGCAGCGCCAGCGCGTCATGATCGCCATGGCGCTGGCCTGCAATCCCAGCCTGCTCATCGCCGATGAACCCACCACGGCGCTCGACGTCACCATTCAAGCTCAGATCGTCGAACTCATCAAAGACCTGCAGCAGAAGCTGGGCATGGCGATCATCTGGATCAGTCACAACCTGGCACTGGTGGCTGGGATGGTCGACCGGGTCATCGTGATGTACTCCGGCTACATCGTCGAACAGGCGCCGGTGGATGAGCTGTACGAGCGGCCGGCACACCCCTACAGCATGGGGCTGCTGCAGGCGATCCCCACCCTCGAGCAGCGCAGCCAGGAGCGGCTGGCCTCCATCGAAGGCATGCCGCCCGACCTGCGCCACCCCGCCGTGGCCTGCCCCTTTGCGCCGCGCTGCCCCTACGTGATCGAGCAGTGCCAGCAGGCGGTGCCGCCGCTGCAGCCGATCGCCCCGCAGCATACCGCCGCGTGCTGGCGGGCCGTGGAGCTGCGCCAGATTCACCATTTTGGAGATCAACTATGAGCGTCGCCCTTCAGGCCAACGCCAGCTCCCAAACGCTCATCGAGGTCAACAACCTCAAGGTCCACTTCCCGATCCGGCGTGGGCTGCTGCGGCGTCAGGTCGGTGCCGTCCGTGCCGTCGACGACGTCAGCTTCGATGTGTACGATGGTGAGACGCTGGGCCTTGTCGGTGAGAGCGGCTGTGGCAAATCGACCACCGGCCTGGCCGTGTTGAATCTGCTCCAGGCGACGGCTGGCCAGGTGCGTTTTCGCGGGCAGGAAGTGACCCATCTTCCCGAAGCGCAGATGCGCCCGCTGCGCCGCCACATGATGATGGTGTTCCAGGACCCCTACTCCTCGCTCAACCCGCGTATGACCGTGGGCGCCATCATTGGCGAGCCGTTGGGTGTGCATGGGATCGGCAGCCAGGCCGAACGCGAGGCACGGGTGCAGGAGCTGCTGCGTGTGGTCGGGCTGAACCCGGCCTTCATCAACCGTTACCCGCACGAGTTCTCCGGCGGCCAGCGCCAGCGGGTGGGCCTGGCCCGCGCCCTGGCCACTTCACCGGCGTTCATCGTCGCCGACGAACCGATCTCGGCGCTGGACGTGTCGATCCAGGCGCAGGTCGTCAACCTGATGGGCGACCTCAAAACCCAGCTGGGCCTGACCTATCTCATGATCTCCCACGATCTGTCGATGGTGCGCTACATCAGCGACCGCGTGGCGGTGATGTACCTGGGCAAAATCGTGGAATTGGGCAGTCGCGACGCCGTGTTCGACCGGCCGCTGCACCCCTACACCCGTGCGCTGATGTCGGCCGTGCCGGTGCCCAACCCAAAACTGGAACGGGTGCGCAAGCGCATCATTCTGGAGGGCGACGTACCCAGCCCGGCCAATCCGCCCGCTGGCTGTCGCTTCCACCCACGCTGCGCGTTTTCCAGGGACATATGCCGCCAGCAGGAACCGGCACTGCGTGTCCTGGAACAAAGCAGTGCATCTGCGCACCGCGTCGCCTGCCACCTGGCCGAAGAACTGGCCTCATGAGGCGCGGTATCATCGGCCACCTTGAATTGGTTATCGATCAACGATTCGGCATCTTGTCGAAGCAAAACAAACCATCTGTTCAGAAGGAGAGAAACGTGAAGAATCTTAAGTTGTTCGCCCTTGTTGCCCTGCTGGCTGTTGTACTTGCCGGCTGCGGCGCACCCGCCTCGACCCCGGCACCGGCGGCCACCACGGCGCCGGCGGTTGCCGAGCCAACCCAGGCCGCCGAACCCACCACCGCCCCGGCGGTAGAACCGACCCAGGCCACAGCAACCGAGGCACCGGCCGAGGATGCCGGTCCGGCTGGCGTATTTCGTTCGCCCATGCGCACCGGCTGTGCAGTTGGCACCCTCTGGACCACCTGCGGCCGCCGCCTCGACGAGGCCTTCCTCCAGGGCCTGGCCCAGGTCAAATGGACTGCTGACGGCGTCGAGCCCCTGCTGGCAGAAAGCTGGGAAGCTGAAGAAGGCGGCAAGGCCTTCGTCTTCAAACTGCGCGAAGGCGTCACCTGGCATGACGGTGAGCCGTTCACAGCCGACGACGTCGTGTTCAGCTTCAACATCTTTGCCAACCCGGCAGTCGGTTCGACCTACGCCGGCAAGCTGTCCGACGTGGTGGGCTACGATGAGTTCCAGGCGGGCACCGCCAGCGAGCTGGCCGGCGTGACAAAGGTCGACGACCTGACCGTGCGTGTCGAGTTGAAGAGCCCCACGCCGCTGTGGGTCGACCTGCAGCAGATCTCCATCAGCATCCTGCCCGAACACATCCTGGGCAGCGTGGCCGCTGATCAGCTGCGCACCCATGAATACTGGAAGAACATGGTGGGCACCGGCCCCTTCATCATGACCAAGTTCGTGGATGACCAGTACATCGAAGGCGTGGCCAACGAGAACTACTTCCTTGGCAAACCCAAGCTGGACAAGATTGTCTTCCAGATCTACGCCGACACCACGGCTATTCTGAACGCCCTCGAAGCCGGTGAGCTCGACGCCACGCCTTACGAAGGTGGCGGTATCCCGCTGGACCAGGTGGAGCGTTTCGAGGCCATGGACCACCTGACGGTGTTGGGTAACATGGACGGCGGTTTGCCGACGTTCATCATGGTCAACCTGGAAGACCCCGATTTTGCCAAGCCCGAAGTGCGCCAGGCTATGATGTACGCCGTCGATCGCCAGACGATCATGGAAACCGTGCGCATGAACCGCGGCAAGATCAGCAACACCATGTTCCCGGCCGAGTGGGCCCGCCCCGCCGAGCTGGAGGAATACGCCTACAATCCGGAGAAGGCCCAGGAACTGCTGAAGGCCGCGGGTTGGGATACGAACCGCAAGATCGACTTCCTGTACTACTACAACGACCAGGTCAACAAGGACATCGTGGTCGCCATCCAGGCCTATCTGGCAGCGGTTGGCATCAACATCGAGCCACGTCTCGTCGATGGTGCCGGCTTCAACCAGGCGATCGTCGACAAGACCTTCCAGGCCGGTTATGCCGCCAATGGTCAGGGCCTCGATCCTTCGATCGGCGCCAACATCACCCGCTGTGGCACCCAGCGCGCCATGACCTACTGCAACGAACGTGTCGACGAACTCTTCACCCTGGGCCTGAGCGAGGCCGAGCGCGAGAAGCGCGCCCCGTACTACCAGGAGATCAGCACCATCCTCAACGAAGAGCTGCCGAAGCTCTGGCTGTGGTACGAAGTTCGTCCGATGGGTTTCAACAAACGCATCGTCGGCCTGGGCGAGCATTTCGCCGAGCAGCCGCTGCTGATGTTCGACATCCCGATCTACAACGAGATTCACACCTGGTACACGGAGTAATTTCGTAGGCCGCTGTGCAGGGCGGGCCGCCCGCTCGCCCTGCACAGACCGGACCGATCCATTCCTGGAGACCGTTGCTTATGGCGACCTACATCCTGCGCCGCATTCTCATCAGCCTCCCGATCATCCTGGCGATCACCGTCATCGTCTTTCTGCTGGCAAGTTTGATGCCGGGCGATGCCGTCATGGCGATGATCTCCTCCGACACGCCCATGGAAGCGGACCTGATCAAGCTGCGCCAGGGCCAGCTGGGCCTCGACCTGCCGCTGTACGAGCAGTACGCCCGCTGGCTGGGCAACCTGCTGCAGGGCAGCCTGGGTTACTCCTTTCAGACCGGCGAGCCGGTGGGGCAGATGATCCTGACCCGCATACCGGCCACGCTCGAGCTCATGGGCGTATCCCTGCTGATTGCGACGATCCTGGGTGTGACCCTGGGCACGATCTCCGCACTGCGCCAGTATTCGGTCATGGACTACAGCCTGACGCTCTTTGGCTTCACCGGCATCTCCATTCCCGATTTTTTCCTGGGCATGATCCTCATTTTCATCTTTGCCCTCAAGCTCGGGTGGTTTCCCACCTCGGGTATGGTCACGGCGGGCACGGAGTTCAGCTGGGCCGACAACCTGCGCCACCTGTTTCTGCCCGCGCTGGCGTTGGCGCTGGTGCGTATGTCGGTTTTCATGCGCTATACCCGTGCCAGTGTGCTCGAAGTGTTCAACGATGACTACGTACGCACGGCCCGCGCCAAGGGCATGACGGAGTTCGTGGTGACGGCCAGGCACATTCTGCGCAACGCCCTGATCCCGGTCATCACGGTGATCGGCATCAATCTCACGGTGCTCTTTGCCGGTTCGGTCATCATCGAGACCATCTTTCAGTGGCCTGGGATCGGCATGATGTTCATCAACGCGATCGCGCTGCGTGACTCTCCGGTCATTATGGGCTACGTCCTGGTCTCGGCGTTTGTCGTACTGATTGCCAACCTGCTGACCGACATCACGTATTCGTGGGCCGACCCGCGTATCCGTTACGATTAGGACAATGCCATGACAACCGCCACGACACCCACCATCACATTTTCTGCCACCAAACCCGAGAGTCTGTGGGGCAAAGCCCGCAAGCGCTTTTTCCGCCACAAACTGGCGATGGTTGGGCTGATCATGTTGAGCCTGCTGATCTTCGTATCGGTGGCCGCCCCGCTGCTCACGCCCTACTCACCCATCGAACTCGACCTGCGCTCGATCCGCCAGCCCCCAAGTCCCGAGCACTGGCTGGGGACCGATGGTACCGGTCGTGACGTGCTGACACGCGTGTTGTACGCCGGCCGCATTTCACTCTCGGTGGGTTTGGTGTCGGTTTCGATCTCCATGTTCATCGGCATCATCATTGGCAGCATCGCCGGTTACGCCGGTGGCAAGGTGGACATGACGCTCATGCGCCTGACCGACGTCTTCATGACGTTCCCATCGCTCGTAATCATCATCACCGTTGCGGCGGCCATGGGGCCTAGTGTCTACAACGCCATGCTCGTGATCGGTCTGCTCACGTGGCCCTCGATTGCGCGCCTGGTCCGCGGCCAGTTCCTGACCCTGCGTGAACAGCAGTTCGTGCGTGCGGCGCGTTCGATCGGTGTGGCCAAGGGGCAGATCGTCTTCAAACACATCTTTCCCAATACGATCAGCTCGATTGCCGTCGCCATCACCATCGGCGTGGCCAGTGCGATCCTCCTGGAGGCTTCGTTGTCCTTCCTGGGACTGGGTGTCCAGGCCCCGACGCCGAGCTGGGGCAACATGCTGCGCGACGCCCAGAGTCTCAACATCCTCGAAGGCATGCCCTGGATCTGGCTGCCCCCCGGGCTGATGATTGCCCTGGCCGTGCTCAGTATCAACTTCATCGGTGACGGTTTGCGTGACGCGCTCGATCCGAGAAGTATCCTATGATTTGAAAGCTGATAACTCATGAACCGTTTCTGGATCACCGGCCTGGTGCCGGCAACCTTCACGCCCATGCATGAAGATGGCAGTCTCAATCTGGCCCAGGTCCCACCGATCGTGGACCGTCTGGTAACGCAACAAGTCACTGCGCTGTTCGTCTGCGGCAGCACGGGTGAGAGTGCGGCTCTGACCACCGCCGAACGCCAGGCGACGTTGGAGGCCCACGTGCGCGCGGCGTCCGGACGCGTCCCTGTCATCGCTCACGTCGGGCACACCTCATTGGCTGCGGCCCGCCTGTTGGCGGCCCACGCCCAGCAGGTGGGTGCCGCTGCGATTGCCGCCCTGCCGCCCTTCTACGTCAAACCGGCCTCGGTCGACGTGTTGGTGGCGTGCATGGCCGACATTGCGGCGGCTGCGCCCGATCTGCCGTTTTATTATTACCACATTCCCGGCCTGACCGGTGTCAACCTCGACATGGTCGAATTTCTGCGCCAGGGTGCCGAACGCATCCCGACGCTGGCCGGTATCAAGTACAGCTCACCCACACTCTACGAGTTCCAGGCCTGTCTCGACGCGGCCGGTGGCCGGTTCAACCTGCTGTTTGGGGTGGACGAGATGCTGCTGAGTGGGCTGGCGACCGGCGCACACGGTGCCGTGGGCAGCACCTATAACTTTGCCGCACCGCTCTACCAGGCGATCATGCAGGCGTATGCCGCCGGCGAAATGGCCGAGGCGCAGCGGCTGCAGCGGCTGTCCGCCCAGATGGTGCGCACCGTGGTGGGCAGGTATCGTGGGGCGGCCGGCCTCAAAGCCATGATGGCATTTGCCGGCATGGACTGCGGCCCGACGCGCCTGCCGCAGGTGGCGCTCACGCCGGCGGAGATCGAGGCCCTGCACGGTGATCTGGCCACGCTCGGTTTCCTGGAGTGGCTGCGCTGATGGACACCCCTGTGATGTCCACCGAACGCATCGACACGCTCCTTGCAACCTACCGCGACGGCTTGCTCGACAGCACGCTGCCCTTCTGGTTCCCGCGCGTCGTCGATGAGGAGTACGGTGGGTTCATGTTCAACCGGGACCAGGACGGGTCATTGCTCGACAGCGACAAGGCGATCTGGCTGCAAGGACGGGCGAGCTGGCTGCTGGCGACCCTCTATGCCGAGGTGGAACCACGCCCGCAGTGGCTGCACTGGTCGCGCCACGGCATTGACTTTCTGCGCCGGTACGGCTTCGACGACGATGGCCGCATGTTCTTCCTGGTGGACCGCGAGGGGCGTCCCCTGCGTAAACGCCGTTACATCTTCAGCGAGACGTTCATGATCGCCGCGCTGGCGGCCTACGGGCGCGCCGCCAGGGATACCGCCGCGGTGCAGGAGGCCCTGGCACTCTACCAGCGCGTCCTGGACCACCTGCATACGCCGGGTGTGCTGCCGGCCAAGTGGGACCCGCACAACCGGCCCATGCGTGGGCTGGCCGTGCCGATGATCATGATCGTCACGGCCCAGATTCTACGCCAGGCCCTGCCCGACCCGGCCTTCTGCAACCGCTGGATCGACCACTACATCGACGAGATCCGGCGGTATCACATGAAACCGGAACTCGAGACCGTGCTGGAAACGACGGGTCCCAACGGCGAATTCCTCGATCACTTCGACGGGCGTACGCTCAACCCCGGCCACGCCATCGAGGCGGCCTGGTTCATCCTGCACGAATCCCAGGTGCGCGGCAGCGATCCATCGCTGTTACGGATGGGGCTGACCATTCTCGACTGGATGTGGGCGCGCGGCTGGGATCGGGAATACGGTGGCATCACGTACTTCGTGGACGTCAAGGGGCTGCCGGTGCAGGAATACTGGCACGACATGAAGTTCTGGTGGCCGCAGAACGAAGCGATCATTGCGACCCTCATGGCTTATCACCTGACGGGTGACGAAAAATACGCCCGCTGGCACCGGATGATCCACGACTGGACCTACGCCCGCTTTCCGGACCCAGAGTACGGCGAATGGTTCGGGTATCTGCACCGCGATGGCCGGCTGTCCTCACGTCTGAAGGGCAACACCTACAAAGGCGCGTTCCACGTCCCGCGCATGGAGCTGATGTGCTGGCAGCTGATGGAGCAGATCAAAAGTCGTACCATCTTGCTGCAGCAAGCAGGTACCTTAGGCATCGTAAAAGTATAACATCCTGCATTATGTCTGGAATTCACCGCCAAGTTCGATCAAAAGAGCGCGGGAAGTTATTCTTTTACGAGCCCTCAGCCGATGATGAGGGCCTGGCTAATCTGCGTAAGGCGATTTATGCTGAACGGGGTCGACCAGAGGTGACCGACTGAGAGTGCACAACCAGCAACGTTTGACAGCATCACCTAATCTTGCTAGAATGCACTCATCCGCCAGCACATGTGGCGGAATCGATCTCATCAGGCGATGACGGAGACGAGTAACCCGGACATGCCTCCCAGAGAGCCGGCGGTGTGGTTCGCCAGACGAACCCATGGTGCGAGCCGGCAGTGCGGTCCAGGTGAAAAGCCCTCCTGAGCTCCCGTCGGAAATGGCAGGTTTGCCAGAGTATGCACGGGCGAACGGGTCCTCGTTAACGGACCGGCGCTGGAATATGTGATCCGGCGTAGTGAGGCTGCGTGCCGACCACGCAGCGAATCCAGGTGGCACCACGAGCGCGCCTCTCGTCCTGGTTTTACAGGATGAGGCGCGTTGTTTTTTTCCATAGGAGCACCCATGTTAGACATCAAATTCATCCGCGACAACCTGGCCACCGTCACTCAGGCCATGGGCGACCTGCAGGCGCTCGACGCGCCGGTCGACCAGGCGTTGACGCTCGACGACGAGCGCAAAACGATCCTGCTCGAACTCGAAGCGCTGCGTGCGCGCCGCAACACCGACAGCAAACGCATCGGCCAGCTCATGCGCGAGGGGCAGCAAGCCGAGGCCGAGGCGCTGAAAGCCGAGTTGGGCGCGCTGCCCGGACGCATCAAAGAACTCGAAGACCGCCTGCGCCTGGTCGAACCGGCGCTGCAGGACGCCCTGCTGCGCATCCCCAACCTGCCGCTGCCATCCGTGCCAGTGGGCAAGGACGATAGTGAAAACATGGTCACCGCCGTCGTAGGCGAACCGCGCACCTTCGACTTTGCGCCGCGCCCGCACTGGGAAATTGGTGAACAGCTCGGCATACTCGACTTCGAGCGGGGCGTCAAACTTTCAGGCTCGCGCTTCTACGTGCTCAAGGGCCTCGGTGCGCGGCTGCAGCGGGCGTTGATCGCCTGGATGCTCGACGTGCACACGCTCGAACACGGTTACACCGAAATCTACCCGCCCTACGTCGTCAAGGCCGACATGCTCGTGGGCACCGGCAACCTGCCCAAGTTTGCCGATAACCTCTACCGTGACATCGAAGACGACCTGTGGCTGATTCCCACCGCCGAGGTGCCGGTGACGAACCTGTACCGCGACGAAATCTTGCCGCCGGGCGCGCTGCCGATCTACCACGTGGCCTATACGCCGTGCTTCCGGCGTGAAAAGATGAGCGCCGGCCGAGACGTGCGTGGCATCAAACGCGGCCACCAGTTCGACAAGGTCGAGATGGTCAAATTCGTCGAGCCTGAACAGGGGGAGGCCGAGCTGGAACGCCTGGTCGACAACGCCGCTGACATCGCACGCCGCCTGCAGATTCCGTACCGCATCATCCAGATGTGCACCGGTGACCTGGCCTTCTCAGCGGCCAACAAGCTGGACGTCGAGCTCTGGGCACCGGGTGTCGGCGAGTGGCTGGAGGTCAGCTCCTGCTCACTCTTTACCGACTTCCAGGCGCGCCGCGCCAACATCCGCTACCGGCCCGATGCCAACGCCAAACCGCGCTACGTCTACACGCTCAACGGATCGGGCCTCGCCCTGCCGCGCGTCATGATCGCCGTTCTGGAGAACTACCAGCAGGCCGATGGCTCGGTGGTCGTGCCGGAAGTGCTGCGGCCGTACATGGCGGGCGTGGATGTGATTCGGCGGTAGGGGATGGGGATTGGGGGATAGGGGATAGGGGCTGGGGATTAGGGGCTGGGGGTTAGGGGTTTTGACAGGTGGGGTCAGCCCCCAATCCCCAGCCCCCAATCCCCAATCCCCAACCCCCAACCCCCAATCCCCAACCCCCATCCCCTACCCCCATCTTTGACAGCCCTCCCGCCCGGTGGTATACTCGCACCGTTCGACGTGGAGGGATGGCCGAGTGGTTTATGGCGGCGGTCTTGAAAACCGTTGTGGCGCTCCGCGTCACCGGGGGTTCGAATCCCTCTCCCTCCGCCAGACAAAGAGCATGACACGGGGAGGTCGCATAGCCTGGTCTAGTGCGCCCGCCTGCTAAGTGGGTATACCCGAAAGGGTATCGCGGGTTCAAATCCCGCCCTCCCCGCCAAGAGAACGAGCCAGACGATAGCCGTCTGGCTCGTTTTTTCCATCACATTTCTGCCTTAGCTTCCCCCGGCATTTTGCGAGTGGAAGCATCCAACACGGTAATTCCAACGAGTTGTTTGCTGCGATAACGAAGCAAGATACCCTCGTCGGTCATTTGTGTATCCGTTGCTTTTTGAGGATGCTGAAAGCTGATGTAGAGCACATCTGCGTCGCGGTCATAATCTACCCAGAAGCGTTGTGCAGGAAAACCCAATAGCAGAGGTACAGCCTGCGATACTGCCGTGTACTCCCCAGAAGCGATTATTTTCTCCATATGACCTTCTTTCGATCGATCTTGCTCGTGAAATAGGCAGTGATAACAAAACCGTCCTGGGCCGATAGTTGTCGATAGATCACAGCCAGATATCTTCCCCGTCCATAGCCTCGTGTGGCAATTCGGGAACCGCCATATCCACCAAGAACGAGGTCAGGATTTTCGATGACCTCCAGAACGTCATCGTAGTACCCAGCCATATCATCGTGGTTTTCGACGATATGAAACCATCGCTCTGTAGTGAGACGGATTGGAACGCCTTCAACAGATAGTGCTAAGTCCATAGACTTCCATTCAATCCTGTTCGTGCACCAGGGCGGCAATTGTCGACTTAGGTTTGATTATAGGCATACTTGCCCGAAAAGCCAAACCCTAACAGCACACCCAACCCCCGAACTTTGACCGTCAACTCCCTTCGTGCTACAATTCAGACGTAACTGTGTTTACCTTACGTTTATTCCCCTGCCTGCAAAAAACATGCTGAATGTGGAGACAACGATGACACCACCCGTATCAGCCGACCTGGTGGCCGCAGTCCAGGAGCGGGTTGCCGCGCAAGAAGACAAGATCATCACCTTTTTCCGTGAGCTGTGCGCCATACCCAGCGTGGCCGGGCAGATTGGGCCGGTCGGCGAGCGTATGGCGGACGAGATGCGCCGCCTGGGCTTCGAGGATGTGCGCTTCGACAGGATGGGCAACATCATGGGGCGTATCGGCGATGGCCCGCGCACGTTCGTCTACGACACGCATATCGACACCGTGGGCATTGCCGACCCGCAGGCCTGGCAGTGGGACCCCTTTGTGGGCAAAATCGAGGACGGTTATCTTTACGCACGCGGCGCCGGTGACGAAAAGGGCTCCGCACCGGGCATGGTCTACGGCCTGGCCATCGCCCGCGACCTGGGACTGCTGGAGGGATACACCGCCTACGTCTTTGGCAATATGGAAGAGGACTGCGACGGGATCGCTCCCAACACCTTCGTCGAGGTTGATCCCGGCATCCGGCCCGATTTTGCCGTGATTGGCGAACCCACCCGTCTCAAGACCTACCGCGGGCACAAGGGGCGTGTCGAGTTGAAAGTGGTGGCCAAAGGGCGCAGTGCGCACGCGGCGTCTAACCAACTCGGCGACAACGCCGTCTACAAGATGCTGCCGGTGATCGCCGCCATTCGTGACCTGGAGCCGCAGCTCGGTGATCACCCCTTCCTGGGCCACGGCAAAATCACCGTCTCCGACATCAAGGCGCAGACCGCCAGCCTCAATGCCGTGCCCGACGAATGCACGATCTACATCGATCGCCGCCTGACGTTTGGCGAAACCATGGAGGACGCTATCGAGCAGGTGCGCAATCTGATCCCGCCGGCTAACCGGGCCGCCGGCGACATCACGGTCGAGATGCTGTACTACGATATTCCAAGCTACACCGGGTTTGTTTTTCCGGTGGACAAGTATTACCCGGCGTGGGCCCTCGAACCCGAACACCCGCTGGTGCAGGCCAGCCAGGCCGCGCGCCAGGCCATCGGGCTGCCCGAGGCCGAGCCGGGCAAATGGGACTTCAGCACCAACGGCACCTACTGGACGGGCAAAGCCGGCATTCCCAGCATCGGCTTTGGTCCTGGCGAGGAAGAGGTTGCGCATACCGTCATGGACCGCAACTCGCTGGCCGAAGTGGTCAAAGCGACCGAGTTTTATGCGCTGTTTCCCGCGCTGGTGGGTCAACCCGATTGATGGTGGCAGATTTCATTAATCAACGAGGCGAGCAGCGGCAGGATTAGCGACGAGGATTTCACATGCAAACTTTCTTACGCGGACGTGATTTGATCGGGGACACCGATTGGACCCGGGAGGAGATCGAAACGGCGCTCGACGTCGCCTTCGATCTGAAACGCAAGCGTGCCTTGGGCGAACCGCATGCCTATTTGCGTGACAAAGTCCTGGCGATGCTCTTCTTTTTCACCAGCACACGCACCCGCGGCTCGTTCGAGGCCGGCATGGCGCAGCTGGGCGGGCACGCCGCCTTCATCGAATCGCAGACGACGCAGATCGCCCACGGTGACACGGCCAAGGAGATCGGTGAGATCTATGGCCGCTACTTCGATGGCCTGGCCATCCGCCAGTGTGACTGGAACTTTGGCAACCGCTACATCCGCGAAGTGGCGGCGGCCAGCCGCGTGCCCGTGCTCAACATGCAGTGCGATGTTTACCACCCCTTCCAAATCCTGGCCGATCTGATGACCATCATCGAAAAGAAGGGGCAAAACCTGCGCGGTCAACGGATTGCCGTGTCGTGGGCCTACGCCAAGAGCTACGTCAAGCCGATTTCGGTGCCGCAGTCGCTGATCATCCAGCTCACCCGTTTCGGCATGGACGTCGTGTTGGCCCACCCGCCCGAATACCGCCTCATGCCAAATATCCTGCAGGAAGCGCAGGACAACGCCAAACACTTTGGCGGGCGCTTCAGCATCACGCACGACATGGATGAAGCGTTTCGGGATTCCGACGTCCTCTATCCTAAGAGCTGGGGCTGCCTGCTGACGACTGAGGACGGCAAGGAAGCGGCCGAGATTGCCAAACACTATGCAGATTGGATCACCGACGACCGGCGTATGGCGCTGGCCAAGGACGATGCGATCTACATGCACTGCCTGCCGGCCGATCGCAACATCGAAGTGACCGACAGTGTCATCGACGGGCCACAGAGCGTCGTTTACGATGAAGCTGAAAACCGGCTGCACGTCCAAAAGGCCGTCATGGCGCTGACCATGTAACGCCCATTTCTCCATTCGGATGACCCGGCTTCGTAAGGAGGAGAGGTATGCAAAGGCGTACGGACCGCATCAACTGGCTCTGGCTGGCGGCTGCTTTTGCCGTGGGACTGCTCATTGGCTGGATTGTCCTGGGCTGGTGGCTGTTCCCGGTGAACTGGACCGATGCCAACGTGAAGGATTTGCGGCAGGAGACGCGTTACCAGGTCCTGTCACTGGTGGCCGAGTCCTACCTGGCCAACGGAGATTTGGGGTTGGCCGGCGAGCGTTTGCAGCAGTGGACGCCCCAGGAAGCGATCGATGAGTTGAATGCGGCTGCCTCTGCCTATTCCGAAACGGGCAGGACCGCCCAGGCGCAGAACCTACAGACCCTGGCGGCAGCACTGGCCACGACGCTGACGCCCGGCACGCAGCCGACGGTTGCGCCGCAGCCACCCGCAACGGGTTCCAGTGCGGGGAGTGTGCTGCTCTTGTTGGCCGGCCTCGTCGTGTTGGGGGTTGGCGTGGGTGTCCTGGTCTACCTCCTGACGAGCCGGCGTCGTGGCCAACCCGCAGCATCGGCAAAGCCGCCGGTTTCACAGCCAGCCTATCGGATCGAAGACGAATTCGTGCCGGCCGACGAATACCTGGCCAGCCCCGACTGGTACCCCGACGAAGAGCCGCCCCCAGCGGACGAAATCGACCAGGATTTTGACGAAGACGAGATCGATTTTTCTGAACCACCCGAAGTCACCCCAGTGGTGACGACCTCTGCGGCGGCTCCGGTGGCCACTCCCACCGCTGGTAAATTCACTGCGTTGTACCGGCAGGGTGATCTCGACTACGACGAGAACTTCATGATCGAAGGCCAGACGGGATCTGGCTATCGTGGCGAGTGCGGCATGGGGATTGCGGAAACGCTGGACAACGACATGGCGCGTCCAACGGCCATGGATGTATGGTTGTTCGACAAGGGTGACGTGCGTACCATGACGGTGGTGCTGTTGAGTGACTATGCCTACGGAAACGCCGCCATGCGGGATCGTTTGCGCGACAAAGGCGATATCGTCCTGGCCGCCCCGGGCACGGTGTTCCACATCGCCCATAAAACCCTCGATTTGGAGGGACGCATCGCCGAAATGGCCTATGCCGACGGCGCAGGACCGGCAAAGTCGGTCTTCAAGACACTCAGAGTCGATCTGACGGTGACGCCGCGCGATTGACCTCGACGCAGCTTGCGTCAGCCAACTAATGTGCCGGCCAACGAGGAGTCCGCAAACGAGGAGTCCGCACCCCACGGTGTTGGCAAACGAGGAGTCCGCACCCCACGGTGTTGGCAAACGAGGAGTCCGCACCTGGGGGTGCGGACTCCTCGTTTGCCAACCGGACAGGTCAAAACCCTGGATTCAAACCCGTACCGTAGGATCGAACAGTTTGGCGTGTTCCTCGAGCGCATAACGATCTGTCATCCCGGCGACGTAATCACAAATCACGCGGCGCACACCTTCGGGTTCGTGGGCAATTTTGGACTGCGTACTGGCCGGAAGCTGTCCCGGTTCCACCTGGTATGCCTCGAACAGGTCCGTGAGCACGCGCTGTGCTTTGCTCGCCATGCGCATGACGCGGTAATGATGGTAGAAACGCGCCAGCAGAAACGCCTTCAGCGCCCGCGTGTTGTCCGCCATTTCCGGTGAATAACCAGCCAGGTTATGCCCGATCCCACGCAGCGCATCGACCGAGTCGATCCGATGGGCATCCAGGGCCCGCGCCGTGGCATACGCCACATCGGTGACAAACCGCCCCACGAGACGACGGATCACCCGATGACGCAGCAGGTCGTCGAGGGGGCGATCCAGCGGTTCATCCAGGCTCGCCATGGCGTCGTGCCACACGTCCAGGCCGCGTACTTCGATCAAATCAAAAAGCCCGGCACGCAGCCCATCGTCGAGGTCGCTGGTGTTGTAGGCAATCTCGTCCGCCAGGTTGGCCAGCTGGCACTCCAACGTTCCCGCAAGTTCCGGTTCATAACCCGTGGCGTCGGTGACGTCGTAGTCGGTATCGTGTTTGACTACCCCTTCGCGCACCTCGTAGGTCAGGTTCAGGCCGTCGAAACGCGCATAACGCTGCTCCAACTTTTCCAGAATCCGCACGGTTTGACGCTGGTGATCGAAACCACCGTGGCCGGCCATGAGTCCATTGAGCACCTGCTCGCCTGTGTGACCGAACGGGGGATGACCCAGATCGTGCGCAAGGCAGATGGCTTCGGTCAGGTCTTCATTGGCACCCAGGCAGCGCGCCAGGCTGCGCCCGATTTGGGCCACCTCGATCGAGTGGGTCAGCCGCGTGCGGTAGTGGTCACCTTCGGTGTTGACGAATACCTGCGTCTTGTACTCCAGGCGGCGGAAGGCGGTGGTGTGAATGATACGGTCGCGATCCCGTTGAAACACCGACCGGTGGGCAGGTTCCTCCTCAGGAACACGGCGTCCGCGACTGTCACCGCTTTTCATGCCGTAGGGAGCCAGGGCTTGGCGTTCGCGCTGCTCTAATTCACTGCGTGTCACAATCATGGTTACATCACCAGAATGGTTTGCAGCAGGCCCATTTGTTCGAGTGTGTCATAGGCGTAGGTTTGTACGAGCTGGTTATCGTCCTGCAGGCAGTAGTAGAAGGCGTTGGCCACCTCCATGGTGCGGATTTTGCTGAGTGCGTACGCGGCACGGGTGCGGGCGCCTTGATCGGTGCCGGCCAGCACCTGGAGCAGCGCCGGGACGGCGGTTTCGCCAATGAGGGCCAGGGCGTCGGCGGCGCTGCTGCGCACCCAGCCGCTCTCGTCACCCAAGGCGTGGGCCAGCTCGGTGACCAGGGGCGCCATGTGCAGGTGGCCGGCGGCCAGGGCTGCGGCACAGCGCACGGCCGGGTCCGCATCGTGCAAACGCTGGCGCAGGGGGGCTTCGAGGGCCAACGTGCCGCCATCGCTGAAGGGTGCGATGGCCGCGGCGGTGCGGACCGCCCACCAACGTTGATCGGCGTCCTCTGTCTCAAACAGTGCCAGTACGTCACTCAACGCCGGTGCTGACGCCACGGTATAACTCGTGACGACCTGTTCCGCAGCCTCGTCATCGTTGGCCTGTACGGCGGCGAGCAGGGATTCCAGGGATGGTTGGCTCATGTCAGTTCTCCCAGCATGTGTTGGATCGTCATGTCGGCCGGCAGCCGCAGCAGGTGGGCCTGGCAGCCGGCGCGGCAGTCACTGCTGCCAAAATGGTGAACCGGTACACCCACACCGGCACACTGCGCGATACGCTGGCACCAGGTGCACTCCAGCCGATGGGCTCTGGCGTGCGGCAGCACAGGGCAGTTGTCACTCGCGGCCGCTTTCTGCCGGGTCACGTCCTCAGGCAGCGATGTCCCGCGTGCACACTTGAAATCGGGCACTTCGGGCTGCCAATGGACAAATACCGGCTGTACCTGTCTTGTCAGATAGTCGATGTGCCAGTGCGGCGATTTGTCGGGCCGCACGTGCCGGCGGATGCGCGCCCGCAGCCCGCCCGGTCCCCACGCACTGCCAAAGTAGACATAACGTGCAGGTGCCAGGGCCGCCAAACCCAGCCGCCCGACCTCGAGACTCAACGACTGCTCCAGGGCGAATACCAGCACGTAACTGCCTGGCAAAGCCGGTATGCCAGCGACCACCCGCGGTTCCGTGGGTGGAACGATCAGGGCAGGGTAGGTTGGGGCCATAGGCGAATTATACCTGTTAAAACAGGGCTTGATCAAATCTGACGATCGTTGATCTCCGCCATGAGATTGTCAGACAAGAAAAAATGTGCTATGATGCGGTCGTCCGCCAGCGGCGGGGGTTGCACAGTTGCCATCTTTCCAAAAAGATGGCAACTGTGCAACCCCCACCGTCAAATTCGATCAAAAAAGCACAGGAAGTTATTCTTTTGCGAACCCTAAACCAGCCCCAGTCCGCTTGAGCGGACTTGCGCGATGAGCCCGGTGCTTGATCGCCCGGCGGGCGTATCCCGCCCACCCACCCAGTCCGCTTGAGCGGACTTGAGCTATAAGCCTGGCGCTTGAGCGCCAGGCGGGCGTATCCCACCCACCCAGTCCGCTTGAGCGGACTTGAGCTATAAGCCTGGCGCTTGAGCGCCCGGCGGGCGTATCCCACCCACCCAGTCCGCTTGAGCGGACTTGCGCGATGAGCCCGGCGCTTGATCGCCCGGCGGGCGTATCCCGCCCACCCACCTAGTCCGCTTGAGCGGACTTGAGCTATAAGCCTGGCGCTTGAGCGCCAGGCGGGCTGAGCGCCAGACAAATAGATCGGATACCCAATTCATCCATGCCCGATACCTTGATTGTTACCACCATCGCCCGCGAGCTGACAATCACCCCCCGTCAGGTCGCCGATACGATCGATCTGCTCGACGAAGGCAACACCATCCCCTTCATCGCCCGCTACCGCAAAGAGGTCACCGGCGGCCTGGACGAAGTCCAGCTGCGCCAGATCCAGCACCGTCTCGAATACCTGCGCCACCTGGCCGAGCGCAAGGCAGCCGTGCTCAAGAGCATCGCCGAGCAGGCGAAGCTCACCCCCGAGCTGGAAACCAGCATTACTGCGGCCGCGACGCTGCAGCAGGTCGAGGACCTCTACCTGCCGTACAAACCCAAACGCCGTACGCGCGCCATGATTGCGCGCGAGCGCGGTCTCGCACCACTCGCCAACGTCTTGCTCGATCCAAAGGCATTGCAGGGTGACCTGCACGTCCTGGCCGCCACTTTCCTCTCGGACGACGTGCCCGACGTCGACGCCGCACTCGCCGGTGCGCGCGACATCGTGGCCGAGGTGGTCAGCGAGGATGCGCAGGTGCGCGCCCTCGTGCGCAGCAAGACGCACGATCACGGCCTGGTCACCGTCAAGCTGGCCGCGGCCGACGCCGATCCGGGCAAAAAGTACGAGATGTACCACGACTTTGCCGGCCTGCTCAAAGACCTGCCGGCCCACCAGCTGCTGGCCATCAACCGCGGTGAAAAAGAGGGTGCGCTCAAGGTACGCGTCGACGGCCCGGATGAGCAGCTCGTTGCGGAGATTGGGCGCCGTTACATCCTGAACCGGCGTTCGCCGGTGGCCACACAGGTGGCGGCGGCCATCGACGACGGTTACGCGCGCCTCATTCAGCCCTCCATCGAGCGTGAGCTGCGCGGCACGCTGACCGAAACCTCGGACGACCACGCCATCGCCACCTTCACCACCAACCTGCGCAGCCTGCTCATGCAGCCGCCCCTGCGGCGCAAACGGGTCATGGGCATCGACCCCGGCTTTCGCACCGGCTGCAAGGTGGCGATCGTCGACGAAACCGGTAAGTACCTGGCCCACTTCACGATCTACCCGCACGAGCCACAGCGCCAATGGAGCGACGCCAAACGTCTGCTGGCGGCAGCCATCAGCAACGCCCAGGTTGACGTGGTCGCCATTGGCAACGGCACCGCCAGCCGCGAGAGCGAACAGCTGGTCGCCGAAGTTATCGGCGAGCTGGCAGACGCCAAGACCCGACGTGACGTGGCTTATGCGCTGGTCAACGAAGCAGGCGCCTCGGTCTATTCGGCCTCACCCCTGGCACGCGCCGAATTTCCCGATCTTGACGTCTCGGTGCGCGGGGCGGTCAGCATCGCCCGCCGCCTGCAGGACCCGCTTTCGGAGCTGGTCAAGATCGATGCCAAAAGCATCGGTGTCGGCCTCTACCAGCACGACGTCGACCAGAAAAAACTGCAGGAATCGCTCGATGCCGTGGTCGAGGACGCCGTCAACCAGGTGGGCGTCGACGTCAACACCGCGTCACCGGCGCTCTTGCAGTATGTGGCCGGCATTGGCAAGAAGCTGGCGCAGAACATCGTCGATCACCGCGACCAGCACGGACCGTTTCAAAGCCGCACCGATATCAAAAAGGTCAAGGGACTCGGCCCCAAAGCCTTCGAGCAGGCCGCCGGCTTTTTGCGGATCGCCGAAGGCAAAAACCCCCTCGACAACACCGCCATTCACCCCGAGTCCTACACTGCGGTGCGCGACCTGCTCGATTTGATGGGCGTCGGGATCAAAGCGCGCGACCTGCCTGGTCTGGTCAGCCGGTTTCGCCAGCAGCACAAGCTGAAGGACCTGGCGGGTGTTCTGGGGATTGGCGTGCCCACGCTGACCGACATCCTGGACGCGCTGGTCAAACCCGGCCGCGACCCGCGCGACGACCTGCCGCCGCCCCTGCTGCGCCACGACGTCCTGAGCATCGACGACCTGCACGAAGGCATGCAGCTGCGTGGCACCGTACGCAACGTCGTCGACTTTGGTGCCTTCGTCGACATCGGCGTCAAACACGACGGCCTGGTGCATGTCAGCCAGATGGGTGAGCGCTACGTCCACAATCCGCACGACGTCGTCAAAGTCGGCGACGTCGTCGACGTGAAGGTCACCAAAATCGACCGCGAACGCAGCCGGATTAGTTTGAGTATGAAAAAAGGCTGATTGGGCCACAGAGAACACAGAGGACACAGAGAACACAGAGAGAAAAACATAATGATCTATGTGTTCTGTGCGCCCTTTGTGGTAAAAGGAATAGCCCTATGCGTCATCGTATCGAGGTTGTTCAGGGGGATATCACCCAGCAGCGTGTGGATGCCATCGTCAATGCGGCGAACAGCTCGCTCTTGGGTGGGGGCGGCGTCGATGGGGCGATCCACCGGGCGGCCGGGCCGGAGCTGTTGGCCGAGTGCCGCACGCTGGGAGGCTGCCCGACGGGGCAGGCCAAAATGACCCGGGGCTACCGCCTGCCGGCGCAGTACGTGATACACACCGTCGGCCCGGTTTGGCACGGGGGACAGGCCAACGAGGAAACGCTCCTGGCCAGCTGCTACCGGCAGAGCCTGGCACTGGCGGTGGCGCACGGGGTCAGGACCATTGCCTTCCCGTCGATCAGCACCGGTGCGTACGGGTTTCCGGTCGAGCGTGCGGCGCCGATTGCCATCCAGGAGATCGCTGATTTCCTGTACAATGATACGACGCTCGAACAGGTGATGGTGATCTGTTTCGACGCCGGCACGCTGCGTGCCTACCAGGCAGCACTGGCGAGCACATGAGCACCGCGCCTACGGTTCTCATTTTCGGTAACCAGCTGACGTTCGAGCACCCCGGCCTGCAGCCGGTTGCTGGGCAGCTGCCGCGCGTGCTCATGGTCGAGAGCCAGGCACGGCTGCACGCCCGACCCTATCATAAACAAAAACTGATCCTCGTCCTCAGCGCCATGCGCCACTTTGCCGCGGCGCTGCGTGAGCGCGGTTACGCGGTCGATTACCGCACCGCACCGACGATGGCGGTTGGTGTTCAGGCGCACCTGGCTGAGTGGGCACCAGCCGGCCTGCTGGCCATGCAGCCGGCCGAATACCCGGCCCAACAGGCACTCGACCACCTGTTCGGCGCCCTGAATGCCACGCACGGCCCCGGTTTTGTGCGCATTCTGCCGGATACCATGTTTTTGTGCGGGCGCGACGATTTTGCGGTGTGGGCGCGCGGCAAAAAGTCGCTGCTGCTGGAGCACTTCTACCGCTGGCAGCGCCGGCGCCTGGATATCCTCATGGACGGTGACCAGCCGCACGGCGGGCAGTGGAACTATGATGCGTCCAACCGCCAGCCGCCACCGCCGGGCGGACTGCGACCGCCGCCGCTGCCGCTCGTGCCGGTCGATGCCCTCACGCGTACCGTGATCGACCAGGTGCAGCATGAGTTTGCTGACAACTTCGGCGTGGCCGAGTTGTTCAACTACCCGGTGACGCACGCGGACGCTGCGGTTTGGCTGGCCGATTTTGTGACGCAGCGGCTGCCGCAGTTTGGCCCCTACGAAGACGCCATGGTGGCGGGTGAGCCGTTTTTGTTTCACAGCGTGCTCTCGCCGCTGGTCAACATCGGGCTGCTGAGTCCACAACAGATGGTGGCAGCAGCACTGGCGGCGTACGCGCGCGATGATGCACCCCTGGCGTCGGTCGAAGGCTTTGTGCGCCAGGTCATTGGCTGGCGCGAGTTCGTGCACGGCATCTACTGGCTGAAGATGCCCGACTACGCCGTGGCCAATCATTTTGCCGCATCGGGGACCCTGCCCGAGTTCTTCTGGTCTGGCGACACCGCCATGGCCTGCCTGGCCGACCTGGTGGCGACCCTGCGGCGTACTGCGTACACCCACCACATCCCCCGTCTGATGCTGGCCAGCAACTTTGCCACCCTGGCCGGGCTGCGGCCGCAGGACGTGCTGGACTGGTTCCAGGCGCTGTACATCGACGCCTTCGACTGGGTGATGCTGCCCAACGTGTTGGGTCTCGGCATGTACGCCGACGGCGGTCTGCTCGCCAGCAAACCGTACGTCGCCAGCGCCAACTACATCCGCCGCATGAGCCATGGTTACTGTAATCAGTGCCACTACCGGGCGGATATCCGCTTTGGCCCCGATGCCTGCCCCTTCAATTTCCTCTACTGGGACTTCATCGCCCGCCACCAGGCCGGGTTCCTGCGTAACCCGCGCATGGCCCTCATCGCAAAAAACCTGGCCCAGCAGGACCGCGAAACGGTGGCCGCGATGCGCGCGGCGGCGGCAGCTTTCCTGGACAACCTGCCGCGCGCGTACTGATCGTTTGTTGCGATGACGCTACCTTGCGGGTAAAGCAGGCCGTGCGCAACCGTGCCTGTGCAGCGTGAGCCTGGCGCTTGAGCACCAGGCTTCTGCGGCCGATCAGCCGTGTTTGGAACGGTCAAGGCGCCGAACCGCTGCTCTGCCCAGGCATCAGCAGCTGGCAGTGACGTTTAGGGCTTGTAAAAGAATAACTTCCTGAAAATGGCCGGAATTCGCCGCAAATCACGGTAAGTTATTCTCTTACAAGCCCTTACCTGGCGGACGTTGCACCCTCGCTGAACCGCACGTGCATCGAAGCGAGGTGGCTGATGGCACCACTTTGCATGTCGGTATTGAACACCTGGATGAGACCATCCGCCGTCGATGGTGCCGAATAACTGATGACCCCGCTAAAGGGCCCGGTCCAAATAGCCGCCTGCCCGGTGATCATCGCCGTTCCTTCCCCGATTGTGGTTCCGCTCCCATCGATCACACGCACGCCCAACGTTGCTTCGAAACCAGTACCATAACCGCTGACGGTCACCGGACTGGTGATCAGCGCGTTCATGACCGGGGCGTCGATCGAGATTTCCTCGTAGGGTCGTGGTGCCGGTGTGGGCGTTGTGGTTGGGATGCGCAGACGTTGGCCCACGTAGATGCGGTTTGGGTTGCTGATGTGGTTGAGACGGACGAGCGTAGCGACGGGTACTCCAAAACGGGACGCAATGCGGTACAGCGTATCACCCCGTCTGACGACGTAGGTGAACGTGTCCTGAGACGCAGGGCTGGCGCCAAGGCCCGCAGCGGGCGCGGCCCTGGCTGGTGCTGCCGGCATCGAGGTGGCGACAGCAATCATGATGAGACTCGCAAGGACGACTGTCAATGTGACGGAGATGATAGGACGTCTGCGCATACCAATCCCTCCTGGGTCTATCGACCGAAATGTATCTGGGAGCACTGTGTTTGAGACGTCGCGGTAGTACCGCTGGTTCCCGGAGATCACCAGCCGCTCCGTCCCGTGTTCATCGCGGCCCGCGCCGGTGTGCGTAACGCCTGAAAAAATCGTCAGCCACTGCTCAGGCGGGTGAGGTGGACAACGAACGTGGCGGGCGCGACTCTCCTTCAGCGCATTGGGTGACCGGATGCGCTTGGGCGTCGTCAAACGATTGTATTAACAGGCTGCATTTCAATCAAATTGGAGTATGGAAATGTCACGTGTCTCCCTAAATAAGGTCGCCCCCGATTTCAGTCTGGCCGACTATCGCGGTCACACCGTTCGTCTGGCCGATTTCCGCGGCAACAAGAACGTTTTGCTGGTCTTCAACCGCACCTTTACCTGACCGTTCTGCCGCGCGCATATGGCGCAGTTGCGCCAAGATTACAGCCAGTTTGTAGCACGCGAGATCGAAGTCGTTGTGGTGGGCCCCGAAGACGCTGCCAAGTTTGCGGCCTACTTCAGCGAAAATGAGCTGCCCTTCGTCGGCCTGCCCGATCCAAAAGCGAGTGTCCTCAAACTCTACGGGCAGGAGGTGAGTCTGTTCAAGTTGGGCCGGCTGCCGGCCCAGGTATTGATCGACAAGGCCGGCGTAGCGCGCTACGTTCACTACGGCCACAACATGAGCGACATCCCCGCCAACGAGGAACTGTTGGCCCTGGGAGATGAGATCAACGCTGCGGAGGCGACCGTCTCACTGGCACGTTGAGCGCCCGCGTCTCGCCCCCCAGTCTGCTTCAGCAGACTTCAGCTATGAGCCTGGCGACCCATCGATGCGTCCTCCCCCAGTCTGCTTCAGCTGACTTCAGCTATGAGCCTGGCGTTTGAACGCCAGGCTTGAGCGCCAGGCTTGAACGCCAGGCTTCCCGAATCCCCCCATCCATGGTATCCTTGCCCCATCTTACCCAGAGGCCAGGAACGTATGAACCTTGCACCGGGTGCCCGCATGGGTCGGGCATCGCAGGCCGGCTTACTCTTCGTGATGGGCTCGGTCCTGCTGTGGGGCGCCATGCCCTTCGTCCTCCAGCTCATCGTCGCCAGCATGCCGCCGGCCGAGTTGACGACGATCCGTATGGTCGCCGCCGGCCTGCTGCTCGTCGTGCCCATCGGCATGCGTGCCTTTGGCCGCTCCCTGCGTCAGCACCTGCGCCTGTTTTTGCTGCTCGGCTTTCTCGGCTCGGCCGTGCCGCAGGTGCTCTACGCCTATGCCCTGCAGTGGGTGCCCATCCCGACGCTGACCTTCATCACCAACAGCTACCCCGCCTTTTCCATTCTGCTGGCGGTCCTGATTCTGGGCGAGCGACCGCAGCCACGGCACATCGTAGGTATGGTCAGTGCGCTGGTGGGGTTGTATCTGCTCACAGGGCCGACGATCACCGCCGGCGGGGGGCTATCCCTGGGTATCGCCATGGCCTTTGTCATCGCCCTGGCCTGGGGCAGCAGTTCGATCGTGAGCAAAAAGCTGATCACCGATCTCCCCTCCAACCACGTCGCCGCCGGCCGCCAGCTCGTGGCTGGCGTGCTCGCCGCGCCGCTGATGCTGGTGGGGGGTGTGCAGGTGGTGGGCATACCCGCTGTGGCCTGGGTGGCCCTGGCCGTGCTGGTGGTCATGACCGTCTTCAGCTTTGTATTCTACTACCGCGGCCTGGCACAAACGACCGTCACCAACGCTTCGCTGGTGGAAGCGTTCACGCCGGTTGTGACGTTGATACTCAGTGCGTTGTTTTTTGGAGAGAGCCTGGCGCCGGTGCAGCTGCTGGGCGCCAGCCTGGTTCTGGTGGGAACAATCCTGGTCACCGTCGAGGGGCTGCGCGGCCGCGCCGTGAACGCGCGTGCCGAGCGCCAGGAGGTGGGTTGAGGTAGGGGCACGGGCTCAACCCACACGAAGCTGCGCGTGAGGCCATTGGCCTCACGCGCAGCTTCGTAGAAACTCCTTGCTGTCGAGGAGTGCTGCACGCCCACGTGCAGCACGGGTCCCGCCATACGGACGGGTCCGCACCTCGGTTTCAGCGCCGGACGATGTCTCCAATGCCCGGCTTCTTTGGCGTTGGAACCAGGGTGCAGACTCGTGCCACGTGGAAAGCCCGTGCCGCACCTGGGGGTGCGGCACTCCTCGCTGTCGAGTTTCTTGTGGAAGATGTGAGGCCATTGGCCTAACGAGCAGCTTGGTATTCACGAAGACGCAGGGCAGCCATCTCCGTTTCCCCTTCGCGATCTTCTCGACTTCGCGTGCACTGATCCAAGCGCTAAACCTGCATCGCAGTCCACACCCGCTCGGCGGTGATGGGCATGCGGTCGATGCGAACACCGACGGCATCGAACACGGCGTTGGCGATGGCCGGCGCAGTCGGCACCATGGCGTGCTCGCCGATGCCGCGTGCACCGTAAGGACCATCGTCCTGCGGCACTTCGACGATGATCGCTTCGATGCTGGCCGGGGCGTCGATGCTGGTGGCAATCCGGTAGTCGGTGAAGTTGGGGTTGAGCGGT
Source organism: uncultured Anaerolineae bacterium (assembly GCA_964443225.1). Taxonomy (GTDB): domain Bacteria; phylum Chloroflexota; class Anaerolineae; order SSC4; family Amarolineaceae; genus SSC4. The sequence goes on from CAYUCC010000006.1 coordinate 41,242, forward strand.
TTGCCGTTGACCAGCTTGATTTCTTCCAGCAGCGCCGTACTCATGCCCTGGACGGCGCCCCCTTCCATCTGCGTGCGCACCATGTCGGGGTTGATGGCCCGCCCAACGTCGAATGCGGCGACGATACGGCGTACTTCGATCTCGCCCGTCTCGGTGTCTACTTCGACCTCGACCGCCTGCGCGCCCGTGGTGAAGTGCACGACGGCGCGCGGCCCCTGGCCGGTTTCGGGATCGAGTGGGGTGACGTAGTTGGGCATGAACCGCCCCTTGCCCACGACCGGCCCACCGATCCAGGTGCCGTCGGGCCGCTGCATGCCGTAGACGACGATGTTTTTGAGCGGTACCGACTCTTCGGTGGCATAACTCACCACCTGCCCGTCGATGATGTCGAGGTCCTGCGGGTTTTCGTTCCAGGCCTCGGCCACCATCTGCAAGATCTGCATCTTGGCTTCCTGGGCGGCGTTGAGAATGGCGTTGCCCATGCTCCACGTTAGGCGGCTGGCGACGGTCTGCCATTCGTAGGGGCTGTAGTCGGTATCCACCGTGTTGACGCGCACGTCACCGATGGGAATGCCCAACCCTTCGGCGGCCAGCTGAGCGGCGATCGTCAGGGTGCCCTGCCCCATGTCGACGCCACCGACGTTGACGAGCGCCGTACCATCCTCGTTAAAGCGGATCGTCGAGGCCGAGCCGGGATTGGGCGGCATGGCGGGTGCTTTCCACATGCAGGCGATGCCGACGCCGCGCTGTTTGTTAGGGGCACCCGCTGGACGCGGTTTGCCCCACTCGATCGCGTCAGCCGCCTTGTGAATGCACTCGCTGAGACCGGTTGGATGCATGATCATGCCGGTGACCGTCTCCTGGCCTTCTTTCAGGCAGTTGGTGAGCCGCACCTGCACCGGGTCGAGACCCAGGGCGTGGGCGGCGCGGTCGATGTGCTGCTCGATGGCCCAGTGGATCTCGGGCATGCCAAAGCCGCGCATGGCGCCGCCGATCGGGTGATTGGTGTAGACGCAGAATGAATCGGCCCACACGTTGGGCACGTAGTACGGTCCCGTCGAGCTGTAGCCCGCTGCGCGCGTGATGTTGACACCGTATTCGGTGTAGGCACCACCGTCCCAGTAATAGGTGTTCTTCATGGCCAGGATGCGCCCGTCGGGCAGCATGCCCAGTTTGATGTGTGCAATCAGCCCCTGGCGCACGAAGGTCGTGTAAAACTCCTCTTCACGCGTCATGACGAGCTTGACGGGGCGTCCACGCGATTTGAGCGCCATGGCGACGCAGGCCCCTTCCATGGAAACACCGGCTTTGGCCCCAAAACCGCCGCCGACGAAGGGCGTAATCACACGCAGGCGTGAATGGCTGATCCCCAGCGCTTTGGCGATCAGGTTGCGCTGCGCAAAGGGTGACTGGCTCGAGGCCCACAGGGTGATCTTGCCGTTGCCGTCGACCTGGGCCACGGTGGCGTGGGTTTCCAGCGGAACGTGCTGCACGTGCGGCACCTGGTATTTGTGCTCCACGACGACGCCGCCCGCCGCTGTGACATCGACAAACGCCTGCTCGATGTCACCCTTGCGCACCTTGAACCAGTTGGAAATGTTCGTATTCTTTTGCGGGAAGACGAACGGCACGTAGGCGTAATCGATCAAACCCGGGTGCAGGAGCGGCGCTTCGGCGCTGGCACCAAATTCAGGATCGAAGACACCAGGCAGGTCCTCGTACTCCACTTCGATCAGGCGGATCGCCTCTTCGGCGATCTCCAGCGTATCGGCGGCCACGCCCGCAATCGGCTCGCCCACGAAACGCACGCGATCGACGGCAAACATCGGCCGATCTGACAGGTAGAGCCCGGTCAGCCCTGGGAAATCCTCACCCGTGACGACCACACGCACGCCGGGCAGCGCGCGGGCCTTGCTGACGTCCAGGCGTTTGATCAGCGCATGCGGGCGTGTGCTGCGTTTGAGCTGGCCGGTGAGCAGGTTGGGGCCAAACTGCATGTCGTCCACGTACTGCGCGGCGCCGGTGACTTTGGAACGGCTCTCGACCCGCGGAAAACTGGCACCGACGATCGATGTCTTTTTGATGCTCATATGTCCCCTCCTGCCCAGGTGCTGTGGCTCACGTACTCGCGCCGCGCCGCCTCGCGCACGGCATCGACGATGCGGGTGTAACCGGTGCAGCGGCACAGGTTGCCCACGAGGGCCAGGCGGATCTCTTCATCGGAGGGATTGGTATTGCGGTTGAGCAGCGCCCGCGCCGCAATCAGGATGCCTGGTGTGCAGAAGCCGCACTGCGTGCCCCCCGACTCGATCATCGTTTCCTGGATAGGGTCGAGCTGCGTGTCGTGCGCCAGTCCTTCGACGGTGATGATCTCGCAGCCGTCGATTTCAGGGGCCAGCACCAGGCACGAGTTGACCGGTTCGCCGTTCAGGAGCACGGTACAGGCACCGCATTCACCGGCCGAGCAGCCGTTTTTGGTACCGGTCAGCACGAGGACGTCGCGCAGCAGCCGCAGCAGTGTGTAGTAGGGTGGGACCTGCATTTGATAAGGTTCGCCGTTCACGGTAAACGCGATCTTGTGTTCCATGGGTATTCCCTCCTTCACACTGGCAGTGCCACGACGACTTGCTCGATGGCGCGGCGGGCCAGGACGCGTACCATGGCGCGGCGGTAGCTTGCACTGGCACGCACGTCGTCGATCGGCCGGCTGGCGTTCATGACCGCCGTGGCCGCCGCGTCGATGGTTTCCTCGTCGATGTTTTCACCCAGGATGGCGGCCGCTTCGTTGGCCAGGAGCGCTGTGGGACCGACCGATGCCAGCGCAATCCGCCAGGCGGTCTCCGATGGGTTGCCCAATTCTACCCAGCCCAGGGCCGCCACGCCCAACACGGCAATGTCGCCGACGCGGGTGCGGCCCAGCTTGTTGTATTGGCCAACGGCACCCGCGGGGGGCATTGGCAGTTCGAGAGCCAATAGGAATTCACCGGGCTGCAGATCGGTTTTGCCGGGCCCCTTGAAGAACCCGACGAGCGGCGTGCGGCGCGCCTCATCCAGGGTTGGGCTGTAGATGACCGCCGTGGCCTGGTAACAGAGCAGCGCCGGAATGCTGTCACCGGCCGGGCTGGCATTGCACACGTTGCCGCCGATCGTGGCGCGGTTGCGCAGCTGGTGCGAACCAACGGTGGCGCACGCTTCGGCCAGCATCCGGAAGAAGGCATTGACATCGGGATCGCTGGCGACCTCATTCATGGTGACCGCCGCACCGAGCGACAGACCCTTTTCGGGATCGAAGGCCAGGGTGCGCATACCGGGCAGGCCTTTGAGATCGACCACCACGGCGGGACGCACGAACTCGCCGCGAATTCGTATGATCAGATCGGTACCGCCCTGCAAGATGCGTGCACGGTCGCCGTGTGCGGTCAGAATGGCACTGGCTTCAGCGCATGTCGTGGGCTTTACGTAATCAAATGGTTCCAACGGAGTCCCTCCGAAGTCAGACCCTATCCGAATAACCACGCCGGGGTGGCTCTGTGAGACACCTATCGGGTTATTCGGATAGGCCCAATGTGGGTGCTTACTGTGGCATATCGCCCGGCGCCTGATCATCCGCCGGATTGTACGTCCGTTCGGTGGCACCCAGGCGGCTGGGGGGAAGAATCACAAACAGGATATTCAGCAGGATGCCCACGATCGCCGAAAAGACGATCGCCGGAATACCGCTCGGGAACAGTACCGGAATCGGGAAGGGGAACAGGCCGTTGGGCAGCGCCAGGTTACCACCGATGCCCAGGACCAGGACCACCGCACCGATCGCCAGGTTGCGCGGGTCGAACAGGTTGACCCGCTCGGACTGCAGGAGGGCAACACCTTGCATTCCGATGACGCCAAACAGATAGATGGACAACCCGCCCGTCACGGCGACCGGAATCGTATTGACGAGCGCGGCCAGCGTGCCGACGAAACCGAGCAGGATGGCAATGGCACCTGCGGCCATCAGGACCGGTACCGAATAATTGCGGGTAATGGCCATCAGACTGTTGTTTTCACCGTAGTTCGTGCCCGCGGCACCACCCAGGAAACCCACCACCAGGTCATCGGCACCGTCGGCCACCAGGTTGAGGCCGATCAGGCGTTTGATTTCGAGCGGCTTGCGGCCCAGTTCTTTGGCCAGCTGGTCGATGTACAGGCTCATCTGGTAGAGGTGTGCCGTTGACTCGGGGATCGTCGCAATGGCGATCAACGCAACGCTCAGCACGATCCCCCAGGCGTTTGGATCGGTGAATGCCGGGAAGGTGAAGGGTGGGATTCTGAATAACTGCGCCTCCGCCACGGGTGTAAAGTCCACCAAACCCATCAGCCAGGCGATGACGTAACCAGCGATGGCGCCCAACAAGATGGGCAGCATACCCAACAACCCGCGGCCCTGCAAGTAGACCGAAAAGACGATCGTGATGATCAGCGTGATGAAAGCGATCAGCCAGTTGGCAGACGCCATGTTCAGGGCGGCTCCGGACAACGCCACACCGATCACGATCGCCACACTGCCGGTGATGATGGGTGGCAGCACCTTGTCCAACGCCGCTTTCCCAGCCCGCATAATCAGCAGACCCACCGCAATCTCCACAATCGCGGTACCGATGATGCCGACCTGCGCAATCCGCACACCTTCCGGACAGTAGTATTGGGCGGGATCGTTGAAACAGTCGCCTGCGAATTGTGACATGACAACAACAATGACCGTGATGTAGCTGAAGCTGGATCCGTAGTAGAGGGGGATGCGTCGGCCTGAGACCAACAGCGCCACAATCGTTCCCAACCCGCTGGCCACCAACGTCACGCCGACGTCAAATTTGGTGAGAACCGCCACCAGTACGGTGGCGGGGAACATGGTCAGCACCTGCTGGATACCAAGCGAGATCATAGCCCCGATCGGCGGCCGGTCCTGCGGCATATAACCGATCGTCTTCTTCGGCGAAATCGTAGCTCCCATCTGAAAATCCTCCTTTGCGAGTTCGGTGCTTAACAAACTGCACAAAAAACACGCGGGCCTATCCTCCTTTGCCTCGGCCAGGCCCAAAACAGACGATCATGACCTCCTTTCCCTGGAACTTCCTCGCACCCACGCCCGACGAACCTGTTGGTTCCGCTTCTAACACCCCCACCCACAGCCCCTCGCCAAACCGGCACCCCGCAACCTGACGAAAATAGCCCCTCACCAAACCGGCACCCCGCAGCCTGACGAATCCGTTCAATCCGTTCCCCGGGGATGGGACCTTGTCCCACCCGCGTTGACAGCAATCCGCTTCAGCCCTACTCCCTACTCCCTCCCACACAAACAATCCCCAAACTTCGTCTTCGGCATAGCCGCCTTCTTCGCCATCAGTTCCGCATACCGCGCGTCGTCGACGTACGCCACCATGCGGCACAGTGACGCCTCACCGTCCACGAAACGCCACGGGAAGCACCCAATCTCCACCCGCTGGTTGAGCAGCAGATCGATGTCCCCGCCCACACACTCGGCGTGAATGATGCCGTAGGGGAACATCTCGATGTGCATCAGCTGGTACTTTTCATCCGTGAAGACGTCGGCCAGCGACTTGCCGTATTTGCTCTGGAAGTGTATTTCGGCCTCTTTGGCCTGGCGCGGCATCCACTGGCGGATGATTGTATTCATGGGGTGATCGGCGCTCCCGCAGTCCACGGCGAGCCATTTGAGCTTTTTGGCCTTGCACCACTCGGCAAATTCACGGTCGGGTCCGGGGTGTTTGACCATGTAGCGGATTTCATCCGCTAGCGGTTGGTCCCACCCGTAACGATGATAACCGGTGTGGATGATCAGGATATCACCTTCGCGGACTTCCACCCGCTCCTCGATCATGCGCGACGTGTAGATATCATAGTCTCCCACGGCGTCGGACAAATCGACGACCGCGGCCGGGCCCGTCAGAAAGTCGAGGGTCAGGCTGGCGATGTCTTTGCCGGGGGTGTAAAAGTGGATTTCTCCGTCGAGATGGGTGCCGAGATGGTTCGAGTGTGTGACAATTTGACCGTTGGCGCCGTTGGGTGCCAGGCGCTTGAAGTACTTCACCTGCAGTGGTTCGTACGTCGGCCAGGCTGGCGTGCCAATTCCGAGGGGGATGGTGAGATCGATGAACTTCACTGGTCAAGACCTCCTTGTATGGATGAGGATCGTTGTAAACAGGCGGCGCCACGCAACCGGCGCCACTCAGGCCCTGTAAAAGAATAACTTCCTGCAAAATGGCTGTAATTCGCCGCAAATCACGATGAGTTATTCTTTTACAAGTCCTTACATGGGCGAATTATAACGATCAGCGAGCAACCATGATATGATAAATGTCATACTGTTTCCAAGTCCATCGGGGTGTCGCGGGTTTGGCGGGGTGTCGGGGGCCTACGGCAGCAGGGGACGGCGTTTGTCGATGTCGTAGCCATAACCGTCGATCAGGACGTGCAGCGTAACCCCCAGCAGGGCCACCGGTTTGACCTCATCGATCTTGTGGATGTCGGTATAGGCCATGGTGCTGGCATCGACCACGACGGCGCTGTGTTGGCCAATCACACGCAGCCGGTTGGCGGCGTCGATGATGACCGCCGTGTCTTCATCGATCCCAACGCCCAGCAGGAAGGGGTTGTACGCCGTGGCGGCCAGGAGGCGACCGGTGCGCAGGCGCTGGCTGAAGTGTTGATCGATAATCAGGCGGTTAGTGAGTCCGAGTCCGGGTGCAAAGTTCATCATACGCTGTACAGGCAGGCTGCCCTGCTCACCGAACGCAATCATGTGCTCGCACAAAACCGCCGCACCGGCACTGGTTCCGCCCACCAACAGCCCACCCGCGTGCAGCCGCCGCAGCGCCTGCGCCAGGGGTGTGCCACCCAGCACCGCCGAAAAACGCAGCTGGTTGTCGCCGGTCAGGAAGACCGCGGTGGCGTCCTGCAGGCGCGCGATCAGGTCGGTGTTGTGGCCATCCTGTCGCTCGAACACCGGCAGAACCTCGACCTGCGCCGGTTCCATGGCGCGAAAGAGCTCGTAATGCGGTTGGCCGGCATCACTGCGGTCATCGGCCGACCCGGTCGGCATGATGACGATACGCGCGTCGGCGCCGCCCGCCAACGTCCAGAAGTGACGGAGAATGCGCAGGGCGCCGTTGTGATCTTCGGCGCCGCCAACGGCGAAAAGGAGACCACGTTGGCCTCCCTGGGGTGTGGGTGCAGGTGACATGCGCGTGGTCTTTCTTTAGAACGAGCTCCGCTGCGGGGTGAGCAAGGGATTCTCCGGCGCATGGATGCGGCGGTTGTCGATGTCGTACCAGTGTTCCTGTGGGAGGGTCGTCACGTGCAGGCCGTCGATATGGACCGGTTGGCCGAATGCTATGTCGTACAGGTCAGTACGCACGATTTGCCGGCCATCAGCCAGCGTCGCCGGATCGGTACCCACGGCTTCGAGCAAATTGCCCGGGTGGAGTACGATGGCCGCATTGGCGTGCACCCCGACGCCAAGCAGGAAGGGGTTGGCGGCCACGGCGATGCTCAAGGGTCCGTACCAGCGGTCATGGCTATAATCGGCCACCACCATCAGGCGGTTACTCAGGCCCAGCCCGGGCGCAAAACGTACCGAGCCACGGACGGGCGTGGAACCTTCCTGGGCGTATGCAATCATGTGTTCGGCCAGAAAAGCGGCAGCCGTCCCACTGCCGGCGGCCACCTTGCCCCGCGCATGCCCGCGCCGGATGGCGGTCGACAGGGGTGTGCCGCCAAGCACGGTCGATAGGCGCAGCGGGTTGCCGCTGGTGAAAACGAAGGCGGTGGCGTGCTGGATGGCGGCGAGGGCAGCCGTGTCTTGCGCATCGGCGCGCGTCTGTACGGCCAACACCTCGACCCAGTCCACGCCCCAGCGCGCAAACAGGGCACGGTAGGCTTCGGCCTCATCAAAATCGCGGCTGGCCGTGGGCACGATCGCGATGCGTGCACCAAAACTGCCGGCGAGCTGCCAGGTGTACTGCAGGATGCGGCTGCTGTCGTTGATCTCTTCGTGCCCGCCGGTCGCAATCAGCGGCCCGCGCGTGAATCCGGCTGGAACAGGTGCTGGCATGGGTGGCAGATCCTCTGTTGCCAGCCACCTGCATACCATCTTACCGCTGGAAAGGCCTCAACGGTCCTGTGGCTGGCAATCTTGGGTGAGATAGGCCGATATTGTACCATCACCCGCTGCACGCGGCAAGTTACAACAAACGGTGATTACCCACAATCAAAAGCCACCTGCCGACCTCTCCAAAATGCAAAATCAATCCAAAATCCAAAATCAATCCAAAATCCAAAATCCAAAATCCAAAATCAACCAGCTGCCCCATGCCGGGCGTGTATTCGGCTGAAAAGAATCCAGGCTGCGATCATAAAGAGCGCAGCAAATGGCCAGATCGCAACATACGACGTGAACACATCTGCCAATGCCCCGGCCACGATTGGCCCGGTGATGGCCGCTGCCGACGAGGAGAGGTAGTAGAGGCCGGTCAAGGCACCGATCGAGCGCTCACCGCCCACGTCGTACACCATCGGCAGGGAATTGATGTTGACCAGGGCCCAGAAGGCGCCCATGGCCGCCAGCAGGACCAGCAGCGCCGTGGTGTTGCGTACGGCGAACGCCAAGACCAATCCAGCTACCATACCGCTCAGGCCGATCAGGATCGTTGGCTTGCGCCCGATGCGGGTGGCGATCAGCCCACTGGGAATGGCAAAGAGGATCAACGCGGCTGCAAACGCGGTCAGCATCTGGCTGCCGGTGCCGACGTCGATGCCCAGCACGTCACGCGTGTAGAGGGTGAAAAAGGCCTCGATCGCGTTCCAGCTGACGAACCAGCAGAATATGGCCAGCAGCAGATAGATCCCACTGCGGTCGGCACTCGCGGCCATCTGGCGCAGGTTGGCCAGGGCGCTCTCCGGCGGTGCACTGTCGGTGGGAGACGCGACTTCTTTGGGTTCGCGCACGTAGGCCACCACGATGGCGATAGCAATCAGCAGTACGATGGCACCCACGATAAACGGCAGGGGGACACCGATCTTGTACAGGGCACCCCCGCCAAAGAGGGCCAGCGCACCGCCGACACCGCCCATCAGGTTGATGACGCCGTTGGCTTTGCTGCGCTGCTCGGCCGGATAGAGGTCACCCAGGTAGGCGATGGTCGGTGAGCGGAAGAGCGCCATGCCGATGTTGGTGCCCAGGATGGCGAGGGCAATCCATACGAAGTTCTCGCGTACGAACGGCACGAGTATAAAAAACGCAGCGGCCAGCGGCGCACCGGCTATCAGCCACGGCTTGCGCCGGCCAAATCGCGTGCGCGTCCGGTCGCTGCGCGCGCCCACCCACGGCTGGAAGAACATGTTGATCAGGTTGTCCCAGGTGAGGATGAAACCGATCACACCGGCCGACAGCCCAAGGTCGGCCAGGAAGGGCGGCACGAAGCTGTTGAAGATCGGCCAGATGATGCTGATCCCCAGGAAACCAAAACCGAGAACGAACGTCTTGCGCCAGTCGAATTTCATCGGTTATAACTCCAGGCAGGCACGCAAATGAGGCAGCTGGGCGACCATGGCCACCGCACCGCGCCGGACCAGGCGCTGGGTTTGCAGCGCAAACAGGCTGACACCTTCCAGATCGGGTTCGACCAGCACGTCGGCCGAATGCGGTGGATCGCCGGCGCGGATCAGCAGCCAGCTGAGCGCCATCGTGCCTTGTTGGGCAATACCTTCTGGCAAACGCTGGGGGGGCGGAAAGCAGTTGACGGCAATCACGACGTCGGCGCCCATGCGGCGCGCAATCGAAATCGGCAGGTTGTTGGACAGACCCCCATCGACCAGCAGCCGCTCGCCGTAACGCACCGGTGCCACGCTGCCCGGCACTGCCGCACTGGCATGCACTGCAATGGCGAGGGGACCTTCCTGGTACACCACCGCCTCACCCGTCATCAGGTCGGTGGTCACCACCGCCAGGGGCACCTGCAGGTCGGCAAAGGTTTTGGCCCCCGTGGCTTCGTCTACCCACGCTTCCAGACGACGAAAGCTGATGCCCACCTGGCCGCGCCAGAACGGCAGCGGTGACGCCAGCCCGCGCCAGCGCAGCCGCCGCACGATCGCCTCCAGCTCTTCGCCGCGCACCCCTGCGCAGTAAATCGCCCCCGCCAGCGCCCCCGCACTGGTCCCCACCACCAGGTCAATGGGGATCCCCTGCCCATCGAGCGCCTGCAGAACCCCGGCGTGCACCAACCCCCGTGCCACGCCCCCACCCAACACCAGCCCCACTCGTTTCTTCGAACGCCAGTTTGTCATAGTGTCCAGTCAAAATTGAGCGCACAAAAGGCGGCAGCGGGGCCCGATCACCGCCAGCCCCTGAATAGTACAAAGGCATCTCGGTACTCACCCCCGGCTGCCGCACCCCAGAACGCCGCCCAACTCCCTCCGTATTCCTACTCGTACTCGTACCGAGTCCGAGTACGAGTACGAGTACGAGTACGAGTACGAGTAGGACGCCACTCCGTACTCCCTACTCCGTACTCCCTACTCCCTCCCACAAATCCAACGCCAGCAGCCGCTCCGGGCACGGCTTGCCAGTCTCCCAATCCCAACCGCGAACCTCGTAATACAGGGGCAGCAGCTCATCCAACGCGGGTGTCATGCCCTGGGTGTTGCTGTCGCTGAGGGCCCGCTGCACCAGTTTGGGCAGGGTGTCGTCGGCGCGCGTGGCACCCAGGCGGTTGTTGAGGGCCCGTTTGAGGTTGGTGATGCGCTCTCCCGTGCGGGCGATCCAGGCGTAGTCGACGTCGAGGCCCGTCACGGCGCGCATCAGTCCGATCAGGTTATCGATCTGGGGGTCTTCGAAGTGACACAGGATGGCGCTGTTGGTAAAGCTGCGGAAATCCATGACACGCGCCGCCTGCGCGGCCTGTTCCATGGAAACCTCGTGCCGGTCGATCAGGTCCATACCCAGCTCGGGGATGATACGCCCGCGGCCCACTTCGTAGCAGTCACCGGACATGTGATCGGCACCGCGGCTGGCTGTGGCGTAGATCAACCCCTGGGCAATGAACGCGCGTGGATCGTGGTAGGCCATTTCCAGGTTCTTGACTTGCACCGCCAGGTCGGGCACACCGAAGTGCGCCGCTACGGCGCGCGCCCCTTCGGCCGCCAGGTCGCCGATGCCATCGCGCTGCGCAATCATGTCGACCAGGCGAATCGCCGGTGCCGGGTCACCCCACGGCAGCGGCATACCGATCTCTTCGGCACTGGCCAGACCTTCATTGTACAGGTAATACAGCAGGCCAATGACGTTCGATGCCGAGATGGTGTCGAGGCCATGTTTGTTGCAGATGTGGCCAGCCATCGCGGCCGCCTGCATGTCGGGCGAATCGATATTCGTGCTGAAGCCGGCCATCGTTTCGTATTCGGGTCCATCCACCAGCGGTTCGCCGTAGTTGTCCAGGTGCACCTCGCGGTTGCAGGCGATGGGGCAGCGGAAACAGGCCAGGTGGCGGGTCAGCATGGTGTCGGCCATGACGCCCATGTTGACGTTCTCTTCGATGACCGGCGATTCGCCAGCGGTGAAATAGCGCCGCGGCACGTCGCCGTACATGAAGCCCACGTCCATGCTCAACACCGTGCCACCCAGGCGCAGCGCCTGCGTGAACAGATCGTCGATCACGAAGTTCATGGCGGCCTTGAGCACCGGCTTGAAGCCGGCGGCATCGGCCAGCGGCACCTCGGCGCGACCAAAAGCGGCGATGGCCTTGAGGCGTTTGCTGCCCATCACCGCACCCAGTCCGGTACGCGCCGCACAGCGCCCGTGGTCGTTCATAACCGCCGCGTATTTGACGAGCTTCTCGCCCGCTACGCCGATGCAGGCCACGCGCGCCTTGGGTTGGTCGATTTCGGCTTTGACGCGTTCCTGAACCTCGTAACTGTCGAGGCCCCACAGGTGAGTGGCGTCGTGCAGCTGGGCCGTGCCGTGGAGAATGCTCAGATAAACCGGGGTACTGGCCTGGCCGGTGATGATAATGCCGTCATAGCCCGCCTGGCGCATCGCCGGCCCAAAGAAGCCGCCGCTGTTGCCTTCGCCGGTCAGTCCGGTTTGGGGTGAGCGGGTGACCACGCTGAACCGCCCGGCGGCCGGGGTGGAAGTGCCAACGAAAGGCCCGGTCATGAAGATCAACGGATTCTCAGGGCCTAAGGGATCCGTATCAGCGGTAATGAAATCCCACAGATAACGCGCACCCAGGCCGCTGCCACCCAGAAAGCGTCGCGCGTAGTCGACATTGATGGGTTCCGACCAAATGCGCTGCTCTGTCAGGTCCACACGCAGAATCTGACCCATGTAACCCGGAAGTGTGGTCATAGTTCGATCCTCTTCACGCCCTTCGCGCTTCGTGCCCTTCGCGCTTCGCGGTCTTCGCGCTTCGCGGTCTTCGCGCTTCGCGTCCTTCGTGCTCACCTTCGCGCCTTCGTGCTCCCAACGCCCGTCGCGCCCACGTGCTCAAAAGTCGATCGACTGGCCCGAAAACGCGTACCGCAGAATCTTCTCCGTATCGGCCCGATTAGGTACACGCGTGGCGGTAATGACCGAGGTATCACCCTCGACGACCATCACCATGCGCGGAATTTCCTCTTCGTACTTGTCTGGGTCGATTCCCAGGTCGGACACCGTCATAGGGATGCCTACCTCCATCTCCAGGCTGCGGATGGCCGCCACCAGGCTGATGGCGCCGTCCAGGTGGGTGGATGCGGGCAGGCCCATGAACTGGGCAATTTCGGCGGCGCGCGTCGGCTCTGGCCCGCGCGCACAGTACTCGATCGTATAGGGCAGGAAAAGCCCCACGGCGCGGCCGTGCGGCACGTGGAACGACGCCCCCAGGGTGTGGCCCAACGCGTGCGCCAGCGCCGTTTGCGAATTGCCAAACGCGATGCCCGCAATCGTGGCCGCGTTGTGCATCTTTTCGCGCGCTTCAGGATCGCCCGCACCGTGTTTGACGGCACACGGCAGGTAACGAAAGACCAGGTCGATCGCCTTGAGCGCCAGGCCATCCGAAAAGTCGTTGTGCCAGGTGCTGGTGTACGCCTCGATGGCGTGGGTCAGCACGTCGATGCCGGTGTCGGCGGTGATGCGCGGCGGCAGGTTGGCGGGCAGGGCCGGATCGACGATGGCGATGTCAGGCAGGATTTCGCGCGAGGCGAGGCCCAGCTTGCGCCGTTCTTCGGTATCGGTCAACACGGTGGCCCACGTCGCTTCCGAGCCGGTGCCGCTGGTGGTCGGAATGGCGATCAGGCGGGCCTTGGCGCGCAGGCCGAGCGGGACGATGGGGTTGATTTCGCCGGGGTCGATGCCCGGACATTCATAGAGGATCCACATCGCCTTGGCCGCATCCATGGCGCTGCCGCCGCCCAGACCGATGATCCAGTCTGGCTCGAATTCGGCCATGACGTCGGCGCCGCGCCGCACCGTCTGGATGGACGGCTCCGGTTCCACTTCGGCAAATACGGTCGATTCGATGCCGGCCTGCTCGAGTTGGGCAATCACCAGATCGCTGAAGCCCAGTTTGTGCAGAACCGCATCGGTCACGATAAACGCACGCTGGCCCTGAATCTGCGCCAGGTAGGTCAGCGCCTCTTCGCCGTAGACAATTTCAGGCGCCTTGAAGAACCACATAATTACCTTCCCGCCAGGTCATGGCTGTTAGTTTGAAAAGCCAGGGCTTGCCGCACGCGAGACCGCGAAGATTGCGCAACGATGAAGGGTGATGGCCTGAGGCCGTCTTTTTTGCACCGTCGCGGCGTCGCGTGCGCCGGCAAGACAGGAACTCAGCCCGGCTTTTCGTCCGGATAGAGGGTCGGCACGTAGGTGGCGCACTTGACCAGCTCCTGCGCCGCTTTGACCGACTTCATGATCTTGAGCATGTTGCCCTGCAGTTTGAGCTTGCGCGTCACCAGGGCCTGGATCGGATCGATCTTTTTGCCAATGACCTGTTTCCAGGCGGGGAGGGGGGCCGCAATGACAAACTCAGGGGTGCGGGCCGCCTTGTCGGACATGATCTCGACGTGGCGGCACTTGCCATGCCACAGGTCCAGGTACATGACCGCTTCTTCGGCCATTCCATGACCCGCTTCGACGACGAAATAGAAGTCGCCCTCCCAGGTCGACGCCGCCTCGGCATAGTCGGTGCTGCTGTTGATGTGCGCTTGAAAATCGTTGACCCATTCCTCGCTGGCAAACATGTAGGACATCGTCTGTGAACCCTCCTTGAACGGTTTTTGCTGAATGGCATGCGCAGGATGACGCATTGCGATATGGTTTCATTCTAACATGCTTTGATATGCGGGGCAAACCTGCGAAAGGGATTGACGCAGCGAACGCACGGGGAACCTGCCGCCACGCGGGCGTGTTCGTCGAGGGTGGAAACGAACCCTGCCGCCATGACGCGTCAGGCATTAACGGTCAACTTACGAACTGGCGCCGTATGACAGAAATCATACGCAAAAAAAAGACGCGAAAGTAGACTCAAAGAACCCCCGTCGGATCGATCGCGGAAAGGATGCATCACACCAGACCCTGGCCAGGTCAGTGTCCTCAGATGTAAACCGTAATCGGTCTTGGCGACCGTCGAAAGGAGGTATCATTCGCCAGAATTTGCCGATAACCACCCGAAACAGGCAGTTGGCACGGTCAAACTCTATTTCACACCCTTCAAAAAAGGAGCCTCGTATGCAATCGCCACGCTCTTTTCGACGTCATCTCCCTTTGAGGTGGCTCACGATCCTCACCGTTGTCGCGCTGGCCACCGCCGCCCTGGTGTCACCCGCCGCGGCCGGCCCGCCAGTGCATTCTCAGTTTGTGTACACGATCGAAGGCGACCTGATCGACGTATGTACGTTTACGGTCCACGTCGATGCTACCGCCAATGTTGCCGCAACGTTCTTCTCTGACAACAGCGGGACGTTGGTGAGGTCTCAATGGCATCTCGTCGAACAAGACACTTTCTCGGCGAATGGCAAGACACTTGTGAGTCTCCCATATCCGTTCAACGGCCAGATGTTCTATGACAGCAGCGGTAATCCCACGCAGATTTACACCAGCGGGGTTTCAGCGAGGGTTCCGCTTCCGGACGGGGGTACATTCTTCAGCGCTGGCCGTATTGATTGGGCAAACCACCCAAACGCTGTGTTTGTAATCAATCCCGACCACGGTCACTCCGGCAACCTCGATGCATTCTGTGCTGCGTTGGCGCCATAAAGTGACCCACTAATACTCAGATTTGCGGCAACGATCGATAAACGAGTACGAGTACGAGTACAAGTACGAGTAGGATGGCACTCGTACTCGTACTCAGTGCAACGGTACTCGTACTCGTACTACCCGGTCACTTGGCTTGAGCATACCCATCGAGTGCACTCGATCGTTGCCGCAGCCGTTGCAGATGACCCAGTAGTACTCAGATCTGCGGCAATGATCGAGTACGAGTACGAGTACGAGTACGAGTACAAGTACGAGTAGGATGGCACTCGTACTCGTACTCGTAGCGGTGCCGTGCTCTGAAAAACAAAAAATCTTTGTGCCTTCTGTGTTCTTTGTGGTAAAAAACCGCCAGCTACGCCCCCAGCTTACGCTGCAGCCGCGCCGCGCGGTGATCGAGCTCGGCCAGCACAGCACGCCGCGCCGGCGACGGCCGCCAGCCGCGCACCTCGTGTTCCGCCCAGCGCGTCCACATCAGTGCCGCCTCCAGGTCGGGTGCGTGCCACTCGTAGTACTTCGCCAGTTCGACGTACGGATCGACCTCGGACCCGCCGACGCGCGTAATCCACGTCTGCCAGATGGCCGCGGCGTCCTCGTAACGCACCTGGCGCTTGAGGAACTGCCCGTAGCGGCTGTAGGTGACGCGGGCGATGTCGTCTGGAAGTGTGTGGGCCAGGGCATGCTGGTAGGCGCGCTCGGCATCGCCGACGCGCCCGGCCTGGTCGTAGCTCCAGGCCAGCGCGGCCACGTCGACGGCGTGCAGGGTCTCCTCCTGCCAGGGATCGGCGAAGAGGCGTGCGAGATGCGTGGCCAGGGTGACCATGGAGAGGATGTCTTCGTGGTTGTGGTAGAACACGCCGACGAGCTCGCTGGCGTCGCCGGTCTGCAGGTATTGAAAGTACAGGTTGGGTATCAGCCAGCCCGGCACGTCGGCCTGGTCACGCTGCAGGCCGAGGACCTCGACCTCCAGGTTACCCAATGCGCACGAAGCCAGCCGGCTGCGCCAAAGCCGCCGCGCCGGGTGCAGCAAATCCAGGTGCGGCGCATCGCTCAGGCGCGGCGGCTGGCGCTGCATGATGAAACGGTTGGTCAACAGCGGTAAGTCGAAGGCGCGGCCGTTGAAGGTGACCATCGCCGCGTGCCGGTCCAGGAGGTCGGCCAGGGCGTGCAGTAGGGCGCGTTCTTCGCCTTCATGACGCATGAAGAACTGGCGTACGACGAAGTGCGGTTCGAGGCCGACGTTCGCTGCCGGCGAGTCGTCAGCCGGTTGGCGCGCAGTGGCCGGCCGGTTTTCGAAAGTGCCCACGCCGACCATGAAGGCGTAGGTGCCGGCGCCGCCGGCCAGGCCGCTGGTTTCGGTGTCGAGAAAGACAGCTTTGGAGAAATCGAAGGACTCGAGGTGGGCGTCGGGATACAGCGCCGCCAGTCCATCCACGCGCTGGGCCAGGCAGTCCCCCAGGGCGTAACGGCTGCGCACGGTCGTGCCCGCATAGGCCACCTCGCGCACGAAACAGGCGCCGTGCGGCGTTTCCACCACCTGACCGTCCAGCAGCGCCTCGACACCGCGTGCACGGCGGTGGGGTGCTGTTGCCGGGGCGGCGGGTCGTTCGTCCAACGCCGCCGTACCGCGCACCAATCCGCTGATGCCGCGCAGGCG
Organism: uncultured Anaerolineae bacterium; assembly: GCA_964443225.1. Classification (GTDB taxonomy): domain Bacteria; phylum Chloroflexota; class Anaerolineae; order SSC4; family Amarolineaceae; genus SSC4. The sequence continues at coordinate 58,188 of CAYUCC010000006.1, forward strand.
TGCCAGTTTCTCCGCCAGGTCCGACATGGTTTACGTTGCCGTCGCGCCCAGCACTGCCAAAGCCACGAGGGTCGTATTGTAGAGCGTATGAATGGCGATGCTCATCGTCAGGTTGCCGCGGATGCGCACGTAACCTAACATCAGACCCAACAAAAACACCTGTACGAACGCGGGCGAGATGCCGTACTGCAGGTGAGAAATCGCAAAAAGAAAAGTCGTCAGCCACAGGCCAAACCGCGGCTGCAAGGCCCCGCGGAAGATGATCTCCTCACCCAGGCCCGCCGCCAGCCCAATCGTCAGCGCACCCAACGGTGACATGAGCCCGCCGAACATGGACTCGGTAATCCGGCCAATGCGTTCGAACCCGGCGGGGTCGATTTGCAGCCAGACGAAGGCCAGCGCCGCATCGAGCAGTACGAACCCGATGGTGATACCAATAACCGCTGCCCATTGGCGCAGCGTAGGCCACGCCAGTCCCAGACGGTCGGCCACTGCATCGGCCGGCCGCCGGATCCACAGTCCCACCCCAATCAACCCCATCAAGATGAAGGCGGCGCCCTGCTGCCACAGTTCGCTCGTACCCAACACGGATTCGAGGTTAGCCAGGTTCTCCAGGTCACCCAGCAGAGCAAGCTGCACCGGTGTCATGCCGAGGAGGTAGATGGCAAAAACCAGCGCAGTGACGTTGACCATCGACGCAGGTGCAATCGGCAGGACGCGGGCGATGGCATGCCGCACGACGGGAACGAACGGCACGAAACTCAACACACCGGTGACGATGAGCCAGAACCCGAGCGGCAGCCACTGCGGTTGGATGGGCATCGTGGCCATCACGTTCTCCTGCGTATTTGCCAGCACAAGTCCAGCCGCGAGCGCCAGAACGCCGAAAAAAATCAAGGCCAGGTTGATCACCGCCAGCGCCAGGTAGGTCAACACACGGAACAACGGCTCACCGCGGCGTTCGGCGAAGTTGGCCAGCAACAAGATCACAATAAACGGTACGAATTGAACAAAAACCATGGGTTCCTTTTATTCCCTGCCATTTCCTGGCAAATGAAACACATCCGCTGGGTTTCGGATAGACCCCTATTATAGCGGCAAATAGGTGGCCGATCCAATTGTTGGCAGTGAACGGTGGCGAGGTATTACCACCGTTCCAACGCGCGCGCCACGTTATCTGGGACTTGGTTGTGGGTTGCGTGACGCAGGAATTCGAGGATGCGCGCCACGGTAATGCCGGCGTCCACGGCACGGCGCAGCGTGGTCTGCGTGATGCGGTAGCGGAACTCGGGCTGACTGGCCTCCCAGGCGGCAAACCGTGCGACGCGGAAACGATCCATGGCGGCGGTCGTGTGCGCAAGAGAGATGCGAAAGTCAGGTGTGACTCGGAGCACGGGTGCCGGCGGGGCCGGCGGCGCCGGCTCGTGACGCAGCCAGGCCGCACCCGCCGTGGTGATGCGGATGGCACGCGCGGCGATCCCCATGCTGGGGTCACCCAGATCCACGGCACCCAACCAGTGCAGCGGGCCAGCCAGCAGGTAAGTGATGAGCGCCCCTTCGACAGCGGTCCAATGCTCGAAACCCAGGAGGTAGTTCGATTCATCGGCACGCCGTATGTACCAGGTCGTGTAGACGCCGTCGGCGCGTTGGAAGTCGGGGTCGTAGTCATGCAGGGCATCGATCATGCCGGCGGTGGCGTACCACGTGCCGGGCGGTGCGCCCGCCAGGTCCTGCACGAAGCGGCGGCGCGTGGCCACCGGGTCGTTGTGCCAACCGCTGCCCTCGCAGCGCAGGGTGGGTGTACGCAGCAGATCATTCCATTCGGCCGACGCCAGCCAGCCCTGCCACAAATCCAGCTGTTGCTGCGCACCAGTTCCTTCCAGCCAGGCCCGCACCGCCGCGGCATCGAGACGCACATGCCCAGCATCCTGGTGCAGCCAGGCCAGCGTTTCGGCCAGTTTGATCAGGAAACTGACGTAGTCGCCGCTTTCGGGATGCCCTACCTGGTCGAGCAGGGCGTCCGTTTGCGGCTGCAGCAGCTGCTGGTTGAGCCGGCGCAGCGCCGTTCGTGACCACAACCCGGCACCGGTCACCGCCACCGTGTCGTTGGCCACGATGCTGAGCAGGCTGACCATGTCCACCACCAGGTCGCGGCCTGCGCGGTGCACCACGGTGGGTTCTCCGGCGGGCTGCACGGGCAGCGCCGCGCGGCGCCTGGCGGTCACCGGCAGCCAGGGCAGCACATCGAGCGGTACGAAGAAGAATTCGGCCAGGTCACCCGCCACGGTGGCAAAGGTACGGCCTACCAGGCCGCGATACCAAAGCATCTCGGCCGGATTCTGTGGGGCCAGCCAGGGTTGTTCGCGTACCAGCCAGTTGGGGCCACCCTGACGCACCTCGCCCGCCAGACGGGCAAAGGCGGGCACATTGATCTGCCCGTTGGCTGCCACCAGCTCCTGCAGAACCTCCTGAACCTCCGCCGTACAGGTCTCGACCGCTTCGACGATGCCGGCGGGGTCGGCCAGGGCCACCGCCAGCTCCTCGACCATGTCGAGCTGCGTGACCGCCGACAGACTCACGCCGCGCACGCTGGCAATCGCCCGCAGGAGCGTCATGGGATAGTCAAGAAGCATTTGCTGAAGGGTCAACATGGCTGCAACAATTCCGGCGATTTTGCGTATCAAATGTATGGCAGGTTGCTTGGCATAAGCCGCAATTGGCATTACAATAGGGCATGGCTGCGAACCAGTCGCGGTCGTGATCGGGGGCAAAACGATGAATCAAATGAATTCCGCATCGGATCGAACAGGGATACTGTCCCAGTTGTTCGACCAGTTTGGCCTGGCATGGAAGCTGTTTCTCGACGGGCGGGTACCGGCGCTCAACAAACTGCTGCTGCCGCTGCTCGTTCTGGCCTACTTTATCTTTCCGGTCGATTTTCTGCCGGACTTCATACCGGGTCTGGGACAGCTGGACGATCTGGCGGTTGTCCTGGTGGCCATTCGCCTGTTCGTGATGTTGGCACCGAAAGACGTGGTAACGCAGTACCGGACTCCGGTCACGTCGGACGAGACGCCCGCCAGCGCAGGTTGGACACAGCCCCCGCCGGAAGGCAACGTGGTGGATGCCACCTATCGCCTGAAAGACTGATATGGCAGAACTCGAAACGGCCGGCGACGTGGCGGTGGGGGAGGCGGCAGACGAACCGTCCCCACTGACACCCCAGGTCGTCCCCAACACCGTGCTGACCGACGAGATGAGTGCGTCCGCCTGGCTGCAAACCCTGGCGGACGCGCAGCGCGCCATCTTGAACAGCCAGCAGTCGAATCGTGACCTGATTGGCGTCCTGATCCAGGACAATTTCAGCCTGAAGGCGGACAATCAGAAGCTGCGCGACCGCATGTTGGGCCTTGAGCGCGACCTGACCGAGCTGCGGCGGCGCGATGAGGCACGTCGCGATGCGGTCGAGGCACGCCTGCAGGCGGTGGAAGCGGCGGTCAACACGTTGTTGGATCAGCTGCAGCGTTTGCAGGCACGTTTGCGTCCACCGGCGGCGCGGCCGGCGAGCGAGTCCACCACCCACCGCGGATTCTGGGCGCGCCTGCTTGGGGATTAGGGCATCACGGCCCACCCGATGTCGGTGACGACGTCACCCACCAGGTCGTATTCGAGCGCCCCGTTGATACGGACCCGCACCATGTCTCCCACCGGAAAGTGACCCGGAAACAACACCAGGCCGTCGACCTCGGGTGCATCACGATAGCTGCGGCCGGTCGTATACCCGTTGTCGGTTCCTTCGACGAGCACGTCCAGCACGCGACCAGTCTGGGCCTGGTTGCGCGCCAGCGATATCTGCTGCTGCACGGCCATGACCTGGGCGCGCCGTTCTTCTTTGGTATCTTCGTCGATCTGGTCGGGCAGGTCGGCCGCCGGTGTGCCCGGTTCGGGGCTGAAGGTAAACACGCCCAATTTATCGAACTGCATGGCTCGAATGAAGTCCAGCAGGCCGGCAAACTCCTCTGCTGTCTCGCCGGGAAATCCGGTGATGAAGGTCGAGCGCAGGGCGATGTCGGGCATGGCGCTGCGCAGTTTGCTGATCGTTTTGTCGACCCACTCGATACTGCTTGGCCGGCGCATGCGGCGCAGCGTATCGGGGTGGCCGTGCTGGAGCGGCATGTCAAGGTAGTGTACGATCTGCGGGGTTGTCGCCATGACCTCGATGAGTTCGTCGCTGACGTGGCCGGGATAGGCGTACATGAGACGCAGCCAGCGCAGGGTTGGCGTTCGCTGGCTGATGGCGCTGAGCAGCCGCGGCAGACTTTGCGGTTCACCCCGATCACGGCCGAAGTCGGTGGTGTCCTGGGCAATGACCACCAGCTCGTGCGCGCCGCCGGCCGCCAGGGCCTCGGCTTCGCTGACCACACCGGCAAACGACCGGCTGTGCAGTTTTCCCTTGAAGGTAGGAATCGAACAGAAGGCGCAGGGTGCGTTGCAGCCGTCGCTGATCTTGAGATAGGCACTGCCTGCCACCACTGGGGGTCGCGGCGTAGCCAATGGCTGCTCGATCTCGGGGTCACCGAGGAGTGTGTAACGTCCGGTCTGGCGGGCGGCGCGGCCGCCGCGCAGTCCTTCGACCAGCTGCACCACCTCCATCCAGCGCCGTGTGCCCAGCAGGCCGTCGACACGCGGCACGCGGCGGGCGATTTCCTCACCGTTGCGCTGTGCCAGGCAGCCGGCAGCGATCAGGAATTGGTCACGTCGTTTGTGGCGTCCCAGCTCCTTGAGTACAGCGATCGATTCTTCTTTGGCGGCTTCCAGGAAACCGCAGGTATTGACGATCAACACGTCGGCCTCAGCGGGCGTGGCGGTCGAGCCGTAGCCGCGCTGGGCGAGCAGCATCGCCATGCCTTCGCTGTCCACCTGGTTCTTGGGGCAGCCGAGGGTGAGCAAATAGTACCGCGGGGGTGGTCGGGTTGCCTGTGGTTTGGATCGTGTCGCCATGGGTCAGGGTTGGGTGATGGGCGTGGGGGTGGGTGATCGCGTGGCCGCGACGGCTGGCGTCGTCGTTTGTGCGGCGTCACTGGTGCACTCGCGCGTGACCTGGTTATCGGCCAACGTCCAGCTGCATTCTTCGATCGCGCCGAAGTTTCCCAACGCACCCTGGACTTCACCGTTGACCGTCACTTCGATGCCGCCGGCGTTGCCCGTGCGCACGACCAGGTTCTGCTGCGCCTGCCAGGTCTCTTGTGCGCCTGCCTCCAGGATCTGTTCGAACACGACCGCACCATCCGTGGTGACGCGCATCCAGGCGCGCTGGCGGGCATCGGCCACGAGTTCGATCAACTGCGGCAGCGATGGTGGTGTGGGTGTCGGCTGGCGCGTCGAGACGCGGGTGGCTGTTGGGGTCGGGGTAGGCAGGGTGAAGATCGCCGACGAGGGTGTGGCGGTGATTCGGAATGCAGTGGTTGGTGCCGCAGTTACCGTAGCGGTGGCACTCTCAGCGACCGGCTCCAGGGTGGGTGCCGGCGCCGGTGCGGCAAACAGACCGGCCAAAAACTGGGGATTCGTCGACCACAACCATCCGCCGGTCAAACCGAGAATCAGAAGGACACCGGCAATGAGACCGATGCCCACCCAACGCATACTGCGGGTCCGGTCTTCCCACAAATCGAGGTCCATTGGGCGGTAATCGACCGCGCGCGGACCGTTGACGGCCTCGGTCGTGCGTGCCACTGGGTCGGTGTCTGCGGAGGGTGCACCCAAACGAATCAGGGCCTCAGCGGGATCGAGACCCAGGAATGTGGCATAGTTACGCAAAAAACCGCGACCAGCCACTTCGCCGGGCAGCTCTTCCCAGTCTCCAGACTCCAGAGCGGCCAGGTATTTTTGCCGAATGCGCGTGGCCGCTTCGACCTGATTCAAACTCAGGTCCTTGGCCTCGCGGGCAGTGCGCAGCCATTGTCCTAATTCTACCGAACCTGTCATGTTGTGGATGCGTCTCTCCCTGGGCGCCAATATACTTCCCGCACGGGGGTTTGTCAAATACTCGGTGCTACAGCAAATTGACGGATGCCCGAAAAACCGTTAAGATAACTGCAGCTTTTGCTCGGGAACGGGTCGATCGGACCCGTCATCATCTGGCCCAACACAGTGCATGCGACGTCGTACCGTCTATCGTCTTGAGCGCACCTCGCTCCTGCTGGCCATCGTTGTCATGGCCGGCGGGCTTTGGTTTGCCTGGCAAACCATGAGCCCCGACGGGCTGCGGCTGCCCGCCCTGGGTCTCGACGTTGTGCCCCCGCAGTTTTCCGATCCGGCAGCGCAGGGCAAAATGATCGGAATCCTGGCCGGACACATGAACTATGACTCTGGTGCCGTGTGTCCGGATGGTCTCCAGGAAACCGAGATCACCCAGGCCGTGGCGCGACGCGTGACTGCACGCCTGCAGGCCGCGGGGGCGAACGTTGACCTGCTGGCGGAGAAAGATGCCCGCCTGGAGGGCTACCAGGCCGACGCCCTCCTCTCCATTCACGCCGATTCGTGCGTCGAGCTCAGTGGATTCAAGGCGGCGCGTGCCCTCGCGAGTGAGCAGCCGCTGACGGAAGACAAGTATCTGCGCTGCGTCTACCAGGAATACGGTCGTGCCAGCGGCCTGCCCCAACATCTCAGCACCGTCACCCACAACATGACCCAGTACTATGCCTTCAACCACATCGACGGGGGCACCCCGGCCGTCATCCTCGAACTCGGCTTCCTGGGCGGCGACCGCTCGGTGCTGACCCGCAATCAGGACCGTCTGGCCTGGGGCATCAGCAACGCCATCCTCTGCTTCCTCCGCGACACCTGACGCTCCCCAACACCACACCCGCTCACCAAAAAGGCTCGCAGCACACCCTTCAAATCACACCCAACGGCTCTCCCCCAACACCACACCCACACACCCAAAAGGCTCGCAGCACACCCTTCAAATCACACCCAACGGCTCTCCCCCAACACCACACCCACACACCCAAAAGGCTCGCAGCACACCCTCAAACTACACCCTACGGCTCTCCCCAACACCACACCCACCAAAAAGGCTCGCATCCCACCGTACCGTCATCCTCAAATCACACCCACCAACAACAAGACGAACACCACCCCCCACCGGTTTCACCCCACCCCAAAAACTCCTCGCTCCGCACAGAAATCGCCATGCGATATCCGTACTACGGAGTACGGAGTACGAGTACGAGTAGGACGGTACTCCTACTCCCTACTCCCTACTCCCTACTCCGTACTCCCTACTCCGTACTCCCTACTCCCTACTCCCTCCCCCCAATTGACAGCCCCCCCCGCTTGCGCTAACATACCCCAACGGGAGGCGCAGCGCATGCGACGTTTGCTCAACATCGTATTCATCATGTTGGGGCTCGGTTACGCCGTCTTTGGCGTGCTGGCCGGGCTGTTTTACCTGGGACTGCCGATTGTGGCAGCGGATGCCCAATACGATCTCTTGCAGGTGAATACGATCGCTGCCTCGCTGATGGCCATCACCATTGGCGGTGGTCTGGTGATGCTGTGGGTGGGCTGGAGCGGCTACGTGGGCCGGCCTTCACCGCGGGCGCGGCCACCGCATCCGCTCTGGCTGTTGGTATCGTTTGTGGTGGTGTTGGTATTAGGAGTCGTCGTGCTGCGTTTGGGTGTGGCGCCGTGGCTCTTTCCACCCCTCCACGTGCTGGTGGCAGTCATACCTCCCCTCTTTTTTGTCGCCCTGGCGGCCTATTTGATCGACCGCCGCCGCCTGCCGATGCCGGTGCAGGATGTGGCGATACAGGTAGCCGGGGGCATGCTCATCGCCACCGTGCTTTCGGTGCTCATCGAGGCGCTGGTGCTGGCGGCGCTGTTGGCCCTGGTCGGTATCTTGTTGTCGTTGGCGCCGGGTGGTTTGGAGCGGATCGGGATGTTGTTTGGCAGCCTGCGTTCCCCCGAACTACTGCAGGATCCAACGGTCATCCAAACCCTGTTCGGTTCGCCGCTCATCCTGGTGGCGGCCGGTGCCGCGCGCATGGTGGGCATACCGCTGATCGAGGAGGCCAGCAAGGCGATCTCACTTGTCCTGGTGGGTCAAACCCGCAAACGCCCTACGCGGATGGAAGCCTATTTGTGGGGTGTGGCCTGCGGTGCTGGTTTTGCCCTGACCGGTAACGTGATCAGCAGCCTCACCGTGCTGCCGGATTGGGGCGGCCCGATGACGCTGCGGGTGGGAACGGCCCTGGTCCATGCCCTGACGGGTGGACTTCTCGGTTTGGGGTGGTATGCCTGGATGTCGGGCACACGTCGCTGGCGCTGGCTGGCCTACTTTGGCGTGGGTGTGGTTTTGCAGGGGATTTGGAGCGGTGCCAGCGGTCTGAAGACCTTGCTGTCGGTGCTTGCCGTGGATGCCACGAGCGCCCTGGTCATGGCCGGCGGTGCGTTGTTCGCCCTTGTGTTGATCGGTCTGTTCATCATCAACAGCGGCTTGTTTGGCTATTTGAGTGTGCGTTTGGGAAAAACGCCCGTGCGAGACGCAGACACCACGCGCGTCGACGCGGTTTGATTCGTGTGGCTGCGCAGCCGCGCAACGTGGCGGTACAGGAGAGGTCCGATGTTGATTTCACGATACACAATTCCAAAACGACTGTGGCCTGCGCTGCTGCTGCTCAGTCTGGTACTCCTGACGGCTTGTGGTGGTGTGCCGGAGGGCACGTTAGTGTACCGCGGACCGACTGAGGAGCGTATCGCCGCCGGTGCGTCGATGCCGGGGACGAGTATTCGGTACGTGCAGAGCACGCCGGAGGGCGCCGAGTTTCTGATCGGCGATCAACGGGCCATCAAAAAGGTGGGTGATTCGGTGAACTGGAAGGGCAGTTTGGGTTCGAATCTGGCTGCCGATTTGGGGTTGCGCGTCGCCGTGATCCGGCCGGAGGTGGTGCAGCTGGCGGGCACCGCCACCCTCGATGTGCAGAATGTGCAGCCGGGCAGCGCGCCGTTTCCGGAGGACCCGGCGATCGTTTACCGCCTGCCGGTGACGTACAACGTCAAACAGGGGGAACGTATTCCGGGCACGTTGTACACGTACGAGGGACAGGGTGAGCAGGGCGCACGCATCGGTGGTTTGCCACCCGGCGACTTTCCCTATCGCCAGGTGGCCGACTCAGTGACGTGGACGGGCCGGCTGGCGGACGGGGTCATGCTGCGGCTGGACCTGCGCGTGCTGTTTTTTACCGATCAGAGTCTGCAGGTCGCCGGTTTTGCCACCGTCGCCGTCGGTTGACTACAGGTTATTCCTCGACCGATTCAGCTGCTTTGAGCCGGCGGGCTGCCCGCCGGCTGGGTCCGGTCAGATGATGCCAGACGTACCAAACCAGGCCAGCCACGGCGATGATCACGATGGGGTACTTGAAAGGCCCCATGATGCCCAGAATCTGTTCCCAGTGGTCTCCCCAGAAGAAGCCAACCAGACCCAGAGCGGCGCACCAGAGGAACGAACCCAGGAAAGTCAACACGGTGAATTTGGCAAAAGGAATCTTGAACACGCCCGCCGGGAACGAAATGAACGTGCGTACCACAGGCAGCAGGCGTGAGAAAAACGAGACGTAGTCACCCCAACGCTGAAACCAATGATCGAAGCGGTCGATGTCTTCGGGGTCGACGAGGATGTATTTGCCGTAGCGTTCGACCAGCGGGCGGCCGCCCCAATAACCAAGACCGTACGAGATGACCGAGCCGATGGTACAGCCGAGCGCACCGTAGAAACCAGCCATCAAGGCGGCCTGCGCCCACGTCGCCGTGTCGGGCACGAGTAACCAGCCAGCGAGGGGCATCGTCACTTCGCTGGGAATGGGAATGTTGGCGCTCTCGAGGGCCATGATGACCACGACCCCAAACCAGCCAATCGTATCGAATAGTTGTTCCAACACGGGTACCACGTGTTGCGCAATCCAGGCTTCCAACCAGCTTCCTCCATGGACCCCGCACACCGGCTGGGCTGCAAGGGCACGGTTACTTGAAAATAAGGCAAACGGGTGGTCACGACCACCCGTTTCCCTTCGATGGTGAGTCCAGCAGGAATCGAACCTGCGACCCGCTGATTAAAAGTCAGCTGCTCTACCAATTGAGCTATGGACCCAGCCGGGCCTGAGTATAACACAGCCCGCGAACACTGTCAAAACAAAAAGGGAGTGCGAGACGCCTTGGCGTCCGCACTCCCGCGGCACGTAGCAGCGTTCTGCGCTGGCTGCAGACGCTTAGGCGCCCATCAGCTCCAGTTTACGCAGCCGCTTCTCGATGTACTCCAGAACACCCACGCGGCTGCTGTGTGTCCGTTCGTACTGGGCAATGACGGTCAGCTGTGTTTCGTCGAAATCGTCGAGCTTTTGCGTGATCTCGTCCACCGTCAGATCGTCGTAGTTGCCGACCGGCATGGCCTCGAGCCGGCGGTTGATTTCACGGATGACGGTCACGCGATTCTCGTGCGCTGTTTCGTAGTCGAGAACCTTACGCAGCTCGCCGAGGTTCATGTCCCCCATGCGCTGGTTGATCTCCTTGGCGGTCAGATCAGCGTAGTCTTCGAACGGCAGTGCCACGATCGCCTGCACGGTCTCTTCGACCTTGGCTTCGATGGTCGCGACCTGCTCAGTCACCTTCTTGGGCTCGATCTTCAGCACATTGCGTACGAAATTCTCGACGCGCACTTCGACGTCTTCGATGTTTTTGGTGAGACCCTTGATGTCCTCCTGGTTCGGCACCTTCAGCCGGTCGACCACTTTTTTGACCTGGGCTTCGAGCTCTGATTCGGTGCTTTCGAAGCGCTTGCGGCCCTCGGTCCACAGTTCATCGGCATCGTGACGGAAACGCTTTTCGACTTCAGCGCCACGTTCGACCGACTTCTCGTACCAGCTGGAGGTCCGCTTGTACAGGTCCTGCAGGGTGTCCTGCGCCATACCCATGGTGCCAAGGCCAACCAACATGACCTTGTGCCCGCCGTTCTTGACATCGGTGTATGCGGTTTCGGTCATCTTTTTCGTATTCTCAAGAATTTTGACTTCTGCCATGATTGAATCTCCTGTATTTTCGTGTTGGGACCGACACAGCAAGCCCACGCCGTGATACCAGCGTTACCATCCTGCGCGTATCCCCGATTCACTTGATCTGTGACGCAACGCGTCATGGCGATTATAGCACGGGTGTCACAACTTGTCAAGCCCCTTTTGTGAATTTGAGAGCATGCCGGTGTGTCGGGGCAAAAAATGCCCGGATCGACGGGGTACGGGCTAGAATGGCGTGTCGAAAGTGGTGAGCAGTGGGAAGTGATCGGAGGCCAGGCGCACGAGGTCGCTGTCCAGACGCTGGCAAGCCATAACGCGCTGCGTCAACGAGCCGGCGGCGAAACAGAAATCGATACGTGCCAGTTCGTTGTCGGTGGTGAAGGTGGCCCGTGGGCCGGTGCCGGCCAGGCCAAAACAGTCGTCGTAGCCTGCCTTGGACAAACGCGGCACGACGTGCAGCCCTTCAGCGACCAGGCGTGCCAGGTCGGGGTGGGCCTGCAGTTCGCGCAGGCCGGCCGCATCCTCGGCATAGTCAGTGGGAGACACGGTGTTGAAATCTCCCATCAGGAGATGGGGACGGCTGCGATCACGGCTGGTCCACAGGAGGAGGGCCTGGACCTGGGCCAGGCGAACCGATTCGCGTTTGTGGTCCAGGTGTGTTCCGTACACGGTCAACGTGCGGCTGGCGGCCAGCTGCACGCGCGCTTCGAGCAGACCGCGTGGCTCGTGGTCGGCTGGGGTCGTCAGGCGGTGACTGGCGTAGGCCAGCACAGGGTAGCGGCTGAGCAGCGCGTTTCCATACGCCGTGGCTGGCTGATCGAACGGCCCTGGCGGAATCGTTGGGGCAAAGACAAACTGCATCTGGAGGTGTTCTGCCAGGCGCGTCAGCGCCGGTTGTGCTGCGCCTGCCACATCGAGCGGGTGCAGCACTTCATTCAGCGTGATGATGTCGGCGGCGCTGGCCGCGATGATGTCCGCCACGCGCCCGACATCGACGCGTTCATCGTTGCCGCGCCACCGGTGGATGTTGTAGGTCAGTGCACGTAACACGACGCCAGGTCCCATTCGAGCAGCAGGGGAAAATGGTCAGATGCGAGGCGGGTCAGTGGCGTATTGACGACCTCGGCGTGCAGCAATCGTCCCGCCCAGCGCGCGGGGACAAAGGCGTAGTCGATGCGGAAGATCGGGTAGGGGGCCGGGAATGTGGCACCGCTGCCGCGCCCCACCGCCTCGAACACGTCAACATAACCCGCGTTGTGCATTTGACTGACCGCACTCGGCACCCAGCGGCGGCGCAGCGGGGTATGCGTATTGAAATCACCGGCAATCAAGTGCGGATATTCCAGGTCGCGTGTGCGGGATAGCACGCTCCGAATCTGCAGGAGGCGGACCGGTTCAAGCGCATGGTCCAGGTGGGTCGAACAGAAGGTGAGCGGATGCTGCAGCTCGCGAACATCGAGGTGCGCTACCAACAGGGCGCGTTGCTGGGTACCTGGCAGGCGGGGGTACATGTGATTCACCACGTCGACAAATTCCAGCCGGCTCAGGATGGCGTTGCCCAGGGTGCCGCGGAAATCGCTGATTTCGATGTGGCGCCCACTGGTACCAAAGGCCCAATCCATGCCGACGAGGTTGGCCAGTTCGCGCAGGGGCAGCTCGATCTGCCCGCGCCGCCGCACCGGGTGAATGACCTCGTTGAGCGACACAACGTCCGCTTCGCTCTGGCGAATCACTTCGGCCAGGCGCTCGAGGTCCACGCGGCCGTCACGACCGCTCCAGCGGTGGATATTATACGTCAGTATTTTCATCCAACTCCTGAATCACCTGCTTCATCCGGGATGTGTCGGATTTCACCAGCATTCACTTCTTCTCTGTCGGTTCTTCCTCTGGTTTGTTGGGCGCGTTGGGTTCACCCGGCTGAGATGCACGGCGGAACTCGGTCAGGCTTTTGCCAATGGCCCCGCCCAATTCGGGTAACTTGCCCACGCCGAAAAAGATCAATACGATGACGAGAAGGATCAGTAACTCGGCAACGCCAAACTGTGGCATATTTCTGCTCCTGCGGACATCATCCGCGCTGGACTGCAGTCGATTCGCTCGACTCACGGCGATTATAGCACAAATGGATGACACCCACAAGAGCATTCGTGCTGCGTGTTTGCTGCGTTCGTGTTAGACATCCATCCCGTGAGCGTGGTATACTACACGACCGGAACCTGGAACGATCGAAATACGAAACTATGCGAGTACCCATCACTTTTCGCGAGCGCACACGTGAGACGCTGCGTCAGACGGCAGGTACGGCCGCGCAGCTGCACACGGCCGACGTGTTCGATGCGGCGCGCCTGGCTCACGTGCACAATACGCCGGCCTGGTCGGCCGCGGTGGCGGAGGCGCGCGCAATCCGGCTGCGGACGCTGCACAACCTGGCGGGTTACCTGGAACAGCTCGAACATACGATTATGGCGCGGGGCGGCAAGGTGGCGTGGGCACGTGATGGTGATGAAGCTGCCCGTTACATTGTGCAGCTGGCCCAGACCTCAGGCGTATCCCTGGCCGTCCAGGGCCGGACTACTCTGGCCGACGAGATTGCTCTGGCGACCGCACTGCACCAGGCTAACGTGCGCCTGCAGCCCACCCATGTCGGCGACTACCTCGCCAATCTGGCCGACCAACGGCCTGCCCATCCCCTGGCAAGTATCGCCAACTGGCACATCGACGACGTGGCACGCGTGGTCCACACCCAGCTGGACGTTCCAGTTCTGTTGAATGCCCAGGCGATCGTGGACGTGGTGCGCAGTCGCGTCCGCCAGGCTGTGTTACACAGCGGTTTGCACCTCGTTGGCGTCGACTTTGCGATCGCCGAAACGGGCACTCTCGTGGTCATGGACGAACAGGCCGGCGCCCGCCTGGCGGCGTCACAGGTCCCGCTGCAGGTGGCGATCATGGGGATCGAACAGGTCGTGCCAACCTTCGAGGACTGGCGGGTCATCGAACAGGTCTACCTGGGCAGCGCGTTTGGGCGCACGCAGCAGCCACACCTGGACCTGTTTGCGGGTGGCAGCCGCCCGGACAGCGGCACCGAGTTTCACCTGATTTTGCTCGATAACGGCCGCAGTACGCTCCTCGCCAGCGCAGCCGCTGAACTCGTGGCGTGTATCCGCTGTGGTGCCTGCGTATCGGCCTGTCCCGTGAGCCGTCGCGTGGGCAGCGCACCCTACGCCTGGAGTTACCCGGGCCCCGTGGGTGCCGTGGGCGCGGCCTGGCTGCTGCCACCGGTTCACGGGGATGCCGCCGCCGCCAGCACCTTGTGCGGTGCCTGCCGCGCGGCGTGCCCCATCGGCATCGACCTGCCTGCGCTGCTTCTGCAGGCCCGGCAGCGGCGCGTGCCATCACGCGCACGGTGGCAGCGGCTGGTTTTGCGACGAATCATCCGGCAAATCCACACCCCAGCCCAGCGCGCCAGCCTGGCTCGCTGGATCACCGCGGGACGCGCCCTGGCTGGTCCGGGTACGCGGCGCAAGTGGTTGGCGCCCTGGTTATTGCATTGGACGTCGAGCCGTGACCTGCCGCCGCCCGCTGGAACACCGTTCCATGCACGCTGGGCGCAGCGCCAGGCGTCGAGGCCGGTCGATGGCTGATGCACGCGACGAAATTCTGATGCGCTTGCCGCGCACCAGCATCGAACCACCCGCGCTGCCGCGCGCGGTCGTTGAGGAAAGCCGCGAGGACCGTGCGACGTGGGTGGTCCGGTTCATGCGGGCTGCCGAGGCCAACGGCGTGGTCGTCGAGCGATTGGCGGGCGCGGGTGCAAGCCGTCTGGCGATCCTGGCCCATATTCGTCACACCACGGCCGGCAAGGTCTATGCGTCGGCTGCCATCGACGAAGCGATACCCGGGCTGCTGGATGCCATGGGGATGCTTGATATCGACACCATCGTATTGGAAACTGAGCCAGCGCGCGTCAACGATGCCGTCGAACAACCCAGGCTGGTGGGCGTTGGCCTGACAGTTGCCGAAGCGGCCTGGGCAGATTCAGGCACGGTTGTCCTGCGTTGGGCGGTGCCGCGCAGTGCAGCAGCCGTCGTCTGGTCGCCCCGCGTGGTCATCCTGCTGCCAGTGGCGCGCCTCTTTGCGTCCCAGGCTGTATGGTTGGATCATTTGCGCCGCGCGGGAACGCTGCTGCCCACCTTCGATGCCGATCTGTCGTTGATCAGCGGGCCATCCGCCACACGCGACGTTGCGTTGACGCACGTTGCGGGAGTGTACGGTGCCGCCGACATCCGTGTCTATGTCATTGAGCCTGAGCCAATTCTATGAACATATTTGGAATCGGTCCGTTGGAGTTGATGGTGGTCCTGGCCGTGGCGCTGATATTCCTCGGCCCGGACAAGCTGCCCGAGCTGGCACGTGCACTCGGAAAGGCCGTATCCCAGTTTCAGCGGATGGTGGAGCCGTATCGCGAGGAAATCGCACGGGCCATGGAACCGGTGGATGAGGTGCAGCGCGACGTCAAACAGGCGCTGCGCACGGTCTCTGCGCCCACCGCGGCAGCGACAACCACCCGCAGCGCCGCGGTGGCGACAACTGACGCAAACGAGGGCACGGCCACCAACGCTGCTGACTCGTCACCCGCACCGATCACCCCCGTGCCGGCGAACAGCACCGATTGGGCACCGGACGACGCACCTGACCCTGCGCAGAACACCATTGCGCCACCGGCACTTGCCTCTCCCGTGAAAGCGTACCAAGATGACCCAGGCTGATGGCCAGGATCGTGTGATGCCCATCACGGGGCACCTGGTCGAGCTGCGCAACCGGTTGATCAAAGTGGTTGCGGCAGTCCTCGCCGGTTCCGTTCTCGGCATGGTATTTGCACGGCAATTTTTGGAGCTGCTGATTGCGCCGATGGGTGATGCACGGCCGCAGTCGCTGCGACCCACCGAAAACGTCATCGTCTATTTTAAGGTCGCGCTGATTTTGGGGCTCGTCCTGGCGATGCCGGTCATCCTGTACCAGCTCCTGAGGTTCATCGTCCCAGGGTTGACTGGCCGCGAGCGTCGCGCCCTGCGGATCGTTGTGCCGGCGGCCACCGGGTTGTTTGCGTTAGGCGTCGCTTTTTCGGCATTGATCATGCTGCCGTTTTCTGTGGCGTATTTGAGCGCGTTTTTGAGCGACCTCATCGAGCCACAGTATTCGATCGACTACTACATCAGTTTTGTCTTCAATTTTCTGTTGTGGGTAGGGTTGAGTTTTGAGACGCCGTTGGTCATCGCGTTCCTGGCCTATGTCGGCGTCGTGACGCCGCAGGGCCTGGCCAAACGCCGGCGTTATGCGATCGTGGTGATCGCGGCGCTGGCTGCACTGATTACGCCGACACCGGACCCGTTCAACATGCTGATTGTGATGGTTCCGCTGTATCTGCTGTACGAGTTTGGCATTGTGCTGGCGCGTCTCACCTACCGCCCGCGCACCACCTACGCCGCGTCGAGCACCAATTAAGGGCTTGTAAATGAATAACTTCCCATGCTCTATTGGTCGAATTTGATGGTGGCGGTTGCACAGTTGCCATCTTTTTGGAAAGATGGCAACTGTGCAACCGCCACCGCCTTCGGAGCGGCGAATTCCGGCCATACAAAAGGGCTGCCACAAAACTTGTGGGCAGCCCAATGTTTTAGAGCCTATCCGAATAACCCAATATTCGCCTCAATAAGGCGCCTGAGGGCAGTTATTCGGATAGGCTCTTAGTACCCCCGGGGCGACTCGAACGCCCGCACACGGCTCCGGAGGCCGCTGCTCTATCCACTGAGCTACGGGGGCATCCGGTGAGGCCTAGTTTAGCACAGCGGGCCGGCTTTGGCAAACACATGCGACTCAGTCGAGGTAATCACGCAGGATACGGCTGCGGCAGGGGTGACGCAGCCGGTTCAATGCCTGCGCCTCGATCTGCCGAATGCGCTCACGGGTCAGCCCGAATTTCTGACCGACTTCTTCCAGTGTGTAGGTGTGACCGTTCTGCAAGCCGTAGCGCAGTGCCAGGACGCGCGCCTCACGCGGCGACAACGTGGTCAACACCTGTTCCAAACGCTCGCGCAGCAGGGTCACGGAGGTGGCCTCGGGTGGGGCGGCCAGTTCGGTGTCTTCGATCAGGGCACCCAATTCGCGCTCTTCGTCTTCACCGATCGGCTGTTCCAACGAAGCTGGGTGGCGGGCCACTCGCAGCATCCAGCGTACCCGTTCGGGCGTGGTGCGCAGGATGACCGCCAATTCCTCGGGTGTGCCCGATCGTCCTAACTCCTGCTCCATGGCCTGTGAGGCGCGGTACAGCTCGCGGATCTTGTCGCCCATGTGTACCGGCAGGCGGATGGTTCGACCCTGGTCGGCAACGGCACGGCTGATGGCCTGGCGAATCCACCACGTGGCGTAGGTGCTGAACTTATAGCCACGATGATGGTCGAACTTATCCACCGCCCGCATCAGTCCCATGTTGCCCTCCTGGATCAGGTCCAGAAACGGTACGCCCTGACCCACGTAACGTTTGGCAATGCTGATGACCAGGCGGGTATTGGCGCGGATCAGGTGGGCGCGTGCCTTTTGGCCCTCCTCGATACGGCGTCGCAGCAGGCTGATGTGGGCCGGGTGGTTGCGCACCGCTCGCTGCAAGCGCTGACTGGCCAGGCGGCCAGCTTCCATGGCGCGCGCCAATCCCAGCTCTTCTTCGGATGACAGGAGCGGTTCCTGGCTCATTTCGCGAAAATAGAGGTCGGTAATGTCACCCAGTGATGCATGCAGGTGGTAGGGGGACTCATCACTGCTGTCGCTGCGGCCATTCCGTTCGGCCGTGCGTTCGAGGGCTTCGAGCATGTCGTCTTCGGTCGCATAGACCGCCAGGTTCTCTTCTTCCAGGATGTTGTACAATGATTCCAGGCGTCCGACATTGTGCTCGACTGTGGGCAAGGCGCGGAGAATATCATCGTGCAGCAGAAAGCCTTGCCGGCGAGCCTTTCTGACCAGTGCCAAAAGCACCTCGTCAACCTGCTTCCCATTCTTGTTCATGCCATGTCCTCACAACGTTAGTTGTCACGACCGCTGGGGAAACGATTCCAGATGGTGTACGTGTAAATGAACAACGACGGTTCAGTTACGGGTTGTGGCTCCTGCGTCTTGCTGAGGGTCGGCTCGGGCTCCACGACGGTCTCTTTGGTGGCTGCTAGTCTGTGGCGCCGACGTCGATGTGCTGATTTGCTGTCTTCTGGTGTCTGTCTGGTGATGGGGGGGCCTGTTTTGGCTGACTTTGGACGTGGGTTCATGCGTCATCCGGCTCCGTGTCCAGGTCGTCGGTGCCGACCATAACAGGCGCAGCCGCGGGTGCCACCAGCCACTGCGGCGCCTGTTTGAGGCTCAGGGAGATGCGCTCGTGGTCATGATCGATCTCGAGTACGCGTGCGGTATATTCTTGCCCGCGCTGCACCACCTGTCGCGGATGATCGATATAGTCATCGCTGAGTTCGGAAATATGGATCAATCCCTCGATACCCGGTTCGATCTGGGCAAATGCGCCAAAACTGACCATATTGGTGATCTGCACGGTGACAAGTTGGCCGGGCCGGTAGCGCTGCTCGATCCGGTCCCACGGGTTGGGCAGGGCACGCCGGCGGCTCAACCCGATGCGCCCGCGCGCGGGTTCGATCCGGATGATCTCGACCGATACCTCTTCACCCACCGCAACCACCTCTTGTGGGTTTTTGACCCGCTGCCAGGTCAGTTCGCTGAGATGGATCAAACCGTCGGCGCCGCCAAGGTCTACGAACACACCGAAGTTCGTGATGCTGCGCACGCGCCCGCTCACGCGGTCACCGACGTGCAGCTGGTTGATGAGGTCCTCACGCTGTCTTTCGCGCCAGGCCCGTTCTGCCAGGCGTTCCGAGAGCAGCAGCCGGCGCCGCTTGCGTTGAACCTCCAGGACACGGATCGGGATCATCTTGCCGACCAGCACACTCAGGATTTCCTGGTGCTGGTCGGGTGTTGCGTTACGTGGTACCATGCTCAGGTGCGAGTTGGGTACGAAACCACGAAGCCGGCCAAAGGCAACCGTCAGACCGCCCTGGTTGTAACCGGTGACACGCGCTTCCAGGATTTCTTGCGATTCCAGGAGCGCTTGCGCACGGCTCCAATCGTCATCCAGTGCACTGGATCCGGAAGCGGGCTTCTCGCTCGCCACATTATCCGCCGGCAAGGCCGCCGACGGTACGATGACCGCGATCCCATCCCCCAGTTCGATCTCGGCGACCGCCTCCACGCCAAGGCGCTGCAGATCCCAATCGGCAGCGACGCGATCGTGAGCCGGTGCTTCCGTATCATTCTGCGGTTCGGGGATGTCGGTTGGTTCAGAAGCGGCGGCTGGTTCCACCGCTATACCAGGTTCGGGGATGCCGGTTGGCTCGGAAGTGGCGGCTGGTTCCACCGCTATACCAGGTTCGGGGATGCCGGTTGGCTCGAAAGCAGCGGTTGGTTCCGCCGCTGCGACAGGTTCGGGCATGCCGGCCGGTTCAGAAGCAGCGGTTGGTTCCGCCGCTGCGACAGGTTCGGGCATGCCGGTTGGCTCGAAAGCAGCGGTTGGTTCCGCCGCTGCGACAGGTTCGGGGATGCCGGTTGGTTCAGAAGCGGCGGCTGGTTCCGCCGCTGCGACAGGTTCGGGGATGCCGGTTGGTTCAGAAGCGGCGGCTGGTTCCGCCGCTGCGACAGGCTCAGTGGTGCCGGTTGGCTCGGAAGCGGCGGCTGGTTCCGCCGCCACGACAGGTTCGGCGTCGATCACGTGGCGTGAATCGGAGTCAGCCTGGACTTCAGAAACCTCCGGCGGTGCGGAAGGAATGGCATCTTCCGCCGGTGGAGAAGTCACGTCGCCAGCCGCCTCACGATCGTCGGGATTGATCACATCTTCGAACGTCATTCCGGACCTCAACTCCTATCGTGTCGGGCAACGCGAGGCAAACCACGTCACACGCGGCGAACCGGGGCCTCAAGACATGCATTGGATTGGACAGAATCGTGTGCTGGTGCCTGCATGACGGTGGTATCATTGGCTCGGGCTGCGATCATCGCCGGTGATGCAGTGACGGATCATGGACAGCGAAGCCAGCCATCAGGTTGAACTTGCGCTGGTTTGAATTGCTGGCCTATTTTACCATGCTTCACAAAAAATGTCAAGAATCTGCGCTTAGAGTGCGTTATTTAATGGATGTATTGTACGTTGCGTGATCGCACGTTTTGATGTATCATGCAGGGGATCTGTGGACACAATATCGCGTGGCAGGACTCAGAATCATGCAATCTTTTACTACCAGGGCTGGTATCCACGTCACGATCCGGCCTCTGCATCCAACGGAAGGTGCCCAGCTGCTCGACCTGGCCGAGCACCTCTCGCCAGATACGCGTTACCAGCGTTTTCACGTGGCGCTCGATCACCTGCAGGATGCCCAGATGCAGCGCATCCTCGCGCAGCTGCTGGATGTCGACCAGGTCAACCGTATTGCCCTGGTGGCCGTGATAACGGATGAGACGGGCCATGACGATTTTGTGGCGGTTGCCCGCGCCCACCGCATCGCCAATTCCGATGAAGCCGAATCGGCGGTTGTGGTGCGCGACGACTATCAGAACCAGGGGCTTGGGTTGTACATGCTGGAGTGTCTTGTCGAGGCGACGCGGCGTGCCGGATTCAAGCGGCTGCGTGGTTATATTCAACCCAGTAATATGCACATGTTTCATTTGCTCCACAAGCTCGATTTGCACTATGAAACACAGGTGGGCCACGGTGAAGCCAGCGTGGTGATTTTTCTGCAGCCGGAACCACAGCCCACCTGAGCAGGATCGGTGTCCAGGGATAATACGAAGGAGCCAGGTCAGGTGATCGAACACAGGATCGTATTAATTGGGTTTGGAACAGTCGGCCAGGGATTAGTCGAAATCCTGGTGACGCGCGCAGCCGAGCTGGAGAACCGGTACGGCGTGCGCTTCGTGGTGGCTGCGGTCAGCGACCTGCTCAAGGGCAGCCTGTATGCCGCGGACGGATTGGACGGCACCAAACTGCTGGAACTGACGCGCGCCGGCCGGCCGCTGTCCGACTATCCGGCGCAGGACGGTGTCATTCGTGGATGGGACAGCCTGCAGACGATTCGCGCGGCCCATGCCGACACCGTGGTGGAAGTCAGCTGGACCGACGTCAAAACCGGGCAGCCGGCGATCGATCACTGCCTGGCGGCCTTTGCCAGTGGGAAGAATGCCGTGCTCACCAACAAAGGGCCGGTGGCGTTGGCCTACCGCCAGCTGCACGATGCCGCCGCGGCGGCGGGGCGCCGTTTTCTCTTCGAGGGCACGGTCATGAGTGGAACGCCAGCCATCCGCCTGGCGCGACAGGCCCTGGCTGGCTGCCAGATCGCCGAAATCCAGGGTATCTTCAACGGCACCACCAACTACATCCTGACCCGCATGGAAGCCGGTGACACCTACGCAAGCGCCCTGGCCGCCGCACAGCAGCTCGGTTACGCCGAGGCCGACCCAACCGCTGATGTGGAAGGGTTCGACAGTCTGGCCAAAGTTGCCATCCTGGCCAATGTGCTGCTGGGTGCCAACCTGGCGGTCAGCGACGTGCCGCGTCAGGGCATCACCGGCCTGACACCCGCCGATATCGCCCAGGCCCAGGCGCGGGGAGAGCGATGGAAGCTGGTAGGGCGCATCAGCAAGGCTGCGGATGGCACCGTGCGCGCCAGCGTGCAGCCGCAGACGTTACCCTTGACCCATCCGTTGGCCAATGTCGGCGGCGTGACCAACGCCATCACCTACACCACCGACCTGCTGGGTCCCGTGACCCTGGTTGGACCCGGTGCCGGCCGGCTCGAAACCGGCTTTGCCATTTTGAGTGACTTGTTGGAGATCGTCAACGTGCCCCATGCGCAAACCCTGGCTTTGTAGGAGACTGTATCAACGATGATCATCAAAACAATCGAGCGGTATGTCCTGGAGGAACAGCAGGTTCATCCCGAAGCAACCGGCGTTCTGACCGGCATCCTGTACGACATGGCCCTGGCGGGGAAAATCATCTCCAGTCACACCATGCGCGCCGGGCTCAACGAAATTCTCGGCTCGGCGGGTTCGGAGAACGTCCAGGGTGAAGAGCAGCAGAAACTGGACGTTTTTGCCCAACGCACCATTTACCGCCTCACCGACCACACGGGCCGGCTCGCAGCGATGGCGTCCGAAGAAGAACCCGAAATCATTCCAATTCCTGACCGCTTTCCGAAGGGCAAGTACATCCTGCTGTTCGACCCGCTCGACGGATCGTCCAATATCGATGTCAACGTCAGCGTGGGCACGATTTTTGCCGTGTACCGGCGGCGCTCACCCGAAGGCACCCCCGGCACGCTGGAAGACGCACTGCAGCCCGGACGCAACCTGGTCGCGGCGGGCTACATCATCTATGGCTCCAGCACGATGATGGTGTATACCACCGGGCAGGGTGTGCATGGTTTCACCCTCGACCCGGCTATCGGCGAGTTTCTCCTGTCGCACCCCCACATCCGCCTGCCCAAAAAGCCGAAGTATTACAGCGTCAACCAGAGCAATCAGCGCTACTGGACCGAAGGGGTACAGCGGTACACGAACTACGTCCAGGGCATGGACGACGGGTACCAGGGCCTCTCTGCGCGCTACATCGGTTCCATGGTGGCAGATTTCCACCGTAATCTGCTGCAGGGGGGCATCTTCTACTATCCAGCCGATAACAAAGACCCCAAAAAGCCCGGCGGTAAGCTGCGCCTGCTGTACGAGTGCGCACCCCTGGCCTTCATCGTGGAACAGGCGGGTGGTCGCGCCTCCGATGGCCACCAGCGGATTCTGGACATCGAACCCACGACGCTGCACCAGCGCACACCGCTCTTCATCGGCAACAGCGACCTGGTCGAAAAAGCGGAAGAGTTCATCCATCGCTACGACGATTGAGCTGCTTCTGGACGCCAGTCAATTCATGCAATCAGAATTGGGACGGCACGGCTGTCCCAATTCTTGTCCTGTGTACCTGTATTGACCCACCTCCAACGTCACCGCGCCGGATCATGCCATCGCAGCATGAAGGAGAACCATGCACCCGCATTTTCAGACGATCATCGAACCCTTTCGTATCAAAGCCGTCGAACCGATCCAGTTCACGACCCACGAACAGCGTGCGACGGCGCTGGCTAACGCCGGGTACAATCTCTTCCTGCTCCGCGCCGAAGACGTGCTCATCGATCTGTTGACCGATTCGGGCACCGGTGCGATGTCGTCGGCCCAGTGGGCTGGCATGATGCAGGGTGACGAGAGCTACGCCGGCGCGCGCTCGTTCTACCGCTTCGAGGAGTCGGTACGCGGGATCACCGGCTTCAAACACGTGATCCCAACCCACCAGGGACGTGCTGCCGAGCGTATTCTCTTCGGCAACGTCTGCACACCGGGCACCGTGGTACCCAACAACACCCATTTCGATACGACACGCGCCAACGTCGAATACCGCGGCGCCCAGGCGCTCGATCTGCCGTGCGCCGATGCCCACCACCCGGCACTGATCGCCCCGTTCAAGGGAAATATGGATCTCGCGGCGCTGCAGCGTGTCCTGGACGAGGCACTGCCCGGTCAGGTGCCCCTGGTGATGCTCACCATCACCAACAACTCCGGGGGTGGCCAGCCCGTCAGCATGGCCAACGTGCGCGCCGTGGGTGCCCTGTGCCACGCCCATGGTGTTCCATTTTTTCTCGATGCCTGCCGTTTTGCCGAAAACGCCTTCTTCATCAAGGAACGCGAACCCGGCTATGCGGATAAGTCGGTCCTCGAGATTGCCCGCGAGCTGTTCAGTTATGCCGATGGCTGTACGATGAGCGCCAAAAAGGACGGCATGGCCAACATCGGTGGCTTTCTGGCGCTCAACGACGACGACCTGGCGCAGCGCTGCAAAAATACACTGATTCTGACCGAAGGTTTTCCAACCTACGGCGGACTGGCCGGTTATGACCTGGAAGCGATTGCCGTGGGCTTGAAGGAGGTGCTGCACGAGGACTACCTGCGCTACCGCGTGCGCTCGATTGCCTACCTGGGTGAAAAACTCGACGCCGCCGGCGTGCCGTACGTCAAGCCAACGGGCGGCCATGCCCTGTACATCGATGCCGCCAGCCTGTTGTCGCACATTCCGCCTTCACAGTATCCGGCACAGGCCCTTGCCGTGGCCCTCTACCAGGAAGGCGGTATCCGTGCCGTCGAGATTGGCAGCGTCATGTTTGGCCGCGTGCACGCCGACGGCACCGAAGAGCCAGCCGCCCTCGAACTGGTGCGCCTCGCTTTTCCGCGGCGCGTCTACACCCAGAGCCACGTCGATTACGTCGCCGAAGTGATCACCTACGTGGCCGCGATGAAGGAGACGCTGCGCGGCTACCGCATCGTCTGGCAGCCGCCCGTGCTGCGCCATTTTACGGCTCGATTCGAGGGGGTCTAGTCAGGATTTACGGTTTGACGCGGATCGTCATGGTGCCGTCGTCGATCACAATGTCTTCGACGTAGTAACCGGCGGTGCGTGCTTCGAGCAGACGGGTCAGGACGCCGGGAATCGCGGCGGTGACGAGATTGTTGGGCTGAATGCGCGTGACGTCCAGGCGCGGCCGGCCATCCACTGCCGTGACGGTGCCTGTCAGCGCCAGGTTGTTGATGGTCAGAGGTGAATAGACCAGGCGGTCGGCGGTCAGTTCGATGATCCCGTCGTCGAAGGTCACGTCCAGGTTTTCGACGCTGAACTGCTGCGCAACCTCGGGCTGCGTAACGAGGGCTTCGACGTCGTCCTCGTCCAGCGTCAGAGTGACCGTGCCGTCGGCCGGCAGCCCGTCGCCGGACTCTGGCACAGTGGTGACCACCAGCGGGGCCGTGGTTGGAGTGGCGACGATGGTGGGTGTCGGCGCAGGGCTGAACAGCCCACCGACCTGGCAGGCCATGATGGTCAGCAGCACGATCAGGCTGCCCGACACGAGGATGATTCGTCGCGACATGGGTTATTTTCCTTACTGGTTCGATGAATTCCAAACAGCTTATCAGGAGGCAGACGTCGCAATGGGTCTGGCGGTTCCCGGGAATCGATTCGGTGTTGGAATCTCCATGACACACGTGGATGCTCCACCATGACCAGTCTCACGCACAGGCTGCGCGACCAGGCGCATACACTGGGGTTGACCCTGGTCGGCATCGCGCCGGCGGGTTCAACCAGCCAGGGACCAGCCTACCTGCGCTGGTTGGACCGTGGTTATCACGGTGAGATGGGTTACCTGGCGCGTCCGGATGCCATCGACCAGCGTCTGGACGTTCGCCACCGCCTGCCCGCGGCCCGCTCGGTGATCGTGGTTGGCATCCCATACGCCATTGCGGTGCCAGAGCCGGCGCGGCTGCACGACCCGGCGCGCGGGCGCTTTGCCCGCTACGCCTGGGGAATTGATTACCACGACGCCCTGAAACCGCGCCTGTTTGCGCTCGACGCCTGGCTGCGGGCACAGACCGGCCGCACGACACTGGGGCGCGTCAGCGTCGATTCTGCCCCTGTCCTCGAACGCTCGTGGGCGCAGGATGCGGGCCTTGGTTTTGTGGGCAAAAACACCTGCCTCATCCACCCGCGCCAGGGATCGTGGCTCCTACTCGCCACGCTGCTGGTGCCGGAAGAACTCGAAGTCGACGAGCCACCCGTTGTGACCACGGACGTTGCCGCAACGGCATCGATCGCGCTGTGGGAAACGTCGGGTTCGCCTGCCGATGGTTCGGCGTATCGCAGTCCGCGCGGTCCTTCCTACCGGTTTCGCACCGGTGAAACAGCCGGCTGCGGCGGCTGTACGCGCTGCCTGGTCGACTGCCCGACGCAGGCCTTCGTGGCACCCTACGTGTTGGACGCGCGCCGCTGCCTGTCCTACCTGACGATCGAATACCACGGCGTCATTCCCCGGGCGTTACGGCCCGCCATGGGCAACTGGGTGTTTGGGTGTGACGTATGCCAGGAGGTGTGTCCCTGGAACGGGCGCCATGCCCAGGTCGACACAGTGCAGGCGCAGGCGTGGTTCCAACCCGACCTGGACCGTGCGGCACCGCACCTGCTCGACCTTCTGGGGCTGGAAGACGCCGCTTTTCGCGCCCGTTTCCGTGGCAGTCCGGTGCAGCGAACCGGACGCGTGCGCCTGGTGCGCAATGCCTGTGTGGCCGCCGGCAACTGGGCCGATCCGCAGGCCGTGCCGGCGCTGCTGTCCTGCCTGAACGATGCCCAGCCGCTGATCCGCGCCCATGCGGCGTGGGCGTTGGGGCGCATCGATAGTTCCCAGGCGCGATCTGGCCTGCGCGCCGCCCAGGTCACGGAGACCGATGATGTGGTGCTGGCCGAGCTCACCCCGGTAAGTGATTGACATAAAAATTGGAGGCAACGATGTTGATACGGGTGGGGGTACTGACGATCAGTGACCGCGCCGCGCGCGGTGATGCAGAGGACGCCAGCGGGCCGCTGATCGAAGAGATCGTACGTATGCGTCTGCGAGCGATGGTGGTGCTGACGTCGATCGTGCCCGATGAGCGAAACGTCATCGAAGAGGTACTGCGGCGCTGGGCCGACGAAGCCGATATCGATCTGCTCCTGACGACCGGCGGGACCGGTTTTGCCCCGCGCGACGTCACCCCGGAAGCAACACGGGGGGTGATCGAGCGTGAAGCACCCGGTTTTGCCGAAGCGATGCGTGCTGCCAGCCTGGCGATTACCCCGCACGCCATGGTGAGCCGTAGCGTCGCCGGCATTCGGGGACGTACCCTCATCGTCAACCTGCCCGGCAGCCCCAAAGCGGTGCGCGAAAACCTGGAGACGATTTTGCCCGCGCTGCCGCATGCCGTGGAACTCCTGCAGGCCGATTTGCCGCCGGCTGCCTACCAGTTTGCGCGGCCTGGTGAGCACCGCCCACCAACGGCCACCATCGACGCCGAGACCGAGCCGCCGCCCTGGGCGGCCGACTTTGCCCAGTACCTGGCCGATAAAAAAGCTCACCCCACTTCGCCGGCGGACGGCGATTAGAGATCCACCGGCATGTTACGCAGATACTCGGCGCACACTTCGGGCTGCATCACGTTGATGCGCATGCCCGAACCGAGCTCGAAGCCGGCGCTGCGGCTCAGGCGCGGCACCACCGTGATGTACCAGTGCAAAAAATCACGCCCCGATTCGTGAATGGGCGCGTTTCGAATCATATAGTTATAGTCGGGATCGCGCAGCCCGAAGTAAAGTTTCCGCAGCACGGTGTGCAGTATGGCGCTCATGCCTTTGAGTACCTCTGGAGCGGTGCTGAGAAACGTCGGGTGGTGCTGGCGTGGCATGATCCAGGTATGAAACGGGGTCGACGCGGCGTAGGGTACGAAGGCCACAGCGTGTTCGTTTTCGGCCACCAGGCGTACCTGGGCGGTCAGTTCTTCGGCCAGCATCCGGCAAAATACGCAGTCACCGGTATCGTCGTGATACCGCCGCGCCTCCTCCATGCGGGCACGTGTGTGCTGCGGCACGATCGGCAAACCGATGATCTGGGTGTGTGGGTGGACGATCGAGGCGCCGGCGGTGGGTCCATGATTTTTGAAGTAGAGGATGTGTTCCATGCGCGGGTCCCGCTCGATATCGCGCCCGCGCTGCGCCATGGCCCGCAGCGACTGGGCCACTTCCTCCACCGGCTGCAGCGCCGTCGTCGTATTGTGCAGCGGCGACTCGACGATGACGTCGTGGTAACCGACGGCGGCAATACTGCGGTAGATGCCGTGAAACTCACGCAGTGCATCGCCCTCGGGAGAAACGGCCGGGTAACGGTTGCGTAGTATACGCAGCTGCCACGGTCCGGCGGCCGGCTCGCGCGCCACCTCGAACTCGGGGCCTTCTTCGTTACCCGGGCAGAATGGGCAGCGTGGATCGAGCGGCGGCAGTTCTTCGGTCAGGGGTCGTGCGGTGCTGATGAACTGTTCGGGTCGGTGAGCCCGTTCGGTGGCAATGATGACCCACTCTTTGGTCGCCATGTTCTGGCGCAGTGTTGCCATGTGCCGTCAGCCGCTCCTCACGAGTATTTATCAGTGCGAAACCGATAGAGGGCTGTTGGCTCATCATCGCCAATCCAGGCCTTGCGGCGCGCCAGGGTCACTTGTTCCGCGGCGGTGGTAATCGAAGGAATACCCGGCAGCAGCAGACCGCGGCGGCCGTCACGCTGGCGCACGACGATGACCCCGTACTTGGCCGGATCCAACTCGGCGAGCGATTCGACCGCTTCCGGTGTACTGAGGACCGAAACCTCGATCTGTAGTTCAGCAACTTCCTCGGGGCCCACCGGTGGGAAGCGTGGATCGCGGGTGGCCGCCGCCAGGCTTTCGGCAGCCACCTCGTCGGCCAGGTTTTTTTGGGTCGCAGTGATCGTGCCGATGCAGCCGCGCAGTTCACCATCTGCTGTGCGCAGGGTGACAAAGACGGGTGCCGGGCCCGGAAAACGTGCCCGCATGTCGGCTGGCGGCTCGAATGGACGTCCTTCGATGAGTTCGGCCTCGATGGCCTGGCGTGCCAGCTCGACCAATGGGTGGCTCACCGTGTGATCTACTCCTCCAGGAGACGGCGGGCTATCACCAGGCGCTGAATTTCGCTGGTGCCCTCGCCAATTTCCATCAAACGGTTGTCGCGATAGATACGTTCGACCGGGTACTCGCGCGAGTAGCCGTAACCGCCATGGATCTGAATGGCACGGTAACAGACACGCCCGGCCATCTCGGTGGCAAACAGTTTGGCCTGTGCCGCTTCTTTGATGAAGGGTCGTCCCTGGTCTTTGAGCCAGGCTGCCTTATGGACGAGCAGGCGAGCCGCTTCGATCTCGGTCGAGCTGTCGGCCAGCATCCACTGAATCGCCTGGTACTGGGCGATGGCAGTGCCAAAGGCGTGACGGGTTTTGGCGTACTTCAACGCCGCTTCGAACGCGGCCTGTGCCAGACCCACGCTCAGCGCGCCAATGCCAATGCGGCCACCGTCGAGCACGTTGAGCGTCTGTTGAAGACCGCGGCCTTCCGTGCCCAGCAGGTTGGCAGCCGGCACACGCACGTCCTCGATCGTGACGGCGTACGTGTGCGAACCGTGCAGCCCCATCTTTTCTTCCGGTTTGCCGGGCTGGAAACCGGGCGTCGCCGTGGGTACGATGATGTGGCTAAGGCTGCGACTCCCACCGCGGCGGTCGGTCCGTACCAACAGCACGGCGGTCTTTGCCTCGGCGCCGTTGGTCAGCCACATCTTGGCGCCGTTGATGACCCACTCATCGCCAACCCCTTCGGCAAAGGTGCGTACGCCGCCCTGCAGGTCGGAACCGGCGCCCGGTTCGGTGAGTCCCAGGCAGCCGATCGCCTCGCCGCGGGCCAGCGGCACCAGGTATTCCAGCTTCTGTTCGTGTGTGCCATAGAGGTTGATGGCGGCCGCGCTGAGGCCGAGGTGCGCCGCCACGACCAGGGCCGTCGAGCCACAGCCGCGGCCCAGTTCTTCGATGAGGATGGCGGCGCTGAGTTGATCGGCGCCCGCACCACCGTATGCTTCGGGAATGTTCAGCCCAAGCAAACCCAAGGGTGCCATCCGCCGCAGCGTTTCCCAGGGATACTCACCCGTTTCGTCGATGTGACGTGCCCGCGGGGCCACTTCGTTGTCCACAAAGTCGCGCACCATCGCGCGCAAAGCTCGATGCTCTTCGTTGAGATCAAAAAACATACCGTTATGCTCCTGGTGGAAAGACCAATGTCACGCGTACTGAAATCATTCTACCACCGATTGCGGGCAAAATAAAGTCAAGCGCGTCGCCCGCTGCACAAGGTTCCAGCGCCGATCGGCATGTGGCCACCCCAGGGTATTGGAACCTGGGATTGCTGGCACCACGCTAGCGGTCTGGTGAATGGATGAAATTCACGAGCATCGCATACACCGCATCGGGGCGCGCCTTGGGTCCGCTGGGCTCGATGAAGTCGTGAATCAGGTCGAGGTCGGGATCGAACTGGTAACTGCGCACCTGGCCACCGTTGGAGAGCCAATTCTGTTCGAGTTCGGCGGCCAGGTCCAGGCGTACGACGCGGTCACCCGGTGCGGTGATGATCGTGTTCGACCGGTTGGCCGGGGCCATCGTGCGTGAGGCGGTCATTGCCGACTGACCGAGACGCAGGACTTCGCTCAAGGCACGGGATGAGGTGCCGCGGTACGACTGCGCCGGCACCTGGTTCGGGTTGTTGACCTGGATGCTGGGCAGCAGCGGGAGCAGGGTCATTGCCGGGCGCTGCAGCCAGGAGGGTACCATGCGCAGGCCGTAGGCGGGCGACAGAATCATGACCTGTTGCAGGTCGGAGCGGTTCTGCGCCAGCCAGGTGGCCAGGGCGCCACCGTAGGAGATGCCCATCACCGTGACATGATCACCCAGGCCGTGGGCGGCGTCCACCACCTGGTTGGTCAGGGCCAGCGCATCCTCCGAGCGTAACTCGCGCAGCGGGTGAACTTCAGGTCCCGCCAGGCCGTGTTCGGGGAGCAGCGGTACAACCACGTTGAAGCCGGCGGCGTGTAATTCTTCAGCCAGTTGGTGATACTGGTACGGGCACGAGGTGAACCCGTGCAGCATGACCACCGTGCGCGTCGTCTTCTCGCCGTGATGCAGGAAGATGGTGCGACAGTCCGATTTGACGCCGGTCTCACCCTGCTGCAGCGTCTCGATACGCTGCACGGCTTCCGCAAACGAGTCCGCCGGATCAGGCGCCAGTTCGTAGCGTACGGGCGATACCGGCAGCACGAAGCCGAGCGCAAAGAGCACCCCGATCAATCCCAGGACGGCCAGAAGTCCCACACCAACGATTTTTGCTATCCGTCGTCGCGTCGAAACGGTCTGTGTTGCTGTCGTCATACCTGCCATGGTCTCCCGTTCGAAGATGTCACGCGTGGATGGCCACCGTGATCTCACTGCGATTGTGAAACAACTGCCGCGCCCCAAGTACCGTGTACGTCTGGGCCAGCGTGGCCAGCGCTGCCTCCGCCACGGGGGCAAACCGGTATTCGGGCAGCTTGAGGGTGAGGAGTCCCAGCCCGCCCGGCTGGAACCAGCCGTGGACCTGGTTCATGAACTGCGCCGCCTCACCCGCATCCATGCGCATGTCGTTGGTGATGACGGCGAAACGCTGCACACCAGGGTTGAACTTCTGCGCGTGTACCCGCACGTGGCGGATGCCGGCGACGCCCACCAGCCGCGGGTCGAGGTCGGCCGGGTCGACCGCGACCACGCGCAGGCCGCGCGACTGCAAAACACGCGTCCAGCCGCCTGGTGCAGCACCCAGATCGAGCGCCACGCCGTGCGTGGGCAGCGACAGACCAAATACCGCCAGCGCTTCCAGCAGTTTGAATTCGCTGCGGCTGATTTGACCCGGCTCGCGTGCAAAGCGCATCTGGCCGCCGGCCCATGCACTGAGATTGCGCGTGACCGGCGAGACACCGATGTAGGCACGTTCCGCCGTGGCGGTGACCGACAGAACCTGGCTGGGCTGCGGCACGTTGAGCGACGCACCACTGCGTTCGGCCAGGATCGCCGCCAGGTGCCCGTTGATGTCGAAGCGGGTTTGTGGCCATGGCCCTTCGCCCACCAGCCTCGACTGCACGGCAAAGGGCAGGGTGGGGTCGAGCAGGTCAGCGAGCGGCTCGACGACCTCGGTGAGGCGCGCCAGGCCCGCTGCGCCCGTCAGCAAGGGTGTGCTCACCTGTACCGGGTGCACGTGACGCACCCACACGGGTGGTTGTGCTTCCCAGGTGGGCAGCAGCGCCAGCTGGGGATCATCCACGGCGGCTAGCAGGGTGCCCGGCTCCAGCCGGCGGACGATCTCGGCGGCGGGCACGGTGCGTTGGAGCTCGCGGACCGCGGCGGTCTCGGCGGCCGGCGCCGATGTCAGGATGACGTGGCTCACACGGCCATCCGGATGGCGTCGATAGTGGCCGGATTTTCCAGCGATGAGGTATCGCCTGTCTCCTGGCCGAGGTACGCCGCGCGAATGAGCCGGTGCATCACCTTGGCGTTACGCGTCTTGGGCAGCGCGACGACGAACTTGATCTCTTTGGGCTGCAGTGCCTTACCCATATCCGCCACGACCATTTCCTGCAGTGCGTGGCGCAGGGTCTCGCTGACCTCGTGCCCGGCGGCCACGACGCAGAAACAGACCACTTCCTGCCCCTTGATGGGGTGGGGTACACCGATCACCGCTGCTTCGGTGACCGCCGGGTGCCGGACCAGGATCGATTCGATTTCCGCCGGCCCCAGGCGTTTGCCCGCCACCTTGATCGTATCATCCGAACGTCCCAGGATGTACCACAACCCGTCGTCGTCGATCGCGGCCCAGTCGCCGTGCACCCAGGTATCGGGGAAACGCGACCAGTACGTATCGACATAACGCTGCGGGTCGTGCCAGAAGCCGCGTGTCATACCGATCCACGGCTGGCGCAGGACGAGTTCACCGACCTGGTTGCGGATCGAGCGCCCCTGGTCGTCGACGACGTCGGCATCCATGCCCGGCACCGGCCCGCTGAAGGCGCACGGTTTGAGGGGCGTGAGCACGTTACCCATGACGATGCCCCCCGCAATTTCGGTACCACCAGAGTAGTTGATGATTGGTTTCTTTCCATCGAGCACAGTGTGGAAGAACCACAGCCACGATTCGGGATCCCAGGGCGAACCGGTCGAGCCCGCCAGGCGCAGGGTGGTGAGATCGTGTTTTTTGACGGGCGCGTCACCGTTGGGTTTGAGCGCGCGGATCAGGGTGGGTGAGACACCCAGCGCGGTCACGCCGTGTTGGGCGACCAGTTCCCAGGTACGATCGACATCGGGGAAGTTGGGTGCGCCGTCATACAGCATCATCGTCGCGCCCAACAGCAGGGTACCGAAGGCCAGCCAGGGTCCCATCATCCAGCCCATGTCGGTCATCCAGTACACGGTGTCGTAGTCGTGCACGTCGAGGCCAAAGGCCATGTCCTGGGCGCTTTTGATGGGAAAGCCGCAGTGGGTGTGTACGGCGCCTTTGGGCTGGCCGGTGGTGCCCGAGGTGTAGATGAGCATCACCACGTCTTCGGCGTTGGTGGGGGTGGTCGTCGCCGTGATCGGCTGCCCGGCAACGAGGTGGTGCCACCAGCGGTCGCGCCCCTCGCTCCAGGGAATCTCGTTGCCCGCACGCTGCACCACCACGACGTGTTCCACGCTGGGTACCTGGTCTACCGCCTCGTCGGCCACCGGTTTCATGTTCACCAGGCGGCCGCGGCGGAAGAAGCCGTCGGCGGTGAGCAGGGCACGGGCCCCGGCATCTTCCAGCCGGCTGGCCACCGCCCCGGCGCCATAACCGGAGAAGAGGGGCAGGATGATGCCGCCAATTTTGGCGATGGCCAGCAGACCAATCACGATCTCGGGCACCATCGGCATGAAGAGGCCAATCGGGTCGCCCGGCCCCAGGCCCAGGCTGCGCAGACCGTTGGCCAGCCGGTTGACTTCGCGGAAGAGGTCGCCATAGGTGAGCACGCGCACGTGGCCCTCTTCCCCTTCCCAACGCAGTGCGGCGCGGTTGCGCGCCGGCGTCGTTTGCCACTTGTCCAGGCAGTTGTGCACGATGTTCATGACGCCGTCGACGCACCAGTCTGGCCAGGCCTTTCCACGGCTCAGGTCGATGATCTGACGGTAGGGCTCGTAGAACTCGATGTCCAGTTCGGACAGAATCGCCTCCCAGAACCAGGCGATGTCCTCGGTCGACCGCTGCTGCAGCGCGTCGTACGACGGGAGGTTGTGACGTGTCATGAACTGCTGGATGCGACTCTCGCGGACCCACGCGGGGGTGGGTCGCCAGACCACATCGCCGCCAAAGGTGAATTCTTCAGTCATAGTGTACTCCGCTTTGCCTTGAGCTCAAGCTCAAGGCTCATAGCTAAAGCCCGCTCAAGCGGGCTGGCCCCTGGTCGACGTCGTCCCGAGTCGGCTTACAGCCGACTTGAGGTGTCAGCCTTGAGCTTGAGCCCTGCCTTGAGCTCAAGCTCAAGGCTCATAGCTAAAGCCCGCTCAAGCGGGCTGGCCCCTGGTCGACGTCGTCCCGAGTCGGCTTACAGCCGACTTGAGCTTTTAGCCTTGCGCCTTGAGCTCAAGCTCAAGGCTAAAAGCTGAAGCCCGCTGAAGCGGGCTGGGCCCCCTGGTCGACCTCGTCTCGAGTCGGCTTACAGCCGACTTGAGCTTTTAGCCTTGCGCCTTGAGCTCAAGCTCAAGGCTAAAAGCTGAAGCCCGCTGAAGCGGGCTGGGCCCCCTGGTCGAGCTCCGTCGTCCGAGTCGGCTTACAGCCGACTTGAGCTGTTAGCCTTGAGCTTGAGCTCAAGGCATGGATCTACAAAATCCGTTTGCCGACCAACGAGCAGACCAGCTCGACCGCAAGCTCGGCGGTGCGGTTGCCGTGGTCCAGGATGGGGTTGATTTCGACCACATCCACGGCGGCCACGCGGCCCGACTCGGCGATCAGCTCCATGAGCAGATGGGCTTCACGATAACTCAGACCGCCGGGGACTGGCGTACCGACTCCAGGCGCAAAATCGGGATCGAGGGCATCCATGTCGAGACTAACGTGCAGGTGCGGGAAGGCAGCCAGGCGGTCGAGGGCGCGCCGCGCGACGGCGGCAATGCCCTGTTCGTCCAGCTCGCGCATGGTGAACACCGTAATCCCGCTCTGGCGCAGGTCGAGCCGCTCCTGGCGATCGAGCTCGCGGATGCCGATCATCACCACCTGCTGCGGTGTGAGCCGGCTGCGTTGGCCGATAGCGGTCAATTCCGGCGCGCCGCGGCCCAACAGGGCGGCAACAGGCATACCATGGATGTTACCGCTCGGTGTGGTGGCCGGCGTGTTGAAATCGGCGTGGGCATCGATCCACAGCAGACCGGTGGGACCGCGACTGGCACAGCCCGCAACGCTGCCGATCGATATCGAGTGATCTCCACCCAGGCAAATGGGCAGGGCATTATCCTGGACAGCCGCCGCGGCCCGCTCGTACAATTCCTGGGCGACGCGCGCGATCGCCGGCAGGTGACGGAGACCGTCGGGCAAACCAGGCGTGATCGTCGAGGCTTCGGGCACGGGCACGTTGAGATTGCCGCCGTCTTCTACGCGACACCCCAGCGTCTCCAGGTGATTTTGCAGGCCGGCATAACGGATTGCACTAGGCCCCATGTCGACGCCGCGCCGCTGTTGGCCCAGGTCCATGGGCACACCGAGGATTCGAATCGTACGGTCATTGTCGGGCGCGGGTGCGTGACGCATGTGGATTCAGCTCACGGTGGTGGTGAACCTGCGGTCCAGGATATCCTGGAGCGATGGTTTACCGATTTCCTGCAGCTCGTAGTGCACGCGCTGAGTTGGTTTGTGAATGGGCACCAGGCGCGTCAAATCGATGGGTGTCGCCACGATCACCAGGTCGCACGGCACGCGGTCGATAGTCTGTTCGAGGTCGGCAATCTGGGCGGCGCCGTATCCCATGGCCGGCAGCACGGGGCCGGTTGTGGGGTACCGGTTGTAGGTGTCGCGGATGCTGGCCACGGCGTACGGGCGTGGATCGACGATTTCACTGGCGCCAAAACGGCGTGCGGCGACGACACCTGCGCCATAGGCCATTTCGCCATGGGTCAAGGTCGGGCCATCCTCGACGACGAGTACCCGCCGGCCACGGATCGCGTCGGGATCGGGCACGGTGATCGGGGAGGCCGCCTCGACGATCAGGGCGTCGGGATTGACACGACGCACGGCGTCGCGCACGCGGCTGATCGGTTCCAGGTCGGCGGTATCGACCTTGTTGATGACCACAACGTCGGCCAGACGCAGGTTGGTTTCACCGGGGTGGTACGTCGTTTCGTGTCCCGCGCGGTGGGGATCGGCCACGACGATGAGCAGGTCGGGCTGGTAGAAGGGCATGTCATTGTTGCCACCATCCCAGACGATGACGTCGGCCTCGGCCTCGGCGGCGTGCAGAATGTCGGCGTAATCGACGCCCGCATACACGATGACGCCGCGATCCAGGTGGGGTTCGTATTCCTCACGCTCTTCGATGGTACAGCCGTGATCGTCCAGGTCGGCATACGTGGCAAAACGTTGGCAGCGCTGCTGCACCAGGTTGCCGTAGGGCATTGGGTGACGCACAGCCACGACGCGGCGTCCCTGGGCGCGCAGGAGATCACACACACGCCGCGTGGTCTGGCTTTTTCCCGAACCGGTGCGTACGGCGCAAACGGCAACGACCGGTTTCTGGGCGCGCAGCATCGTGTGGTGGGGCCCTAAGAGTCGAAAATCGGCCCCGGCGGCCAACACCTGGGAGGCCTTGTGCATGACGTACTCGTGCGACACGTCGCTGTAGGCAAATACAACCTGGTCGACCGCCAGGTCGCGGATCAGGCTGTCGAGGTCAGATTCCGGATAGATCGGGATGCCGTCGGTGTAGGCGGGGCCGGCCAGCTCGGGTGGGTAGCGCCGCCCGTCGATGTTGGGGATCTGCGTCGCCGTAAACGCGACGACGGTCGTGGTTTCGTCACTGCGGAAATGGACGTTGAAATTGTGAAAATCACGTCCGGCTGCGCCCATGATCAGAATACGTTGTTTCGCCATTGAAATTCAGACCTCAATCCGAGTTATCCGCGCCGGGCGCGGACTGAGACTTTCCGCGCCGGGCGCGGATGGGTAACGGTTTTATTTGCGCGGGCGCGCGGTTTTGGCCGTAGGTGCCCCATTGATTGCACTGCCCAACACGCCGTTGACGAAACGTGGGCTGCTGTCGCTGCCAAATTCCTTGGCCAGCTCGACCGCTTCGTTGATGATCACTTTGACCGGTGCATCCTGGGTGACGCGCAGCTCGCACAGCGCAATGCGCAGGATATTACGATCGACGATCGCAACCTGTTCGAGCGGCCATTCGGGAGCATACTGGCGTATCACGCTGTCCAGCATGTCTTTGTGTTCGATAACGCTGAAGAAGAGCAGGCGCGTAAAACGTTCCGTTTCGACGTCGACCGGCTCTTCCAACAGCCGATTATCGATCACGGTGCGTGGATCGTGATGCACCGTATCGGTTTCGTAGAGGGCCTGCAGCACCAGCTCGCGCGCGTGCGTTCGCGATTTCACCGCGTTCTCCTCCTCGTGCAAAGCCCGGGAGACGTGCCCGTGGGCGGAAGCGGCTCAGTGCAGCGGCTTCGATTCGTTTGACAGCACAGACGACCTATTTGCGGTGGCCTTTGGGTGACGGAGGCGGCGTGTTGGGCGGACCCGTCGCGCCGTCACTGTTTGCCAGATCGATATCATCGATATGTACGTTGACCCCGCGTACCTTCATGTCAACCATGTGCTCGATCGCGCGCGTCACGACATTCTGCAGCGTATGTGCAATTTCGACCATGTTGACCCCGGCTGCCACAATCACCCGCAGATCGACCGTCACACCGTTTTGTTCATCGATCTCGACGCGCACACCGTCACTGGTGGCGGTCTGGATGCGGTTGGCGCTGCGCCGGCTGCTGGCGCGACCAGAAAGTCGTGCCACACCGGGTTCGCTCAGGCTGACCTGGCGTACAATCGTGACCAGGACCTCCGGCGCAACAAAGATACGACCCAGGGAAGCGGTCATCGGCTGTTCAGATGATTCGTGTGTTGATCCTGGACCAGATGCGGGATCTGTCGCTTTGTTGGTCATGTCCCTGCTGCTTTCGACGCTCATTGCATAGCCAGACCGCCATCCACGCTCAGCACCTGCCCGGTAATGAAACTGGCGGCAGCTGATGCGAAGAAGGCAACGGCCTCGGCGACCTCTTCCGGTGTTCCCATACGACCCAAGGGTGTGCTGGCAATCCCCTGGGCGCGCATCTCTTCGGAGACGACCTCGGTCAGCGCGGTCGGAATGAAGCCGGGCGCCACGGCGTTGACCGTCACATTGCGTGAGCCCACTTCCTTGGCCAGGCTCTTGGTGAACCCAATGATGCCCGCCTTAGAGGCGGCATAGTTGGTCTGGCCCGCCTGCCCCGCCAGGCCGACGATCGACGTGATATTGATGATGCGTCCGGAGCGCTGTTTGAGCATCGGCCGCAGGGCGGCTTTGCAGCACGCATAGACACTCTTCAAGTTGGTCGTGATGACGTCGTCCCAATCCGCCTCTTTGATCATCATGAGCAGGTTGTCACGTGTCGTTCCCGCGTTGTTGACCAGGATGTCGAGCCGGCCGAATTCGCTGATGGCAAATTTGATCAGGGCCTGGGCCTCGTCGGTGCGGCTGACGTCGGCTTGAAAGACACGCGCGTCACCACCGGCTGCCCGGATTTCGGTGGCCACGGCTTCGGCCCCTTCTGGGCTGGCGCGGTGATTGATGATCACGTGTGCGCCGCGTTCGGCCAGGAGGCGGGCAATCGCCGCGCCAATGCCACGCGAGGCCCCGGTGACGATCGCAACCTGTTCGTCCAGTCTAGTCATAGGCACCTACTTCCTGTACGAGATGATTCAGCTGGTCGATGCCCGTCGGGTCACCCACGCTGAGGCGGGCGGGGGCGGGCGCAATCCGTTTGGCCAGGGCCGTCAAGACCGTGCCCGAACCAAATTCGACAAAGGCGGTCACACCGGCCGTTGCCATCAACCGTACCGATTGGTCCCAGCGTACCCCCGCCGTGAGCTGGTCGACCAGTTCGCGGCGAATGTCCGCCGCGCTGGCGAGCGGCTGGGCGGTGATGTTGCTGATCACCGGCACCTGGGGCTCAGCGACGGGCGTTTCGGTGAGGGCCGCGGCCATTTCGCGCGCGGCCGGGGCCATCAACGCCGAATGGGCGGCAATGCTGATCGGCAGCCGTACCACTTTGCGGGCACCGCGCCCGCCGGCCAACGCCATCGCCGCCGTCAGTGCGGGCAGATCACCCGAAATGACCACCTGGCCCGGACTGTTGTAGTTGGCCACCTGAACCACCCCGCCGGTTTGTGCGGCGGCGTCGGCCACGATCTGTTCGACGGTCTCATCGTCGAGGGCCAGGATCGCGGCCATACCGCCGGGCTGCAGATCATCGGCCTGGCCCATCAACTGACCACGCAGCCGCACCAGACGCACGGCATCGGCAAACCGCAGCGCGCCGGCGGCAACCAGGGCGCTGTACTCACCCAGGCTGTGCCCCGCCACGAACAGGCCGCGGGGCAGCGCGCCCAATGCCGCTGAGGCCGCACGCCATGCCGCCACACTGGTCACCAGCAGGGCTGGCTGTGTATTGATGGTCGAGTTCAGCGTCTCCTCAGGACCGTCGAAACAGAGTTCGGAGAGAGCAAACCCGAGCACAGCATCCGCTTCGGCAAATGTGGCGGCCGCGACGGGGTAAGCTTCGGCCAATGCCTGGCCCATGCCGACGACCTGCGACCCCTGGCCTGGAAACAGATAGGCAAATTGGTGCATCGAACCTAGGACTTCTTCTTGGTGTCCTTCTCTTGCTCGACCACCTCGACGCCCTTGTAGTAGCCACAGTTGGGGCACACCTGGTGCGAAAGACGCGGCGTCTTGCACTGCGGGCATTCCACCAGGTTAGGCAGCGTCAGGGCATCGTGTGCCCGACGGCGGTGGGTGCGCCCGTGTGAGAATCTTCGTTTTGGTAGCGGTGGCATGTGATCTTGACTCCTTATGACTCTTTTTCAATCTTCGTTTTGTATGAGGCTCTTGAGTGCCGTCCAACGCGTATCGATCTCGTCGACCGTACAACCGCAGGGACCCGTATTGAGGTCCTTGCCACAAGTGGGACACAACCCGCGACAATCCGGCCGGCAAACCGGTGCCAGGTCCTGCGACAACCACAACTCCTGGCGGATGATTTCTCCCAGGTTGAGTATGTGTTGGGCGTCGATGAGCAAGGCCGGGTCTTCTTCCGGATCGACCACAATCGGTGCGCCGGTCAGCACCTCGACGGTGGCCTTGAACTCGTCTTCTAACTCGAACTCGATCTGCTGCTGCACCGGTGCCAGGCAGCGCGCACAGTCCGTTGCAAAGGCTGTCGCCAGGCGGCCCGTGACCAGTACCCCATCGGGGGTATGCAAAAACTGCACACGACCCATGAGAGGGGTGGTTATGGGTAACTCGGCCGCCAGCGCCTGGATGTCTTCCTGGACATCATAGCGCCGGACCGAGCCAATCGGTTCTTTCAGTAACTGCGCAACGTTGAACTGCACCGGGTACACTCACGACTCAAAGTTGGTTGTTGTGCCTTGCAGGCAAGGCAAAAAGGCATTATAGGCCAGACCGGACCCGGCGTCAAGAACGTGCAGGGGGCTCATTTTTGGCCGACCGCAGCGCCGCAATGCCATTCTGCACCTGGGCCATAGAACCTTCCAGCTGTGTTCCCAACTCCTGCAGCACGCTGACCGTGTAGACGTCTGCGTCGCTGCGCAGCTGCTGCGCGGTGCGTTCGGCGTCCTGGAGAATGGTCTGGGCACGCGCCTGCGCCTGGCGGACGACCTCGTGTTCTTCCAGGAGTTCGGCAGCCCGTTCACGCGCACGGCCGACGATGCGTTCCGACTCTTCTTTGGCCTGTGCCAGGAGTCGATCTCGTTCTTGCATCGTGCGCTGGGCCTGTTTGACAACGTCGGGCACCGTCACCCGCATCTGTTCGATCAGGCGCTGGCATTCCGATTCGTTGACCAGCACACGATCGGTGCCGGGGATGCGCAGGCTTGACGTGAGCAAGGCCTCGAACTGGTCGACAAGTTGCATGATTTCCATAGTTCACCTCGAGTTCACCTCGGTTCACCGCGGTGTACCCCGGTCCGCCGCCCGGGGCCGGCTCCCTCGCTTACGGTGGGCTGTCTGCCGAATGCAGCCTTTCACGCAGGGCCATTTCGACGTGGGGCGGCACCAGGTCACTGACCGGACCGTTCAACATCGCCACTTCCTTCAAGATCGTGGAGCTGAGGAACAGGTAGGCCTGGCTGGTCATAAAGCCGATGGTTTCGACGTCCGGTGCCATCCGTTTGTTGGTGAGTGCCAGCTGGAACTCGAATTCGAAGTCGGAAATGGCACGCAAGCCACGGACGATGACCTGGGCGTCGATCTGATTGGCAAAATCGACGGTAAGTCCGTAATAACGCATGACACGAATGTTGGGAACGTGCTGCAACGCCGCCGTCGCCAGCGCGATGCGCTCATCGGTCGTGAACAGCAGTTTTTTGGACGGCCGGTCATACAGCCCAACCACGAGCTCGTCGAAGACACCAGCCGCGCGGGTGGCAATGTCGATATGACCGTTATGGATGGGGTCGAACGTTCCTGGATACAGTGCAATGGCCATGTCAGTTCACATCCCCGGCACCGCGCCAGAAGGTCTCCAATTTGACTGCCAGCGCCTGATTTTCGGGCAGGATGAGCGCCGGATCGGCGTCCAGCAGGCGTTGTGCCTCCTGCCGCGTTCGTTCGAGCAGTTTCAAATCGGCAAAACCGGCCAGCGAGACCGCCGGCAGGCCGCTCTGACGGGTTCCAAAAAAGTCGCCCGGTCCACGGAGCTGCAGATCGATTTCAGCCAGCTTGAAACCGTCCTGCATCTCGGCCATGGCACGCAGGCGTTCGTCTTCCGTTTGTTCGGCGCGTTCGACGAGCAGCAGGCACGTGGACGCATA
This sequence comes from uncultured Anaerolineae bacterium, assembly GCA_964443225.1. Taxonomy (GTDB): domain Bacteria; phylum Chloroflexota; class Anaerolineae; order SSC4; family Amarolineaceae; genus SSC4. Next base: position 99,980 of record CAYUCC010000006.1, read on the forward strand.
CTCACCGCGCCCGACGCGACCGCGAAACTGGTGGAGTTGAGCCAGCCCGAAATGATTGGCACCCTCGACCAGCATGACCGTTGCGTTTGCAACGTCGATCCCCACTTCTACGACCGAGGTCGACACCAGGATCTGGATCTCGTTTTGGGCAAACTGCTGCATCACAGCCTCCTTTTCGTCGGCTTTCATGCGCCCGTGCAGCAAACCGAGTCGAAAGCGCGGGAAGACGCTGTTTTGCAGGCGCTCGTGCTCTGCCACCGCCGCCCGTGCATCGGACTGTTCGGATTCTTCGACCAGGGGGCAGACGACGTACGCCTGGCGACCGGCCTCCACCTGCCGCTCGACGAAGCCGTAGGCCCGCTCGCGCTCGAGGGGGTGAACGACAAAGGTTTGAATCGCCTGGCGTCCCGGTGGCAGCTCGCCAATGACCGATACGTCAAGGTCGCCGTACAGGGTGAGCGCCAGACTGCGCGGGATCGGGGTCGCACTCATGACGAGCAAGTGGGGGATGTGGCTTTCGGCAGCACCGTTCTGACGTTGTTTGAGCGCAGCCCGCTGTTCGACGCCAAACCGGTGTTGTTCGTCGACGATGGCCAGACCAAGGCGGGTAAATCGCACCTCTTCCTGGATCAAAGCATGGGTTCCGACGACGAGGTCGATCTCACCGCTGGCCAGCTGCTGGCGGATCTCTTCCTTCTCATTCTCTTTGAGGCTGCCGGTCAGCAGTGCCAGGCGCAGCGGTGCCTGTCCGGTGTCGGGTGCAGCCTCCAACCAGGGCGCAAAGAGGCGGGACAGGCTGCGGAAATGCTGTTCGGCCAGAATCTCGGTCGGTGCCATGAGCGCCGCCTGGTGGCCGGCCATCGCGGTGACCCACATGGTCGTGGCAGCCACCGCCGTTTTGCCCGAACCGACGTCGCCCTGCAGCAGGCGTGACATGGGCTGTGTCTGCCCCACGTCGCGCAGAATGTCGTCCAGCGCCAGCTGCTGGGCATTGGTCAGCGTGAAGGGCAGCGTCTCCACGAAGGACTGCACCTGTTCCGGTGTGACTGCCAGTGGATGCGCGTGGTGGCTGCGCCACTGGTACCGCTGGCGCTGCATGCCCAACTGCAGGAGGAACATGTCGTTGAATGCCATGCGCCGCCGCGCTTGTTCGAGCTGTTCGGCGTTTTCTGGGAAATGAATGTGCTGCAGTGCCCGCGACAGTGACATCAGACGCGCCGAGGCGATCACGCGGTCCGGCATAAAATCGGATACGCGTGCAGCCCACGCATCCACCGCCTGTTTGATGCGCTGACGCAGCCAACGCTGGCTCAGGTCTTTAGTCAATGGATAAATCGGCACGAGCCGGCCGGTATGCACCAGTTCCTTGTCCAGCGGTTCCCACTCGGGGTTTGTAAGTACAAACCGCCCCATGTACAGGTCGACACGCCCACTCAACGCAATCAGGCGATCGCTCTTGAGTTGTTTGAGCACGTAGGGGTTGTACCACATCGCCTGCAGGGTACCGGTGGCATCGGCAACGATCGCCATGGCCGCTTTTTGACCGCTGCGCAGGCGGCGCTCGCCGACTTCCCAAACGGTCGCCAGGATGGTGACTTCATCGCCGCGCTGCAGGCTGCTGATCGGCCGCAGGTTGCTGTAGTCGACATAACGACGAGGAAACAGCCACAGCATGTCTTCGACCGTGTGCACACCCAGCCGTTCGAGCATGGCAGCGTAGTGTGGGCCGATGCTGGGCAGAGTCGTCACGGGTGCCTGCAAACCCAGGTCGACTTCAGCAGCCGAAAGGGGCTTGGCTCTGCGGTGTGGTGCGCGACGCTCGCGCGGTGGGTGTTCGGCGACTGCTTCGACGGGTGCCGGTTTTGTCGCCGGCTTCTTGGGCGCGGCCTCAGGCTTTCGTTTGCCGGGCCCGGTGCCGGCCACCGGTTTGGCGGGCTGGCGTGGGGCCGGTTCACGTACGGGCGGCGGCATGGGTGCCGCCTCGCGGGCCGGCGGGGGCGGTGCAGCACCGAGCCGTGACAGGATGTTGTTCACCAGGCGGGCCCGTGCTTCCTGGTCGACCGCGGCCGGGTAGCCGGTCAACAGCGCAACGATGGCAGTGATCTGGGCGGTGCGTTCTGGCATTTCCTGGCGCGCATCCTGCTCCCAGCGCGCCGCGAACTTATCGAGTCCGCCGATTACCGCTTTGTTGCGATAGCCCTGGCGTTTCTCGAGCGCCAGGATTTTTTTGAGGCGCTCGAATGCATCATTGGTGGGATTATTTGCGACCATATCAATAACGACCTTCGTATACCATGACGCCAATCGCGCTGGGTCCCAGGTGAGCGGCAAGCGACGGGCCATACATATACACTGGAAACTGGCGATGGGGAATGGCTTCGCCCAGATGTTTGATCAACGTGGCGGCCTCTGGGTCGAAGTTGTTCTGCACGATCGCCATTTGTTCGATGGTGGAGAACTCTCCCACGAACTCGACCAGCTTTTCGACGGCACGCTCGCGCGTGTGCACCTTTTCGAGCGGGATGATTTCGCCGTCTTCGATGTTGAGCAGCGGTTTGATGCCCAGCATCGTACCGAGAATGGCCTGGGCTTTGCTGATGCGCCTGCTGCGCTCCAGGTAATCCAGGGTTTCGACGAAGAATACGCCATACAGGTGGGGTACCATGCCTCGTACCAGGCGCACGATATCGTCCAGCCGTGCACCCGCGGCGGCCGCTGCGGCGGCGGTTTCGACCAGGATACCCAGTCCAACCGAGACCGTTTGTGAATCGATGACGGTGATCTGGCAGCGCCCCAGCAGGCTGGATGCAGCCGCCCGTGCCACAGCACACACGTCGGTAACCTGGGTGGAGACGTGCAGCGAAAGAATTTGATCGGTCTGCCGGTGCAGGCGGTTGTACACGTCATCGAATTCGGCCTGAGCGGGCGGCAGGTCAACGGGCAGCGTGCTGCTGCCGGCAACCTTACGAAAATAGCTCTGTGCCGTAAGATCGACCCCTTCGCGGTAGATGCGTTTTCCAACCTGGATTTGATGAGGCACGACCTGTATGCCCAGGCGCCGGGCGGCATCCGGTGCGAGATGGGCACTGCTGTCGGTCACGACCACGACGTTGGCCACGGAATAACTCCATTTTGCCGGGATGGCACGATTTCAACTGCGTTCACCAAGGGCCTGTGCGAGAACAACTTCCCATGAATTTTGACGAATTCCAACCATGTTGCAGGAAGTCGTTCTGTTGTGAGCCCCAACCACAATAATGACGTTCGCAACGACCCTATTCTGCCGAAAGGATGTAGTGATAATGTGGCTGGCCACCCGCCACCAGCTCGAATTCCTGATTCGGATAGTCCGTGCGCAGGCTGGCGACCATGTCGTCCGCCGCGGCGGCGTCCACCGGCTGCCCATAATAAACGGTGATGATCTCGTGCTCTTCGATGTGCATCTGCTGCAGGAGAGTCCGTACCACGGAATCTGCATCCCCGCCGCGTGCCGTCAGTTCGTCGTTGAGCAGGCCAATCACGTCACCCACCGCCACCTGGATACCATCGAACGCCGCGGCGCGCACGGCGATCGTTACTTCGCCGGTCTGTGTATGGCGCAGCCCGGCGGTCATCGTTTTGACATTCGTTTCCAGGTCGGCCAGGGGATTGAACGCAATCAACGCACTGATGCCCTGGGGAATCGTCTTGCTGGGTACGATCCGCACCTGTTTCTTCGACAGTGTCTGGGCCTGCTGCGCTGCCAGCAGGATATTGCTGTTGTTGGGCAGGACGATGACGTCGGGTGTGGGGGCGGCTTCGATGGCTGCCAGCAGCTCCTGCGTGCTGGGATTCATCGTTTGCCCCCCCGTCACGATCTGCGTGCAGCCCAGGCTGGCAAATACCTGCTGCAGGCCGCTGCCTGACACGACCGCGACGGTGGCAATGTGGACTGTTGGTGTCGCACCGGGCAGTTCACTCCCATGACCGGCCGCCGGCCCATCGCCTGGCCCTTCACCGTGTACGAACTCCGCATACTGCGCATCCATGTTTTCGACGATGATGCGGCTCAAGCGGCCGACGCGCGCCCCGTAATTGAGTGCATGGCCCGGTTCGGGTGAATGCAGGTGAACCTTGACCGTGCGTTCGTCCCCGACCACCAGGACCGAATCACCCATGGCGGTAATCGTGTGGCGGATATCCTCGACGTCCAGATCATTACCCTGGATAATGAACTGAATGTCGAAACCATACTCACCGTCCAGAGCTTCGGCGTGACCGGCAAAAGCGCCGCTCGCGACGTCTAAATCACCGACTTGCTCGCCATGCAGGGCGCGTGACATACCGTCGAGCACAAAATACAGCCCCTTGCCTCCTGCATCGACGACACCGGCCTGGGCCAGCACCGCCAGCATCGACGGCGTCTTTTGAACGGCGTCGTCGGCGGCGTGCACCAGCCGGCGCAAGAAGAAGCGCAGATCATCGTCCAGGTGGGCGGCGTTTTCGGCCGCGTCGGCGCACAGGCGAACGACGGTGAGGATGGTGCCTTCGACCGGCTTCACAACCCCTTTGTATGCGGTGTCCGACGCCAGCCGCAGGGCCCGCGCCAGCTGCCTGACGTCGCACGCGTTGGCTGTTTCCAGGCTGCGCGCCATGCCGCGCAAAATCTGCGACAAAATGACCCCTGAATTGCCGCGTGCGCCCATCAACGCGCCGTGGGCCACCGCGTGCATCACCTTGCCCAGGTGATCCGATGGCGTATTCGCCATTTCTTCGATGCTCGACTGCAGCGTCAGGAGCATGTTGGTGCCGGTATCACCGTCCGGCACTGGAAAAACGTTCAGAGCATTGACGCTTTCATGGTTTTTTGCCAGCCAGGCATACGCACCCTGCAGCATCTCGCGCATGCCGGCGCCATCGACGGCCGGCACACTGGTGCCAGGAGGGTAGCGGTCGCGCAGGGACTGCGCGGGGACGGGGCTCTGGTTGGCGTGTGCTGATGTACTGGTCAAACCTGGATCTCCTGACGGGTGAGATTACTGAAATCCGGGGTGTCCCCGGTCCTATTCGTCGCTGGTGCGCAGTCCCTGGACATGGACGTTGACCGCCTCGACCGGCAATCCCAGGGTTTGTTCGACGGAAAACTTGACACGCTGCATGACACCGTGCGCCACCTCCGAAATGCGCGTGCCGTATTGGACGATGATGTACAGATCGATCACGATGTGGTCTTTTTTCGACTGAACGACGACCCCGCGTCGCGCACGATCTCCCTGGAGCAAATCACCGATGCCGTTGATCAGGTTTTTGCTGGTCATACCGACTACGCCGTAGGACTGCAGCACGGCCTCACTGGCCACGGTCGCAATGGCGTAGGGTGAGATTTCGATACGACCACGATTCGTTGTCTCCATGGGTCATCTCCCCTTCGTATTTTGGCAAAATGCCATTTCTATGCTATGATCGGCCCCACGAACAGCGCCGATCTCGGGCCCGTGGCCCTGCAAACGTGCGGGGCCTTTGTTTTGTCTCCGGGTCGGCCAGAACTCAACTGTGTGAGCCCATGTTTTGTCGCACCACGGTGCACACGGGCTCGCCAAGCCGTAGGGGGTACGAGATGGCCAAGTGTGAGATTTGTGGCAAGGGCCCACAGTTTGGGAACCGCGTGAGCTTTTCGATGCGCCATACGCGGCATATGTGGAAGGCCAACGTTCAGCGCAAGACGATCTGGACCGATGGCAAACCGCGCACGGTGTATGCCTGCGCCAAGTGCTTGAAGACCATGCAAAAGAATGCCTGATGCCGTTCCGCTGCCACACAGCGTCCAGAAACGCCGGGTGCCACACCAGCACCTGGCGTTTTTGTTGCCAGCGCGCCGTCATGCGACCAGTCCCACGCGCTGCACCTGCTGGCGCAGCTGACCACAGCCGGCATTGATCTCGATGCCGCGGCGCAGGCGGAGGGTTGCTGGGATGCCAGCCGCACGCAAGATATCGACGAAGGCCTGCGTATCCTGCCGGTTGGACGGCTGGAAGGATGATCCAGCCACCGGATTGAGCGGGATCAGGTTGACGTGGCAGAGCAGCCCCCGCAATAGATATGCCAGGTCCTGTGCATGCTGCTGCTGGTCGTTGATCCCCTGCATCAAGGCATACTCGAACGTGATGCGCCGGTGGGTACGCGCCACGTAACGGCGGCAGGCCGACAGCAGCGCGCCCAGCGGATAGCGCCGGTTGATTGGGACCAGCTGGTCGCGCAGGGCGTCGTGCGGTGCATGCAAGCTCACCGCCAGGTTGATCTGCAAGGGCTCTTCTGCCATACGATCGATCATCGGCACAAGCCCCACGGTTGACAGCGTGAAGTGACGCGCGCCCAGACCAAAACCACGCCCATCGGTCAAAACCTGCAAGGCCTGCCACACCGGCCCATAGTTGGCCAGCGGCTCGCCCATGCCCATCAACACCACGTTGGTAACCTGCGCCGGCCGCGTGATGGGCAGCGGTGCCTCGGCAGAGGCCTCCGGTTCGCGCAGCCAGCGCGCAAAATAGAGCACCTGGCCGGTGATCTCACCCGCGGTGAGGTTGCGCGCCAGTCCACCCAGACCTGTCGCACAGAACGTACAGCCCATACCACAGCCAGCCTGCGTCGAGATGCACAGGGTGCGCCGTTGATCGTACAACATCAGAACCGCTTCGATCGACTGCCCATCCAGCAGGCGGAACAGAATCTTGTGGGCCAGGTGGTCGCGCGCCGCGGTCGTGACGGCCGGCTGCATCAGGTCGATCACCGTTTCGGCGGCCAGGCGCGCCCGCAGCGCCTGGGGCAGGTCGGTCATCTCGTCCGCATGGGTGGCCTGGCGGGCGTAGAGCCATTTCCAGATCTGCGCGGCACGAAAGGCCGGTTCATCCCAGGATGCCAGCAGGGTTTGCAGCTCGTCGTACGTCAGATCCAACAAGCGGTGCATTACAGCGGTCATCGTCCTTGCCCGGTGCCCACGCCAACGGGCATCCGCAAATTTGTGGTCTTCACGAAAAGCGAGTATACCGCACGCCAAAACGGAAGTCAAAAAGAAATTGCACTGCTACCGTCGTAGAAACCTGCTCCGCAGGTCTTCACGCTTCGTGCGTCTCATGCTATAATACGCCGCGTGGCGCCATCACTCGTCAGGCCAGCAATCGATTATCGAAAAAATGATGAGGATTGGCTGCAAGATGGCAACTGTGCAACCGCCACCGCCAAATTCGATCACCAGAGCACGGGAAGTGATTCTTTTACAGGCCCTAACGCGCGTCGAAGAGGGTGTGCCGTCGGCACACCTGCCAGGAGATTGACCGATGGGAACACTCAACCCAAGCTTGCTCTCACCCGAAATGGACAAGGCCCTCAACGCTGCGGCACAGCTGCGGCGCCGCTTTGGTAAGGACGTCCTGACGCCCGAAATCTTGCTGTACCTGTTTCTGACCAACCAGGAGTCTGCCGCAGCGCGTGTGATCCAGCGGCTGATCAGCGAACGCGGTTTCAAGCTCGATGAATTCACGCGTACGGTCCAGACCATGGCTGAAATGCGCGATGGGCGCAACGCCAATCTCGATTTTACCGCCAGCGACAGCCGTCCGGTGCCTCTGTCCGACGAAATGATCGTGGTGCTCGACGAGGGGCACGCCGTTGCCCAGGCTGCGGGCGAGATCTACGTTGGCACCGAACACGCGCTGGCGGCGATGAGCCAACGCGGCGTGACGACATCGGGTGTCCTGCAGCGGTTCGGGGTCACACCCAGTGCGATGACCGACGTCCTGGCCAGCCAGGCGATCACGCGCCGCTATACAACCCAGGATTGGGTCGCGCAGGCGCGGGCCGGGGAACTGGCGCCGGTCTATCGACGCGACGATTTGCTGCGGGAGCTGCTCAGCCTGCTGGCGCTCAGCCACAACCGCCACATTCTGTTGGTGGGGCCGCACGGCGTTGGCAAACGCTCGCTGGTGCAGAGCCTGGCACTGCTCATGGCTGAAGGCCAGGGCCCGCCCGGTCTGGCCTCGTTGATCGCCGTTCTGGAAACGGCGCTGCTCGACGATGCGGGCAAGGCGGTGCAGGCGGCGGCCCGTCAGGCCGACAAGGGGATTCTGTTTCTGCCCAACGCCCATCGTTTCCTGGGTGGTGCGCTCGACGTCGATTATCCGAAAGCGACGACACCGGTGCGGCGCACCTTTCTTGATGAGCAGTCGGTCGTCATCGCCACCACGACCCCGGCCGATTACCAGGCCCGCATCGCCAAGGATGCGCTGATCACCGAACGCAGCATCGTGCTGGCGGTGGCCGAGCCGTCGCTACCAGAGACGATTGCCATTCTGGGGCTGCACGGGCCGCGCATCGAACAGGAATATCAGATCAAAATCGCCGATCCGGCACTCAAGAGTACGAGCAACCTGGCCAAACGCTATCTCGGTGAGACACCCTTGCCCGCATCGGCCGTGCAGCTGCTGCACCGTGCTGCGGCGGTGGTGCGCCTGGGTACACAGAGCCACCTGGCGCTGCATCCCGAAAACGCGCGGGACACCGTGCTCGACGAAGAGGACGTGCTGGTGGCCGCCAGCATGATGAGCGGCGTGCCGGTGGCCAAACTCTCCACGGATGACCGCGCCCGCTATGCCAACATGGTCGATTTCCTGCACGAACGCATCATCGGCCAGGACGAAGCGGTGCTGGCTCTCAGCCGCGCTGTGAAAACGGCGCGTGTGGGCTTGAAGGACCCCAGCCGGCCGATCGGCTCCTTCCTCTTTTTGGGACCGACCGGTGTGGGCAAAACGGAGCTGGCCAAAACACTTGCCGAATTCATGTTCGACGACGAAAATGCGATGGTCGTGCTCGACATGAGCGAGTACCAGCAGGAGCACACCGTCAACCGCCTGCTGGGTGCGCCGCCGGGGTACGTGGGCTACGAGAGCGGCGGCCAGCTGACCGACCGTGTGCGCCAGCGGCCTTACACGGTGGTGCTGTTCGACGAAGTGGAAAAGGCGCATCCACGCGTGCTCGACGTCCTCCTGCAGGTTATGGAGGAGGGTCGCCTCACCGACGGCCAGGGGCGTGTGGCAACCTTCAGCGACACCGTGCTGATCATGACCAGCAACCTGGGCTCGGAGTTCATGGACCAGCCCCAGTTTTCGGATACCACCCGCGACCTGGTCATGCTGGCGGTCAAACAGTTCTTTCGCCCCGAGTTTCTGAACCGGCTGGACGAGATCATCCTCTTCACGCCGCTGACCGGCGATCAACTGCGGCAGATTCTGGGCCTGATGATCAAAAAGGAAAACAAGCTGCTGGCCGAACAGGGTCTGCAGGTGGAGATCAGCGAAGGCGCCATCACCTGGCTGCTGGCACAGAACGACCATCCCGAATGGGGTGCGCGCCCGCTGCGGCGTATCATCCGTCGCTTCTTGCGCGAGCCGCTGGCCGATTACCTGCTCACGGCCAGCCCGCCTGCCGGCACGGTGGTACGCGTCGACGTGGGTGCTGACGGTCTCGCGTTTGCGCCGTCCGGCCGCTGACGATGGTCTGGCGTGTGTGGCTCTTTCGCCTGGCATCGTGGCTGGCGTATGGTGCCCTGGTGCCGTTGTACGAATGGGTCGCCCGCTGTTACTCGGACGATGAATGGCACACCTGGCGCCAGCAGGCAGTGGGGCCGGTGATCGAGCTGGCGCAGGCTGCCACCGCCGAAGGGCGCCGCACCCACGTCCTGGAGGTGGGCTGCGGCACGGGTGCCCTGCTGGTGGAGCTGGCGCAGACACCCGCCCTGGTCACGGGTCTCGACCGGTCGGCGGCCATGGTGTCGGCCGCGCGACGCCGCACGCGTGCCCGTGGCGCTCACCTGACCCTCATGCAGGGACAGGCCGAAGCGCTGCCCCTGGCGGCCGGGGTGGTCGACGCCATCGTGCTGACGTTTCCAACCGGGTACGTCTACGCCGCAGCAACGTGGGAAGAATTCGCCCGTGTCCTGGCACCTGGGGGCACCGTGATTTGGGTGGATGCGGGCGAGCTGCGGCAGCCCAGCCCGCTGGCGCGTCTGCTGCAGGGCTTCCTGCTGCCGCCTGCCAGTCTCACCAGCATCGTCGACCGTTTTTCGCGTCGTGTGGCCGCGTTTGGTTTTACGAGCGAACTGCGGACGATCGAGCTGCCGCGCAGCCGCGTGCGCGTGCTCCTGGCGCGACCTGCGGAGACTCTGGCAACGGGTCACTGCGCATCCGAAACAGACTGACTCCCAGCCACCTGGCCGCAAGTCAGCCTGTTACCATGTTCAGCGCTCGCCCTGACTGACCTCGTCATCGTCTTCGGATGCGCCACGGCGGCGAAATGCACCGAACAACAGCCCGACACCCACGATGACCAGGATGATGGGCCACAGGCTGAAGATTTGCGCCACTGCTTCGAGCTCTTCGGCCATCAGGAAGACGCCGATGAGTGCCAGGACGCCCGCCGGGATCAACGCCCACCAGAATTCACGGTGCAGGCCGCGCACCAGACCCTGCACGTAAACCAGGGCAAAGGTGGCGCCCATGCCCAGCATGAATACGCCCGGATTGAAGCCGCCTGGCAGCAAAAACGGCACCCCCAGGCTTGCTAACACGCCGGCCGGAATCAAGGCCCACCAGTTTTCGGCGGGTTTGCTCAGGTAGACGATCAAAAAGGCGAAGGAGATGGCACCAAACAACAGGGCGGGCACCCAGTCCCCTTCCATGGCCGTATTGGAAAAGAAGATGATCGCGCCAAGGCCGATCAACGTCATGCCCGGGATGATTGGCCACCACTGGGCCCGGTTGCTCAGGTAGACCGCGATGAAGATGACACCGCCGCCCACGAAGAGCAGACTCCAGATCGCCTCGCCAAAGGGACCGATGACCCCGTAATTGAGCAGTAACAAGAGGATGCCTGCCATCAGCAGCAGGCCACCGATCAGGAAGTTCGTGCGCTGCGAATTCATACTGTGTTCCTCCTCCGTACACGCAACGCTGAGCTGCAACAGGTCGGGCAAGCCCTCATGGCGCACGATCGGTGCGGGCGTCACACCTGCGGGTGGCGATATGCACGCCAATACCAGAGAGACTGACCGGCCAGCAGCAGCCCGGCGATGCTCCAGACCACAATTTGCCACTGGACGCCATTGACGAGGGCCATTCCGATGCAGAACAACGCCAACCCGGCACAGAGGGGGCTCAGAAAGCGGGGGGAAGTCAGCAGGGCACGACGGGTCATCTGCCAGGTGTGACGCTGCCAGTCGGCATAACTCAGAACTGCCAGCACGACACCCAGACCCATCAGCCAGACGGCGTGTCGTGCGGCGAAAGCCCAATCGATCGAATTCATGGTCGTCCTGGTGCCGGAGTCGGGTCTCTTGATCGTCGAAAACAGGGCGATCTCGCCGAATTCGTTCCTACTCCGGCGTTGGTGAGCAAAACGATTCGCAAGTATTATACCACGGTGGGAAAACAAGAAAAAGTTGGTGATAAACCACGAATCTGTTGTTCACGGCGAATAGGCGCCAATTTGCGCGAAATATGGGTTTGTGGAGGAGGGTGCTGCGTGTGGGATAGGGAGCCAGGGCAAGGTCGATCGACACGCAAGGGATGGAGACCAGAAGGGTAGAACGGGGCGGGGGTGGGGAGGCACGAGACGTGGTGCGTGGGAATTGGTTTGGTTCTCACGCACCACGTGACACGGCGGATCAGGAGGGGGAGAGGAACCAGACTGCCACGGCGATCATGGCGACGAAGGGCAGTGGGGCGATGAATACCCAGGTGTACAGCCGCGGCTCGAATTTGAGGTGCATGTAGTACATCACGACCATGGCGAGTTTGGCCAGGGCAAAGGCTACCAGGATCACGATCATGCCGGCGCGACCGATGGGCAGGTAGATCACCCCCAGCTCCATCAGGGTGAGCACCACCAGAGACAGGTACACGTACAGATAATTAGGGTGAGCGTGCTGTTGGGTTGCCACAGCTGCGGCTTCGGCTGACGGCTGCGGTTCGTGCGATGCCATGTGTGTTGCCTCCCGGTCCGGTCAAATCAGGTAAACGATGACAAACAGCAAGATCCAGACGATATCGACGAAGTGCCAGTAGAGCCCAAAAATCTCGATGGGCAGGTTGCGTTGGGCCGTGAAGCGACCGCGCAACCCCTGGATAATGAGCGCAAGCAGCCAAACCAGACCAATGAACACGTGGGCGCCGTGGAACCCTGTCAGCGTAAAGAACGCGGTTCCAAAGAGATCACTGCTGATCGTGAGCCCCTCGTGAATCAACTCACGGTATTCGATGATCTGGACGCTGATGAAGAACGTGCCCAGAATCAATGAAATAATCATCCACAGGCGGAATTTGCCCTGATCACCGCGCTGGATTGCGGCCAGTCCCTGCACCACCGTCATGCTGCTGGTCAGCAGAATAAACGTGTTGACCGCCGTGAGTGGGATGTTCAAGATCTCGGACGGAACGATGCCGCTGCGAAACCGGAAGAGCAGGAACATCGCAATGAGGACCGAAAAAAACATGACCTCGGATGCAAGAAACATCCACATCCCCAATTTGGGGGTGTTCACCGGTTCTTGACTGTGGGCGGGCGCTGTGGCTTGAACCATGCGTTCGAACTCCTGCTTCACCTGGTTGTTTGGGCTGTTGGCACGGGCGACGACGCAGCACGGCGGTGTGGCATCGTTCGTATAATACGTATGATGCACCATCTTGTCAAGCCTGAACGTAGCGATTGTTACTATTCGCACTTACGCCGCGTTTTTGACAAGCCGTGTCAAATATGATAGCATGTGCCCTCGGTTCCAATGACGGACCACGAATCATCAACCACCCAAACAACCCGTGCACAGGCAAAACAACCGCATTTTGAGGAGTCGCAATTGATATGACCGACAGCTATCGGATGTATGCTGCGTACCTCTATTTTGCGCG
>CAYUCC010000007.1:0-108469 GCA_964443225.1 uncultured Anaerolineae bacterium
TTCTGCCGGCGGGCCGTGCCGGGTACGTTGTGCCGACACATCGGTAGACGCCCGCGCTGAATACATCTGACACAAGGTGTGCCGTATCATGTCCATCGACGATCTGCTGCAAATCCGCCAGGCCAACCTGTCACAGATCGACCGGCTGGCCGGCCTGTTGCAGCAGCCGCACCTGAGCGAAGCCGAGCGCAGCCTGGTATTGTCACTGCGTCAGGCCAAGATCATCGAGGTGGGGGCGATCGAGCGGTTCCTCAATGTGGAACAAACGATACCGCCGCGACGTAAGCGCCGGCGTGAACCGATGCGCTGGTGCTGAAGATTAGGCCCTGACCGCGTCAAAGCCGGAGCCACCGGGTAATCGCAGCGGCGAACATCTACCACGTGCCGGAGCAGGGAACATATTCGGCAAGATTGCCCTCTTTTCAGCGAGCAGGATTCTATCCGCAGATAGAATCTACGACACCGAAGACCTTCCCTGCTCCGGCACAAGATGTTCGCCGCTGTTTTTGTTTACCTACCCCAGGGGGGCACATGGAACCAGATCAGGTATTTGCACACCCAGGTTTTGTTGCGCAAGCTATTGCGGGTCGACGAGCACCCAAACCAGGCCGTCACCCGCATCAAGGCTTTCCAATGCCACGCCGATGACGGAAGCGTTTTCGGCCAGCTCCACACCATCCAGGTTGACGGTGCGCAACGCACGGGCTGCGCCGTCTGTCCCGACTGCCAGCTTGCTGCCCTGGGTAATTGGCCCGCTGACCTTCACCTGCGTCAGCCCGGAGTAGGCGATGGTGACGTACTGGCCGGGCGAGGCAGGTCCTTCGCGCGGTACCAGGCGCAGGCCGATCTCAGTGGGCCGCGGCTCCTCTTCGGTGACCAGCTCCGCCCAGCCCTGGACGACGCCCACCACCGCGTCGCCGCCTGCTGCCGTGCGCACTTCCATCAGCATAGGCACGCTGTCCACGCCGCTGTCGCGCAGGCCGGCCAGGGAGACGATGTCGCCGGGAGCCAGGGGTTTGTCGCCCGCATTCACGCCGAACGTCGCCAGCAGGCAGCCGGTGCAGCCGCCGGTGATCTGTACTGGGCCAAAGAAGTAGCCGGCCAGGTTGTCGCCGACCACGTCCACGCCGTCGTCATCCGCCGAGAACACGTACACGCCGTCCATGAAGGCCGAGTCCACGCTCACGCCGTGAAAGCCCGCCGAGCGCACGACCACGCCACTTGAATCAGCTCGACCGACGTACAGTCCGTAGCCCTGCGCCCCGGCAACCTCGAAGCCGTTCGATTGGTTTGAGAACATGGCGGACGACGGGTTGCCTGCTTCGTTCACGTAGACGCCGTCCAATGCCGCGTCGTTGACTACCATCCCGTAGAAGCCTGTCGTGCCTACGTAGATGCCGTTGACGCTGGCATTGGGGATGGCCAGTCCATGACCCGCGGTGTTGCTCAGCACAACGCCGGCGTAGTCCGGCGTGCCAAACGCCCCCTGGATCTTGAGCGGGTTGCTGGCCCCAATCCAGGTCTGCCCCAGGTGGTTGTGCATGTTGTCGCTGACCCAAACGCCGGATTGGTTCCAGTGTCCCGCCGTCTTCTGGACGTCGAAGATGTCCACATCGCCGTCGTGATCGACATCGCAGCTGGGATCGTAGGCTGCGCCGGCCACGCACGGGCCGGCAACGAAGTCCCAGAGCGGAGCGGAGTGAAGCGGTGCGGCCGCGGCTATGGCGGGAAGCAGCAGGCCGAGCACCAGGGTCAAGGCGATCAGTTTTCGGACGTTCATGGTTATCCTCCTATCTTGAGCACGGAACAAGCGTTGAACAAATCGGTAAGGAGCATTATATGTTCCAGGGAGGAGTTGTCAACGCGCAGGCGCGAAACCCTTGGGGTTTGTCACTTGGCATCTGTAAAAGCCCTGCTCCTCAGCGAAGTTGAATTGCCAGCGACGCTCGATTGTGATACTATAGGCAGCACTGAAAGGAGACAAAACCTCGCTTCGTCCCTGCCGCGACAACAGTTGACTCACGGCAGATCGTCATCCACCTGGACACGACCAGGGCATGCGCGGGCGTGACGAAAGACTCCATCGCCCCATGCCTTTCCCCTTGCCGTCTCCATCCATTTTTACCTCTGCCACATCCGCCAACGCCGATGCCGGCTTTTGCCCATCGGTTGTGCCAAGCTGCGAGCTTATCCGACAAACCCGTCTGCGCCCATGGCAGCACGGCTGAACGCCTATCTGCATAACCGCCACGAGGCCATCACGCCGGCACGAGGCGGCCGCCTCTGTGCGTGCTTGAGGGCGGGCGGCGGCAAGCCCGATCCCGGTCATGCACGGCCGCTCAGTTTGGGAGCGCACCGTATGCCGGCGGCTCACTTGGCGGACTCTGCCGGCCCAAAGACCAACCTATGCAACAAACAAAAAGGAGCAAACCATGAACGCCCGTCGACTCTTCTCTCTCGCGCTCGTCCTGACCCTGTTGGTCACCCTGACCGGTGCGGCTGGCGGCGCGCCGCTGGCCGGGCCCTGTGTCCCCGGCGCCGCCTACGATCCGGCCTGTGATGCCAACCAGGACGGCACAGTCAATGTGCTGGACATTCAACTTGCCGCCGGCCACTGGAACCAGAGCGGTACCTTTGTCAGTGACAGCAACCACACCCACCTGGGCCAGACCTGGACAGGCGCCAACAACCCACTCAAGCTGACGGGTTCCTATAGCGCGCCCGACTATGCAGCTCTGGTTTTGAGCAACACAGCTGGCTACGGTTTGCGGATTCCCTCGGCCGCTTTGTCCGGCGTGCGCGTGGACTCGGCGGTTTCCAGCGGCGTGGATGTATCCTCGGCCCACGACGGTGTGCACGTGAGCTCGGCCACCCACGACGGCGTGTACGTGGGTTCAGCAGGTCAAGATGGCGTACACGTGAATTCGGCGTACAACGGGGTGCGCGTAGGCTCGGTGAGCAACTCCGGCGTGTGGGTGGACTCGTCGGACAGCAACGGCGTGTACATCGGCCCGGCGGGCGGCAGCGGCGTGCACATCAACTCGGCGGGCAGCAGAGGCGTGTACATCGGCTCGGCAGACGACGACGGCGTGACCGTGAGCTCGGCGGGCACTCCCTCTGGTCAAACGTGGTCCACGAGCCAGAACGGTTTCGAAGTGGCCGGCGCCCAGGGCAACGGTGTGTTCATCGGTCAGGCCGACACCGACGGTGTGCACATCCGCCGGGTCGGCACACCGACCGTCGTGGGCGGTACCTCGTACAACGCCAACGGTGTGGAGATCGTCAACGTCCAGGGGCACGGTATCTTCATCAGCCGGACCGATATGGATGGGCTGCGGGTCGCCCTGGCTGGTGACGACGGTCTGGAAGTCGATGGCACCGATTTTGCCGGCGTGTTTGCCGGCCCGGTCAGCGTCAGCGGTGGCTGCACCGGCTGTGATCTGGCTACTTTTGCGGTGAACGCTGGTAACCGGGCGCTGCAGCCGGGTGACGTCGTGGCGATCCAGGGGATGACGAGCGGCGCATTCGACAATGCAGCGCATCTGCTGCAGGTGATCCCGGCGCAACCGGGTCTGCCCATCGTGGGTGTCATCGCCGGCAGCGCTGACATTGACACCGAAACGGAACCCCGCGAGGGCACCACCGGCGTGCGCCTGGTGCCGCGTACGGGCACGGTCCAGCCCGGTGCGTACCTCAGCGTCGTCTACTACGGCATTGCCCAGGTACGTGCCGGCACGGATGCTGCGATCACCGTAGGCCAGAAGCTGACGGTGGACGCCGCCGGCCACGTGCGTGCGCGGCAGCAGGTTGAGGTCAACGGTGTTACCCTGGCCGAAGATGCGCCTGTGCTGGGTATTGCCCTGAGTCTCGTTGAGGACGGCCTGATCTGGGTGCTGGTCAACGTGCAGTAATCATCACCGAAGACACGAAACCCTGACCCAATCGTCCACAAGACCATCCTGCGCAATGATCCATAAGGAGCAAACCATGCACGCACGTAAACACTTCTCTCGCGCGCTCGTCCTGATCCTGCTGGCTACCTTGACCGCTGTGGCGGCCGCCGCACCTCTGGCCGGCCCCTGCATCCCCGGTGCCGCCTACGATCCGGCCTGCGACGTCAACCAGGACGGCACCGTCAGTGTGCTGGACATTCAACTTGCCGCCGGCCACTGGAACCAGAGCGGTACCTTTGTCGGCGACAACAACCACACCCACCTGGGCCAGACCTGGACCGGTAACAATAACCCGCTGACGCTGGCAGGTGCTTATGGTGCGCCGCTCTATGCTCCCCTGAACCTGAGCAATTCAACTGGTATTGGCCTGCGCATTACCTCGGCTGGCAACGGCAGCGGCATTTGGATTGACTCGGCAAGCAGCAATGGCGTCGAGATCAGAACTGCGCAAAACAGTGGCGTGTTCGTAAACTCGGCGGGCTGGGACGGCGTGTTCGTGAGCTCGGCGGGCCGCCACGGCGTGGTCGTGGAGTCGGCGGGCAACGTCGGCGTGGTCGTGAGCTCGGCGGGCTACGACGGCGTGTGGGCCAACACCACGCAAGCGAGCGGCCAATGGGGCTTCACCACACCCGACGCAATCCACGGCAGCAACGTGCTTATGCATTCCCTCTCCCTGGTGGGACATGTCACCGGCCCAGACAGTCTGACTCCCGGCGACATCGTGGCTGTGGCGGGCGTCGCTGATCCTGTACCCGGCAGCACGGTGCACACGCCGCTCGTGCGCCTGGCGGGCGGAACCTTCGCCAATGTCGTGGGCGTCGTCGAAAGCCACCTCGCCCTCACGCAGCAGCCCAGCCATCCGCAGCCGGCGGAAGGTGAAACACCTACCGAGACGCCAGTATCCGAATTGCGCAGTGTCGCAGGCCCAGCTCAGCCAGGCGATTACGTGGCGATCACGGTCCTGGGTGCGGCCCAGGTCAAGGTGGACACTGCTGCGTCCATCGCCGCCGGCCAACGCCTCACCATCGCCACCCATGGCCGGGCACGCGCACTGGGCACCATCAAAGTGCAACTGGCTGGCGGCGATGGCACGGCTGACCTTCCCGAGGGCGCACCAGTGATCGGGGTGGCCATGGGGCCGGCACAGGATGGCCTGGTCTGGGTGTTGGTCAATCCGCAGTGAGTGGAACGTCCCTCACACGACCCAATCAATCTATCGCCGACGTTCCTGCCGGCGAGCCGTGCCGGGGACGTTGTGCCAACATCGGCAGACGCCCACGCTGAATACATCTGACATAAGGTGTGCCGTATCATGTCCATCGACGATCTGCTGCAAATCCGCCAGGCCAACCTGTCACAGATCGAGCGGTTGGCCGGCCTGTTACAGCAGCCGCACCTGAGCGAAGCCGAGCGCAGCCTGGTATTGTCACTGCGCCAGGCCAAGATCATCGAGGTCGGGGCGATCGAGCGCTTCCTCAATGTGGAACAGACGATACCCCCGCGACGGAAGCGCCGGCATGAACCGATGCGCTGGTGCTGAAAATCAGGTCCTGACTGCGTCTGTGCCGGAGCCACCGGGTAACGGGGCAATCGCAGCGGCGAACATCTCCCAAGGTGTTCGCCGCTGTTTTTGTTTGTCTGCCCCAGGGAGGCACATAGAACCAGATCAGGTATTTGCACACCCTGGGTTTGTTGCGCAGGCTATTGCGGGTTGACCATCACCCAGACCAGGCCGTCCTTGGCTGCTTCCAGCGCCACGCCGATCACCGGCGCACCTTCGGTGACAACCATGCCCTCGATTGTGCGGGACTGGAGGGCGCGTACACTGCCGCCATCACCCGCGGTAAGCCGTTGCCCAGCCAGAATTGTCTCGCCATCCTGGACCTTCACCAAGGCCGCGCCCATCACGGTGATCGCCACGTAGTCGCCGGCTTGAGCCGGGCCATCGACGCTGCGCAATTCGGCTGGCAACGTTTCGGTGATTGTTTCACCGTTCACCGGCTGCGGATGGCTGGGCTGCTGGGGGAGGGCCAGGTGGCTTTCGACCACGCCGACGACATTGGTGAAGGTGCCGCCTGCCAGGCGTACGAGCGGGGTGTGCACTGTGCTGCCGGGTGCAGGATCAGCGACGCCTGCCACAGCCACGATGTCGCCGGGAGTCAGACTGTCCGGGCCGGTGACCTGTCCCACCAGGGAGAGGGAATGCATAAGCACGTTGCTGCCGTGGATTGCGTCGGGTGTGTAGAGGCCCCATTGGCCGCTGGCCTGGGTTGTGTTAGCGCTAACGCCGTCGACGTTCGCCGCGCTCACGAACACCCCGTGGCGGCCCGCCAAGTCCACAAACACGCCGTCGTTGCCCGCCGAGTTCACGCGCAGACCATCGAAGGCCGCCGAGTTCACGGAAACACCCGAGCCGGCCGCCGAGTTCACACGTACGCCAGTGGCCGCCGAGCCCACATACACGCCGTAGCCCTGAGCGCTGCCGATCTCCACGCCGTTGTTGTATTCTGAAGGCGTACAACTGCCGGCGCTCCCCGTGCGGCAGATGAAAAGGCCATCCTGACCGGCTGCTCCCACATACATGCCGTCGCCGCCTGCCGAGTCCACGACCACGCCATTCCAGCCTGCCGAGATCACGCGCATGCCGTTGTGTTGCGCGTTGCCAATCTCCACGCCGTTGTTGGTGGTGGCGTCAGGCACACAACTGCCGGCGTTTCCCGTGTGACAGACGAAAAGACCATCCTGACCGGCTGCTCCCACGTACACGCCGTCGTTGCCCGCCGAGTTCACGTGAAGGCCATCGCTGGCCGCCGAAGCTACCCATAACCCGTGGTAGCCCGCCGAGTCGACGTACACGGCGGTGTCACTGGCGGCAATGCTCAGACCCACACCGGCGGTGTTGTTCAGCAGCAACGGGGCATAGTCGGGCGCGCCAAATGCCCCCTGGATCTTGAGTGGGGTATTTCCCGTCCAGAGCTGGCCCAGGTGGTTGTGGCTGTTGTCGCTCAGCCACGTGCCGGTTTGATTCCAGTGGCCGGCGGTGAGTTGAATGTCGAGCACGTTGACAACGCCGTCGTGGTTGACATCGCAGGTGGGATCGTACGCTGCGCCAGGCGCGCAGGGCGCCAACAAGGGTGCGGCGGCGAGGGGTGTGACGGCAGTGGCCGTCAGGACGACCATCATCACGAGTACGAACAGCTTGGATTTCAAAGGAGCCTCTTTTCGGTGCAGATCTGAACGATTGGGGTTTAGACGAACCTGACAGAAGCACAAGAGCGGCTTGTTGGCACAAACCGCTCTGTGGCACAATGGAGGTATGTCTGGCAGACATGACACTTTAACAGACTCATGCAATTACGTCAAGCCTGCAATGATATCAGGATTTTTGGATAGACTCTGTTACACCATATTTGAATCAGGAGGAAGTCCGATGAATACCCGAAACCTACTCACGCTGATCCTGATCCTTGGGCTGCTCGTACCCACGGCGACAGCCACGCCCCCCTGGCCGGCCCCTGCACCTCCGCGCTTCGGCGCCTTTGGTCGCAGGGATGGTGGCATGGTATAATAGACTGGCATGATCAAGTGCTCATTATCAGCCTCAATGAGGAGTCGCCATGCCTTACAAGGTCTTTTTCGTTGAAGATGAGATCGTGATCCGCGAGGGCATCCGCGACAGCGTGGACTGGGCCGGCTGCGGCTTCGAATATTGCGGCGATGCACCTGATGGCGAAATCGCGCTGCCCCTCCTGCAGGCGCTGAAGCCCGACGTTCTGATCACCGATATCCGCATGCCCTTCATGGACGGCCTCCAGCTCAGCCAGATCATGCGCGATCGTCTGCCTTCGACCAAAATCATCATCCTTAGCGGCCACGACGAGTTTGAATATGCCCAACAGGCCATCAAACTCGGCGTGTTCGAATACCTCCTCAAGCCCGTTTCTCAGCAAGACCTGATGGGCGCCCTCCGCAACGCGGCATCGGCCCTGGAACAAGAGAACCAGGAACGTCAGGTACTCCAACAGCTGCGCGAGCAGGTCGAGCTCAATCGGGCTGCGCTGCGCGAACGACTTCTGCTTAAGCTGGTGACCGGGGCGGCCACGTCGGCCGAGGCGATCGAGAAGAGCGACCTGCTCGGTCTGGATCTGGTGTCCCGCTGCTACCTTGTCGTGGCCATCAAGCTCGAACCCACTGACAGGCCGGTCGACTATCTCGAATACCAGCGGATCCAGCAAGTCATCGCAACCACCGTTGAGAGTGACCCGGATGTATGCCTGCTGACCAAGGATGTGGACGAACTGGTATTGATCATCAAGGGCGCTTCGCCCGCCAACGTGCAGGAAGAGAGCCAATTGATTGTGGAGCGGGCCAGGAACGCGGCAAAACGTACAAGCTGCGAGATGATCGTTGGCTACGGTGTGCCAGTGCATCGGATCTCGGATATCAACCGTTCCTTCATCGCAGCCACCGCCGAGATGCAGGACGTGGTCGATTGGCGCAAAGGCGCACTGGGATTCGAAAAACACGATCTCCTCCGGGTCAGCAGCTCCATCGTGGCAGAGTACCTGAGGTTGGGCACCGCCGAGGGCGTGGATGCGGCATTGACTGCCTTCATGCGCCCACTGGGCGAGAAGGCGATCAGATCCCCTATCGTCAGGTCCTTTGTTTTTGCCGACATCGTCCTGACTGCGGCGAGATTCGTGGACGAGTTGGGCGGCGCCGCCGGGGAGATCGTGCCGGAGCTCGACGATTTACCGATCGGGGTATCCGCCATCGAGAGTACCGGGCAGCTCTGGCAGAGGGCACGTACGGTGCTCCTGCGCGTGGTGAACTTCAGAGACAGCAGCGTGCTGAACCAATACACCGAAGTCATTCAACAGGCACAGGAACATATCCACCGGCAGTATATGAACCCGGAGCTCTCCCTCGCCAGCGTAGCCGCACAGGTCAATCTCAGCGCATGCCACTTCAGCGCCGTGTTCAGCCAGCAGACGGGCGGCACGTTCAAGTCATACCTCACCGAGACCCGGATCAAGAAGGCCAGCGAGCTCCTCCGAACCACATCGCTGAAAGCCTTCGAAATCGGCTATCAGGTCGGGTACAACGACCCCAACTACTTCAGCCATGTTTTCCGCAAACACACCGGGCTGACACCCCTCGAATTCAGATTGCAGGCGCGGAGGAAGTGACGTGCACGCCGTGAATCTGACGGTTCGGGCGAAGATTCTGCTTTCCTTCTGTATCGTGATCCTGATCATGGGTGTCACAGCCGTCATTCTGGTGATCCAGGTGATGAGTTACAGCCGCCAGTACGACGCGATCATCGCCAATATCACAACCGCCAACAGCATCAGCGGAGAGATCAAGCCGGCGATAGATACCGAGATGTGGCGGATCGTCTCGGGTAAGATCGAGTTCGAGGAAGGCAAGCAGTACGAAATCATCAACGACGCCAACACCAAGCTGCACACCATGCTGGAGAACACCGACTCACCGCGGGCGAAAATCAAGCTGGAGGGCATCCTGCGGACGATGCTGTCGCTCACCTACGCCGTGAATCGTATGGGCCAGCAGATCGCGGCGGGCAGCACCACAGCGGATAACGAGGCCGAGTTGGAGAACATCCGCTTTGTGACGGGTGTCGTGGAGGCGGTCGTTCAGGATTACGCCCTGTTCGAAGTGCAGCGCACCAGCACCCGCTACCAGCAGATGCGCGAGGCATTCACACAACTGGCGCTGATCTTCTCGATGGTAATGATCGCTGCCATTGTATTTTCCATTCTGGCCGCGTGGGGCATTTCCAGGAGCATTTACATCCCCATCGAGAAGCTCCACGACATGACGGCCACCATCACCAGGAACGACTTGCAGGCCCTGGTGACTCACAACAACGTGGATGAGATCACGGAACTCGGCATCAGCTTCAACCTGATGGTCGGCAGAATCCGCGAGCTGTTAGATGCCAAGGTCAGCGAACAGGAGAACCTGAAAAAGGCTGAGCTAAGGGCGCTGCAGGCGCAGATCAATCCACACTTCCTCTATAACACGCTGGATACGATCATCTGGCTGGCAGAGTCCAAACGGACCGACCAGGTCATCGAGGTCGTCAGGGCGCTTTCCAGTTTCTTCAGGATCAGCCTTAGCAAGGGGCAGGACTGGATCACCATCGGCGAGGAGATCGAGCGTACCAGGAGCTATCTGACCATTCAGAAGATGCGCTACCGCGATATTCTGGACTATCAGATCGAGGTGGATGGCAGCGTAACCGACTACTCTGTCCTGAAGCTGATCCTGCAGCCGCTTGTCGAAAACGCGCTCTATCACGGCATCAAAAACAAGCGGAACGGCGGTACGATTGTCGTACGCGCCAGGCCGTGGAACGACAGCGAGGTGCTGTTCCAGGTGGAGGATGATGGCATCGGCGTCCCCGCCGAGAAGCTGGCTCAACTCCAGGCCGAACTGGCCGACGAGGCGGGCGAGATGAGGCTGGAAAGCGGCTACGGTCTCGGCAACGTCCACAAGCGCATCCGTCTGTATTATGGCAAACAGTATGGCGTCACAGTTCAGAGCCAGCACATGGTAGGGACCTGTGCGTCCATCGTCATACCGGCGCGCTGCGCCGAAGTCGAAGGGAGACGCCGATGACACACCTGCGCTTCGTTCGCTGGGTACTTTTACTGGCTCTGATTGCCGTTAGCGCCGGTTGTACAGCCGATCTCCCGGCGGCCACTGGTCAACCGGCGACGAGCGAGCCGGCGGCGCCCAAAAAGACCTACACAGATCTTATTGTCGGCTACGTCCAGCTCGGCGCCGAGAGCGAATGGCGCACGGCAAATACTGCCTCGGTGAAGGAGGCCGCCGAGGCGTTGGGAGTGGAGCTTCGGTTTTCGGACGCCCAACAAAAGCAGGAGAACCAGATCAGCGCCATTCGTTCGCTCATCGCCCAGCGGGTGGATGTGATCGGCGTCGCCCCTCTGACGGAGACGGGGTGGGAGGAGATCTTCGAGGAAGCCAGGGCGGCGGGCATTCCGATCATCCTCGTCGACCGGCGCGCCGACGTAGACCCGGATCTGTATGTGACCCTGATGGGTTCTGATTTTTTGGAAGAGGGCCGTAAGGCGGCGCGCGTCATGGCCGATCTGACAGACGGCCAGGCCCGGATCGTCGAACTGGTCGGCACGATCGATTCAGCGCCGGCGAATGATCGTTACAAAGGCTTCAGAGAGGTTCTGCAGGCGTATCCCGACATGAAGATCATCGATTCGCGCTCCGGTGATTTCACCGCTGCGCAAGGCCGCGAGGTGATGGAATCCTTTCTGAAAACGTACGGCGACGAAATCACCGCCGTCTACGCGCACAACGATGACATGGCGCTGGGTGCGATCAAGGCGATCGAAGCCCACGGCCTCAGACCGGGCGTAGATATCAAAATCGTCTCGATCGATGCCGCACGTGGCGCTTTCGAGGCGATGATCGACGGCAAGCTGAACGCCACCGTCGAGTGCAACCCGCTGCTGGGGCCGAGGTTTCTTGAGTTGGCGCTGAAGGTCGCCAACGGTGAGCCGGTGCCCAAGTGGATACCCTCGGAAGAGAGCGTCTTTTTCCCGGACACCGCAGCGGAGGTGCTGCCGACGCGCAAGTACTGAGAGCCATCGAAAAAAAACCGGATACCACCGCAAAAAAACCACGTTGGCACAGGGCAAACGCCGGTTCTTGCGGTGCAACGCGCGATGAAACTCGTCTTCTTCCCAAAGGGAATGCATTGACTCGTTCGTGATTCGGGTGTATCGTTTCCTTGAATCGCGAGCCGCACGCCTTCCCGGGAGAAATGTGCCTCGCACAGTTCCCCAACCGAGACTACTAAACAGAAGGAGACAATGACGTGAAAGCTTCGGTAGTTAGTTTCCTGGTCGCCGCATTTTTGGTTCTCACCCTGGTCGCTGGCTGCGCGCCGGCGACAACGCCCGCAACCACTCCGCCTCAGGCCGACACCCCGGCTGATACCACGGCCAAAACGTATGCAGACATGACCCTGTGTTACCCACAGCTCGGCGCTGAGAGCGACTGGCGCACGGCAAATACTGCCTCCATCAAAGAGACGGCCGAACAACTCGGTGTCAAACAACTGGTGTTCTCCGATGCACAGCAGAAGCAGGAAAATCAGATCGCTGCCGTACGTGCCTGCATCCAGCAGAAGGTTGACGTGATCGCCCTGCCCCCGGTCGTCGAAGACGGTTGGGATGCTGTGCTGAACGAAGCCAAACTGGCGGGCATCCCGGTCATCATCGTGGACCGCAGTGTCAGCGCCGATCCATCCATGTACGCCGCTCACATCGGCTCCGACATGGTGCTGGAGGGCGAGCGGGCTGCTGAGGAGTTCAACAAGATGCTGCCGGATGGCGGCGCTGTGCTGGAACTCTCGGGCACCACGGGGTCTGGCGCGGCGGTCGGCCGTGCCGAAGGGTTCCGGAATAAACTGAACCCTAACATCAAGATCCTTGACTCACAGACCGGCAACTTCACCCGCGCCGAAGCCGTGCCCGTGATGCAGGCCTTCCTGAAGAAGTACCAGGCCGGCACCGACTTCCAGGGTGTCTTCATCCACAATGACGATATGGGTATCGGCGCCATCGAGGCGTTGAAAGCCGCCGGCGTCAAGCCGGGCGATCTCAAGATCGTCTCGGTCGACGGCACACGTGGTGGCTTCCAGGCCATGGTTGACGGCTGGTTCCAGGCCGATGTCGAGTGCAATCCCTTGCTCGGTCCGCAGGTGTTCGACATGGCGCTGAAGCTGATGAACGGCGAGACGATTGACCAGGAGATTCTCACCAACGAGACGGTGTACTTTCCTGACAAGGCCGCCGAACTGTTGCCAACGCGTAAATATTAAGGTTGGCCGGCTGCGGAGCTTATCCCCGACTCCGCACATGTGACTGAAGAAAGAAGCGGCGATTGATGCAGCGCCACTTCTTTCTTCAGTCTATCTATCATCAAACGACGCAGCCGTGATGTGATCCAGGCAGAGAGCAGGTTGTCGCATGGCAGAAGACCCACTGACCATATTGACGATGAAAGGGATCACCAAAGAGTTTCCCGGCGTGCTGGCCCTGCAAGGGGTTGACTTTGATTTGCGCCGCGGCGAAGTACACGCCTTGATGGGGGAAAACGGGGCCGGAAAGTCTACGTTGATCAAGGTGTTGACCGGCGTGGAGCAACCGGACAGCGGCACGATCGAATTGGATGGCAAACCCATCCAGGCCCGATCCCCACTCCATTCTCAACAACTCGGCATCAGCACCGTGTATCAGGAAGTCAACCTGTGCACCAACCTCTCCGTCGCCGAGAATATCCTGCTCGGCCGCGAGCCCCGGCGCTTTGGCAGCATCGACTGGCGCAAGATGAACCTCATGGCCGGCCAGGCGCTGAAGAGACTCGACATCGACATCGACGTGACCCGACCGCTCGGCCAGTATTCGCTTGCCATCCAACAGATGACGGCCATCGCGCGGTCACTGGAAATCTCGGCCGCCAAAATCCTCATCCTCGATGAGCCTACGTCCAGTCTGGATGTGAACGAGACCAACCTGCTTTTTGAGGTGGTGCGTAAGCTGAAGAACCAGGGCTTCGGGATCATCTTCATCACCCACTTCCTGGACCAGGTCTACCGGATCGCCGACCGCATCACGGTGCTGCGTAACGGCACCCTGGTGGGTACGTATGCGACGGCCGTGCTGCCACGCGTCGAGTTGATCGCCAAGATGCTGGGCCGCAGCATGACCGACCTGGTGGCTGTTGCCCAATCGCGGGCCACGCGGGAGTCAGCCGAGGGCGCCGCACCGCTGCTGGAGGCCGCCGGGCTCGGTTTGACAGGCTCACTGGCGCCGATCGATGTGGCGTTTAATGTCGGTGAGATCGTAGGGGTTGCAGGGCTGCTGGGGTCCGGCCGCACAGAGATGGCAAATCTGCTCTTTGGCATAGACCCGCCTGACAGCGGGGTCCTGATGATGAAGGGCAAGCGGATCAGGCGCCATTCGCCCCAGGAATCGCTTTACAGCAGAATTGCCCTGTGTCCTGAGGATCGTAAGACCGAGGGCATCGTCGGCGATCTCACCATCCGCGAAAATATCATCCTGGCTCTGCAGGCGCGTTATGGTTGGTT
This sequence comes from uncultured Anaerolineae bacterium, assembly GCA_964443225.1. Classification (GTDB taxonomy): domain Bacteria; phylum Chloroflexota; class Anaerolineae; order SSC4; family Amarolineaceae; genus SSC4. The sequence goes on from CAYUCC010000007.1 coordinate 14,113, forward strand.
CAAGTATTTGAACGCGCAGAAGCAGAACGAAGTCGCCGAGCGGTATATCCAGCTTCTCGGCATCGTGACACCATCGCCCGAACAGTTGGCCAAAAATCTGAGCGGCGGGAACCAGCAAAAGGTCATCCTGGCGCGCTGGCTGGCCACGAACCCTGAAGTGCTGATCCTGGACGAGCCCACCCGCGGCGTTGATGTGGGCGCTAAAGCCGAAATCCAGCGCCTGGTCGTGGACCTGGCGGGCGACGGGATGGCCTGCGTTTTCATCTCATCGGAACTGGAGGAGGTGCTGCGCATCAGCCACCGTATCGTGGTGATGCGTGACCAGAAGAAGGCGGCCGAATACCCCGGCGGCGTGGACGAGCAAACGATCATCCATACCATGGCAGGTAATCTATGAACGCAACCAATCTGTTCAAGCGTTTTCGGGCGAGCCGCCTGTTTTTGCCGCTTACCGCGCTGGCACTGATCCTGCTCTTCGATGCGATTTACGCACCCGGGTTCTTCAACATCAGGATACAGGATGGTCATCTCTACGGGAATCTCATCGATGTCCTCAACAATGGCGCCCCCCTGATGCTGGCGGCCATGGGCATGACGCTGGTGATTGCCACGGGCGGGGTTGATCTTTCGGTTGGGGCAGTGATCGCCATTTCGGCGGCCATGGGCGCCGTCCTGATCAATCCGGCGTTGGGCAACAAGCTCATCACGAACGACATTCTGACGCGGGATGCGACGAACACCCCCCTGCCGATCATCGTGGCGGCCACCCTGGCGGCAGGCACGTTGTGCGGCGTCTGGAACGGGCTCCTGGTGTCCAGGGCCAAGATTCAACCGATGGTGGCCACCCTCATCCTGATGGTCGCAGGACGCGGAATTGCCCAGCTGATCACAAACGGGCAAATCATGACCATCTACTACACGCCCTATTTTTGGTTTGGCAATGGTTACATCCTCGGTTTGCCAGTTTCGGTGTACATCGTGGCGCTCATATTCTTCCTGGCCTGGGTTATGGTGCGCAAAACCTCGATTGGCCTGTTCATCGAATCGGTAGGCATCAGCGCCAAGTCGTCCTATTACAGCGGCATCAACGAGAAGAACGTCAAGCTGTTGGCCTACACCTTCTGTGGTTTTTGCGCGGCGGTGGCCGGCCTGATCCTCAGCTCGTACGTGCACAGCGCCGACGGCAACAACAACGGGCTGAACTACGAACTGGATGCCATTCTGGCCGTCGTGATGGGTGGGACGCTCATGACGGGCGGTCGCTTCTCGCTGCTCGCCAGCGTGATTGGCGCGATTGTCATCTGGACTTTCACATTGACGGTGTACACGTTGGGTGTGCCGGCAAACGCCTTGCTGGCCGCAAAGGCGGTCCTGGTGCTGGTGGTGATTTTGCTCTATTCGGACTACACGCGACGGTTCTTGAACAGGCTGTCCGAGCGACGAGGGGCCCAACATGATGCCACGAGCTAAGCAGTTTGTAATAAACCATGCCCCCTTGCTGACGACCATCGCGGTGTTCCTCGGGGCCTATCTCATCGGGAGCCTGATGTATCCCGTGATGCGGCAGCCCCAGGTTTTTTTCAATTTGTTCATCAACAATGGCAGCCTCCTGCTGGTTTCCATCGGTATGACGCTGGTCATCCTCACCGGCGGGATCGATCTGTCGGTTGGTGGCGTGCTGGCCCTGACAACGGCTGCCTCAGCCGCCCTGCTCAAACAAGGGGTGAGTCCGGGCCTGGTGATACCGCTGATGATGGTGATGGGCGTGGGCTTCGGGTTGATCATGGGCAGCATCATCCAATACCTCAAAGTGCAGCCGTTCATTGCGACCCTCATGGGCCTCTTTTTTGCCCGCGGCCTGGCCTACATCATCAGTCTGAGTTCGGTCACCATCACAGACCCATTCTACAAATCTCTGGCGCTGACGGCAATCCCCATCCCATTTGTTCCCCAGGCCTACGTCTACAGCCATTCGCTTGTCGCCCTGGTCATGCTCGTGGTCGCCATCTACCTGACACGCTTCACACGGTTCGGCCGCACCATCTATGCGATCGGCAACAATGAGCAGTCAGCACTGTTGATGGGTCTGCCCGTGGCCCGGACGAAGGTTGCAGTCTATGCATTCAGTGGTTTCTGTTCGGCGCTGGCGGGCATCGTGTTCAGCATTTCGCTGCTTGCCGGCTACGGCCAGTTTGCCACTGGGATGGAGTTGGACGCCATCGCTTCGGTGGTGATGGGCGGCACCTGGCTGGCCGGGGGCCTGGGCGGAGTGATTGGTACGCTGTTCGGGGTGCTGATCAACGGCACCATCGTGTCCATTCTCCAGTTCAATGGAACGTTGAGCTCATGGTGGACACGCATCGGCGTGGGTCTCCTCATCCTGGTCTTCATCGGAATCCAGAGCCTGTTCTATATGCGGAGGAAGCACTCCTGACCAGGGACCTTCACCCGGTGGACCAGCGCGGCGCGGCGCTGGGGTATACCGAATAAAAAACCACTGATCTGACACACACAGACGATAGGAAATGACCATGAATACGAATGATACCCGAAAAGCCATCGAGAGCGGGAATACCGTTCTGGGCGTCGAGTTTGGCTCGACCCGCATCAAGGCGGTGTTGATCGGTGAAGATCATAAGCCGATCGCCTCGGGAAGCCATGAGTGGGAAAACCGGTACGAAAACGGTGTCTGGACATACGGTCTCAAGGATGTGTGGACCGGCGTGCAGGACAGCTATCGGAAACTCAGCAGCGAGGTTCTCGAAAAGTACAGCACACCGCTGCAAACCATTGGCGCCATCGGCTTCAGCGCCATGATGCACGGTTACCTGGCATTCGATCAGGACGGAAACCTGCTCGTCCCGTTTCGTACGTGGCGCAACACCATGACCGGGCAGGCCGCACAGGAGCTCACCGATCTGTTCCAATTCAACATTCCCCAGCGTTGGAGCATTGCGCACCTCTATCAGGCGATATTGAACAGGGAACCGCACATCAAGGATATCAACCACCTGACCACGCTGGCCGGCTATGTCCACTGGAAGCTGACGGGACGAAAAGTCCTGGGTGTTGGCGAAGCATCGGGCATGTTCCCCATCGACAGCCTGAGCAACGATTACGATGGTCGTTTGGTCGAACTGTTCAACCAACGGATCGCAGCGGAAAATCCCCCGTGGAAACTCCAGGACATCCTGCCCAAAGTCCTTGCCGCGGGGGATGCCGCCGGCGTTCTGACCGAAGCAGGCGCCAGGCTGCTCGATCCCACGGGACAGCTGCCAGCCGGTATCCCACTTTGTCCACCCGAGGGCGACGCCGGCACAGGCATGGTGGCGACCAACAGCGTGGCCCAGCGAACGGGCAATGTTTCCGCCGGGACCTCCGTCTTTGCCATGATCGTTTTGGAAAAGGCGCTGTCGAAGCTGTACCCCGAGATCGACATGGTGACGACACCCACCGGTAAGCCTGTCGCCATGGTACACAGCAACAACTGCACCTCCGACGTCAACGCATGGATCGAACTGTTCCAGGAATTCACCGCCGCGCTGGGTGTGGAAATCAGTCAATCCAGGCTGTTCGAGATGCTTTACGAAAAGGCGCTGACGGGCGACGCGGAGTGCGGCGGACTGCTTGCGTACAATTATTTATCTGGCGAACATATTACGCACTTTGAGGAAGGACGTCCCCTGTTCGTCCGTACACCCGAAAGCCGCTTCACCCTGGCGAACTTTATGCGTGTGCATCTGTTTTCGGCGCTCGGTGCCTTGAAGATTGGATTGGACATCCTTTTCGAACAGGAGCAGGTAAAGATCGACCAGGTCCTCGGTCATGGTGGCTTCTTCAAAACAGCGGAAGTGGGGCAAAGATTCATGGCGGCGGCCATGAAAGTCCCTGTTTCTGTCATGGAAACGGCGGGCGAGGGCGGCGCCTGGGGCATTGCCCTGCTTGCCTCCTACATGCTGCATGGGGCAAACGACGAGCCCCTGGAAGCCTATCTCTCCAACAAGGTCTTTGCAGGGGAAGCCGGCACCACGATAAGCCCCGATCCAAGGGATATCGACGGCTTTGCGGCATTCATGGAACGTTACCACAAGGGACTGGGCATCGAAAGAGCCGCCGTGGATGGGTTACGTTAGAAGGTTTGTGCCAAACAAACGAGGAAACATCATGCTCGAACAACTCAAAGAACAACTGGTCCAACTTCACCTTGAGCTCCCCAAAAACGACCTGGTGCGCTGGACGGGTGGGAATGTTTCGGCGCGCGATCCGGAGACTGGGCTGGTGGTGATCAAGGCCAGCGGCATCCGCTACGAAGAGATGCGCCCCGAACACATGGTCGTGATGGATCTGCATGGCAAACGCATCGAAGGCAATTACAAACCCTCGTCGGACGTGTTCAGCCATCTCTATGTTTACAGACATCGCCCGGAGGTGGGGGGAGTCGTGCACACGCACTCGCGTTATGCCACGGCGTTTGCAGCGGTTGGCAAGCCGATCCCATGCGTGCTGACCGCGATGGCGGATGAGTTCGGTGGCCCGATCCCGTGCGGCGGGTTTGCCCTGATTGGTGATGAAGCCATCGGCAAAGTCGTGATCGAGAGCATCGGCAAATCCCCGGCGGTGCTGGTAAAAAATCATGGCGTGTTCACCATCGGCATAAACGCCACGGCTGCGGTCAAAGCCGCCGTGATGACCGAAGATGTGGCTGCGACCGTCTGGATGGCGCTGCAAATCGGCGCGCCGGACGTCATTCCGCAGGATGATGTGGACAAACTTCACGCCCGGTACACCAACGAGTATGGGCAGTGAACAACACGCAAGCCCATGTTTCTTCTGCCTTTGGCGAGGAAATCCCACCGTTACCAGGTTGCTGGTTTGACCGCAGAGAACGCACAGGGCACACAATAATACAAATAATTCTATGTGCGTTTTGTGACCCGTGTGGTAAAAAGGAGATTCCATCATGATTGACTTGAAACAAAACGAAATCTGGTTCGTGACCGGCAGCCAGCACATGTATGGCCCCAAAACGCTCGAAACCGTGGCCGAACACTCGCGCGAGATCGCAGCCGCCCTGGATGTATCGGTCCACATACCGGTGCGCGTGGTTTTTAAGCCGGTGCTAACCACTCCCGACGCCATTCGTACCCTGTGCCTGGAAGCGAATTCGGCCACGGCCTGCGTTGGCCTGGTTGCCTGGATGCATACCTTCTCGCCGGCCAAGATGTGGATTGCCGGGCTGAACCTGCTCAGGAAGCCATTTGCCCACCTGCACACCCAGTATAATCGGGAAATTCCCTGGGCCGAGATCGACATGGACTTCATGAACCTCAACCAGTCTGCCCACGGCGACCGCGAGTTCGGTTTCATCGGCAGCCGCCAGCGGCTCGAGCGCAAGGTCATCGTCGGTCACTGGCAGGATGAGGATGTCCAATCCCAGGTGGGCGTCTGGGTGCGGGCCGCATCCGCCTGGGCCGACTGGCAGGGTGCTAAGATTGCCCGTTTTGGCGACAACATGCGCGATGTGGCGGTCACCGAAGGCGACAAGGTGGAAGCGCAGATCCAACTGGGCTACAGCGTGTACGGTTACGGCGTGGGCGACCTGGTCAAGTTCGTCAATGACGCCACCGAAAGTGAGATCAACCAAACCATTCAGGCGTACCTGGATGAATACGATGTCGCCCCGGCGCTGCGCCCGGGCGGCGAGCGTCATGCCTCCCTGCGTGAAGGTGCCTGCATCGAAGCAGGTATGCGCAATTTTCTGAACGCAGGAAATTTCAAAGCTTTCACCACCACCTTCGAAGATCTGCATGGCCTGACGCAGCTGCCGGGCCTGGCTGTCCAGCGTTTGATGCGCGATGGTTACGGTTTCGGCGCTGAGGGCGACTGGAAGACAGCGGCACTCGTCCGTGCGATGAAAGTGATGAACGCGGGGCTGCCAGGCGGCGTCTCGTTTATGGAAGATTACACCTATCATTTCGGCGCCGATGGCGACAAAGTCCTGGGCGCGCATATGCTGGAGATCTGCGAGTCGATCGCCGCGCACAAGCCGCGGCTGGAGGTTTTTCCGCTCTCGATTGGCGGCAAGGCGGACCCTGTCCGCTTGATTTTTGATGCGCATGCGGGCGCGGCCATCGGCGCATCGATCATCGATATGGGCCAGCGTTTCCGCATGGTGGCCAATGTCGTGGATGTTGTGCCGGCCGATGCACCGCTGCCCAAGCTGCCGGTGGCGCGTGCGTTGTGGCTGCCCCGCCCTGACCTGAAGATTGCTGCGGCGGCGTGGATCTATGCGGGCGGCGCACATCATACCGGCTTCGGTTACGCAGTCACACCTGAGCACCTGCGCGACTTTGCCGAAATGGCAGGAATCGAGTTCCTGCTCATCAACGAATCCACCCGCGTGGAAGAATTCAAGGAAAAACTGCGGTGGAATGATTTGTATTATCACCTGGCAAGAGGGTTGTAGCTAACGGGCCGAATCCACCCTACAGCCACCAAATCTCCGAGACCTGGTGGCTGTAGGGTCGTTTTTCACCGAGTCAAGGCACCGCCGTCGGCTGCGCCGCCGGCACCTGGCCCTTCAACTGGTCCAGGTTGACCAGGAACGGACTGCCAGACGGAAGCAGCATCACGCTGATGTTGGGCGCCAGCTTTTCGATGTAGCGGTAGACCAGCAGGTTATCGTTGTTGGCCAGCTGGTCGCTGATCAGGCGCAGCGACTCGGCATCACCCTGCGCCTTGATGACTGCGGCCTGTTTGATGCCTTCGGCCTCGATGCGCTTGCGCTCCGCCTCCTGCTGCTCACGCTGCAAGGTGAACTGCATCTGTTCCGCCTGCTGCTGTGCAATCTGCTTCTGCTCGATCGCCGTGGCGTAATCATCGGTGAAGTTGACGTTGCGAATGTCGAACGCCAGCAGCAGTATTCCTTCCGGTTCGAAGCGTGCTCGAATCTGCTCCTCGATTTCGACCTGAATCTGCGCCCGTTTGGGACCGTAGACGTCAGTGACCTTGTTCTGCGACACCAGCAGCCGCACAATCGAGCGGATTGTGGGGCGTACCAAGACATTCTCGTAATCACGCAGGCTGTTGTGAATGTGGGCCGCCAGCGCCGGATTGAGTTTGTAGCGCGTCGACGAATCGATGCCAACCTGGAGACCCTCCGCCGTGGGCGACCACAACGAATCGTCACCCTGCACCTGGCCTTCCGCCGCCACCCGGGTCATCGTGTAGACCTGTTCCTGGGTGTTGTACCGGTACACCGTCTCCACGAAAGGAATCACGAAGTGCAGCCCGGGATTCAGTGGTTCCTCACGCGTGCCGTTCACGGCATTAAAAACCACCCCCACTTCACCCGCGTTGATCACGACCAGGCTGAAGCTCAACGTGATCATAACCAGACCCACCAACAGCCACACGACCACTACCGGCGCCGACAAGCGCGCCTGGGTGGTCCCGCGATTGCGCCCAATGACGATGCTGCCAGCGTAAAGCAGCAGACCCAGGATGATAATCCAACCCAACGTGCTCAGCACTTGTGTAAATATCATACAGACTCCTTCAGCGACTCAAACAAGGGTCGCCCGTGTACACTCGAGAATCGATCTCTTTACGCATCGGGCGCTCAGGAGTTTCGCCACCCAATCAGTGACAGGGCAGCCGGCGAATTATACGTCTCCGTATGGTGACGTGTAAAATCCAGTCAACTTGATACGACACGATTTCACGGCAGTATAGATGTATCTACATTCTTCTTGACAAATCAACATGAGCGAGCGTATAATGCGCCCAGGGAGGCAGTATGACACAGAAAATGATGGTTACCGTTCACGACGAATTATACCGCGCGGTCAAAGCACAAGTGCACGAAACAGGTATTCCGTACGCCGTGGTAGTTCGTCGCGCGCTCGAATATTGGGTTAAAACTGGCATGTTGCCGGCACGAGACGGTGACACCAAGAGCCCTCGTCAGATGGCAGCAGCCGATATTATGCATGTGCCAATGAATGAACGCCGACGGCTTTTGGCCAGTCAGGCTGATGAGATGGCCGCACACTACACCGCCACAGCCGTGGAACGAGAGGAGTGGCAAGGTGGTGACATCGCCGAGTATTAGGCGAGGCGACGTGTGGTTGATCAACCTTGATCCCACCATCGGCGCCGAGATTCAGAAGACGCGGCCCGCCATAGTGATCACCTCAGACGCCGTAGGTGTTCTACCGATCAAACTCGTAGCACCCATCACGGCGTGGAAAGACCACCTGGCTGGCAATTACTGGCACGTGCCTCTTGCGCCGGACAACGCGAACGGGTTGCAGAAACTATCGGCCGTAGACGTGCTGCAAGTGCGCGGTGTGGATACGGTTCGTTTCGTACGCCGGTTGGGCCAAGTTTCGCCCGCACACATGCAAGCAGTCGTCGCTGCACTGGCGCTCGTAGTGGAGTACGAAGGTTGATCAATCCAGAAAATCCTGTGTGCGCTCTGCGTTCTGTGTGGTAGACGAAAGGAACTCATCGATGCAAGTCGGCACGACGGAAATTCTCATGGTTTGTGCACTCTCTGCGGTCTGCATGCTGGGCCTGGTGCTGGTGGCCGGCCTGGGCCTGCTCGTGGTGCGCATGACCGTCATGACACGCCGGGCCTCGCAGCCAAAGCCGGCACCTGAAGAGGCGCCGGCCGAGCCCCCAGCCGAGGCCTAACCGGATCGCTGCCGTACCTGGCGCGCGACCTCGAAGCAGAACACCGCCGCGGCGGCCGCCGCATTGAGCGACTCACCCGCCGCCATGGGGATGGCAACCCGGCCCGACGCCGCGGCCCGGGCTACGGTGCCGGCCCCTGCCGCCTCACTACCGACGATCAACGCACTGGGAACCGACCAGTCCACCACATCGTACACCACGCTGCCCTGGGCATCGGCCAGCCACAACGGGCGCGTGCCGATTGCCGCGGTGATCTGCTCCCAACCACCCGCCGCCAGCAGCGGCAGGCGCAGGTGGGCCCCCATTGCGCTGCGTACTACTTTGGGGTTGTAGGGATCGACCGAACCGGGGGTCAGCACGACCCCCGCACAGCCAGCGGCCAGCGCGGTGCGCAGAATCGTGCCCAAATTGCCCGGATCGGCCAGACGGTCGAGGATGAGGAGCAGGCCGTGGGCCGCCATCGGTCGCGGCACCGGCCAGGGTGCCACCGCCAGAATCCCCTGCGGCGTCACTGTGTCGCTCATCGCGGCCAGCACGTGCGGTGCTACCGGTTCACAGGGCACGCCCCGTGCCTGCAGCGCGTGCAGCAGGGCGCGCCGGCGCGCCCCCCCCGTCTCGTCAGGGACAAAAAACACGAACTCAAATCGAAGATCAGCCGCCAGCCCCTCTTCGAGCAGACGCACTCCCTCCAGGCACCACCGGCGCTGGCGCTGGCGGGCCTGGCGGTCGTCCAGGAGGGCACGCACGAGCTTGACACGGGCATTGGCTGTGCTGGTGATCATACGAAAACCTCCAAGACAAAATTGCCGCAGCGAACGCTGCGGCAAATAAGGGTAGCGGTAGAATGAATGGTGTTTACTGAGATTCCCTGGCGACGTCGACCAGGCGGGCAAAGGTGTCAGGGTTACGCACGGCCAGTTCGGCCAACATCTTGCGGTCGATCGCCACACCGGCCTGGTTGAGCCCGTATATGAAGCGGCTGTAGGACATACCGTTCAGGCGTGAGGCCGCATTGATGCGCGTGATCCACAGACGGCGGAACTGGCGCTTGCGGTTGCGCCGGTCACGCGTGGCATAAAAGAGGGACTTCAGCATCGCCTCGTTGGCGCGCCGGAACAGACGGTGCCGCGTGCCAAACTGGCCCTTGGTAATTTTCAGAATTTTGTTGTGCCGCCGGTGCGCCGGAACGCCCCGTTTTACTCTTGTCATCTTGTTCTCCTTGAATGGCGGTTACCACCGACTGCGGGTAACACTTCGTGCTGGCCATCGTCTGACCGGGCAATCTACCAGGTGTGTCGCGCGGTCTGGTGCCCGGTGGTTCGATCGATTTACTTGTCCAGGTACGGGGCCAGTCGTTTGACGCGGCCCACGAACGCGGGCGATTCTACCACGGTGGTATCACGGTAGTCCGCCTTGAGCTTTGGCAGTTTTTTGCGCTTCAGGTGTCCACGACCCTGTTTCATGCGCAGGAGTTTGCCACTCCCCGACACGCGAAACCGCTTCGCGGTCGACTTGTGTGTTTTGATCTTCGGCATGGAATCTCCCATTCAACATCAAGCGGGCAGGATACAACCTATCGGTTACCCTGTCCGCAGTTCAGCTCGCTCGCGGTGCCAGCACCAACAACATGCTGTTACCTTCCATGGCGGGTGACTGCTCGACGATCGCCACGTCGTTCAGTTCTTCGACCACCCGGTCCAGCAGATCACGTGCCACTTCGGGATGGGTAATCTCACGACCACGGAAGCGGATACGCACCTTGACTTTGGCACCCTGCCCAAGAAACCGGCGGGCATCGCGCGTCTTGAACGCAATGTCGTGCTCACCCGTTTTGGGACGCATGCGCACTTCTTTGACGTCGATCTGTTTCTGGGCCTTACGGGCATCCCGATCGCGTTTGGCTCGCTCGTATTGAAACTTGCCAAAGTCCAACATACGGCAGACCGGCGGCACCGCATTGGGTGCAACTTCCACCAGGTCCAGTCCGCGCTGGCTGGCCATTTCGAGCGCTTCGCGAATCTGCAGGATGCCGAGTTGTTTGCCCTCATCATCGATCACCCGCACTTCGCGCGCACGGATCATCTCATTGACACGCTGGCCTGTTTTGGTGCTAATTGCTGCCTCCCCGGACAGAGTCTACTCACCTGTTTGTCGTCAGAACTTCGACGGCGCACTATATCATAATGCTTCGGGCATGTCAAATCTTTTTGGGGGTTGGGAAGAGCCACAGAGCACACAGAGTACACAGAGAAACAAACAAAAAACCTCTGTGCACTCCGTGTCCTCTGTGGCCAATACGACGCAGGGTGCATACCCCGGGCATCCTACAGGGCCGAAGCGCGCGCGGTGATGCGGGCCTGGGCCAGGGCGATGAACTCACCCACCGGCATGCCGTTCTGCTGGCTGCCATCGCGTTTGCGCAGCGAGACGGTTTCGTTGGCCATTTCCTGGTCACCGACGACCAGCATGTAGGGCACTTTCATGCCCTGGGCCTTACGGATTTTGGCGTTCATACGTTCCGCCCCCAGATCTGCCTCGGCACGGATATTGATGGCTTGCAGACGGGCGGCCAGCTGCGCCGCATAGTCGCGGTGGTTGTCCGTAATCGGGATGATGCGCACCTGTTCGGGTGCCAGCCACACCGGGAAGTTGCCGGCGTAGTGCTCGATCAAAAAGCCGATCATACGCTCGTGCGTGCTGAGCGGCGCCCGATGGATGCACAGCGGCGTCTCTTCCTGCCCTTCGGCGTTGGTGTACGTCAGCTCGAAGCGGCTCGGCTGTGCAAAGTCGACCTGGTTGGTGGCCAGGGTGAACTCGCGGCCGATCGCACTCCAGATCTGGACGTCGATCTTGGGCCCGTAGAACGCCGCCTCGTCCGCCACCTCGACGAACGGTACGTCGTGCGTCTGCATGGCGTTGCGCACCATTTCTTCGGTCTTGAGCCACAGACGTTCGTTGTCGACGTACTTTTTGCCCAACCCTTTGCGGTGGTGCGTGCTCAGGCGCATGACAAAGCGCTCGATGTCGAACAGGTCGAAGTACTGGCGGTACATGTCGATGACCGCCATGAACTCCTGCTCGAACTGCGCCTCCGTACAGTAGATGTGGGCGTCATTCATCTGCATCGAACGCACCCGCATCAGACCAAACAGCTCGCCGCTCTTTTCGTAGCGGTAACAGGTACCGTATTCGGCCAAACGCAGCGGCAGATCGCGGTAGCTGTGTGGTTTGCTGGCATAGATTTTGTGGTGCATCGGGCAGTTCATCGGCTTGACGTAATAACGAACCCCTTCGAGCACCATCGGCGGGTACATGCTCTCGGCGTAGTAGGGCAGGTGCCCGCTGCGCAGGAACAGCGACTCCTTGGTCAGGTGCGGCGTCCGTACGCGCACGTAACCCGCCCTGTGTTCCATCTCCTTAGCCAGCGCTTCCAGCTCTTCGATGATCACCCCGCCGCGCGGCAGCCAGAGCGGCAGACCAGGCCCCACCTCCTCGTCGAAGGTGAAGAGCTCCAGTTCCTTGCCCAGCTTGCGGTGGTCACGCTTTTTGGCCTCTTCGAGCATATCCAGGTACTGCTTGAGCTCGTTTTTGTTGGGCCACGCCGTGCCGTAGATGCGCTGCAGCATCGGGTTGTTTTCGTCACCACGCCAATAGGCCCCCGCGACGTTCATCAGCTTGAAGGCGTCAGGCGGAATCTGGCCCGTGTGCTCGACGTGTGGTCCGCGGCAGAGGTCCTCGAATGTGTCGTGGCGGTAGGTGCTGATGACCGGCTTTTCGTCGGTTTCGTTGCCGTACTCGTCGACCCCACCTGCCGCCAGACCGTCGATCAGCTCCTGTTTGTAGGGCTGTGCATCGAACAGGGTGCGCGCTTCGTCGGCACTGACTTCGCGCCGCACGAAGGGGTGTTTGCCGCCGATGATCTGGCGCATGCGCTTCTCGATGACCGTCAGGTCGTCGGGGGTCAGTGCGCGCGGCAGCTCGAAGTCGTAATAAAAACCGTCCTCGACCGGCGGACCGATGGCGAAACGTGCCTGGTTGGGGAACATCTCCATCACCGCCTGGGCCATAACGTGCGCCGCCGAATGGCGCAGCTTGTACAGGTCGTCCTTTTCGAGCTCGTTTGATTTAGCCATTGTTCTTCTCCTCAAAAATAACAAAGCCCCTCGTCGTATGGGACGAGAGGCTCGCGGTTCCACCCAATTTGAAACGCCCAGGCTGCCCCCGGGCAGGTTTCCATCTCGAGGCCGTTAACGGGGCCAACCGGCATCCTTTAGTGCCCGTCGACCGGGGTTCCAGGATGCGCTCACGGGTGGTTTTCGATTCCGGGTGACGGCAGGGGCTTGCAGCCTGCGACCCCTACTCTCTGGCGTACCCAGTGAACCTACTCGTCCCGCTCGACGCGTTACGGTGATATCGTGCGTTCTGTAACACACGTCGACGAGCCAGAAGCAGACCGGCCGGTCGATTGAATCTGATGCGCAGTGTAACACAGGCACGATCAGGCGTCAATTCCACGCAGCCGACGAACGGGCTACAGGTTGCCAACAGATTGGCGCCCAATCACGCACCAAAAAAGAAACCACCCGCCGCAGGCAGGTGGCATTCACAGTTCGGGTCTTTGTAGGTGGGCGATAGAGGGCTCGAACCTCCGACCTCGTCGATGTCAACGACGCGCTCTAGCCAACTGAGCTAACCGCCCAACGGGGCCTATTATAACCAGGCCCGGTTACTTTGGCAAATCCACAAGTCGCAGCGACCGTCACACCGGTACCGGAAACGCCGCCGCGAACTCGCTCGCTTCGGCGTGCACGCGGTCGATGACGGCCTTATCATCGACGTGGCGTACGATTTCGCCGATCCAGCGGCCGATCTGGTGCATGTCGTCGGGTCCCATGCCGCGGGTGGTGGCGGCGGGCGTGCCCAGGCGAATACCGCTGGCCGTCAGCGGCGGTTTGGTGTCGTAGGGAATCATGTTCTTATTGGTATGAATGCCAGCCGCATCGAGCGCACGCTCGGCCGCTTTGCCCGTAACACCGGCGGGCGTCAGGTCGACCAACAGGAGGTGATTGTCCGTCCCCCCGCTCACCAGGCGCAGCCCCTGGTTCTGCAGTTCGGCCGCCAGGGCCTGGGCATTGTCCAGCACCCGCTGCTGATAGGCTTTGAAGCCCGGCTGGGACGCCTCGTGCAGCGCAACGGCCTTGGCAGCAATGACGTGCATCAGGGGACCACCCTGGATACCCGGGAAAACCGCTTTGTCGATCGTTTTGGCCACCGCCTCTTTGCACAAAATCATGCCCCCGCGTGGACCACGCAGCGTCTTGTGGGTGGTGGTCGTGACGACATCGCAGTACGGCACCGGATCGGGATGGAGGCCAGCCGCAATCAGACCAGCGACGTGGGCCATGTCCATCATCAGGTAAGCGCCCACCTCGTCGGCAATCGCACGCAGCCGCGGGTAATCGAAGAAGCGTGGATAGGCGCTGGCACCGACAACGATCAGCCGCGGGCGATGAGTTTGCGCGAGACTCGCCAGTTCATCGTAATCCAGCCGCTCGGTCTGCTGGTTGACACCGTAATGAAAAAAGTGATACAGCTTGCCCGACTGGTTCAGGTGGAAACCGTGCGTCAGGTGGCCGCCGTGGTCGAGCTTCATGGCCAGGACGGTATCGCCCGTTTCCAGCAGCGCCAAATAGGTGGCCGCGTTGGCCTGGGCGCCAGCATGGGGCTGCAGATTGGCGTGCTCGGCCCCAAACAACGTTTTGGCCCGCTCGATGGCCAGACTCTCCGCGATATCGACGAACTCGCACCCCCCGTAGTAGCGCCGGCCGGGGTAGCCTTCGGCATACTTGTTCGTCAACACCGAACCCATCGCCGCCAGAACGGCGGCGCTGGTATAGTTTTCGGACGCAATGAGCTCGATGCCGGCAATCTGCCGTCTGCGCTCCAACTCGATGGCCTGGTAGATGTCCGGATCGGTCTCGTACAGTGCCCAACGCGGGTCAGGTAGATCAACCCACGGGGTGACGGTGGACGCTGCCTCGCCTCGGGAAAGGGTCGAAATCTCCAAAAAAGCCTCCTCTGATGCCCAGGTCGGGCCGTTGTACCGTGTCGTGGGCGGCTTCCGCGGCAAGCTGTCCGCAGCCATCGCCCATGTTTCGAGGATACCACCGGGCTAACCTTTTGTCAAAGACGCATCCAGGCGCAGGTGCGCAAGTTTCTGGCTTTTTGACACGAAATCGAATTGATGGTATTGTGTTTTTCGTGTTGTGACACCGATTCTTCAGTGATGGAACCGATGGAAACAATCGTTGGACATGATTGGGCCGTGGGCTGGCTGCGCAGGGCGATCGCACGCGACACCATTCACCATGCTTACTGTTTCACCGGTCCAGAGGCAATTGGCAAACAAACCCTGGCCCTGGCTTTTGCCCGCGCACTGCTTTGCACCGCCCCGTCGGCTGCGGACCGCCCGTGTGGTGTGTGTTCAGTATGTCAGAAATCGATGGGCGGCTATCACCCGGACCTGCGACTGGTGGAACCCACCACCCCCACCGCGGCCCTGACGGTGGAGCAAATCCGCGCGGTCGTTCACGACGCGGCGCTTTCTCCGATCGAAGCACGCGTCAAGGTGTTCGTCATCGCCCGCATGAACCAGGCAACAACCGCCGCCAGCAATGCGCTGCTCAAGACCCTGGAAGAACCACCCGGTCACGTCGTCCTGATCCTGCTCAGCGACCGCCGTGAAGCGCTCCTGCCGACGATTGTATCGCGCTGTCAGGTCATTGGGCTGCGTCCCCTGCCGCGGGAACTGGTCGAACAGACCCTGATCACGCGCTGGCAAATTCCGGCGGCGCGCGCCACACTGCTCGCCCGCCTGAGCCATGGCCGCCTGGGGGAAGCCGTTCGCCTGGTGCAGGACGGGGACGCGCCGAGCGCGCGCACACGGCAAATCGACAGCCTGCTGCAGCTCCTTGCGGCCGGCCGTGTCCAGCGACTGACAACAGCTGCGGCGCTGGCGGCCGATGAAGATTCGCTTCTGCCAACGCTCGTAAGCTGGCAGAGCTGCTGGCGGGACATTTGGCTGTGCCAAACTCAACACGAAGCAGCCATCGTTAATGTCGATCGCGCGTCGACCTGGTACGACCTGGCCAAACGACTGCCCCGCGCGGCAGTTGTATCAGCATTACAGGGCGTGACGCACACGGCAGACCTGCTGGGACGCAACGTGAACACCCGCCTGGCATTGGAGGTTCTGCTGCTGCGGCTGCCCTTCGAGAACGGAGCGATCACATGACAGTCATCGTTGGCGTCAGCTTTCACCCCGTCACAAAGATATACTATTTTGATCCAACCCATGTGCGCGATCTGCACGAGGGTGAGTTCGTAATCGTGGACACCGCGCGCGGCCGCGAGGTCGGCTGTGTGGTGTTGACGCCGCGCGAGGTCCCGCCCGCAGAGATCAATGGTGCACTCAAGCAGGTCGTACGGCGCGCCACGGCGTGGGACATGGTCGAAAAAGAGCTGTACCGGCAGCGCGAAGCCGAAGCACTGGTGCGCAGCAAACAAAAGGCCGCCGAACACAATCTGCCAATCAAGCTCGTGCGCACCGAGTACAACTTCGATGGTGGGCGCCTGGTCATCTACTTCACGTCGGACAAACGGGTCGACTTTCGTGGGCTGGTGCGCGACCTGGCACGCATCTTTCGCTGCCGGATCGAGATGCGGCAGATTGGGGTGCGTGACCAGGCCAAGCTGCTGGATGGTCTGGGCAAGTGCGGACGCCGGTTGTGCTGTTCTTCGTGGTTACGCGAGTTTGCACCGGTATCGATCAAGATGGCCAAACAGCAAAATCTCCCCTTGAACCCCACAGAAATCTCCGGCGTCTGTGGGCGTCTGTTGTGCTGTCTGTCGTACGAAAATGAGACCTACGATGAGGTGCGTAACCGGCTGCCAAAGGTGGGCAGCAGTGTGCTCACCAAACAAGGCGCTGGCAAGGTGCGTAAGATCAACCCGCTGCAGGAGACGATGTTCGTGCACCTCGAGGATGAGTCGATTGTCGAAATGACCCTGGAAGACATCCTGGAGAATCGCGGGAAAGACAAAGCACGAACCTGTGGGACCTGTGGTGGGTGTGCCGTCAAAAAGCGCCCCGTCGATAAGGGCGCGCAAGCCGAAGGCGGCGAAGAGCCGATCCATTGACTGTGCAAAGTCCGCACGCGGGTTCCAACGCCTTGGGATGCCTGCATTGCCAGGCTTGGTCGGCGTTGGAACCCGCGTGCGGACTCCTCGATAACCAGGTGTGACACGCCCCTGTCGCCAGGTTACGGCGTTCTGCTGGTGATCACTTCGTGCGTATCCCGTACCGCACTACCCCCGTTGTGATGCGGTTTGTAACGCGGCTCCACAGTCAGACGCACAGCCGTTCGTTCTTGCCCCTGAATCTCGATTTCGGTAAACGAAGGAATACACACGATCTCGATGCCGTCTTCGACCAGGTACCCCCGGGCAATGGCGACCGCCTTCACGGCCTGGTTCACGGCGCTGGCTCCGATAGCCTGGACTTCCGCGTAGTGTGCCTCGCGAACGACACCAGCAATCGCGCCGGCCACCGCCGGCGCACGCGAGTGAGCTGAAACCTTGATAATGTCCATGGTGCTGCCTCCTTGTGACCCATGTGATCATGCAGTTGGTGCAGCCGAGCGGAGCTCACTGGCCTGTTCCACAAGACCGCTCCCACCGCGAGACCAGCCTGATCTTCCACTGTGGCCGATCGGTCTCACCGCAGAAACAGCACAAACGAACCGTACAAAACAACCGATGAAAACAGGCGCCTTGTGACTGCTTCGGTACTAAACCGAAGACGTTAACAGTCAAGGTAAAGTTACGCCTGCCGGACGGTCATTTTGCGTAATCGACAGCCCGCATTTCGCGAATGACGGTCACTTTGATTTGACCGGGGTATTCCAGGTTATCCTCGACCTTCTTGGCAATGTCACGCGACAGCCGGATGGCAGCCAGATCATCCATGTTTTCCGGCCGCACCACAACCCGAATCTCACGTCCAGCCTGGATCGCAAACGATTCGGCCACCCCCTCGAAGGAGTTGGCGATTCCTTCCAGGGCTGACAGGCGTTTGACGTACGTCTCCAGCGCTTCACGCCGGGCGCCCGGCCGTGCGCCAGAAATCGCATCGGCGGCGGCTACGATGATGGCCTCCAGGCTTTCCACATCGACCTCGTTGTGGTGGGCGGCGATGGCGTTCACCACCTTGGGTGGCACCCCATACCGGCGCGCAATGTCGGCACCGATGGTCGCGTGCGGTCCCTCGACTTCGTGGCTCACCGCTTTGCCCAGGTCGTGCAGCAGGGCGCCCATTTTGGCCACTTTCACGTCGGCGCCCAATTCGGCCGCAATCATGCCGGCCAGGTGGGCCGATTCGATGGCGTGGAAGTACTGGTTCTGGCCATAACTGGTACGGAATCTGAGCCGGCCGACCAGTTTCAAGACTTCGGGGTGCAGACCCTGCAACCCGGTGTCGATGGCGGCCTGATCACCGGCCTCCCTGATCACGCGATCGACCTCTTCGCGCGCCTTTTCAACCTCTTTTTCGATCCGTGTCGGATGAATACGCCCATCCTGTACCAGTTTGGTCAGCGCCAGGCGCGCCACCTCGCGGCGCACAGGGTCGAAGCTCGAGATGATAATGGCCTCGGGGGTATCGTCCACCACCAGATCGACACCCGTGGCGGCCTCGATGGCGCGGATATTGCGACCCTGGCGGCCGATGATGCGTCCCTTCATTTCGTCGGTGGGCAGGCTGACCGAGGCAACCGTTGTTTCTGACACCTGGTCCGAAGCCAGGCGTTCCATGGCCATGATGATGACGCGGCGTGCGCGTTTTTCGGCCTCGTCGCTTGCCTCGGCCTCCACGGCGCGGATCATCTTGGCCATGTCCTGGCGTGTATCGTCTTCTACCGCCTTGAGCAGGAGCCCCTTGGCCTCGTCGGACGAAAGACCGGAAATATGCTCCAGTTCAGCCAGGCGCTGGCTTTCGACCTTTTCGAGTTCTTTGAAGCGTTTGTCGATGGTACTTTGGCGTTGGCTGAGTCGTTTTTCGCGCTGCTCGATCTGTTCGCTGCGGCGATCCAGCCCTTCCTGGCGTTTGTCCGTCCGCTCTTCGAGGCGCTGCAAGTCGCGCCGGCGCCGCTCCAGGTCACGCTCGGTCTCCTCGCGGAGCTGGAGCACCTCGTCCTTCCCCCGCAGAGTCAGCTCTTTGGCCGATGCCTCGGCCTCGGCGACGATCTGGGCGGCGCGGGCATCCGCCGACTGGATTTTGGCATTCACCTGCATTCGATGCCAATAATACCCAATCAGCGCACCGATGGCACCGCCGATCAATAGTATCACCATCCCAAACAGGATGGATCCGAGATTCATGGTATCGTCCCTTCCTAATCAAAGACGTACGAACGTGTTCGATCATCACAGCTCATCCACCAGCTGGTCAAGATCCCCCTCGTCGACCTGTCCCTCCCGCAGGAGACGGTCGACGGTCGTGCGAATGACGTCGTGCGTAAAGCCACGCCGGCTCAAGTAGGCTGACATCTTCTGGCGAAAAGTTCTGGCATCCAGCGTCCGCCAGCGTGCCGCCTGGTGACTTGCCGCGGCGTAAGCCAACTCGTCCGCTGCCAGTTCGGCCAAGAGAGGGCGTATAATATCAGCACTGATCCCTTTTTGCTGCAGTTCGTAACGCAGTGCCTGTGCGCTGCGTGGGCGGTGGCGGCTGCGGCTGGCCACCCAGGCACTCGCAAACGCCTGGTCGTCCAGGTAGCCCACGCGCAACAGTCGTTCCACCACCGCTTCGATGTCGGGTTCGTCCACACCGCGGCCCGCCAGGTAGCGGCGCACTTCGGCTTCACTGCGTGGGCGGAAGCTCAAAAAATGCAGGGCCTGCGCAAAGGCCTGTTCGCGTCCATCGGCCCGCTGCAGTTCAGCAACAGCCTCGCCGGTCAAGGTTTGACCAACCGTCAGTGAAGCAGCCAGAATCGCTGCCAGGCTGAAACCAGGCGCCCCATCGAGAACGACGTCGACCCGATGACGTCTGTTTTGTTGATAAACCAGGGCCGTGATGGTATTCGTTTCCATAGTACACGACACGACGAATTTACATGACGATATGACGTAACGACACATAACCAGGCCACAGAAAAAAAGCCGTGGCGCGCTGCCACAGCTTTTCTTTGACTGTGCCGTTCCCCATCTCGTGCCCAGGTCAACAGATGTCTGCATCTGCCGGCGCATTATGCACATGATATGGACAGCCGGTGTGGCCTGAACGAATCCAGGTCATGCCGGTAAAAGAAGCTGTGGCATGTGGGCGACCTCAGGGAAAGCCTCAAAACTGCCGGTCTGTGCCAAGACCAAGACCATGGCTGTGGGCCTGATTAGCCGGGCGCGAGCGGCACACCTGCGGCCATCCGAATCAACTGATCGATGGCCTGTGCCGTCTCCACATTTTCACGCAAGGTCAATTTGCAGTTCTCACGACCCTGTCCCAGTTTTTGGTCGCCGAATAGATAATAACTTCCGCGCTTTTCGATGAGTCCGGTGGCGACCCCCACATCCAGGAGGTCCCCTTCTTTCGAGATTCCCTGATCGAACAAGATGTCAAACTCGGCGACCCGAAACGGTGGAGCCACCTTGTTCTTTTTGACGGTAACACGGGTGCGGTTGCCGACGATCTCGTTGCCCTGTTTGATCGTGTCCACACGGCGGATGTCGAGCCGAACCGCGGCATAGAACTTGAGCGCCATACCCCCGGTCGTCGTTTCCGGGTTACCGAACAGCACGCCAATCTTCTGGCGCAGCTGGTTGGTGAAAAGGATGACCGTGTTCGACTGTTTGATCGCACCGGCCAGCTTACGCAGAGCCTGGCTCATCAGGCGGGCCTGCAGGCCCACGTGACTGTCACCCATCTCACCATCGATCTCGGCACGCGGCACCAGTGCAGCCACCGAATCGACCACCACCACGTCCAGTGCCCCCGAACGAATCAGCGCTTCGGCGATTTCGAGTGCCTGTTCCCCGGTGTCCGGCTGCGCGATATACAGCGCATTCAGATCGACACCACACCGCGTGGCGTACAGCGGATCGAGCGCATGTTCGGCGTCGATGTAAGCACACAGGCCACCGCGTCGCTGCGCTTCGGCAATGACGTGCTGGCAGATCGTGGTTTTGCCCGATGATTCGGGGCCGTAGATTTCGGTGATTCGCCCGCGCGGCACACCCCCCACACCCAATGCGATGTCCAACGACAGCGAGCCGGTAGGAATCACATCGACGTCCAATCCCGCCGCACTCAATCTCATGACCGTTCCCTCACCGTAGCGCCGGGTCAGGTTGGCGACTGCTGTATCCAACGCTTTTGTCCGATTGTTCGTGACCATGATTCCTGGCCTGTCATACAGCAGCCCAGAAGGGATATGTGCCTTACGGCCTGGCGGTGTGCCGACATAAGTTTACACGAATCAACGCAAAAAATCAAGTTGTGTTAAAAAACCAGCCGGGTTTCATACAAAACCCGGCTGAACAGCGGCTGTAGGGACCAGCGGCGACCCTGGTCTGGCTTGATCAGAGGTAGTCGCGCAGGCGGCGGCTGCGGCTGGGATGGCGCAGCCGCCCCAGGGCGTGCGCCTCGATCTGCCGTACACGCTCGCGTGTGACACCAAATTTGCGTCCAACCTCCTCCAGGGTATAGCTGTAGCCATCGGTCAGACCAAAACGCAGCTGCAAGATACGCACTTCGCGCGGAGAGAGGGTGGTAAAAACATCGTCGATGACATCGCGCAAGATCTGTCGCGACACGTTCTGGGTGGGCGAGGCGTTCTCCTCGTCTTCGACAAAGTCATTGAGTGAGCTGTCGTCCTCGTCGCGGATGGTCATCTCCAGGCTGAGCGGTCGCTGCGACACACGCATGATCTGTTTGACCTTCTGTGGGGTCATGTCAAGCTCGTCGCCGATTTCCTCCGGTGTGGGGTCATGACCCAGCTGCTGCGCCAGGGCGTGCGACGCCCGAGTCACGCGGTTGATCTGTTCGTACATGTGAACGGGTACGCGGATCGTCCGTCCCTGGTCGGCGATCGCCCGTGTGACCGCCTGACGAATCCACCAGGTGGCGTAGGTCGAAAATTTGTAACCGCGGCGGTAATCGAACTTCTTTACGGCCCGGATCAAACCAATATTCCCTTCCTGGATGAGATCCAGAAAGGGAACACCGCGCCCGATATATTTTTTGGCCACGCTGACGACAAGCCGTGAATTGGCCTTGATCAAATTCTCCTGCGCACGCTGGCCATCCAACATGAGATGCACCAACTCGTCGCGGTGCATTGGCTCATAGCAGCCACGGTTGTATTCGTAGCGCGCGATGCGGCCGCGCTCGATACGCCGTGCAAAATCGATCTCTTCCTCGGCGGTCAACAGGGGAACGCGCCCTATCTCCTTCAAATACAGACTGACCGAATCGTCCGTATCGACCTCGTACCCCCGTGTGTCGACCGGCTCGTCGGCCTCGTCCAGGGGTATGTTGGGCTTGCATGTACTGCGTGGTGGGGTGTGGCGGCGGTTGGGGGGCCTGTAATCGGCGCCCGGACTGTTTTCGGGCTGCACGGCGGCGAGAAAGTCGTCGCCATCCAGTTCCAGTTCGTGTCTCTCTTCCGCACGAAGTCGCTCCTCCGTGGGCAAAGATGCAGAGTGCCTATGAATGATTCTCGACTTTTCCACCACGCTGTGCCCCCTTCCGCATCATCGGCTGTGCAAGAACCTGCCGGCTGTCCCCACGCTCTGTTTGGACTACGATCGACACGGGTACCGCCGATAGGACGTCACCCCCCACGGACGACTGTCCACGGTGAAGTATCGATAAGATAGCAGATTGTACGCAGCTTGAAAATGATTTGGCGCAGGTTATGGGGCGAATTATTACAGTTGATCGACAAATTCAGGGGGCAGGCGTGTCTCCGAAGTCAAAAATGCCGTCGCGCTGCGGCCACAGGGCACCACAGCCGGAACACACGAGGCCAGCGTCTGTCTGAACCAGGGCACCACCTCCGCAGCGGGGACAGCGCCACAAGTCAGCCGCCAGCGACTGCGGCACGGCGCCGCTGGCCGTCCCCGCCCGCACAAAGACGCTCGGCGCCAACTTGAGACGTCCCCCTGGTTTTTGCAGAACACCGTCCAGTGCAGCCAGGCGAGCCGGCGACAGGAGCCGCTTGAAAAACGGGGCGCGGAAGTGCGACACGGCCAATTCCTGCCGGACCGCAAAACCAGCCTGAACCAGCCGCTGGCTGACCCACGCCGGGTGAAAATCGAAGTTCAATGCAGCGAACTCAACCGGTGCGGCATCGTACGGGCTCCACGCCTGGCGCCGCAGGGCGTAGCGCGCAATGGCCTTGGCATTACGTTTGTTGGCATATTCGAGCACCAGGCTGCCCGCCGGAGAAAGGATGCGACGCAGCTCACCCAGGGCATGGGGCACATCGACCAGGTGATGCAGGACACGTACCATGACGACGGTGTCTACCGCACTATCCGCCAGGGGCAGGTGGTAAACGTTGCCGCGCACAAAAACGAACCGCGCGTCGTGCCCCCACCGCTGGCGCGCCGCCTGCAGCAGCGACAGCGCCGGTTCGACCAGGATCACCTGCGCGTAACCGCCGTAGAGATCGGCCAGGCGCCCAAAACCGGCCCCAACCTCCACCAGGCGCGCGCCGGCGGCCGGCAGCAAACTCTGCAGCGCCAACCGCTCCGCCCGATCCTCGAAAATCCGCGCCGGCGTCCAAAACTCAGTCTGGTACGGCGAACCCTCGTAGTCGCACAGGGCCGGTCCACCCGATTCCTGGTCCATCCGCTGCTTACCTCGTCCCGAGATCGACCCACACCCGCAGGTCGTAATGGTAGTTTCGCACAGATTTTGGTTTTTTGCAAAACACGCAAAAATGTTTCACGTGAAACATTGACATAACGCGATGAATCAGAAGGCATTGTGCAGCACCGCAGCGTGGTCAGACTGCGAACTACCGGGTGGTTACGCACGCGCCGTGCTCTGAGGGACCCGCAAATCGGCTACACCATTTGGACATGTATAACCCTGGTGCTAGAATAAGGTCAATGTGATCTTCATAACAAACACGGTGAGAGATGCGCAGCAGCGAGTTTATGCGGGCCGTTCCGGGCGCGGTGCAGCAGCGTCTGCCGCGCGGGCTGTCCCTGCGGCGGGGACGGGCGTGGAGCTACGGGGCCCAGCTGTACGATGACCAGCCCCAGTTTCATTACGAAGTGGCACGCGTCCCCGTGCGCCTGGGTGACCGGTTGGAGCTGGGGCTGCACTTCGAGAGCCGTAATCCGGCCGAAAACCGAGCACTGCTCAACGAATTTGCCGCACATCTCGTCGAAATCAAGGCGGTCCTGGGCAACGGCATGGAGGCCGAGCAGTGGGACAAGGGCTGGACCAAGGTGTACGAAACCATCGGCCTGCAAACCTACGACGCGGCCTACCTGGACCTGGTGTCCCAGCGCCTGGCTGAAATCGTGACCGTGCTGCACCCGATCTACCGTTTGATTCGCTGAGCATCCGACACGTCAGGCCTGACCTGCGTCGGCTGCGTATCGCAGCAACCGTGACCCGCGCGGTGCCAGCGGCTGCGGTCAACAACATACAGCGCCTGCTCCAGTTAAATCGGAGGCCATCGATGCCACGTCCTTTGAACGACTCCGAGTACCTCTACGGCTTGCACGACCCCGGCGGCGAGCAGCTGATGTTGAATGCCGGTGTCCCTGGGTGGGTCCTCTTCACCGAAGCGATCGGTGCCAATCCGAACGATAACACCGGCCGCGACTACCGGAGTTTTGCCGATCGTGGGCTGGGGGTTATGGTGCGTCTCAACAATGCCTACAACCCCGGCGGAACCCTACCCTTCGAGCGTTTCTACGATGATTTTGCCCGCCGCTGTGCCAACTTCGTGCGCAGCTCGCAGGGTGCCAACATCTGGATCGTCGGCAACGAAACGAACCACCCTATCGAGTGGCCGGGCGCCGAATGGAACTGGAACGTCTTCCCGCCGCAGCCGGTCAGCCCCGAAAAGCGGGGCGAACCGATTACGCCGCAGCGTTACGCTGCGTGTTATCGTAAAGTGCGGGCGGCCATCCGCAGCGTGCCCGGCCGAACCGGCGATCAGGTCCTGATCGGGGCCGTGGCGCCCTGGAACACCCTCACCAAATACGACGGTAACACGGTCGGCGACTGGGTCAAGTACCTTTCCGATATTCTGGTGCTGTTGGGTCCCGAACAGTGCGACGGCATCACACTCCACGCCTACAGCCATGGACCCGATCCCGCCCTCGTCGCATCCGACGTCAAAATGACGCAGCCGGAGTTTGCCCAACGCCACTGGCACTTCCGCGTCTATCGCGATTTCATCGGTGTTATCCCACCCAACATGCGTCACCTGCCGGTGTATATCACCGAAGCCAACCAGGGCGACGACCCCTGGCGCAACGAAAACAGCGGCTGGGTGCGCAACGCCTACGGTGAGATCAATGCGTGGAACCAGAATCAGACGCCAAAGATCCGTTCCCTCATCCTCTACCGCTGGCCACGCGTGGGCGACGACCGCTGGTACATCGAGGGCAAGGCGGGGGTTATCGACGACTTCGTTCTGGCCATGCGCCAGGGGTACAAATGGACGGTCGAAACGCCGGTGGTGGGCGACCTGGCGCAGTGGTGGGAGGAGCTGTTCCGCCTCGAATCACGCGCCCAGACCATGGAGAACGATATCCGCACCGCCCGGGCGCTCAGCCAACGGATGCAAACCCACGAGGCCGCCCTGCGCCAGCTCACCCCCCAGGTCGATGCCGCCGTCATCACGTTCAACCAGCTGGATGCGCTGACCCGCCAGGTGACAGCGCTCGAACAGGAGGTGGAAGCGGCCCTCGGTTTCGTCACACCGGTCGTGCCGCCACCCGACATCGTCGACGTCACCGACAGCCTCCCGCATCACCCGACCGCAACCTGGGCCACACGCGCGACGACGACCATCCGCCGCCTGGTCATTCACCACACGGTCACCAACCCCAACGTCACACCGCAGCGCCTGGCCGAGGTGGCCGTGGCCCAGGGCAAACCGGGTGTCGCGTACCACTACCTGGTCAGCGGGGATGGTACCATCCACCAGACCCAACCGCTCGACCAGATCGTGCTGCAGACGGCCAGCACAGCCAACCAGAACGCCAATGCCGACAGCGTGGCCATCGCCCTGGCGGGCAACTTTGGTGCCGATGCCGACGTCGAGCCCAACGTGGTGCAGCGCGGCAAGGCGGCCCAACTCCTGGCCTGGTTGATGCAGCAGTTTGGCCTGGGGGTGCAGCCCAACGCGGTCATCTTTGGCCGCAAAGAGCTGGGTGAAAACGTCGGTTCGCCCGGTTCGCAGTGGATGGAAGGGGTACGCTACAAAGACAAGCTGCTAGCCGACGTGACGGCCATCCTGAACGCCGGCAGCGGTGGCACGATCGTCGAGATCGAACGCCTGCGCACCCAGGTTGCCACGCTGACGGCCCGCGTGGCAGAACTCGAACCGTTGGCCGCTGCAGTGCCGGCCCTGCGCCAGCAGGTCACCCAGCTGCAGAGCGAAGTCACCGCCAAACAGGCCGAAATTACGCGGCTGCAAACCTACATCAATACGCACTGCAACAGCGGCGGTGGCCGCGTGGCCCGACCAGCGATCGTCGATGTCGTCGACAAGGTGATGAAACACCCCACAAAAAGGTACTCCAACCGCACGCAACGCATTACATCGCTCGTCGTACACCACACCACCGGGCGCACGACGTTGACGCCGTACGACATTGCCCGTTACCACGTCGAGTCACGTGAGTGGCCAGGGGTCGGTTATCACTACCTGATCGGTGCCGACGGCACGATCTATCTGTGCCAGCGGCACGAAACGATGTCCTACCACACCGGCGTGGCCAACGGCTACACCCTGGGCGTCAGCCTGATCGGCGAGTTCATGGACGGTGTGTTGCCTACGACGCCGCAGCTGCAGAGCACCAGCCACCTCATCGCCTGGTTGATGCAGGAGTTCAATATCACCGACGTCAGAAAGGTCATCGGCCACAAAGAAGCGCCCGAGGCCCAGACCGCCTGTCCGGGCGACCAGTGGACGACCGGTGCCAAATGGAAGAACATGCTCTACGAGCGCATCCAGGCCCAGCAGGTCCAAAAATCGAGCTACTTCTACCTGCTGTTTTGGGATCACGGCAGCACCTGGGCTCAAACCGACTGGCAAAACGCGCAGAACTACATCGCCCATTTTCGGCCCACCACCGGTTTTTCGGTGGATGATGCCGCCCTGGCCAAACACGTGCTCATCGTCGGTGGGCCGGCCGGGGTGAGCGGCGGTGACGAAGCCCGCCTGCGCGCGGCACGGGTCGACGTCCACCGCGTGGCCGGCACCGACGAGCAAGCCACGAAGGCCCAGCTCGATGCCCTGGTGGCCCAAAACCGCCTGTGGCCGGGGGGACCGGTACAGACCACGTCACACGACTTGGGGCTGGCACCTTCCGCCGCCAGCAGCGAGCTGTTGATCGATGAATGGTACATCCCCGAAGTCTGGATTCTGAGCAACGTGGGCCAGGAGGTGCCCCCCAGACCAGGCACCAGCACACGCGTGTTGATGGGAAGCGCGCTGTTCCCACAACCGGTCACGGACCTGCCATAGGAGGCCGGCACGATGAACAAATTGGGCTACTACATCGAAAACACGACCGTGCCGTTTCTGCGGGATGCCCTGCGTCAGGTCAAACCGCCGGTCCTTCTCATCCACGCCCAGGATCGTGGCCTGCTGCACGAGATCCGGCGCGAACTGGCGCCGGATGCTTTCATCATCGGCCGGCTCTACAAAGAAAACAGCGTGCAGGATGCCTGGCTGGACAGCAGCGATCCCGCCGCGCGCGGGCGCGAGTTTGCTGAGGAAATTATCCGCTACGATTTTGGCCTGGCCAAAGAGAAGGCGTCCAATGGACGGTTACTGATCGACGCCTGGATGAGTCTGAACGAGTGTCTGCCTGGGCCGGCGTCGTTTCCCAACTACCAGGTCAACGACATCTTCCGGCGGCGGGCGGCGGCGTACGACGCCTTGCAGGTCGCGTTCTACGAGCGGCTGCGCAGCGAGGGACTGGTCGCAGTGGCGTTCAATTTTGCAGCGGGCAACTTTACCCGGCCGCAGGACTACCTGGACTGGTTTCCAGAAACCTTGCGGCGTTACACCTACCTGGGGTTCCACGAGTATGGCTGGCCAGCGCTCAAACCGGGGCCGGGCATCGCAACCGGGGCCTTGATCTATCGATCGTGCATGGAGGCCATCCGCGCGCGTTACGGCACACACGTGCGCGCCGTGATCACCGAGGCCGGTCTGACCCGTGCCTACGGCAGTACCAAACCGGATGAAGGCTGGCTCAATACCGCTGAGACGGTCACCGAGGACCAGTACTGGACATCACTGCGCTGGTACAACGACGAACTGCTGCGCGACGACTACAACCTGGGCGCGTGCCTCTTCCAGGTTGGTCACGCCGGACGTTGGCTGTCCTTTCGACACCTCGGACAGGACAACAGCAACCAGCCGATCCTCATCATCGCCAAGATCGAGCAGCTGGCGACCGGCAACCCGCAGCCGCAGCCCCCACCACCGCCGCCGCCGCCACCGCCGCAGCACGGCGACCGCGATACCCTCCTGGCCCGCCTCTCGCTGCTGATCAATGCCGCTGAGCAGTCCAGGTCGATGGTCAGCGGTCTGTCAACGCAGGCCGTCGCGCTGCAGAACCAGCTGGCATCCCTGTCGGCTGGCCTGAGCGGCAAACCGGCCGCCACCCCCACGGCGCAGTCTCTACTCGATCGCCTGGCTGTGTGCGAAGCGCGCCTCGGCAGCCTCAGCGGCGCACCGTTCGACGAGCTGCGAACACGCATCCGCCAGATGCAGGACCAGCTGCGTACGCTGCAGCCGGCGGTCAACCAGGCCGACGTCACGCGCAACAACCTGGGCACGCTGCAGCGCGACGTCGCCGCCGACGTGGCCGATGCCCAGGGCCAGGCACCATTGGCCGGCAATCTGACGACCCTGGTCGCCGATGCACGGTCCGTCCAGGTCAAGGTGGGTGATCTCCCGGGCACCGGTCAGGTTCCACAGCCAGCGATGACCGATGTGCGGGCGACGCTGCCGCGGCACCCCGATCCGACGCTGCGTTATCCACTGCGCACCGTCGACCGCCTGCTGCAGGTGATCGTGCACCACACGGCGACTTCGACGACCGCCACGCCTCAGGTCATCGCCCAGGGGCAGATCGATCGCCGCAATTTGCCGGGCATCACCTACCACTTCACCGTCGATGGCCGCGGTACCATCGCCTGGACCCAACCGTTAGAAACGGTGACGGCCCAAACTAACAGCGCGGCGGCCAATGCGAGCGGCATTGCCATCGGACTCATCGGTAACTTCACTGACGTCCCGCCGGCGGATACTCAGCTGAACGCAGCCGCGGCGCTGATCGCCTGGCTGCTCAGCACCTACCGCATCGGCACCGATAAGGTCGTCGGGCGCAGTGAGTTGGAGAACACCAGCTCGCCCGGCAGACAGTGGCTGCAGGAAGCCAGGTACAAAAATACCCTGCTGGCCAAAGTCGAAACGATTCTGCGCGGCAGCTGAACGCAAACACAGCACGACATGAGACAAAAGTCGCTGCGGAGCACTTGACTGCGTGATATATTTCACCCATCGTTGCGACATGGTACCCGGTTCGGCCGGGACGGCAAGGAAACGGTCCGATGAGAGATGCTCCGCAGACGATTCTCCCAAGCATAGATGTAAAGACGTGTACCGGCTGCGGTATCTGTGTCGCGGCTTGTCCGACACAGGCGCTCAGCCAGGTGGGTAACGTCGCGCAGTTGACCCACCCAGACCTCTGTACGTACTGCACGATTTGTGAGGGAATTTGTCCGGTGCAAGCGATCGAGTTGCCTTTCCTGGTCGTCTTTTCTGAGCCGTTATGACCATCGATCTGTCCAAATACCAACAGACAGGGTTTTGGGGCGATTCGAGCGGTGTCGCAGTGTCCGATTCAGCGGTCCTTTTCGCACAAACTCACAGAACGGAGGAGATGAATTCGTGAAACGTACCATTTTTGCTCTGCTCCTGATCATGGTGCTGGTGCTCAGCGGTTGCAACCAGCCCAAGGACACACCAACACCCGAAGGTGCAGTCGTCGGTGACGGCGGTCTGCCTGCTTCGGCCCAGGCCATCGCCGCCGAACGCGGCCTGACACCAGAGGATGTGACGGCTGCACTCAAGACCTATGTGCCGACCGGTAAATACGACGACTACGTCATGTTCGCGTCGGGCGGTCACGGTGGTCAGATTCTGGTCATTGGCCTGCCGTCGATGCGCCTGCTCAAGGTCATCGCCGTCTTCACACCCGAGTCCTGGCAGGGTTTCGGCTTTGGTTCCAACGAGTCCAAAGAAGTGCTGGCCGGTGGTGAGGTTGCCGGTCGCCCCATCCTGTGGGCCGATACGCACCATCCGGCGCTCAGCGAAACCGGCGGTGACTATGACGGCCAGTTCGTCTTCATCAACGACAAGGCCAACGCCCGCGTCGCCGTGGTCGACCTGCGCGACTTCGAGACCAAACAGCTCGTCAAGAACCCCAATGCGATCAACGACCACGGTGGCAGCTTCGTTACCCCCAACACCGAGTACATCGTCGAAGGCCCGCAGTATGCCGCACCGATCGGCTTCGGGTATGCCTCGATTGACGAGTACAACGAGAAGTATCGCGGCCTGATCACCTTCTGGAAGTTCGACCGCGAAAAGGGACGCATCATCCCTGAGGAGTCGTTCCAGATCGAACTGCCGCCCTACTGGCAGGACCTGTGCGATTCTGGCAAGCTGGAGAGCGAAGGCTGGGTCTTCTGTAACTCCTTCAACACTGAGCTCGCTACCGGTGCTGGCCCCGATGGCTCGGGTCCCCAGTTCGAAGCAGGCACGGCCCAGAACGACATGGACTACCTGCACATCATGAACTGGAAGAAGGCCGAAGAAGTCTACAAGGCCGGCAAGGCGGAAGAGATCAACGGCATCGACGTCATCTCCATGGAGACAGCCATTGCCGAAGGGCTGCTCTACTTTGCCCCCGAACCCAAGAGCCCGCACGGTGTCGACATTGCCCCCAAGGGTGACTACATCGTCATCGGTGGTAAACTCGACCCGCACGTGAGCATCTACAGTTTCAAGAAGATCCAGGATGCGATTGCCAAGGGCACCAGCGACAAGGATGCCTACGGTGTACCGATCCTCGCCTTCGCCGACGTTCTGGAAGCACAGGTCGAATTGGGCCTGGGGCCGCTGCACACCGTGTTCGACAACCAGGGCTACGCCTACACCAGCCTCTTCCTGGACAGCGCCGTGGCGCGCTGGAGCCTGGGCCCGCCGTACCGTGATGACGGCTGGAAGCTGGAAGGCAAGCTGCCCGTTCACTACAACATCGGCCACATCGCCGCCGCCGAAGGTGACACCATCGACCCCGACGGCATGTACGTCGTGGCGCTCAACAAATGGTCGGTCGATCGTTTCTTCAACGTCGGACCGCTGCTGCCGCAGAACTTCCAGCTGGTGGACATCAGCCAGCCGGGTGACAAGATGCAGCTGCTGTACGACATGCCCATCGGCGTGGCCGAGCCGCACTACGCCCAAATCATCAAGGCCGACAAGCTGAATGCCTGGGAAGTCTATCCTGAAGTCGGCTTCAACACCCTGACCATGTCCCTGGACCCAAATGCTGTTGAACCGGGCCAGGAGCGGGTTGTACGCAACGGCAACGAAGTCGAAATCTGGATGACCGTTGTGCGCAGCCACTACACACCGGACCGCATCGAGCTCAAGAAGGGTGACAAGGTCACCTGGCACCTGACCAACGTCGAGCGGGCGCGCGACGCAACGCACGGCTTTGCCCTCTCGGGTTACAACATCAACCTGAGCCTGGAGCCTGGTGAGTCGACCACGATCGAATTCGAGGCCGATCTGCCCGGCACGTTCACCTACTACTGCACCGAGTTCTGCTCGGCGCTGCACCTGGAGATGATCGGTTATATGCTGATCGAGCCCTAAGCGGCTTATCGTCCGCCCATTCTTGCCTGCGGCCGGCCTGGCCGCAGGCAAGCGCCGATGAATTCAGGGGCTGGCTGGCGTCGATCGCCCGCCGGCCCCTGAACCCGCATGACGCCGGGCGGCATTGACGTGTGAGAGGATGACAAAGATGACAACTCAAACAACACCGACGAAGACGTCCCCCGCTGCTGACCCAAACACGTACGTGTTACCGACGCTGCTGTTCATGGTAGCAGCATTACTTCTGGTCGTATCGATATTTCTACCATACTGGTCGATGACACTCCACGCACCGCAGTACCCGAAGGGTCTCACGATCGACCTGTACGTGAATCAGGTAGAAGGTGACGCTAAAGAAATCGATGGTCTGAACCACTACATTGGCATGCCTAAGATGGAAGAGGCCGCCGCCTTCGAACGCTCCTTTGCTGTGATTGCCGTTACGGCCCTGGCCTTCCTGCTGGTGGCAGCCGTCTTTGTACGCAACTGGTGGGCGGCTTTGTTAGCCTTACCCGTGATTGGGTATCCACTCATCTTTTTGGCCGATCTATTCTATTGGTTGTATACTTTCGGGCACAATCTCGATCCGAAGGCCCCCCTGTCGAGCAGCATCAAGCCGTTCACACCGGCCGTCCTGGGGACGGGTATGGTTGGCCAGTTCGAAACGACGGCCTCGCTCGAAATCGGCTGGTGGTTGGCGGCCGCGGCGTCGCTGGTATTGATTGTCGGTCTCTACTTCCACCGGCGGGCGTACAAGCCGCTGCGCGACGCAGAAAAGGCACAAAAACAGGCTGCATTGGCTGCGCAGGCAGCACACAGCTAATCCGATCGTGTGATCTATGACTTTACTGCTGGTGGCGCTGTTCACACTCTTTTTCAACGGGCCGATCATCGTTTCCCCCGATGGACCGCTGAACACAATAACGGATGCCCTGGCCCAGGCTGAACCGGGCGACACCATCGAGGTGCAGGGCGGCGTGTACAACGAGCACATCGTGATCGACAAACCGGTCACGCTCGTGGGCATCGACCGCCCTGTCATCGACGGGGGTGGCACTGGCATCGTTATCGATATTGCCGCCCCCGATGTGACGCTGCGCGGCTTCACCGTGCGCAACAGCGGCAAAATCCTCGAAAAAGAGGACGGTGGTATCGAGACCCGCGGCGAACGCACCCTGATCGAAGACAATATTCTGGAACAGGTGCTGTTCGGCATCTACCTCAACCAGGCACCCAACAGCACGATCCGCAACAACCAGGTCAGCGGCTACACAGACCTGGCGCCGGCATTGCGCGGCGACCTGATCCGCTTCTGGTACAGCCACGACAGCACCATGGAAGGCAACACCGTGGAGGGTGGGCGTGACGCTGTCATCTGGTTTTCCGAGGGCGCCCAGATCCGCAACAACGTCATTCGTAACGGCCGCTACGGGTTGCACTTCATGTTCGACGACGACAATGTACTCGAAGGCAACTACCTGGAAGGCAATTCGGTCGGCGCCTACCTCATGAACAGCAAGAATCTCAAGGTGTTGGGCAACACCTTTGCCTACAACCGTGGTCCCAGTGGGTATGGCCTCGGCCTGAAGGATATGGACGGCATCCAGGCAGAAAACAACCGTTTCGTCGGTAACCGCGTGGCGGTCTACCTGGACAACCCACCCGCTGCCAGCGGCGTGCGTGATCATTTCTATCGTAACCTCTTTGCCCACAACGACATCGGTATCCTGTTCCTACCCCTGGTGAGAAACACCGAATTCTGGGATAATACGTTCTGGGAAAATTCCGAACAGGTCGCCATTCAGGGGGGCGGTGAGCTCAAAGGTAATCAGTGGGAAGTCAATGGGCGCGGTAACTACTGGAGCGACTACGCCGGATTCGATGCCGATGGGGATGGCGTGGGTGACCTGCCGTACGAATCGGTCAGTCTGTTCGAGAACCTGATGGACCGCTACCCGGCGCTGCGTCTGTTTCAGCTGAGCCCGGCCTCCGATGCCATCGACCTGGCGGCGCGTGCCTTCCCCATCACCAAACCGCGCGCCAAAATGACCGATCTCCATCCGTTGATGGCACCGCAGGCGCTGCCGCCGGGGCCGGGTGTGCCACAACCGGAACGCCTGCCGGCGTTATTGGCCGCCCTGGCCCTGCTGGCGATTGCTGTTTTTGTCCTGGCCTTTGGCCAGCTGCGCTGGCGGCGTGCGCCCGCTGACGCGCCAACCACCAAACGACAGGTATGGGCATGAATACACAAACGCACGCCGCCGTCATCACCGTGGACCACCTGGTCAAACGCTTTGGGCGTTTTGCGGCGGTGAACGATCTGAGTTTCGCCGTCGAACCGGGGGCCGCCGTCGCCCTGTGGGGTGCCAACGGCGCCGGCAAGACGACGGTCATCAAATGTATGTTGGGCCTGCTGGGTTACCAGGGTCGTATCGTGGTCAACGGCTACGATGCGCGGCGCCAGGGTAAAGCGGCGCGGCGCAGCCTGGGTTACGTGCCGCAAGAGCTGGCTTTTCACGGTGACATGCGCACCCTCGAGACGGCCCGTTTCTACGCACGGCTCAAAGACGTGGGGCACGCCCGCGTCGACGAGGTCCTGACGCAGGTAGGCCTCGCCGAGCATACCGCCAAACCGGTGGCCGCGCTGTCGGGGGGTATGAAACAGCGGCTGGCCCTGGGCCTGGCGCTGCTGGCCGATCCCCCCTTGCTGATCCTGGACGAGCCGACGTCGAACCTGGACGCGGTGGCACGCGACCAGTTCCTGCAGCTGCTGCGCACGATCAAACTGGCGGGCAAGACGATCCTGTTCACTTCGCATCACCTGGGTGAGGTGGAAGTGTTGGGGGACCACGTTTTGCTGTTGGAGCGTGGCCAACTGGTCGTCGAGGTGCCGGCCCACGAGCTGGCCACCCGCGCCGGTTTGAAGAGCCGGATCAAACTGTTCGTGGCCGAGGATGATGTGGACGCCGCCGTGGGAATCCTCGTTCATGCGGGCTATACGGCCAGTCGCAACGGCACCGGCCTCTACGTCGAGGTCGAGCCGGGGCAGAAGGCATCACCCATCCGCAGCCTGGCCGAGGCCGACATCATCGTCCGCGATTTTGAGGTGATCTGATGAACATGAAAGCGGTGACCACGTTGATGCAGAAGGAGCTGCGGGACTCTATGCGCAACCGCTGGTTCATTTTGTACACGATCGCCTTCACCGTGCTGGCGCTGGGGTTGTCGTTCATGGCTCTGTCGGGTGCCGGCATTGTTGGTTTTGCCGGTTTTGGGCGTACCGCCGCCAGCCTGGTCAACCTGGTGCTGTTGGTCGTGCCGCTCATGGCCCTCACCGTCGGCGCACAGAGCCTGGCTGGCGAACAGGAACGTGGGACGATGGGCTACCTCCTGGCGCAGCCGGTCACGCGGCTTGAGGTGTTCGTGGGCAAGTACCTCGGCCTGGCCCTCGCACTGCTGGCGGCGCTCACCCTGGGGTTTGGTATTTCGGGGTTGGTGATGGCGGGCAACGGCGCGGCCAATCCCTGGTCGTATATTCAGCTGGTTGGACTGGCCTTTTTGCTGGCACTGACCATGCTCAGCCTCGGTTTTGTCATTTCGGCGTTTACCCGTAAAGCGGGTGTGGCGATCGGTATTTCGCTGTTTGTGTGGCTGGCCTTCGTTTTCGTCGGTGACCTCGGTATGATGGGCACGGCGGTTGCGATGCGGCTGACGATCAGTGAGTTGTTCTGGCTGGCCAGTGTCAATCCGCTCCAGGTCTTCAAGATGGCATCCGTGCTGCTCATCAACGCGACGCTGGACGTCCTGGGTCCAGCTGGTTTTTATGCGCTGCAAACGTACGGCAGCGCGGTGATGGCGCTGTTTCTGGGTATTCTGGCGGCCTGGGTGATCGTGCCCCTCACACTGGCCTATCTCCGTTTTCACAAACGAGGTGATTTGTGATATTCTTAGGGCAGGTTGACACGGTGCGTCACCGAACGCGTCGCGCCAATCCACTGCGTTGGGTCGTTGTGGTGTGTATCCTGGCTCTGGTCCTGGCGGGCTGCAGTCGCGGCCAAACCGAGATCAAACCACCAGAGATTCGTTTCGGCGAAGACAAATGCGCCGACTGCGACATGATCATCAGCGAGCCGCGGTTTGCGGCGGCAGCCATGCATGACGTGGGCGGTGGCACGTACGAAAGCCTGTTGTTCGACGACATTGGCGACTTGCTGCGCTACATGAAGGAGAACCCCGACCTGAAGTACGTGGCCAGTTATGTACACGACTACGACACCGAAGCCTGGGTCGACGCGAGTAAAGCCATATACGTGCAGAGTTCCGAGATTCGCACACCGATGGCGTCAGGGTTGGCGGCCAGCGATACCCAAACCAAGGCGGAAGCGCTGGCCACCCAGTTCAACGGCACCGTCATGGACTGGACGACCCTACAGGAACGGGCGCCGGCGCCAATGCCCGGCATGCATCAGGGCCAGATGAACAAGTAGACCGTCTATTTGTATTCTGCGGCCCACCAGAGACCGGTCGGTCATGGAAGACCGAACCGCGAACTGCATCGATCAAGGAGGATAGTCAATGCGTAGAGTGTGGATTCTTAGTGCCTTGTTGATCGCCGTGATCGTTCTGGCGGCCTGCGGTGGGGGCGCAGCAACAACTGCCCCGCAGCCGACCACGGCACCAGAACCAACCGCCGTGCCCGAAGAGCCCAAGATGGTGGGCGATGCGGCCGCCGGAGAGACGTCCTATGCAACGTACTGCGTGGCCTGCCATGGGCCTGGGGCCACCGGCGTGCAGGGCCTGGGCAAGACGTGGGTCGGTTCGGAGTTCATCAATAGCATGACCGACGACGAGCTGGTGGCCTTCGTCAAGGTGGGCCGCCCGGCCACCGATCCGGCCAACACCACCGGTGTCGACATGCCGCCCAAGGGTGGCAACCCGGCCCTGACCGACCAGCAGCTGTACGATCTGGTCGCGTACATGCGCGTGCTCAATCAGTAATCGACAGCTCGTTGTGTGATCGTTGTATATGACGCAGCGCCCTGCGGCAGGAAGGTTCTGTCGTAGGGCGCTGTTTGATTTTGGATTTTGGATTTTGGATTTTGGATTGGCGTAGTTTCGATTTTGGATTGATGCTGTTTGATTTTGGATTTTGGATTGATGCGCAGTTATATGCTGGCGTCGTAGGATTCTGGGATGGGCGCGGGGGGCGCGTCGGTGCGGGTTGGTTGGGGCAGGAAGGTTTCTGCTGCCGACGGCGTGGTTACGGCTGTTTTGGTGGTCGCCCAGCCGCCCTTGTAGACTGTCACTTCCGCATTGGCGGCATTCTGTACCATCGCGGCGACCAAAGGGCGATCGACGACGGCCAGCAGTGCGCTGTGATTGTCCGCAAGCTCGTTCAGCACGCGAAAGACTTCACCGCGTACATCGCCTTGCCGCGGAATCGTTGTGTTCGATGCCAGTACCGCCGAGGTGGGTGGCAGGATCTCGGGCACCTCGGTAATGCGTGCTTTGCCGGTCTCGTCCTTGGCAATGGTAACAGCAATCAGGACCTGGGGCGGATTTTGTTTATACCAGTCGATCAGCTGCGCACACATCGGCTGTAGCTGCGCGGCATCGGCCAGAGTCAATACGATAGTATGATACTCTTTACCGGCCCAGGCATCAGCGCCGAGCTCGTGTGCAACCTGGGCGGTTGTTTTGGCGCGCAGCGCCGTACGCTGCATGCGGTCGATGAAGCGCGCACGCAGGCGTGCGTCCCACGCATAGATCACGACCGTGCCGGCGAGGATGTCGTGCAAGCCCTGCCGCTGATTGTCCAGCAGCACCCACAAAAAACCAAGACCCAGCGTTAATAAACAGACGAAGTAACCAAACAGGCGCTTGATGGCCACCCACAAGCTGAGCCGCCGCCCGTCGGACCGCACCACGCGCACACCCATGACGCGCATGCCAGGCGTCTCGCCGGTCAACGTCCAAAACAGCACCAGGTAGGTCGGAAAGAACAGCGCCGCAAAGAGAAGCAGTAACAGCGTAGTCAAATTGCAGGTAAGTGTCCACCAGGTCACCGGCGCGCCGTCCGGGCAGTTCATGGAGCTGATGCCAAACAGGCTCAGCATGGTGATCAGAAACCAACTCATGACCGCCACGGTGGTGGTGGAGATCAGCACATCGATCGCCAGGCCAATCGCCCGGCTCACGAAACCGGCATACGACCCCTGCAGGCTGCGGTCATTCATGGTTGGCCGGTCCTTTCGGCTGGTTTGGCTTTATCAGCCGTGGAGTGTCGGCCCGCGCCTGCACGCTGGGCGGCGGCTCGGGCAGCTCCGTACGCGGCGCCCGCTTGAACAGGGAGCGTACGATCATTTCCACGGCGGTGTCGGCCGTGACGGTGCCTGAACGCACTTCGTCGCGCATCTGGCTGGCCATGGTCAGGCTTTGTCCCTGGACCAGGCTCTGGACTTGTTCAGGATTCTCCGACAGGTGATCGAGGATTCGCTGCGTTTGCGCCTGGACGAACGGATCGAGTTCCTCTGGATGATCCTGCAGATACGTCAGGTAATTGCCGGCCACCTGCTGGACCAACGCGTTTACTTCGTCCGGATTGGACTCGAGATAGGCCAGGTACTCCCCAGCCTGGCTGCGGATCAACGCCTGCACCTGGTCAGGACTGCCCAGGAGATAGTCGAGGAAGAGTGACACCTGCGTGCGTACCAGGTCCTGGACCAGTTCGGGATTTTCCTGCAGATAAGCAAGATAGTCACCCGCCTGGCTGCGGATCAGGGCCTGCACCTGGTCCGGCTCGCTGAGCAGGAATGTCAGGTACTGGCCGGCCTGCTGCCGAATCAGGGCTTGCACCGCTGGATGATCGTTCAGTTCTGGCAGGATTTCTTCGACGGCGTGACGGATCAGGGTCCGCACAGCCGCATTACCATCCAGGTAGGTGATGATCTCGTCGAGGGGGATGTCGACCACGGTGAGGGCAAATCGCCACACCCGTCCCTCTTCCTGGCGACCGACTTTGACCATTTCTTCGAGTCGTTCCTGCTGGCGGATCGCCACGGCGTCGAATGTCGTGCGCAGCGGTTTGAATAAATCGCTGTCGGTTACCGGTTTGACCACCGAGAGACCAGCTTTGCCCATCGCGCCGGCAGCACGCGCCAGTCGCCAGGTGCTGCGCCACGCCAAACCCGCCGCTTCTGACGTCACGCCGATGGCCAGGTAACGCGCTTTGTCGATGACCGTATCTTCTTCAGGCATCTGCCTCTCACTTTCTGTGCCGGCCCAGCTGTCGCGTGGTCCAGCCAGAACCACAACCGGCGGCACCTGCCAAAAATCTGCCTCTGGCACGATTATACCACACATCCCCCAAATTCCTCATCCCCGTCCAACAACCCACGCATCCCGCACCAATCCAAAATCCAATCCAAAATCAAAATCCAATCCAAAATCCAAAATCCAATCCAAAATCCAAAATCCAAAACCCAAAATCCTTGAACCCTACCCCACTTTGCCGTATAATAGACCCTGTGATTCCCAGGAGGCTCACATGCGCCACGAAGCCACGTTGTACCGTCACTTGAAGAAATCGACCGTGCAGTGCACGGCGTGCGAGCATTTTTGTGCCATCGAGCCCGGCGGCATGGGGAAATGCGGTGTGCGCCGTAACTACGATGGTGCGCTGTACCTGGTGGTTTACGGCGAAGCCGCTGCGCTGCACGTCGATCCGGTGGAGAAGAAGCCGCTCTTTCACTTTCTGCCCACCCAGCCGATTCTCTCGCTGGGCACGGTTGGCTGCAACTTCCAGTGCGAATTCTGTCAGAACTGGCACATCAGCCAGGCCGGTCACCTGGCCGATCCCGATCGTCCCAGCGGTCAGGAAATTCTGCCGGCTGACCTGGTGGCCACCTGCCGGCGGCGCGCCATTCCGATGCTGGCCTACACCTACAACGAACCGACGGTCTTCTTCGAGTACGCCT
Source organism: uncultured Anaerolineae bacterium (assembly GCA_964443225.1). GTDB lineage: Bacteria > Chloroflexota > Anaerolineae > SSC4 > Amarolineaceae > SSC4. Next base: position 53,999 of record CAYUCC010000007.1, read on the forward strand.
ACGACACGGCGCGCCTGGCCCATGCGCACGGCATCCGCAACGTCTTCGTCAGCAGCGGCTTCGAGTCGCTGGCCGCGCTGGAGAAAATCGAACCCTACCTGGATGCGATCAACGTCGATCTCAAGTCGTTTCGCGACTCGTTTTATCGCCAGGTGTGCGGCACACGTCTGCAGCCGGTGCTGCGCAACATCGAGCACATCGTGCGCTGTGCGCGGACGTGGATCGAAATCACAACCCTGTTGATCCCAGGGCTCAACGACTCCGATGCCGAGCTGCGTGAGATGACGGCCTGGTTAGCCGATGTGTCAGTGGACATGCCGTGGCACCTGTCGGCCTTTCACCCCGATTTCCGGATGACCGACCGGCCGCCAACACCGCACCACACCCTGGCGCGGGCCTGGGAGATTGGCCGCGAAGCGGGCCTGCGTTACGTCTACGTCGGCAACGCGCATGACCCGCGGCGCGAGGCGACCGACTGCCCGGCCTGCGGCACGCGCCTGATCAGCCGTGACTGGTATCGGGTGCAGCTGCATTGGGACGTGCCCGGCGTGTGCCCGCGCTGTGGTACAGCCATTCCCGGGGTGTGGGAATGAAACGTGCCGGACTCTCGTCCGGCACGTGATACGCATGCGCTCCCCGAATCAGCCGAACCACAGCGCGGCTGATTCGAACAAACACGGCTTACTTGACGGCGAAATTGACCAGCATGGCCCCACTGGCGTCGCGAATTGTCAGTACGTTGTTGGTGATGTCGTACGTCGCTGCCTGGGACAGAGCTACCAGGAAGGCCTGCTCCTGATCCATGATGCCCTCTGGTTCCGCACACATCATCATCGTCGACATCGGCAGCTCGATCGTGATCTTGTCGCCATCGACGGTGTAGCCGGCCGAGTACCGGTTGCAGCCCGCCGTGCCGCCGACCTTGCTGCCGTCGAACGTGGCGGTGATTTCGGTTCCATTGAGTGGTGAAACCACGGCTTCCCGGCCGTTGTTGATGCCCGTGGCGACCCAGTTGGCCCCCTCCAGACCCGAACCGGTCTGTGCGTCGAAGGTCATCACCACCGTGCCATTGGCGTCGAGCAGCATCATCTGGCCATTGCTGATCTCATAACTGGTCGTTGCACCCAGGCCGGCGAAGAACGCCTGCTCCAGTGCCATCACCGGCTCGGGGCACATCTTTTTGGTCGACGCCATCGGCGAGAACGTCAGCTGGTTGCCATCGACCTTGTACGAGCCGCTGTAGGTGTTGCAGCCGGCAGAGCCATTGACCTGGCCATCGGCGCTGAACGTCATCGTTACGCGGCCGCCGGTAAGGGCATCGAGCGACAGGCTGCCGTCACCAAACGTGGCCAACGTCCATGGGTTCGTGGTCAGACCGATTGGCTCGGCGGGGGGAATCGTGTTACCCACCAGCGCGTCGGCGGCGGCGACGTAATTGACGAGCAGGGCACCGGTGGCATCACGAATCTCCAAACGATCTTCGCGAATCTGGAACGTGGCGGCCTGGGTCAGCGCCGCCAGGTAGGCCTGTTCCTGTTCCATCAGCCCTTCTGGTTCCGCACACATCATCATGGTGGATGCGGGCATCGTGATGGCGATCTTATTTCCATCGATGGTGTATGATGCGGTGTAGGTATTGCAGCCAGCCGAACCACCCAGCTGCCCGTTTTCGAACAGCGCCGTGATTTCCGTGCCGCTCTGGACCGAAACGACGGCCTGCCGGCCATTGTTGACGCTCACGGCAACCCAATTGGTGCCTTCCAGGCTCTTACTCTCCAGCGGTGCAAAGTTCAGGACCATCTGGCCATTGGCATCCATCAGGTCCAGCTGGCCATCCGTGATCTGGAAACTGGCGGTTTTGGCCAGCGCAGCCAGGTAGGCCTGTTCCAGTGTCATCAACGCCGGATCGCACGCCATCATGGTGGAAATCAGCGGCCCAAACGTCAGCGAGTTGCCATCGACCGTGTAACCCCCGCTGTAGGTGTTGCAGCCGGCAAAACCACTGGCGCGACCTTCGGAATTGAACTCGAGGGTGATGTTTTTGCCCTGCAAGGCAGCCAGCGGGACGTCAGGGCCACCAAAGGCCTGCAGCGCCCACGGGGTGCTGGTGAGTGCCGACGGCTCCGCCGGTGTGAGTTCACCGCCCTCGGGCGTGGGCTCCTCAGGGGACGGCCTGTCGCTCGTGGTCGGGGCGGGGTTGCCACCTGCCGGTACGCACGCCGCCAGCAGCAGCGACGAGATTGCCATCAATGCAACGAAAAAAAACAGTTTGGTTCTCATGAAACGATTATTCTCCTTTTCTTCTTTCACCTACGCGTGAGCGCTACAACAGCGACCCATGCCACCTCTCCGGCACGCCACCCGGCGAGCTGTCTCGATACACGCCGCGCCTTGCGTCCGGCACGCGTTGACAACGCCGCGGTGCCTTCAAGACGGATTCTAGACGCCGGCCGGGCACGATAGGTTCCCGGCCCCAAAAAAAGGGGGGCCGGACGATCGTGTCGCCCAGACCCCCCATCGCACGACGCGATCGAGCACACTACGCGTCGGCGGATGCTGTGGTCAATTCGGGCGCTTCCGTGATTTCCGGCAGCACCACACCGCGCGCGGCCATCAGTTTGCGCAGCAGCAGAACGGTGACGATCAACGCAACGAACAGACCCACGCCCACACCTAATATCTGGTTACGATTGAGTTCCATGTCATTTCTCCTCGCACACTCTGCCAGCAGCCGTCCGGTGGGAAACACAGACCTGACTAGTAATAATAATAACCCACCACCCACCAAATGCCAAATCAGCCGCCCCAATCCAAAATCCAAAACCTAAAATCCAAAATCTAAAATGGCAACCGCGCCAATCCTTCCCCACCCCACTGCATCACGACATCGTGATTGTAGGCGAAAAACGGGCGGGCCAGGGGGGCCAGGGCATTCATCCAGGCTTTGGTGGTGCGCACGTTCCAATCGTAGCGCACGGTCGTGACCTGGCCGTCACTGCTGAGGTGCCAGACGCCCGTGCCTTCCAACTCGCCACTGGCGCGACCCGCCAGGTATGTGGGGGCTTCGACGTGCGTCACGGTCATGTCGAATACGAGCCGGTAGGGCAATTTGCTTTTCCAGGTATATCGGCGCACGCCGCCAATACCGTTAACGTCGCCGGGCTGCAGTTCCTCGACGCGTTCCACGCCCTTCCACCATGATGGCCAGCGCTCGCTGTGTACGATGGCATCATAGACTTGCTCGATGGGCGCGGCCACGCGCCAGGTGGTGGTGAATGCATAATCGGCCATGGTGATTGCTCCTTTGTGGCTGGTTGTGTACGACAGTGGTTCGATTATGCCACAGGGAGTTGTTCACTTTCCAGACCAGGCGCTGGCCATTTTGTGCTCAGGTGTTTGCGAAGAAGCAGTGTGGCTCACCCGTCGTGGTGGCGGCACAACCGTCGAGCTTGGTGCAGGGAGGAGATCACGCAATCTGGCTGGCAGCGACGCGGACGTGGGCTGCCGGTGCGATCCAGCCCTGGGCGGCAGCGTGATTGGCCATCCCCAACGCATCGGCCGCCAGGACGAAGGCCGTGCCGGCCGCTGTCATGGCCTCGGCCAGGGGGCGCAGGCGCGGATCATTTTCGCCGATGTTGAGCACGTCCCGGATATAGACGGCCCGGATACGCCCGGGATAGCGGCGCACCACGTCGTGGTAGATTTCGGGATCGTGCTGACCGCTGTCACCGACGAGGATGAAGGGAAGATCGGTGTAAAAGTCGAGCAGCTGCTGGATGATCGCGGTCTTGTGCGCGGTGTGAAACGCCGAGGGCTGCTCGATGTCGTCCAGGCCCCAGTCGCGCAGAAAGAGCACCGGGCCGATGGGGATGTCGTGCAGGTGGAAGAAGTCGGACAGCAGGTCGTACAGGTTCCAGGGGCTGCTGGAGACGTAGAACAGCGGATTGGCGGCGCTGCCCGATGCGCCGGCAAACAACGCCCGGCACAGCTCGGCCATCCCCGGGAGTGGCAGCCGCGTATGCGCATTACTCAGAAACACGGTGCGCAGCATCGACAGCAGGTGGGTTGCGTCGGACTGCACCACGGTGTCATCGATATCACTGATGATGCCCAGCGTTGCACTGGCTGGCGGGGTCAGGACCTGGCCGGTGGCGCGCACGGGGATGGGGTGGTTGGCCACCGGGGTCAGCAGTTCGAGATCCACGGTTTGCCAGAGCATTGTGCCATCCCAGGGTGCGGCAGGTTCGAGACACACCGTAAAATAGCCCTCGTTGTCGGTCTCGATCTCCTGACTGGCGTCGCGACAAGTGGCCCGCAGGCGTACGCCGGGCGCTTCATCACTCTCGAAACGACGGAACATGTTGGCAAGATTGGCCCAGAGGGAATCGTCGGCGCTGGATGGGGTGATGGGTTCATAGGCCTGGACCCGCCCGTGGAGGTGAACCTGCCGGGGTGAGCCGTAACCGCGGTAGGCCATGATGGTCAGCGGGCGCCCGTCGGCGCCGGGCGGCGCGGCCTTCCAGTTGTCGAAACGCCGGTCGATCCCGCCGACCCGTTCGGCCAGCCAGTGCTGCCAGGTACTCATGCCGGCGCCTGGTCGGGACCGGGCAGCGTGCGCTGCAGCAGGCGGCCAACCGCCAGGCCCCAGCCGGCGATCAGCACCGTCAGGTAGAGTGCCGTCACACCCGGCGAGGCGGCCGATTCGCCCACGGTCAGCTCGAACAGGATGAGGGCAACGGCGAGGAACGAGCCCGTCCGCGCACCCACCTGCCAGGCTGGACGCGTCGTGCGTGCGGCATTGCGCCCGATGAGCGCGCCAAAGAGAACGGCGCCCCCCATGAAGATCGCGACGCCGAGCAGACGTTGGCTCCACGAACTGGACGGTGACGCCAGGACCAGATCGAAAGGGACGAAGGGCAGGCGCGCAACGAGGGCACCCAGGTAAAGCAGGAGAAGAACGGGGACCGCCAACACCAGACCCAGGGCTCCCCCGCGCTGGGCGGGTGTCGATCGCATCGGTTCAGTCTGGCTCATGTGCGCCCTCGCTGCTGGCCACGAGGGCCAGCACCGTTTCCAGGTTGTGCTGTTTGCCGGTCCCGCGCAGGGCACGGGCCATGGGTGTGAAATAGCGGTGTTCCTGCAAAAATGTCACCTCGTAGCGATACCAGTCGAGATCGGGCATCGCCTGGCCAAAAGCCGCCATCTCGGCGCGTAGATCGGCATTACGCGTCAGAAAGTTGCTGCTACCCAAGGCATCCAGGTCGGCATCGGCCATGATCTGTTCCAACAGATTGCCTGGCTGCTGTGGCACTTTGGTTGCACGGATCAAGGCAGCAATTCGCGCCACCTGATGGGGCGCATAACCAAACTGCGGCAGCGTGGCGGTAGCGATCCGCACGCTGGCCTCTTCGTGCCCGGCGCGTGTTTCGATGTATCCCAGGTCGTGGTACAGCGCAGCCGTGCGCAGCAGCAGAACGTCTTCTCCGTTCAGGCCGGCCATCGCGGCCAGACGCTCAGCAGCGGGCAAAACCTCATCCAGGGTATGGTAGGCATTGTGGTACGACAGGTTTGCCGGCAGGTCGAGGCGGAGCCGATCTTGTGCGTACGCATAGGCACGCTCGTAGTTGGGTTCAGTGGTCATGCTCTATTGCCTTGAATCGTCGGTTGCGCAGGGACCGTGCTGCGCCAGGTGGGGCGGAGTATAACACGGGAACCGTGAAAGGTGAAACGTGGGAGTGGGGAGCGGTTGAGCGGAGGCGGAGTACAAAAACCTGGCTCGGCCTTCCAGCCGAGCCAGGTTGGGATTGAGTGGGTGTTGGGTATCAGCGGGCGTAGCTGTAGGCCGGCACCAGTTCGGGGATGGGTAAGGTGAGGCGGGGGGCGGGTGCGGGGGGTAGGTGTTCTTCGCGACTGGATGCGGCCATGGCGGCGATCTCGGCGCGGTCGGTCAGGATACGGGCGACGTTGCCGTCGCGCATGCTGATGACGGTGTCGGCATACTGGACCATACGCAGGTCATGAGTCACCATGATGCCGGCGCGGTTCTGCTCGTGGATGAGATCCGAGAAGGTTTCCACGGCCTGGAAGGCACGCTCGGTGTCCAGGCTGGCGGTTGGCTCGTCGGCCAGGACCAGCTGCGGGTTGTGGATCAGGGCGCGGGCGATGGCCACGCGCTGCTGCTGACCACCCGACAGCTGCCGCGGCAGGTTGCGCAGGCGTTCCCCGAGGCCAAGCCGTTCGAGCAGGTCGCGTGCCCGCTTCTGGCTGGCTTTGTCCAGTTTGCCGTTCAGCCGCAGCATCAGCTCGACGTTTTCCTGGGCCGTCAGGTAGGGTACCAGGTTGTTGGCCTGGAAAGTGAAGCCGATCTTCTCGCGCCGGAATGCGGTGCGCTCGGCGTCGCTCATGCGGCTCAAATCGGCGCCGTCGAGCATGATGCTGCCCGCAGTCGGCTTGAGCAGCGCGGCCAGCATGGCGAGCAGCGTCGTCTTGCCAGAACCGCTGGGACCCACCAGGGCGACGAATTCCCCCGGATGTACGGTGATCGAAACACTATCGACAGCCTTGATGGGCCCGCTGCCCCCCTCGTACGTCTTGTTGACTTGAATTGTCTGCAGCACAGTCATGTGATTACCTCAAGATCCCAGGCCCAGGGCCGTCAATGGTTCGATACGCAACGCATACCGAATGGAGACCAGGCCCCCCACGGGGCCGATCAACAGGAGAGACACCAGTGCCGTCGTGACCGCCGCCGATGTGAAGACGATCGGCACGGTGGGTGGAAAGAGCAGTGACAGCAGCAGCGTGACCGCCGTGCCAATCGCCACCCCAATCGCAGTCACAGCGGTGATTTGCGTCAGGCTGGCCACACCAATCGCCCGATTCGGGGTTCCAATCGCCTTCAGCATGCCAATTTGCGGCACCTTTTGCAGCGTCTGAATCTGGAAAAACCCACCAATCACCAGGATACCAATCAGCAGCACAAAAACCCGCTGCGTATTCAATGTACTTTGTTGCGCGCTGTAGCCGGGTGTATTGCTGAAAGCGGTGGCGCGATCGACGACCTGAACTTCCTTGACCTCAGCCTCAAGGCGGTCTGCCATTGCCTCCCAATCGGCAGGGTTCTGCAGGCGAACCGCAGCAACATTCGATACCAGCTCAGCGGTATCCGAACCACCCGCCACCGCCTGCGGCTTGATCTTCTCGAACGTCAGTGACGGCACAGTCACCGACGGCTGCAGCGAATACTGGCGCCCATCACTGATACCCACCACCATCAGCTCATACAACTCTTCCTCGGCGCCCTGGATCGATTTGACGACAATCGGCTCACCCACACCCACGTTGGCTCGAATCGCCACGTTACGATCGATGATGGCCTCCATGGCCCGCCGCCGCTCCAGCCCGCGACCCGTGACGACCGGTGATTCGCCCGGTTTGCCCGGCTCGACACCGATCAGCGAGACGTTCAACGGCTTTTGACCCTCGCCAAACACGAGCGAGGCCGAGCTGAAGCTGATCGGTCCCACGTCGGCAACACCATCGACGCGACGCAGCGCATTGATCTTCGAGCGCTCGATTTTACTGGTTGGGATCGAGAGGTCGACGTTCTCTTTGTATACAAGCAATTCCGCATTCAACTTCTCCAGGTATTCTTTGTTACCCGATCCCAACCCTTCCGCCAGACCAGCAATGAACAGTACCAACGTTGTAATCAGCGCAATGACAAGACTAAACAATAAAAACCGGCCACGGTTCCGCCACATTTCTCTGACTGCCAGATACGCACCCATATCGACTTGCCACTTCCTCCGTGTTTTTTCCTTACAGAAGACAGTATAGCACAGATCACACACCTTGTCAATAGTTAATTTATAGATTGTATAAGGTTTTTCAAAACTCTAATCTGTCATTAAACATGCAACGGGCAACAAAACAGGGTCACCCCGGAGGGGCGAACGCCGTGCAGGCTGGCGCACGTCCGTCCGTACCAGGGTGACCCCATAAATGATGGGTTAAACCTCAGCCGCCTGATCTGCGGTCAAGCCACAGCCAAGCAGCTGAGGTTAAGCTGCAGATCAGGCGGCTGCCGCTGGTGCCTCATCGGCGCCAAAGGCTTCGCGCAGTTTGGCCTCGGCCTCGACGGTCAACGAGGTCCGTAGAACGGTGGGATGATACTTCTCCAGGGCCGGGATCACCTTGTCGGCGGTGACCTTTTCGACCAGCAGGAACAGAGCCGAGTCGCCCGGCTGAATGGTGGCACCTACGTTCTTGATGAACTCGTCATCGATGCCATAGTCGGACAGTTTGCCACCAACGGCGCCGGCCATGGCACCGACTACCAGGCCAAGCCAGGGCGCAAAAAAGAGCAGACCGATCAGCATACCCCAGAAGGCACCACCCAGGGCACCCGCGCCAACCAGGCTGTTGGCCTGTTTGACTTTGACCTTACCGTCCTGACGACGAACGACGGTCGCCGCATCCGAGATGGTAATCAGCTGCTGCTTCTGCAGCAGGTCGATCTCGGCCAGCATGTCATGGGCACCGGTTTCACCCTTGAACGCAAACACATACATGTCACTCATAATAAGCCTCCGCAAAGTTAGCTACATAGAATTAGGGGGATCGAATCGACCGACCAGACGCCTGCGGCTGGCCGATCGACGCCAAACGGAGGGATTATACCACGCCGGGCAGGAAATCTGAAACCGGAGAGGTGCAGCGTCACCTCCCAGGGCCAGGTTCGTCGTGCAACCGACAATGGCAAAGCCCGTCCCGCAGATGTCGTCATCGGTGAAATCGGGCAGTACCGTCGCGCACGCCGTGGGCAGCCCGGCACAGATAATCCCAATTGGATAACGGTATGACGCGGTATCTCCGTGAGAAATCAGACCTGGGCAAATGCCAGGCTGCGCTGGGCATGGAGGACCAGGAGCTGTTGGGCGCGTTCGACGACGAGGCGGTTCAGGCTGTGGGCATAGTCGGACGCCGACAGATCACCCAGGGAGAGTGGTTGGCCGAAGGAAATACGCGGCACAAGCCCAAAGCGGTGCGGAAAAAACATCTGCTGCACCAGCTGGACAAAACCGGCCAGTTTTTGTTGTTCGAGTATCTCTTTACGCAGCCGGATGAACGGATAGTGCAGGCAGCTTGGCGCGATCACGCCGCTGACGATCGAGACCATGATTTTGGCTTCGGGGACCTTCCGTATGATCAAATCCAGGCTGGGAGACCACGCATCCAGTGCTTCGCGTGCGCCGGGCAGCAGGTCCGGGTCGGGCTCGATGCGCCCGCTGGGGAAAATTATGAGCGCTTCCCCAGCACGCAGGCGGCGGATTATCGTGCGTAATGCCGACATCCGGCCGTACGGGTCCTGGTTGGCCACCAGGATCAAGTGCCGGCTGGTGGCTGGCAGGCTGCGTAGAAAGGGAAAACCGCTGGCCACGATGGTCAAATCACGGCGGGGGAGCTGGCTGGCGATGACAATGCCATCGAAGGTGCCGGGGTGGTTGGACACCAGGAGGAGCGGTCCTTCCTGCGGCACCTGTTCCACCCCATACGTGGTCACTCCCCGCACATAACGCGCCGTCATCCAGCGCATAGCGTCGCGCAAACCCTCTTCGGCCACGCGCCGGTCGAATTCGGTCGCCATGTCGACGAAGCGCTGCAGGGGGGGGCGTAACGGCGCCGCCAATACCTGGCGCAGCCAACCCGTGGTTGGCAGATTGACCGAACGAAACAAATCGTCGACGATATACCGCATCAAAACGCTGGCACTGGCAAACTGTTGACCCATTCCTGCCACTCCTTCCATCACAAAGATGCGGTTCGGCACGCAGGTTTGATTATACACACTTCATTGGAATGGTCAACAGACAAAGTCAGAACCTCACAGGCCCCCTAAAAACCCATGAGGTTCCCCCAATCCAAAATCCAAAATCCAAAATCGCCTCACCCTAATCGGCGAATGATCGCGATCACCTTACCATGAATCTGCACCTGATCGGCAGGCACAACGATCGGGGCGTAAGCCGGGTTGGCAGGCTGTAACCGTACCTGATGATCCTCACGATAGAAGTACTTGAGGGTCGTCTCTTCACGTTCGGGCAGCCACGCCGCCACCATCTCGCCGTTTTCGGCCACTTGTTGGGCACGCAGGACCACCAGGTCGCCATCGCTCACCAGGGCATCGATCATCGAATCGCCGCGGACCTGCAGGGCATACACGTTGTCCGGCTCTCGTACGATGTCGCGCGTGAGTTCGATCGTCTCGTAGGCCAGCTGGCCCTCGCCGATGCCGGGGCGCTGAATCGGTGCGCCGGCAGCAATTTGGCCATATAATGGAACGTGCAGGCCATAACTGCTTACCACCACATCCATTGGCTCGTGCAGCAGCCGCATGCTGCGCGAGCTCTTGGGGTCACGTTCGAGCAGGCCGTAGGTCACCAGGCGGTCCAGATTATAGTTGACCACCGACGTCGAGCTGATGCCCGCCGCCGCGCCGATCTCACGGATCGTGGGTGGATAATTGTGCTCGGCCAGATAGTCGCGAATGAACTCCAGGATTCGCTGCTGGCGATCGGAAAGGTTCGTCATGGCATTCATGCTCCTCTCGTGTAATCCAATCCAGAAAATCTGTTCGGTCGTAGTATAGCACGAATGTTCTGAGATGTCAAGTCTTATCCCAAGATTTCCCAAAAATCACCCGGTTTTTCCCAAATGGCACGGTACATTTCCAAAGCGCGGCGTGCAGTGGGCACAGAACCCGGCACCGTTGCGCGAAGTGCCCCTTTGTGTTACAATCGGGACAGTATCCGGTATCTGGTCATCATAAAGGAGCGCGTATTCTGGACTCAACAAACCTTGCCCGGCGTGTGGTAGACCTGGCCGACGAGAAACAGGCAAGCAATATCGTGCTGCTCGATCTGCGCCAGGTTTCTTTGTTGGCCGATTATTTCGTGATCTGTACCGCCGGTTCGCAGCGGCAGATCAATGCGATTATCGACCATGTGCTCACCGAAGTCAAAAAAGAAGGACAACTGGCGTTGCACGTCGAAGGTGAACCGAGCTCGGGGTGGATCCTATTGGACTATGGCGACGTGGTGCTGCACGTATTGGCCGAGGAACAGCGGGAGTACTACCGGCTCGAGGATGTTTGGAACAAAGCCGTGGTGGTGCTGAAACTGCAGTAGACAGCTAACAATGCACGAAGGCCCGTGCGCGGGCCTTCGTGCATTGTTTCAGAAGCGCTGCCTATTCAAAAATCCAGGCGTCGTTGGCGCGGGTGTAAGTGATCAGCTCGCCTTCGGCGAACCACAGGGCAATTTCGGTTGCTGCCGTGTCTGGTCCGTCCGAACCATGGACCAGGTTACGCCCAATCTCCAAGGCAAAGTCCGCACGGATCGTGCCCGGCTCGGCATTGACCGGGTTGGTTGTGCCCATCGTCTTGCGCACGATGTCGATCGCGCGTCTGGCCTCCACTACCAGCACCACCACCGGTGCTGAGGTGATATAGTCCAGAAGTGGCTCATAGAACGGCTTGCCTTTGTGTACGGCGTAGTGTTCGGCAGCCAACGCCCGATCCACGTGCAGCATTTTCATGCCAACAATTTTTAAGCCGCGCTGCTCAAGACGGGTAATGATTGGCCCAATCAACCCGCGCTGCACCGCGTCCGGTTTGATGATCACCAGCGTGCGTTCCACTGTCAACTCCTTATTGTCTCCTCAGACGGATGAACAGATCCACAGGCCAACCGTGGCGGGACGCCTGTTACGCTGGGTCAAACCCTTCGCACCTCCCGACACAGATTGTCGCTGGCAACGAAGCTGGGGTCTGAGCCCCGCCTGAACTATCACCGCGCCCGGTTGAACCTTCCTGTTTATGGTACCGGGCATTGTCGGAATACGCAAATTGCCACGCCGGGTAGAGGTGGTGGGGCGATTTGGGACCATGCGGGCCTTCATGCTATACTTGCCCTATCCACAGCTATCGTAGATGGGTGCCGCGTGGCACCTGGTTCGGTAACCCGCACGGCCTGACGCATCGTGGCTTCACCACGCGAGACCCAATGCCGCCAACCGCTGCGATGGCTCAACGCGCGAGCAATCACAAGGAGACCAGAAGACGATGCTCAACCTGTCCTACGTTTTGGAAACGAGTGCTGGACGCTACCCAGATCAGCTGGCCGTTATCTTCAACGACCGTAAGATGACCTACCGGGAGCTCAATGGCGCCGCGACCAAGTTTGCCGATGGGCTGCGCCAACTGGGTGTGCAGCCGGGTGACAAAGTGGCCCTGATGATGCCCAACGTCCCCTACTTTCCCATCGCCTATTACGGCATCCTCAAGGCCGGTGCGACGGTGGTGCCGTTCAACGTCTTGTTCAAAGGTCGCGAAGTGGCGTACCACCTGCAGGACAGCGACGCCGTGGCCTTCGTGACGTTCGAGATGTTTGCGCAAAACGCTCTCGAAGGCTTCCAGGAGGTGCCCGGCTGCCGTGACCTCATCGTTGCCACCGCCGATCCGACCGGTCCCCTGCCCGTCACCGGTGATGGCATCAGGCACTTCAGCCATGTCCTGGCGGGCGGATCGCCCCTGCTCGATACCGTGCAAACCATGCCGGACGACACCGCCGTGATTCTCTACACATCAGGCACGACGGGCCAGCCCAAGGGGGCCGAGCTCAGCCACGCCAACATGTTCCTCAACGCCTGGATCAGCCAGCAGCTGGTAACCAACAACACCCAGGATGTCTTCCTGTGCACGCTGCCGCTCTTCCATTCATTTGGCCAGACTGTGGTCATGAACGGGAGCTTCCTGGCGGGCGCCACTCTGACTCTGCTGCCGCGCTTCGACCCGGCCGCCGCCCTGGGCATCATGCAGCGCGACAACGTGACGTTGTTCGCCGGCGTGCCGACCATGTACTGGGCGCTGCTCAACTATCCCGGCGCTGCCGATTTCGACCTGGACAAGATCGCAGGCAACCTGCGGGTGGCGGTTTCGGGCGGTTCAGCACTGCCGGTGGAAGTGCTGCGCGGCTTCGAAGCACGTTACAACGTCGCCATCCTGGAAGGGTACGGCCTCTCCGAAACCTCGCCGGTGGCCTGTTTCAATCACCTCGACCGCGAACGCAAAGTAGGCTCGATTGGACAGCCGGTGTGGGGCACGTGGATGCGTATCGTCGACGCCGAGGGCAAGACGCTGGAACCCGGTGAGACCGGTGAAGTGGTCATTCGCGGCCACCACGTCATGAAGGGCTACTACAAACGGCCGGACGCCACGGCGGAAGTGATCAGAAACGGCTGGTTCCATTCCGGCGACCTGGGGAAGATCGATGCCGACGGGTATTTCTACATCGTCGACCGCCTGAAAGAGATGATCATTCGTGGTGGTTTCAACGTATACCCCCGCGAGGTGGAGGAGTACCTGCTGACCCATCCCAAGGTCTCGCTGTGCGCGGTCGTGGGCGTGCCGGATGCGCGCCTGGGCGAAGAGGTCAAGGCCTACATCGTACTCAAAGAAGGTCAGAGCGCAACGGTCGAGGAGATCGTGGCTTTTGCCAAAGCCGGCCTGGCCGACTACAAGTACCCGCATCTCATCGAATTCCGCACCAGCCTGCCGATGACGGCCACCGGTAAGATTCTGAAACGCGAGCTGCTGGTCTCCTAGCGCTGGCGCAGCGAAGGTCGTCGTTTTGACAGCCTACCGGCAGAACGAGTATAATGCGGCAGACACGGGAGAGGAGCCACAGGCTTCCTCCCCCGTTTTTCTGCTGTTTACTAACCGGACCACATCGTGGCCGTTACCGGAGGAACATAGATCATGCCCAAACGAACCTGGCAGCCGAAAGTACGCCGCCGGCTGCGCGTACATGGTTTTCGCAAACGAATGCAGAGCGCCGATGGCCGCAACGTGATCAAGGCACGGCGCGCCAAGGGACGTCGCCGCCTGACGGTGACGCTGAGCTGGCGCAAGATGCCGCCCAAGTAAGGCATCGAGGAATAGAGGCTGGTGAAGCGCCTGCACAGCCTGCGTGAGCGCCAACGCTTCCAGCAGGTGCGCCGTGAAGGCAGGTCATGGGCAGGTCCGTTGTTGGTATTGTGTGTCCTTCCCAACGACAGCGAAACCAGCCGTTTCGGCTTTTCGGTCAGCCGCCGGCTGGGCAACGCTGTGCAGCGCAATCGAGCACGTCGGCGCCTGCGTGAAGCTGTGCGCCGTGCGCTGCCATCCATTGCCAGCGGTTGGGACCTGGTATTCATCGCCCGGCCCGCCCTGTCACAGGCCGGGTTCGACGAGATCGAAACGGCCTGTTTGACCTTATTAAGGCGAGCACAATTACTGATGCCGGCAATGTCCTGAGGTAAATTAGCTGCAGTCATGTTCAAATCTCTGGCTCTGTTTTTGATCCGGATCTATAAAAAGTTACTCTCGCCGCTTTTGCCGGCGAGCTGCCGATTCGTGCCGACCTGCTCACAGTACACCTACGAAGCCATCGAACGCTACGGCGTCCTCAAAGGGAGTTGGATGGGGGCCAAACGGATTTCCCGCTGCCACCCCTGGCACCCCGGGGGATTCGACCCCGTACCCTGAACAGGCCACAGTTTTTCATTTCTCGCCAAGGATCACTTCATGTCCAAGAAACGTACGGTCGGCCTTCTTTTCGCACTGCTGGTGGTCATGCTGCTCCTCACCAGCTGCGGTGTACCGGCAACCACCGACCCCAATGCACCGCCGGAGGGCCTCTGGCAAACCCTCGTGGTCTACCCCATGGCCAATATCCTGGAGTGGATCAACGACGCGCTGGCATCGATTGGCATCCCCTACAGTTTTGGTTTTGCCATTATCATCTTCACCGTACTGGTCAAGGTTATCACCCTGCCTTTGACGCGCAAACAGATGCAGTCGATGAAGGCCACGCAGGAGCTGCAGCCCAAGCTGCAGGAGCTGCAAAAGAAGCATGGTAAAGATCGCGAAAAACTGTCCCAGGCGCAGATGGAGCTGTACAAAGAGGCCGGCGTCAACCCGTTGGGGGGCTGCTTGCCGCTCCTCATCCAGATGCCGATCCTGTTCGGCCTTTACCAGGCGCTCTATCACCTGGCCAACACCGGGGAGCTCGTGGGCCAGGCCTTCTTTTGGATTCCCGACCTGTCGTTTCCGTCGGCTGCTGTCGGCCTCGCCTGGATCTCGGACTACTTCCAGAGCGGTGAGATCTGGCTCCTGATTGCGTACATGATTCTACCCATCGTGCTGGTCGTCACCCAGATCATGATGCAGAAGATGTCGCAGCCGCCGCGAACCAGTGGCCAGCAGCAGGATTCACAGCAGGCCATGATGGGACAGATGATGTTGTTTATGCCGGTCATGTTTGGTTTCTTCAGCCTTCAGGTGCCTTCCGGCCTGTCGCTGTACTGGGTGGTGTCGAATCTCCTGGCCATGATTCAGCAGTACACCGTGACCGGCTGGGGTTCTCTGCGCATCCCAGGTCTCATCCCACGCAACAAACCAGCTACCGCCGTCACCGCCCCCGCGATCAGCGCTTCGGTCGTGGCCGATCAGCCACGCATCACCGAAACCAGTCCAATCGCCGACGCAGCCGAACCCACCCAGGATGCGGCGCGTCGACGCAGGAAGAGGAAGTAGTCTTTATGTCGAATCAGCCAGAGAGCATCGAAGTCCGCGCCAAAAACGTGAACGCCGCCATCGAGGAGGGCTTGCGGCGGCTCGATCTTCCGCGCGAACAGGTCGACGTCGAGGTGATCACACCGGGCAGCCGCGGCGTGCTGGGTTTTGGCGCCGAAGATGCCCGCGTGCGGTTGACCCCCCGCCCCATCGTGAAGCCCCCACCGGCCGCGCCATCGCCCCGACCGGTGCGCACGGAACCACCGCCGCCGGTCGCCAAACCAGCCGCACCCGCGGCCAGTACGGCCAAACCAGCCGCACCCGCGGCCAGTACGGCGAAACCAGCCGCCGCGACGACGACGCCCACCGCAGCACCGCGCAGCGCCCCCCCACCCGCCGTCGAGCCCAAGCCGGCGGCCGCCGAAGAGGCCGGGGACGCCGTGGGCCTGGCGTCCGCCATGTTGTCCGAACTGCTGCGCCTGATGGGCGTACAGGCCACGGTGCGCGGTCATTATGCAACCGATGGCATGCGCGACAAAACTGAGGAACCAGCCCTCGTCCTCGACATCGTCGGCAACGATCTTGGAATCCTGATCGGCCGCCGCGGTGAAACGCTCACCGCCCTGCAGTACGTCACCCGGTTGATGGTCAACCACAAGTTGGGACGTTGGGTCAACGTGATCGTCGACGTCGAAGAGTACAAAAATCGTCGCGAACGCACCCTGCAGCAGCTGGCCGTCCGTACCGCCGAACGCGTCGCCGCCACCGGTCGTACACTGGCCCTCGAACCCATGCCCGCCCGCGAGCGCCGCATCATTCACCTGACCTTGCGCGATCACCCGGAGGTGACAACCCTCAGCGTCGGCGAGGGTGAATACCGCAAAGTGACCGTCGTCCCCAAAAAATATTGATCGCCCGCGACCCAAAAGCGATGGCGTGACGCGTCTGGGGGCATGGCAGGACACCTGTGCTGCCATGCCCCCAGACGCTTTTTTGTAGCACCCGCGGGCTATGTTACAATCCACCTGTCAGCAGCCATCGCACGGTTCACGATACAATTGATAGAATTTGATGGAAATCATGCAGCCAACACACCCAGCATTCCCCGAACGACACGATAACCTGCCCGCGATCGATTTCCTGGCCATTGGCAACATCACGCGCGACCTGCTGCCCACCGGCGGTTATACGCTCGGCGGTACCGTCTCCTATGCCTCCATGACGGCCCGCCGCCTGGGTAAACGGGTCGGTGTCCTGACCCGCCTGGCGGCCGAAGTACCACTGACCGGAGCATGGGACCAGATTGCCGTCCAACGCCTGCCCTCGGCCACAACGACAACTTTTCGTAACCAGTACACGGGCCTCACCCGTCAACAAATCATCTCCGATGTGGCACCGCCCATCACTGCCGACGACCTGCCCGCCGCATGGCAGACAGTACCCGTCACCCTGCTGGGTCCGATTGCGCAGGAGGTCGATCCCTCGCTCCTGTCCGTGTTACACGGACCCGTCGTGGGCGCCGTGCCCCAGGGCTGGATGCGCCAATGGGACGAACATGGTCACGTCAGCCCCCAACGCTGGACGCATGCCGCAACCGTGTTACCCGCTATCGCCGCCGCCATCCTCAGTGAAGCCGACCTGCAGCAGCCAGAGGACCTGGCCGTCTACCGAGCGTTGTGCCCGGTCGTAATTGTAACTTATGGCCCGCGCGGCTCACAGGTCTGGCAGAAAAACGAAATGACGCGGGTGGGCACACGGCAGGCACAGGAATCGGACCCCACCGGTGCCGGTGACGTCTTTGCGGCGGCCTTTTTGATTCGCCTGGCCGAAACCGGCCAACCCATCGAAGCGGTACGTTTTGCCGCCGTGGCCGCCTCGTTCTCCGTAGAAGGATCGGGCTTCGGCGCGATCCCCAGCCGTGCCCAGGTGGACGAGTGGCTGGCGCAGTACGGTGAGACGCTGTAACCGATAGGGTCATCCAACCGTGACGAACGTTTTTGCCTTTGCCAACCAAAAAGGGGGCGTCGGGAAGACCACCACCGTGGTCAATCTGGCCGCCTGCCTGGCGGCGGAAAACCAGCGGGTGCTGGTAGTCGACTGCGACCCGCAGGCCAACGCCACCAGCCACCTGGGCATCAACCCCAACCACCTGATCTACTGTCTCTACGACGTCATCATCGACCAGCTGCCAGCACAGAAGGCAATCACCCCGACGTATCACGTCGGGGTCGACCTGCTGCCGGCGACGCCCGCCCTGGCGGGTGCCGAAGTCGAGTTGGTGGCAACCCTGGCGCGCGAACACGTGCTGCGCCGCGCGCTGCTGGCGCTCGGCGAACAGGTCTACGACTTCGTTCTGCTCGACTGCCCGCCGAGCCTGGGTCTGCTGACCATCAACGCCCTGACCGCAGCCAACAGTGGGGTCATCGTTCCCGTCCAGTGCGAATACTTTGCCCTCGAAGGCCTGGCCCGGCTGCTGTCCACGATCGACCTGGTACGCACGAGCCTCAATCCAACACTGCACGTGCGCGGCCTGGTGATGACGATGTACGATGGACGGACCAACCTGTCACAGCAGGTGGTCAACGAAATTCGCCAACACGCGCCGGTGCCGGTGTACCAAACCATCATCCCGCGCAACATCCGCCTGAGTGAAGCGCCCAGCTACGGCGAAACGATCCTGAGCTTCGCCCCGCGCTCCCCTGGTGCCGTGGCTTACATGGCACTGGCACGCGAAGTCGTAACGCGCATGGAGAAGGCGTGATGGTGGTTGATTTGGCGTATGCGTGGATGTTTTTGGCGAAGATATGAGGTAGCGCAGTGAATAATGCAAAACGTGGCCTGGGGCGTGGTCTGGGCGCCTTGATTCCAACAACACCGGCGACGCCCGCACCGGCGGGGACGGCCCTGTCCGAGATATCGATCGATGCCATCGCACCGAACCCGCGCCAACCGCGCCAGCACTTCGATGCCGCGGCGCTGCAAGAACTGGCCGATTCGATCCGTGAGCACGGCCTGATCCAGCCGTTGGTGGTGACGCGCGCAGCAAACCCAGGTGCCGCTGGGCCGGCGTACACGATCATCGCCGGCGAACGGCGCTGGCGCGCCGCGCGCCTGGCCGGCCTGCAGCAGGTGCCAGCCGTGATCAAAGAAGCCAGTGACCAGGCCCTGCTCGAGCTTGCCCTGGTCGAAAACGTGCAGCGCGCCGATCTGAACCCCCTCGAAGAAGCCACCGCCTACCACATGCTCATCGAGGAATTCGGCCTGACCCAGGCCCAGGTGGCGGCACGGGTCGGTAAAGCGCGCGTCACGGTCACCAACGCCCTGCGCTTGCTGCGCCTGAGTGAGCCGGTCAAAGAGGCGCTCGTGACCGGCACCATCAGCGAAGCCCACGCACGTACCCTGCTCGGCCTGGAAGAGGAAGACCTGCAGGTCGAAGCGCTCGCCCTGGTTGTGCGCCGCGGGCTGACCGTGCGCCAGACCGAGGAGCTGGTGCGGCGCCTGCTCATCGCGACGGCAGCCGAAGACGAAGAGCTGGCCGAAGATGACCCGCAGGCGCTGTACGTGCAGGCCATGCAGCAGTCGCTGCGCGACCGGTTGGGGACCAAAGTGGACGTCAGCCGCAGTCGCCGCGGGCGCGGACGCGTGGTGATCCACTTCTATTCCGACGAAGAGCTGCAGAGCGTCTACGACGCCCTCCTGGGAGAACAGACGTGACCGCACCGGTAACCCTGCTGCTGCACAATGCTCGCATCTACACCCAGGACGACCGGCAGCCCATGGCGCGGGCCGTGGCGCTCGCCGGCGGGCACATCGTGGCCGTTGGCGACGATCTGGAACACCTGGCCGGCCCCACCACACGCTGCATCGACCTGGATGGGCGCACCGTGCTGCCGGGGTTCAACGACGCCCACATCCATTTCGTGGGGTGGGCCCTGCGTCGCGGCTGGCTCGAGCTGGCCGATGTGTCATCGGCTGCACAGGCCGTGGCACGCGTGGCTGAGTATGCCGCCCACGTCCCTGCTGGCCGCTGGGTGCGCGGCGGCGGCTGGGACGCCAACGTCTGGCCCGAAGGCACACCGAACCGCACGCTGTTGGACCAGGTTGCGCCTCACCACCTCGTGCTGCTCGACAGCCACGACTGGCACTCGGTGTGGGTCAACAGCCTGGCCCTTGCACGTGCCGGCATCACGGCAGCCACGCCGGATCCCGACGACGGCGTCATCGAGCGCGACCCGATGACCGGCGAGCCGACCGGCATCCTGCGCGAAAACGCGATCAAGCTCCTGGACAACCTCGCAGCGGAACCCGGCCCGGACGAGGCCTGTGCGGCGCTGCGGACGGCGTTCCCGCTGGCCCATGCCGCGGGGCTCACCAGCATCCAGGAAGCCAATGACACGCCGCAAGCGCTGGCCCTGCGGGCCTTCCAGGCCTTGCAGCGGCGGGGTGAACTGGGCCTGCGCGTCAACCAGAACCTGCCGCGCGAGCACCTGGCGGCGGCGGTCGAGCTGGGTATTCAGAGCGGTTTTGGCAACGAGTGGCTGCGCATCGGCAGCGTCAAGTTCTTCGCCGACGGTGCGTTGGGCTCACGCACGGCGTGGATGCTGGAGCCGTACCAGGGCGAGACCACCTGGCGCGGGGTGTGCACGATCGATCCCGAAGAATTCACCGAGGAGGCGCTGCGTGCCAGTGCGGCGGGGCTCAGCGTCGAGGTGCACGCCATCGGCGACCGCGCCAACCGCGCAGTCCTGGACACCTTCGAGATCGTGCGCCGCGCCGAACCGGAGTGGCAGACGGGGCAGGTGGCACCCAACCGGCCCTGGCCCCCCCTCCGCCACCGCGTCGAGCACGTGCAGGTGATTCACCCATCCGACCTACCGCGGCTGGTGCGTGCCGGGCTGGTGGCGTCGATGCAGCCGATCCACGCCACATCCGATAGGCTGAACGCCGAACGGCACTGGGGCGCGGCGCGCACGCGCTATTCCTACGCCTGGCGCAGCGTTGCACAGACGGGGGCCGTGCTTGCGTTTGGCTCGGACGCGCCGGTCGAGCCCTTCGACGTGTTGGCCGGCATCCACGCCGCAGTCACACGCCGCCGCGTCGACGGCACACCAGGAGAAGACGGCTGGATTCCGCAGGAACGTATCACCGTGGCACAGGCCGTGCGCGCCTACACGCTGGGTGCGGCCTACGCCAGTGGAGAAGAAGGCATCAAAGGGTCGATCACCCCCGGTAAACTGGCCGACCTGGTCGTTCTCTCACGCGACATCTACCATATCAACCCGGAAGAGATCCTCACCACCCAAGTCGACGCCACCCTCCTCGACGGTCACCTCGTCCACGGCCACCTCGACTAACCCAATCCAAAACCCAAAATCTAAAATCTAAAATCGCAACACCCGCGCGTCCCCCACGCGCCGCGTCACACGCTGCGCATCCAGGTACTCGAGAATCGCCAGGGCGTACTTGCGGCTGGTGCTGAACCGATCCCGTACCTGGGCCACGGTCACGCTGCCTTCCTGCTGGATGATCTGGCGGATCGTGGCGACCATGTCGTGGTAGGCGGCTGCGTCCAGCGCCACGTCGTCGTTGAGTTTGACCAGTTTGCCCTGCTCGAACAGCGCGGCGAGCACGTCTTCACCCAGGACACTGCGTGCCTCATCGATGCCCGGCGGGGTATACGGCTGGCGACGGAAGAGGGCCAGCTGCTGCTGAACCAACTTCTCCTGGGCCGGAGTGAATGCGACCTGGTGGCCCGCCCGCGAGACGATGGCCTCGCTGACGTGCAGCAAACCTTCTGCCGCGGCGAGCGCCAGGATGTCAGCAAAGGCGCGCGCCGTCAGTGCCATGCGCCGCCCCTGGTCGAGGCGCGATTTGAGTTCGCTGCGCGGCATGCCCGCCCGCAGGGGGTACGTTCGGTGATACTCTCCCAGGATGGTTAGCACCTGCGTGGTGACCTGACTCCAGCCGCCGCGCGACATAATGAGCGTCTCGGGGCCAGGGGTCGGCTGCGTTCCTAAAACGACCAGGTCGGCGCGCGCCACCACCTCTTCCCTGGCAGCGCTGGCGGCAGCGTCCGACAGACCGCTGCGTTCGTCCACAGTACGCAGACTCACCGGCTCTTCGCGCATCAACGCCTGCAGCCAGATATCCCCTGGCGTGCCGTGCGAGAGGGTTTCCAGGCGCGCAATCACGTCGGCACGCATACGACGCCAGCGCCGGGCGGGGTGTGGATCGATCACCAGGCCACCGCCGAGGGTGTGGCTGGGGGAGGGCTGGCGAATGATGAAGTGGTCACCGCGCAGCAGCGCCAGCGGCTCGACGAGGCGCAGCTGCACCCAGCCGTCGCGGCCTGGCTCCAGGCGTTCGCTGTCCAGCAATCGCACGTAGGCCGGCACTTCGGCCGCACCGCTGAAAAAATCGACCAGCTGGTTGTGTTTGAGTGGGGCAACGCCGCGGAGCAGGTGGAGACGCAGGTCGAGCAGGTGGCTGTTGTGCAGTGTGCCGGGCAGACTAAGCGTCTGGCCGCGCGGGACCTGGTCGGGATGAACGCCGCTCAGGTTGACGGCGACGCGGCTGCCGGGTTGAACGGTGTCGACCTTTTCTTTGTGCGCCTGCAGGCCACGCACGCGCGCCGTCAGACCGGCCGGCAGGATTTCGACCTCATCGCCGACCCGCAGGTCACCGTCCAACAGGGTGCCGGTCACGACCGTACCAAAGCCGGCCATGCTGAAGGCACGATCGACCGGCAGGCGGGCACGACCCCGGTTGGGTCGTACGGGCACCTGGGCCAACGTCGTGGCCAGGGCCTGGCGCAGAGCATCGAGGCCCTCTTGTTTGCGCGCCGACACCGGTACGATGGGTGCGTTGCGCAGGGCGGTTGTTTTGAGCAGGTCGCGTATCTCGTCCTGCACCAACCACAGCCAATCCTCATCATCCACCAGGTCGGTTTTGTTCAGGGCCACGACGCCCCCCGGTACCTGGAGCAGGTCGAGAATAGCGACGTGCTCGCGTGTTTGCGGCATGACGCCTTCGTCGGCGGCGATGACCAGGAGCGCGGCATCGATGCCACCGATACCGGCCAGCATGTTCTTGATGAAGTCGATGTGGCCCGGCACGTCGATGATCCCGACCCGTTCCGGTTCGCCGTGTACGCCGCGCAGCGTCATCCAGGCAAAACCCAGGTCAATGGTCATCTCGCGCGCTTTTTCTTCTTTGAGACGATCAGGATCGATACCGGTCAGGGCGAGGACCAGGGTCGATTTGCCGTGGTCGACGTGGCCGGCGGTGCCGATGACACGCATGGTCCAGCCCTCAACCGGGTTTGGCCGTGGCGCGCGCTTTGAGGAGCTCCTCCAGCTGGGCAAGCCAGCGCTGCGCATCGGCGAGGCGCTGCAGGCCTTCCGTTTCGTGCATGTTCCACAGCTTCTGCAGCTGACCTTCGTGGACCCGCTGGCGTTCCTC
Source organism: uncultured Anaerolineae bacterium (assembly GCA_964443225.1). GTDB lineage: Bacteria > Chloroflexota > Anaerolineae > SSC4 > Amarolineaceae > SSC4. The sequence continues at coordinate 77,076 of CAYUCC010000007.1, forward strand.
CAGGGGTGGAAAGCGCGTGGCGAGAGCTTTGTTGACCTTCTGTTGTTCCTGGGTTTCGTGCTCCCACTGCAAAACCTGGCGTTTCCAGCGTTTTTCGTTTTCGGCCTGCCAGGTTTCGATTTCCTTCTGCTGGCGTTCTTCGGACAGCCGCTGCAGTTCGGTCAGTTGGTGCATGTCGCGCTGCATGGTCTGCTGGAAGCCGTCGATGGTGGCCACGGCCCGTTTGCTGATATCCAGCTGTTCCACGAACGCCTGCAGCGACTCTTTGTGCCGGTTGATCGTCTCGCGCTGGGCGTCGATTTCGTCGTGCCAGGTGGCAATTTCACGCGCCCGTTCCACGTCGGACAGCTTCATCTGTTCGATGAACTGCTGTTGTTCGCGTTTGAGGTCTTGCGGAATCGGTTGGATGCTGGTAATCACACGCTCGACCTTCTGCAGGCGCTCCTGAACCGGCGGCAGCTTGTTGGCGTGCTCCTCGATGCGTTTGAACAGTTCGACCGTTTCCTGCTGCAGCTGGGCGATGCGTTTGTTGTCCTGGGTGCGCTGCTCGACCATGTAGGGCAGGCTGCGGGTTCGTTCGTCGATATCTTTGCCCAGGGTGGTCACCTGTTGGCGCAGGTTGATCACCAGCTCGCTCAGACGCTGGTCCTCGGACCGCCGCAGCGCCAGTTCTTCTTCGATGCGGCCGAAGCGGTTCAACTCTTTACGCACTTCACCCAGACCGCGCGCCATGGCCTCACGATCGGTGGCACGGGACCGTTCGCGCTCTCGCGTATCTGCCTCCAACTGCTCGTCGCGCTTATGCAGCATGAGAACCACTTCGTTCTTGAGCTGCTGCATCTGCTCGTCGATTTGGGTGAAACGAACGAGCTGTGCCTGCGTGCTGGCCAGGCGTCCCTCCAATTCCTGGATGCGGCGCGCCTGTTCCAGGATCTCGACGCTCTGGGTTTCGATGCGCTGCTGGAGTTTGGCCACCTCACCCCGGTCACGACGATGCTCTTCGTCAAGCCAGGTCACCATCTGCGCAATTTGGGTTGTATCCATCGGCTCTCTCTCGGTTCGTAGTCGTGTATTGGACACGCATTATAGCATGTTTTCACACACTCGCCAATGGGTGCAGAAGCGGGTGCAGGATAGGGCGGCAACGGGAGGCGGGAGGCGTGTAGTTGGGGTGGCTGAGATGATGTGGTTGTTCAGGGCAGGTTCCTGAGCCGTTCCAACAGCTCGCTTGCGTGCGGACAGGCGGCTTCGACTTTTCCTGGGTTCAAGCTGCCGAGAATCTTGAAGGAGATATCGCCCTTCCGATAGGGTTGCGTACACGCGGCTGATGCCTTTTGTAGGACATCGTAAACCGTCTGCTTGGGGATCGCTTCCAGATCAGGCCAGGAGCGAAATGGCTGCTCCGAAAAACAGGAGCCAAAATGGTGGCGTAATGCTGCCCGGTCAGCCAGGAACCAGCTCTCCATCACCTGAACCATGAGGAAAACCTGATCATCCCCAACGCCATCGGGACGGTCCCAATCGTCGCGGCGCTTCAAATGTTGCCACTTGGAAAGATCTACAGCGATGGCGTCTTCCGAGTCGACCAAGAGCAGCGGCAACTCGTCCGGTTTACCAGTGCTTACGGCGTTTACGAACGCGTCGTAGGCTGCCTGTCGTCCCCCGCATGGCACAGTACGCGGGCGCAAGGTGACTCTCGCAGCCTGGAAAAAGACACTGAACGCCTCGCGACATCGCTGACGCATCAGATCATTTCTTGCGGCTGCGCCTTCCACATAGAGTTTGACCTTCACCAGCGGTTGCCTCCCAACTCGCCCATGCTCCACAGCTCACCAAGCGAGTACCTCTCCAACCATCCCTTCAATGCATTGGGATCGAGCCGCTCAAACCGGGATGCGCCATCGACATTTTCACAAACGATCACATGTGATGGATCAGCGGAGAGCGCATCAACCAGCATCCGTGAGTGAGTTGTAATGACTAACTGTGTTCTGTGTGATGCCCGCACGAGCAGGTCGGCCACATGCGGAATCACGTCGGGGTGCAAACCTAACTCAGGCTCTTCCAATGCGATCAAGGGCGGCGGCTCCGGGTGCAGAAGAATCGCCAACAGGCAGAGGTAACGAAGGGTACCGTCCGAAAGACGAGTCGCAGGGATCTCACGGCCGCCTGTTTCCTCCAGGAACAGAAGAACGTTGCCTCCGTCGATGGTGAGTTGAATATCCTCTATGCCGTCGTAGAGTTTGTTGAGCGAAGTGAGCAGATCAGGTTTGACGCGGGAACGGATCTTGGATAACACCAGCGCAAGATTTTCGCCGCCGTCTACCAGGAAGTCGCCGCGTCCCAGGGTGCTCTGTTCACGGCGTAGGGGGGCGGAAGGGCCGAATGACCAATTGCGAAACAACCGGATCTGCTCGTAGTGCTCCTGCAGCCAATGCAGCACCGGGTAGCGCTCTGGGTCGCGAATTTGCGAGAGGACAGATTGCTCTGGTTTGACATTTTCACGCTGCAGTTGTCGTTCCCGATCTCGCATGTCCTTCAGCACCGGATGGCCGCGCTGGAAACGGTAGTAGAAGTATGGATCGGAATACCCCGCGTAGGGCCGTTCATTCTCGATCCACTCATCGACGACCTCAAAGCGTCCTCCATGATCGGTGATAGCCAGTCCGTGACGCAGAGGTTGGCGCCCTTGTGGGTAGTCGATGATCGCTTCGACGATCGCTTCTTCGACCCTGGAAGCACCCTTCCACAACCATCGCCTGACCCCACCCATTTCCTTCACCGGCGCGGGGAGATTGGTCGGCGCGGCCTCCAGCAGTGCGAGCACTTCAAGCAAGTTTGATTTACCTGAACCATTCGGCCCGATGAGAACGTTGAGCCTGTGAAGCGGCAGTTGGATTCCTTCGGGTCCAAAAGACAGCAGACCAGAAACTCGAAGCTCCTTGATCAACACGCTCTTGCTCCTTCATACGGGCATAGATTCACCACCGCGCCGCCGGTCTGTCCACTACATCTCACGCAACTTCACATCCAGCTCCAGTGTGAAGCCCCGCAGATTGTCATCGCACAGCGCCTGAAAGAACGCATTGAAGCTTGCCGGCGACATGCCACCATTATACCTGAGGTTGGTTTCGAGAACAAGCGAGGACGGCAGCTGGGATGCATCGCACGCCTGGAGCGCGACGCACCCCAGGCAATCTCGATCTTTGACGGAGTGCCGCGGCAGTGGTAAGATTCAACGATGTTCCACACCCGCCATACCACGGAACGGCACCGCTGCCATGCTGGCCCGATGAGTGCGCCCAGGATTCCGACGGAGAACCACCACCTTCATGCGCATTGGAATTGATGCACGAATTACGCATTACACGCGAGCGGGCATTGGCCAGTATACCCTGCGCCTTACACAGGCCCTCGCTGCCCTCGACAGTGAGGACGAATTTCTCATTCTGCATCACGTCAAAGATCGTGCCGCATCTACCCAGCAGACCAACTTCCGCCGCGTGCCGATCCGCACCCCGTCGCATCACTGGCTCGAAAAATATGCACTCAGTTTCGAGATTGCAGGCCTGGGTTTGGATGTCCTGCACAGCACCGACTTCATTCCACCGGCACGGCTGCCGCGCGGCTGCAAGTCGGTCATCACCATTCACGACCTGGCGTTTCTCCATTTTCCCCACTTCCTGACCAAGGACAGCGCCCGTTACTACGGACAGATCGACCGTGCCGTTCACGCGGCCGATCATATCATCGCCGTTTCCAAGAGCACGCGGCGCGACATCATCAACCTGCTGGGTGTCGACGAGAAAAAGATCAGTGTCATCTACGAGGCGGCCAATCCCATTTTCCGCCCGATGGACCGCATGGAAGCCCTGACCCAGGTGCGTGCCCGTTACCCCGTGCCGGATGAGTTCGTTCTGTTCGTCAGCACCATCGAACCACGCAAGAACGTCCAGGGCCTCCTGCACAGCTTCCGGCGCCTGCTCGACAACTACAAACTCGACATCACCCTGGTATTGGCGGGTGCCCGCGGCTGGCTTTCCCAGGAGGCGTACGACCTGGTCAACGAGTTGAATCTGCAGGGGCGCTGCCTTTTTTTGGGCGCAGTCGAAAACAGCGACCTGGTGCTGCTCTACAACGCGGCGCGCTGCCTGGCCTATCCGTCGTTCTACGAAGGGTTTGGCATCCCCCCGCTCGAAGCCATGGCCTGCGGCACGCCGGCCATCGTGTCCAATCTGTCCAGCCTGCCCGAAGTGGTCGGGGACGCTGCCCTGCTCGTCGCACCGCAAGACGTCGAAGGACTCACGGTTGCGCTGTGGCGTGTCCTGACCGACACGCCGGTCTGGCTCGAGCTGCAGCAAAAAGGCTTCAAACGCGCCAGACGTTTCTCGTGGGACCGCGCGGCGCGCGAAACCCTCGACGTCTACCGACAGGTCGTGCACGGCGAGACCGGCGTGCATCTGCCGGGCAACGACGTGCCGGCCTGAGACGAAAAAACGGGATGCCGTGTATGGCCCAGATCCTGGTCTTGACACCCCAACTCCCCTACCCGCCTCACCAGGGCACCACCATCCGTAATTTCAACCTGATCCGCGGCCTGGCGGCACGCCACGCGGTGGATGTGCTGAGCCTCCACCAGCCGGCCGACCCACCCGTGGATGCGACACCTCTGCCCCAGCTCTGCCGGCGGGTGGTGACCGTGCCGGCACCGCCGGTGCGCTCCCTGTCGCAGCGGCTGCGCACCACCCTGGGCAGCCGGCTCCCCGATATGGCCCTGCGCCTGGCGGGCGTCGGGCACCTGCAGACACAGCTGTTGGCCTGGGTCACGGAGACGGCCTACGACGTCATCCAGGTCGAAGGTATCGAGATGGCACCGTACGTTTTGTGGCTGCAGGACCAGCCGGTCTGGCGGCGTGGTCATACCGGCGGCCACCTGCACGTCATTTTCGATGACCACAACGCCGAATACCGGCTCCAGCAGCGCGTGGCGCGTACCGACGCCCGCCAGACACGGCGCTGGCCGGGCGCGGCCTATTCGTTCGTGCAATGGCAGAAACTGCGCGCCTACGAAGCACGCGTCTGCCGTCAGGCCGACCTGGTCGTGACCGTTTCGCGGCGCGATGCCAACGCGCTGCGCGCACTCGTGCCGGCGCTCGACGTCACGGTCGTTCCCAACGGCGTCGACCTGCAGACGTACGCACCCGGGATTGTCGAGCCGTGGCCTGGCCTGCCATCGCCGGCGCTGGTGTTCACCGGCAAGATGGACTACCGGCCCAATGTCGATGCCGTACTCTGGTTTGCCCACGAGATTCTGCCCGTCGTGCGGGCCCAGGTGCCGTCGGCGCACCTGGTTGTCGTCGGCCAACAGCCCCATCCCCGCCTCGACGTGCTGCGTAACCGGTCCGATATCACCCTGACCGGTCGCGTGCCCGACGTGCGCCCCTACCTGGCGGCGGCGGCGGTCTGTGTACTGCCGTTTCGTATGGGCAGCGGCACACGCCTGAAAGCCCTGGAGGCAATGGCCATGGGCAAAGCGATCGTGTCGACGCGGCTTGGCATCGAAGGGTTTGAGGTCGTGCAGGGTCAGGAGATGCTGCTGGCCGATGAGGCGCGCGTCTTTGCGGCGGCAGTAGTACGCCTGCTGGCCGACGCCGCCCTGCGCGCACGCCTGGGCGCCGCCGCGTACGAGCATGCAGCAACCCATTACAGCTGGGAGCAGCTCGTGCCCCGCCTCGAGGCCCGTTTTCCCGCGCAGTCACCCACGCCAGACCGACTGCCGTGAACGACCCGCGCCACTGGCCAAAAGCCCAGCAGATAGCCCTGGCTGCCCAACATCGGGCCGAAAACCAGCGTCGGCAGGAACGCACCCCGCGGCAGCAGATTCGCCTGGCGCTGCTCCGTCTCGCCGGGTCGATCGGTCGCGGGCGTGCAGCCGCGCCGGCCGCACCACGACGCATTCTCCTGGTGCGTCCCGATCACCTGGGTGACGTCCTGTTTTGCACGCCGGCGCTGCACGCGCTGCGTGTGGCCTGGCCAACGGCCCACATCACGGCCCTGGTGGGGCCCTGGAGTGCCGGCATCGTGCAGCACAACACCGACATCGACACGCTGCGCACCCTGGCGTTCCCCGGCTTCACCCGTCAACCGGGCCACACGGCGTGGGCGCCCTACCGGCTGCTCTGGCGCGAAGCCCAGCGCCTGCGCGGCGACCCGTTCGACCTGGCCCTGGTGCTGCGCTTCGATCACTGGTGGGGGGCGTGGCTGGCCCAACTGGCGGGCATACCGCAGCGCATCGGCTATGCCGTGCCGGAGTGCCAGCCCTTCCTGACCCGGGCGGTACCCTATCAGGTGGGCCGCCACGAAGTGCTGCAGAACCTGCGCCTGGTCGAGGCCGCCACAGGTCGCGTCAACGAGCTGCCGGCGGACCTCCATTTTCCGGTGACAGAGACCGCCCACCACTGGCTGCAGACCTGGCGCGCCGCCGCCGGCCTGTCTGAGCGTCCGTTTGCGGCTATCCATCCAGGCGCCGGTGCGCCGGTCAAACTGTGGCCGGCATCCGCTTGGGCTGCGGTCATCGACGGGCTGCGCCGCCGCGGCATGGACGTGGTGTTGACGGGCAGCCGCGGGGAGGCCGGGCTGGTGGACGACATAACGCGCCTGGCCGGTGGGGCCGTGCACAACCTCGCCGGACAGACGGACCTCGATCAGCTGGCGGCGCTGTTTCGCCAGAGCCGGCTCGTCGTAGGGCTCGACAGCGGACCGATGCACCTGGCGGTGGCCGTGGGAACGGCGACGGTTCACCTCTACGGCCCTGTGGCGGCACAGACCTTTGGCCCGTGGGGTGATGCAACCCGTCACCGCGTGATCACCTCGGACTGGGGCTGTGTGCCGTGCAACCGGCTCGATTTTACCGCAGCTGAGCTCGCGATGCACCCGTGTGTTCGTGCCATCGAGGCGCGCACTGTCCTGGAGGCAGTCGATGAGGTCATGGCCATCCACTGATCGCCGCGTTTTTGGTTTCGATATCACTTCGTGGTATTATGGCAACATGGAATATAAAGGCTACGTCGGCGTGGTAGAATTCGATGACAAAGCAGGACTGTTCCATGGTGAAGTGATCAATCTACGTGACGTGATCACTTTCCAAGGCACCACAGTGCAAGAAATCCAAACTGCGTTTCAAGAGTCGGTTGATGACTATCTGGCATTTTGTGTGCAGCGCGGGGAGGAGCCGGAGAAACCTTATTCAGGTACGTTCACGCTGCGGATTGCACCAGAGCTTCACCGCGATATTTCTTTGCAGGCCAGGCTGGCAGAAAAGAGCACCAACAGCTGGGTCGCAGAAGTTTTAGCTTCAGCCGTTGCCGCTCATCAAGCTGCAGTTCACCAGGCGCGTAACCCCGACAAGGGCAAAACCCAGCGCGGCTCTGGAAGGTAATCCCAAGAAAACCATGTCGACACCCATGTTGATCAAAATCGAAGAAGACAGGCACTGGTGGTTTGCCAGCCGGACGCGCGCCATCACGGGCTTGCTGGACCGTTACCTGGCACCAGACGCCAGCCGCCTCGTATTGGACGTCGGGTGTGGTGCCGGCAACATGGCGCATCACCTGGCACTGTACGGCCGGGTCATCGGCGTCGATCCCAATCCAAAGCCGCTGGTGGTTGCGCGTCAACGAGGGCTCCACGTGTACGAGAGCAGTGCCGACTCACTGCCATTTCCCGATGCCATGTTTGGACTGGTGGCGCTGCTCGATACGGTCGAGCACGTCGCGAACGAAGCGGGTGTCTTTGCCGAATGTTACCGCGTGCTGAAACCGGGCGGTTTTTTGATCGTCACGGTGCCCGCCTTCATGTGGCTGTGGAGCCAAAACGACGACCTGAATGCGCATCAGCGCCGCTACACCGCACCCGAGCTGGACCAGAAGTTGGCCGCACAGGGCTTTCACGTCGAACACATCAGTTACAATAACTTTTTCGTCTTTCCGCTGGCGGCGGGTCGCATTTTACTGCGTCGCGGTCGCGCTGAGCCGCAGCTGGCGTCGCCCCATTTCGACGACGAAGCCTACCAGGTGGAGATGGAGCAGGCCTCACCGCTCGTCAACCGTGTCCTGGAACAGGTGGGTGTCGTCGAAGCCAACCTGATGCAGCGCGTGACGCTGCCTGCCGGTACGTCGATCATCTGTCTGGCCCGTCGGTAGCAGGGGTGAGGAGCGCAGGGAGGGGACGTGGTAGCAGCCATGCAAAACAACGGTAAGGAGCGGCTGCCGTCTGATTTTTCGTGGGCGTTGTGGCTCCTCGAAGGGTTTGGTGGGTTACGCACTGAGGTGGAACAGTTCTGCCCTCCCGACGAATTCTGGACCCATCTCCAGACTTCCGAACGCGAATTTCTGCTGGCGTGGAAGGTGCTGATCGATGCGGCCCTCGAACGTAATGCGAGCCGCAGCGGCAGATCATCGCCGGTCGAGTCAAAACCCCAACGTCAAAGCATCGACATCCAATTCTGACCCGTGAGCAAGACGTGTTCCCAGCCTTGATTCGCCTTCTGGGTGCAGCCCTGGTGGTTGTGCTGTGCAGCGCCTGTGGCACGCCGAGCCAAACCGCCGCGTTGCCCACCCAACCCCCGACCCGCGTCGTGCCGGCAACAGCAACCTTCGCACCGGTCGTCACCGCAACACCCTCACCTGCGCCGACATACACACCGACCGTTCCCCCCACGCGTACCCCTACGCCGACCGTGACGCCCACCCGCACGGCAACACCTGGACCTACGCCGGATGGTGAGCTGCGCCGCGCACGCGTACCGATCCTGATGTACCACTACGTCTCGGAACCGCCGCCGGACGCCGACATCTATCGCCAGGACCTTTCGGTCACGCCGGCCCAATTCGAGTCGCACCTGCGGGCACTGCGCGACGCCGGTTACCAGACCATACCCCTGGCCGATCTGCTGAGTCACCTGGCGACTGGACGGCCGCAGCTGCCCGCCAAAAGCGTCGTGTTGACCTTCGACGACGGTTACGTGGACATCTACGAAAACGCGTTTCCTCTGTTGCTGCAGTATGGATTCACGGGAACGATCTTCGTCATCACCGACTTTGTCGACATGCAGCGTCCCGGTTACGCCACGTGGGAACAGCTGGCTGAAATGCACGCGGCGGGGATCGATATTGGCTCTCATTCGCGCGATCACAGCAACCTGGCCGGGCGCGACGTCGATTTTCTCGTCTGGCAGGCCCTCGGCTCGCGCCAGATGATCGAAAGCCGGTTGGGATTCACACCGCGTCTCTTCTGTTACCCGGCGGGCCAGTACGACGATCTCACCATCCAGGTGGTCCGTTCCGCCGACTTCTGGGGCGCGGTGACGACGCAGCAGGGTGTAATGCACGTTTCGGATGCACCGTTCGAGCTGGCGCGCGTGCGTGTGCGCGGCAGTCACACCGCCGCCGACGTGCTGCGTCTGCTGGAAAATGATTGGTAAAAACCCTGCCGGTCCGCCGGTCCCGACCAGTTTCCCAGAAACGCCCGTCCATGCTATAATCGTTTGCCGTGCCCGCGCCGATGTCTGCAAGAGGCGGCTGGCGCGACAAAATCCATCTGCTCATCTGCTGAGACGCGCGGACGCATCCACGCCGACAGCATGATCGAGCACTGCCTGGCGAGTGAGCCGTGTGATACGATACATCATCATTGCCCTGCTGATCCTGCTCGGTTTTGCCACCCTGGGGAGTGCGTTGTTTGGACGTTTTCGCAGCCGGCGCATCATCCTGGCCACGATCGCCGTCGTCGCCTGGGCCGCCGCGGGACTCCTGCTGCTGCTGCCTTTCCCGACACCTCCGGTCGCCGATATCCCGCCAACCGCACCGGCGGCAGCGTTGCCCACGGCCACGATCGTCGTCGAGCCCACCGCCACGATTGCCTCACCGGCCTCACCGCTGACGATGACCACGGCTCCCAGCGGCCTGGTTGCCTGGCACTCCAACCGCAGCGGCAGCCTGCAGATTTGGGTCATGAACGACGACGGTACCGATGCGCGCCAGTTGACGGGGACCACCGGCAGCGATACGAATGTCGAGCCAGTCTGGTCACCGGATGGGACACAGATCGTTTTTGTTTCCGATCGTGACGACGTCGAAGCGCTGCAGATCTACGTCATGAACGCCGATGGCAGCGGTCAGGCCCCAGTGATGACGTTTCACGCATCGCACAACTGGTCACCCTCCTGGTCACCCGATGGACAGGCCGTCCTGTTTCAGACCAATCGCGATGCCAATGCCACGTTCCAAATGTATGCTGCCAACCGTGCTGGTTCGGACATCCGCAACGTGACTCAATCCGAGACGAACGAAAGTCGCGGCCGGTGGTCACCGGATGGTAAACAAATTGTATTTGTGTCAGAGCGGACCGGCAACCGCGATATCTTCGTCATGAACATCGACGGCAGCGATGTGCGGCAGATCACCGATTCGCCAGGGGACGATCTGTATCCCGCCTGGTCACCGGATGGCCGCGAAATCGCCTTTCAGAGCAATCGTGAGGGTGGTGGCAACTTCGGCATCTATCTCATGAATGCGGATGGTACGAACGTGCGGCGCGTCACCGACCTCGCCGCCAATTACATCACCCCTGTCTGGGCCGACAATGGCCTCTCCCTGGTCCTGGCGTCCGATCGCGACCACCCCGATTGGGAAATTTACATGATGGATCGCGATGGCAGCAACCTGCGCCGCCTGACCAACAATACCTTTGTGGATCGTTTTCCGACCTGGCACCCGTAGTGGCAATCGATCTACGCCCAGCGACCGCCTGACGCAAAACCCGATCTCCTTCGAAAGCGAGGTGTACGATGACATATTCCAGGGACCGGCACCCTGCGCGTGGCCGCCGTATTTTGTTGGCAACCCTTGCCTGCCTGCTTCTGCTGGTCACCGCCAGCGGAACCCTGGCGCAAATCGACGAACCGAATGCACCCACGGTCTTCTACGTGGGGTCGGACAACGAGCGCGCCGGGTTTGGCGTTACGACGGACATCCGCAACTACGCCGTGGGCCAGCTGAACGGTGGCTGGTATTTGAAGTGGGGATCGCAGATCGATCCACCGCGGCCCGACGGTTATCACTACCTGCCCATGCTGATCGTGCATGGCGAAGTATTCTACCCGAACGGCAGCGAGCTGGACCAGGCAATCAACGGCAACCGCGGCGGGATCTGGTTGGTTGGCAATGAGCCCGACAACATCTATCAGGATGGTCGGCACACAACACCGCAACAGTACGTGACCGCCTATCACAACGCCTATCACTACATCAAACAGCGCGACCCAACCGCCAAAATCGCGGTTGGCGGCATGACCCAGGCCACACCGCTGCGCCTGCAGTGGCTGGATATCGTGTGGAACACCTACCAGTCCCGTTATGGTACCGCGATGCCGGTCGATGTATGGAACATCCACACCTTCGTACTGCGCGAGGAACGCGGCTCGTGGGGAGCGTCCATCCCACCCGGCGTCAATGCCAACAGCGGTATGTTGTGGCAAATCCAGGACCATGACCGCCTCGACCTGGTGCGCGACCAGGTAATCCGTTTTCGCCAGTGGATGAAAGCCCACGGCCAGCAGAACAAGCCGCTCATCAACAGCGAATACGGCATCCTGCTGCCGGTCGATTACGGTTTCGACTACCCGCGTGTCACGGCCTTTATGGTCGGATCGTTCGACCTGTTCAATACGCTGCGCGACCCCAACCTGGGTTACGCGGGCGACGATTACCGGCTGCTGCAGCGGTGGTGCTGGTTCTCGTTGGACAGCGACGATTTCGAAGGCAACATCGTGCGGTCGCTGTTCGACCGCACACGGCGGACGATCACCCCCCTGGGCCAGGCCTTTGCCGGCTGGGCCCTCAGCCATCGCACACCCTACGTCGACCTCACCATCCAGGAAACGCCGGTCTATACACCGACCTGGGCGATCTTCCAGGGGCAGCCCAGCGTCATCGCCCTGGGTGCCAACGTGACTAACGAAGGTAACACGGCGACGGGGCCGTTCGACGTGCGCTTTGGCATTGGTGGACCCAACGCCGGCGGGCCGGTGATTGGCATCAACACCCTGCCCTCTGGCCTCCCGCCGCGTTGGAGTCCCAGGTTGCACACCGAGGTCGGCTGGCACGTGGTCCTCGAAAGCGCCACCGCCGTGCATGCCAAGGCCGATCCCAACAACGTGCTCGCCGAATTCTCCGAAACCAACAATTCCAAGAGCGTTACAGTAACACCGGTCAACCTGCTCGACATCGCCGCGCGTAATCTGCAGGCCGATGCACCGGATTGGTCTGTGTTGGCCCCGGGCGAGCCGTTTACCACCACCCTGCGCATGGTCGTGCGTAACCGCGGCAGCATCGGCACCACCGGCGACCTCAACGTGCAGTTTTGGTTGGGTTCCCCCAGCGGCGGCGGTACGCTCCTGGGCAACGTGGTCATCAATGCACAGAACTCACCCACCGTTCCGCTGGAGGTGACCTTGCCGTGGACCAACGTCGCACCCGGCATCTACACTCTGTCTGCCACCGTGACGCAGCCGCCTGGCGATACCAATCCCAACAACAACCTGGTCAGCGCGACAGCGTACCTGCTGCCGCCGCGCCTCTTCCTGCCGCGGCTGGAACGCTGACCGGCCAATGAATCGTATTATTCGACTCGCACGCAGTAATAAGGCTGGCCGTCTGCTGGCGGCCAGCCTCGTATGCCTGCTGCTCCTACCTGGCACGCCCGCGGTGGATGCTTCGACGAAGGGAATGCACGCGAGCCGCACCGCCGTCGCGGCGTCAGGGCAGGTTGCACCACAGACTGGTGATGCCGACGATGCTGGACCCGTGCGAGAAACGCGCCCTGGTCAGATCTCGCGCCTGTTCTTCCCGGGCCTGTACCGATCTCCCGCCATGGGGCCTGTTGGGCAAATCGGTGGCAGCATCGATGCCGTGACAGTCGTGGGCAACCGCGTCTATGCCGGCATGGGGCCACGCCTGGTGATTTTTGACGTGGACAATCCAGCCAGCCCACAGTTGTTAGGTCGCAGTCCCATTCTGCCCGACCTGGTCACCGGGATTGCCATCGATGGCAGCGTGGCGTACGTGGCGGCCGGCGCACAGGGGGGTCTGCAGATCATCGACGTCAGCAGTCCTGGAAATATGCGCGTGCTCGGCAGTTACGACAGCCCGGGTCAGGCGATTGGTGTTGCGGTCACGGCGGGGCTGGTCTATCTGGCAGATGGTGCGGCCGGCGGGTTGTACATCATCGATGCGCAGACACCTGAGCTTCCATCGATCGTCGGCCAACTCGATACCCCGGGTGACTGTTTTGCTGTGCAAGTGATGCACGACCGCGCCTATGTGGCTGACGGGTTGTTGGGTGGATTGCAGATTGTAGACGTGAGCCTGCCGGACAATCCGCAGCTGCTTGGTTCCTATGCGGGCGCGGTGGTTCAGAGCGTAGCGATGTCGGGCACCCTGGCGTACCTGGCTGGGAGTTATGCCGGCCTGCAGGTGGTGGACGTCAGCGACCCCGCGGTGCCTGTGCTGCGAGGCAGTGCCCCGATGACCAATGCCATTGGCATCACGCTGACGGGCAGTTTGGCCCTGGTGGCCAACGGCGGAAACGGCGGTCTGCGCGTTTTCGACATCTCCACCCCGGAGACACCTGCCCCACGCAGCGTGCTGAACACCCAGGGCGATGCCCGGCAGGTGGCCGCCCTGAACAACCTGGCCCTGATGGCAGACGGTTTCGGTGGGCTGCGCGTCATCGATATCAGCGACCCGGCCACGCCCTGGCTGCGTGGTAATTACGCAACCATCGGTGATGCCCACGGTATCCGGGTGCTGGGCAACTCCGCCTACATCGCCAATGGCAGCAACGGTCTGCACGTCATCGATATCAGCAATCCTGTCAACCCGGCCCTGCGCAGCGCGGCGGACACGCCGGGTTACGCCTATCGTCTCCACGTACAGAACAACCTGGCGTACATCGCCGACTGGACCGGTGGGCTGCAAATCTTCGATGTCAGCAACCCGGCTTCCCCAACGTGGCGCGGCAGTCATCCAGCCACCGGTTTTGCGCGCGATGTGGTGGTATCATCGAACATTGCCTACGTGCCCAACGGGTACGGCCGCAAGCTGGTGCTGATCAATGTCACGAATCCGGCGGCACCTGTGTGGCGCGGAAATTATTTCGCCCCCGATAATACGGAGAGCGTGACGGTCGTGGAACCGTACGCCTACCTGGCAACCGGTGAGAGCGGCGGCCTGATCATTCTCGATGTCAGCAACACCACCCAACCACGACTCGTCAGCCGTCACCTCACCGCAGGCTACACCTATGCCAGCGCCGTGCGCAGCGATCTGGCCTACGTGGCGGATGGTTTCCGCGGGATGGAGATCGTCGATATCAGCAATCGGGCAGCCCCGGTATTCCGTGGCCTGTACAACACCCCCAACCTGGCCCAGGCTGTCACAGTGGTGGGGACTATCGCCTACGTCGCTGACCGCGCTGGTGGTCTGCAGATGATCAACGTGCAGAATCCACAAGCGCCAACGCTGGTTGTGGGGCACCCTGCCATAGGCAGTATTTGGGACGTCACTGTCGCCGGCAATACGGTGTATGCAGCCGCCGGTAAGGCCGGTGTGCTGGTGTACCGCGCCGTTTAGGGTAACGGGAGAGATGCGAACATCCGCCCTTTTGCCACAGCGCGACCACACACAGGCCCGCTCACAGTCGGCCAGCCTGGCGACGGTGTTGGTTGTGGGTGCCGCCGCAGCCATCGTCGTGCTCGGTGCACTGCTGCGTTTGCATGCGTTGGGGGCGCGCGGCTTCTGGGGTGATGAAATCTGGACCGCCCAGGCCAGTCTGCCGCCCCCCTCAGACATTCTGCGATACTACATCAGCTATCCCGGGCCACTCTACTATCTGCTGGGCCATGTGACCCTGGCCATCCTACCCGATGCGCCGCTGGAGCTGGCGCTGCGCCTGCCCTCGGCCCTCGCCAGTATCCTGTGCCTGGTGGTGTTTTTTGCGCTGGCGTGGCGTTATGCGGGTCGTGCGGCGGCCCTGGTGGGCACGCTGCTGCTGGCTGTGGCGCCGTATCAAGTGTGGTATGCGCAGGAAGCCAGGTTCTATGCCTGGTCGACCCTGCTTGCGCTCGTGGCCACGTATGCACTCCTGCGGGCGCTGGATGAGCCTCACAAGAACCGCTTCTGGGTGGTGTTTGGCCTGACCAGCGTCGCCAATCTGTACAACCAGCCACTATCGGCAACCATCGCCCTGATCGGTCAGCTGGTACTGGCCGGCGCCTGGTGGGTGATCCACCACCGGCCCCGTCAGATCGTCATCAAAGTGTTCGTGACCTACGCGGCAATTGCGGCCAGCTACTGGCCGATTGTCGAGCGGGTGAGCACGACCGGGCGCATGGACGCCTTCGATCCTCAAACCTTTCTTGCCTACGACGTGCACGATTTCTGGGTCACCCTGGTCCGTTCGGTCTATGCAACGATCGACAAGTTCTCGGCGGGTGGGCTGAGTGGCTGGCTGTTTTTGGCGTTTTTCCTGGTTGGGCTGCTGGTCACCGTCCGCCAGCGCCAGTGGAAGCTCGCCGCAATCGTTCTGCTGCCCCTGCTCACCGCCCTGCTGACGTTTGCGCTGGGCCGGCCACGCACGGGGTTCATCGTGCGGTATGTGTTGTATCTGCAGCCGCTCTATCTCCTGGGCGTGGCGGTGGGCCTGACTGCGGTTGCATCCTGGATGGGTCGACGCATTGCCCTGGTTCGCGGTCGGACACCGCAGACAGCTGCATGGGTGGCTGGAATCGTGACGCTGGGGTTGGTGATTCTGTTGACCACGATCTCTCTGCTGCAGGTGCGGCAGAGTTATGCCGTTGCCAAAATCAACGACTGGCGTTCGGTCGCCCGTTATCTGGATGCACACATCCAGCCGGGGGATTTGATCGTGGGCAACCGCTGGTTCAGGCCGGCGTTGACCTGGTATCTGCAAAACCGCGACCAGGTCACGCTGTCGACAGACCTGAACGAGCGTGTGTTGGAAGATCTGGAGAACGGTCGCCGCGTCTGGTTCGTGCGGCTGGGACCGACACAGGGCGACGTGAGTACGGTGTTGAAACGGCGTCTGCCCATCGTCGCCCCCGTCTCCTGGCAGGATCGGGAGCTGGACTACAAGGACGACTTCTTCCCGGCATCCGAGTTCCCGGTACAGGTGCGTTTTCGCGGCCGCGGGCCGCTGGCTGTGGCTCGTTTTTATGACGAGATACCCGTGGCGGCGGGTGAAGAGCCATACCGCATCCTGCGTCCAGGCGAGAGCGTGCTCGTCCGGCTGGTCTTACCCGCTGAAGGTGCGGCACGTTTCCTGACTATTACCCACAATCCTCATCCGCACGCCGCCCTGGCTGTCACCATCGATGATGCGGAGCCGGTGCCCGTCCGCGATCCAGAAGACACCTGGCAAACAACGCGCCAGCTGGTGCCAGACACAGCCGGTGACACGGTGACGGTGCGCGTGCACAACGTGGGCGAACGCGCAGACAGGCTTCGGCAGTTAGAGCTGACCTACGCCGACAGCCCGTGACGCGGCGGACTCACACGAAGCAGAAGTCAGGCCAAGCGCCCGTTAAGCAACCTCGCGTCCGGCGTACCAGCGTTGGTAAAACGACTGGTAGTGCTCGCCCGACTTGATTTTGCGCCACCACCAGGGATTGTCCTGGTACCACCGTACGGTTTTGACGATTGCCTCGGCGCAGGTGTGGCGCGAGCGCCAGCCTAAGGCCTCCAGTTTTGTCACGTCCAACGAGTAGCGCCGGTCGTGGCCCGGTCGATCCTGCACCGGCTGGATGAGGGTGTACGGTTTGCCCAGGGTGTCCAGCACCAGGTGCGTCATGTCGACGTTGCGCATCTCCGTGCCCGTGCCGATGTTGTACGCTTCACCCAGGACGCCGCGCTGCAGCACCGTATCGATGCCCTCGCAGTGATCCAACACGTATTGATAATCGCGCATCTGCAGCCCGTCACCGTACAGCGGCAGCGGGCGGTCGTCGATGGCGTTGGTGACGAAGAGCGGAATCACCTTCTCAGGATACTGGTAGGGTCCGATGTTGTTCGAGCCGCGCGAAATGGTAACCGGCAGCCCGTAGGTGATGTAGTAGGCGTTGACCATCAGGTCGGCGCTGGCTTTGCTGGCGGCGTACGGTGAACGCGGCGCCATGGCATCGGTTTCGCGTGACGACCCCTCGTGCACGTGGCCGTAGACTTCATCGGTGCTGATCTGGTGATAGCGCGCCACAGCAAACTTGCGCGCCGCCTCCAGCAGGACGTAGGTCCCATACACGTCGGTCTGGACAAACGCATCGGGGTCCAGAATCGAACGATCGACGTGCGATTCGGCGGCGAAGTTGACGATCGTATCGATGTGATGGCCGGTAATCGCCGCGGCGACAGCGTCGGCGTCACAGATATCGCCGTGCACGAAGGCGTAACGCCGATCGCCGGCCACATCGAGCAGGTTGTCCGGGTTGCCGGCATAGGTGAGCTTATCGTACACGACGACGGTGATGTCGTCGTAGGTTTCGAGCAGATAACGCACAAAATTCGAGCCGATGAAACCGGCCCCACCGGTGATCAAGTAGTTACGCACTGTACGACCCTTTCACGCCTACAGGATGCCCACGCGGCTGTGATCACCCAGCGTCATCTTGATGGCTTTCGGTTTGATGGGTGACCGCGTCACTTCGACAAAACGCCCGATCAGGCTATCTTCGATCCGGTTGGGAATCCCGACGATCCGGCAGTGCTCCAGCACGATGCTGTGCTCGATCTCGCTGTCTTCGATGACACAGTGGTGGTAAATGGAGGTAAACGGCCCGATGTAGCTGTTGATGATACGGGTGTCTTCGCCAATAATGGCCGGGCCGCGAATCACGCTGTTGATGATTTCGGCACCGGCTTCGACGGTGACCTTGCCCACGATCTGCGAATCGCGATCGATATAGCCCGCCACGGCATGGTCGATTTCATCGAGTACGCGGCTGTTGGCTTCCAGCATATCGATCGGTTTGCCGGTATCGATCCACCAACCGCGATGGATGTACGGATGCACGTCATACTGGTGGTCGACCAGCCACTGGATGGCGTCCGTGATCTCGAGTTCGCCACGCCAGGAAGGTTCGATATGCTGCACGGCCTCGAATACGTGGTGATCGAACATATAAATGCCGACGAGCGCCAGGTTGGAACGCGGATTGCGCGGTTTTTCGACCAACCGCACGATACGTTCATCCTTATCGAGCTCGGCGACACCGAAGTGCTGTGGTTCGGACACTGGCGTCAAAACGACCTGGCTGTTCCAGGCGCTGTCGGCAAATTGTGCGATGAGCGGGCTGATCCCGCCCTGGATCACGTTGTCTCCCAGGAACATCACAAAACGGTCATCGGCCAGAAAATCGCGGCTGATCTTCACCGCATGGGCCAGGCCGAGTGGGGCTTCCTGCTCGATGAACGAGATGTTTGCACCCCAGCGCTGGCCGGCAGCCACGGCTTCGCGTACCTGCCGTGCGTTGTCATCCATGCCCACGACGATCCCGATCTCATCGATGCCGGCGGCGCGAATGGCCTCGATGACACGGAATAACACCGGCTTGTTGGCCACGGGCACCAACTGCTTCGCATTGGTATACGTCAGCGGGTAGAGGCGTGAGCCTTTGCCGCCGCTCAGAATCAAACCTTTCACAACGTCATATCCTCTACTTGTAGTAGCCGCGCAGACCGCTGTCGGGGGTCACGTTGTTGAGCACGCTGCCGATGATACGCGCGCTGACTTTCTCCAGCAGTTGTTGGGCACGCTGGGCGTGTTCGCGCCGCGTGCGTTCGGCACTGATCACCAGGAGCACGCCGTCGACCTGCGGCGCCAGAATGGCAGCATCCGTCACCGCCACCACCGGTGGTGCATCGAACAGTACCAGGTCAGCCTGCGCCACAAGCGCCGTAATGGCGCGCGCCATACGCTCGGACGCGAGCATTTCGGCGGGCAGGGGCGGCTGGGGACCGCTGGTCAACACCCGGAGTCCCTCGATCGCCGTGGGCTGCAGCGGAGGCTGCTGCAAACCGTTTTCGTCGGCCAGCATCGTAGTCAGCCCCATGCTGTTGGCCAGGCCAAACAGCTCGTGCTGGCGCGGGCGGCGCAGGTCGGCATCGACGATGATGACCCGGTGACCCGCCTGCGCTTCGACTACGGCCAGGTTGGCGAGCACCGTCGACTTACCCTCCTCCGGCCCGGCCGACGTCACCAGGATCGTATGCAGTTTCTGGTCCAGGTTGGCAAAGCTGAGATTTGTGCGCAGGCTGCGGTAGGCTTCCGCCACCGGTGAGCGCGGGTCGGCCAGGGTTACCAACATGGTTGGATTTTGGATTTTGGATTTTGGATTTTGGAGGGACATAGATCAGCGCTCCGCGGCCGTTGGGGTGGCGCTTGGGTTTTGGATTTTGGATTTTAGATTTTGGATTGGCATAGTTCAGCGCTCCGCGGCCGTTGGGATGGTGCCCAGGACGGGGAGGCCGAGGTAACGTTCGACGGCCTGCGGGGTGCGCAGTTTGTCTGCCTGCAGCCACTCCAACACAAAGACGATGACCCCACCCAAAACCGCTCCCAGCACCAGGCCCGCCAAGGCGTTCAGCGTCGGGTTGGGACGAAACAGCGGGGCATCGATCACGTGATCGACGATTTTGACCTCGATGCGGTCGCGTTTGTCTTGCTGGTTGTAGTAGGCGGTGCGTTCTTCGACAAAAACGTCGGCCATCGTCAGGGCAACCTGTTTTGCCACCTCGGGCCGCTCATCGCGCCCATCGATCTGGATCGTAAAGTTGGACGCATCGGAACTGACCTCGGTACGTGCCAACAGATCGTACGTGGTCATATCCAGCTGGGCGCGATCGATGACCTTTTGCGCTGTATCGTGGGTGTCGATGTTGATTACAAAATTGCGCAGCAGGTCCTTGGCGGTATTGCCCAGGCCCCAGTCGGGTGTACCCGGCACCACACTGACCTTGGCTGTCGCACGATAGGTTTTGGTTTGGGTCAGACTGAATCCATACGCCGCGGCAGCGGTCACCAGGGCCACGACGATGATGATCCAACCGCGTTTGCGCAGGATGCGCAGGTAATCTCGTAGTTCCATACAGGTCGTTCTCTCCCTCAGCGGGTCATTCTACCATACACCGGCAAAAACACAAGCGGTCAGCCGCGTGGAATTTCACCAATCACCGGCAAACCCATGGCCTCCAGCTCGGCCCGCCCACGCACGTGCGGATCGAGGTAGTCCGCCAAAAACACCAGGCCGATGCCGAGCAGCAGAGCAAGGATCAGACGAATCGGCAGGTCGAGACGTTCCCGCAGGCCCGGCGCATTGGCGCCGACGTGCGGGCCGTCGATCAGGACCGCTTCGATGGGGGCGACACCCGGTGTCGTCGTCAGCAGGTCACCGTAGAAGCGCGGCAAGTCGAACTGGATCGTTTCGCTGACCGCCTGCGTGATGGCCGCCAGGTCGGTGGGATCACCCCAACTGGTGCTCACGGTCAGGATGCGGTGCAGTTTGCCCGCCTGCGTGCTGCCCTGGACAGCACCCGGCGCCAACGTCAGTCCGCTGCCAGCCAGGCGCGCCGTCACGGCCTCGGCAAACGCGCTGCCTTTGACGATCTCGCTCAGGTCATCGATAAGGTACTCCGCGCCCAGCCAGGTGTAGTAACGGTCGTAGGTGTAGTAGTCTGCCGTGCGCGGTTCGGGGCGCAGGCCGACGTTGAAACGCAGGGTCGCCGTGAAGACAGTGGGCTGAGCTTCCCAGGGGCGCTGCCCGACCAGGCTGAACAGGGCGACGAGAGCCACCAAACCTAGCGGAAGCCACCAGCGGCGGCGTACGATGTACCAGTAATGACGAAGTTCCATTGGATTTACTCGATCCGTTCGCAAACGCCGGGTGTCTCGGCGTGCTGAGGTACGGGCTGATCGATGATCGCGAGCGGCTGCCGGAGCACACGCAGCTGGGCGCGGTGCTGGTCGAGCTGCTGAGCCACGTAATCCTCCAGCTCGCGGCAGAAGCGCTGTGCGCTGAAACGTACTGCATGGCTCCGGATAACCTGCGGATCAAACGGCGTCTCGGCACAGCGCTGGACGGCAGCCACGAGCGATGCCACGCTCTGTTCGCCGAACAATACCCCCGTCACACCATCGACGACGGTGTCCAGCGATCCGCCGCCGGCAAAGGCTATCACAGGGCGACCGGTGGCCTGCGCCTCGACCGGGGCAATGCCAAAATCCTCCAGGCCGGGAAATACGAACGCACGGCAGTGCTGAAACAGATCGACCAGGCGGTCCCAGGAGACTTGTCCCAGGAACGTGATGTTGGGGCCGGCCTCGGCCTTCAAACTGGCGGCATCGCGCCCTTCACCATACACCACGAGGGGCAAACCGAGCTGTGTAAACGCGCGTACCGCCAGGTCAAGCCGTTTGTAGGGAATCAAACGCCCACCCGCCAGGTAGTAGTCACCGGGCGGGTCTGTGCTGGGCACGAATCGATCGGTATCGACCGGCGGGTAGATGATGACGCTGCTGCGCCGGTAGTACTTTTGGATTCGCCGCTGCACGGTGCGCGAAATGGCGACGAAGTGATCGACGCGGTCGGCGGCCTGGCGATCCCACAGGCGCAGGTAGCTGATCACCGGGCGCAACAAGCCGCTCAGCGCACGGCCGACCCCTTCTTCGCGTTGGGCGTAACTGTCGAAGCTCCAGATGAAACGTGTTGGCGTCAGGCAGTAGCAGATGTGGCACGTCTCTGGTCCGGTGAGGACGCCATGGCAGAAACCACTCTTATTGCTCAACACCAATTCGTAGGCGTTGAGGTCGAACTGTTCGAAAGCGAGGGGATAGAGCGGAAGGTACCACTGGTGATGGCGCAGTACGCCCGGCAGGTGCTGCATGAACGACGTGCGGATATCCCAGCCAGCAAAGGCGGGACGCTGTGTAGTGAGCGCTGGCCAGTACATGCTGGTGTAGATCGGGGCGCGTGGATACATCTGGGCCAATGATTCCAGCACATTCTCGGCGCCACCGATTTGGTTCAGCCAATCGTGAACGAGAGCAAACGACAAGACCGTGACTTTCTGCGACAACCTGCCTGGCGATACCCGCCCGGACACCAGGGACCGTGCCCGATCCCGCGTGGCATTCTACTCGAAATTCAGGGATTGGACAAAGGCACAGCCGAAGCGTGTAAGTCGCGACCGCGTCGATCAGCTGTCAAATGACTTGACATCGTTTTCGGATTGGGTTAAAGTAGTTAGCACGCTCCCAACATTTCCGTTCACGAGGCAGTCGTATGCAACCGCACGTGGTCGTTGTCCTGCAAGGGGATCAGACGGGCCAGGAGCTGCTGGATCAGGCGCTGCGCGTCATGGATCCCGCCGTGACTGGCATTCCAACCGAATTCCGCACCTTTGATTTGAGTCTTGACCACCGGCGCCACACGCGCAACCAGGTGGTCTACGACGCGGCGGCGGCGATGCGTGAAGCCGGTCTGAGCATCAAAGCCGCCACGATCACACCCGAGGAGCCGGGTGACGTGGGCAGTCCCAATGCCATTTTGCGGCGCGAGATCGACGGCTCCGTCATCATTCGCACAGGCCGGCGTATTCCGGGCGTGGCGCCGATTGGTGGCCTTTATGCGCCCATTTCGGTCGTGCGTATGGCCGTAGGGGACGCCTACGATGCGCGCGAGTGGCGCGAGCTGACGGTCGATGGGGACGAGCTTGCCTTTCGCACCGAAAGTATCAGCCGGCGCGTCTGTCGTGCGGTGAGCGAGATCGCGTTTCAGCTGGCGCGTAAGGGTCGTGCCACGGTTTTTGGCGGCCCCAAATACACCGTCAGCCCGGTGTACGAAGGGATGCTCAAAGAAGAGATGGATGCGGCCGCGGCACGCTACAGTGACGTGCGTTACAACCCGCAGCTGATCGACGCCACCTATGCGCTGCTGCTGACCACCAGCGGTGAACCGTTGATCATCCCCACGCTGAACCGCGATGGTGACTGTATGTCAGACCTGGTCTTGCAGATGTTTGGATCGATCGCCGGCGCCGAGTCGCTCCTGCTGGCGGTGGACGACAAATACGAACCACAGGTGGTGATGGCCGAAGCACCACACGGCACGGCACCATCACTCTACGGCAAAAACGTGGCCAACCCAATGGCGATGATCCTGGCGGCTGCTTCCTTGCTGCGCTTCTTCCGCAATCCTGCGGCAGGGGTGGCCGCGCGGGCCATTTCGGAAGCTACGCTGGAAGCGGTGTACGATGGTGTGCGGACAGCCGATTTGCGCGGCACGGCCAGCACCACCGAATTTACGAACGAAGTGATTCGCCGCACACGCACCAAACTGGCCGTGTGGTCAACGTTGGAATAGGCGGCCAAGAGGCTTGTCGAGACGACCAAGTGAGGGTGGGCCATGGGCAATGCTTCCCCATCAACGAGCGATCCATCGACGCGGTGGGACACCAATTTCAAACGCATCGTTCTGATTGGCGTCGTGATTGGCGGCATTCTGCTGTTCTACATCAGCCGATCGGTGATTCCCAACCTGGTCATGGCGGCTATTCTCGCCTATCTGCTCCACCCGCTGGTCAATCGTCTGGCACGGCGTCTCTCGCGCGGGTTCTCCACGATGCTGGTCTACCTGGCGGTGATTATTCTGCTGCTGCTCGCGCCCGGCATTTTGGTTCCCGTACTGATCCAACAACTCAGCACCATCGACATTCGCTGGAATGACCTGTACGTCAATCTGACGCAGTGGGTGGCCAGTTTCCCCCAGCGCTATCCCAGCATGAGTCTCTTCGGGTTCGATATCGACATGCAACCCTGGTACGACTACGTCGTATCGAGCATCACACAGCTCCAGGCAACCCAAACGCCCTCCGGTTCGGCGTTGGTCAACACAATCACCAGCGCCCTCAGCTCGGCTGGCTCGGTGTTGGGGTTTGCGGGGGGGGTGGCTTCAGGGATTTTCACGGGTCTGTTTGCCCTACTGCTGACCCTGGTGTACTCCTTTTACATGGTAAAGGATGCCCCGAGTATCCGGCAGTGGTTTGACAGCAAGATTCCGGGTCACTACCATGCCGAGTACCAGGAGCTGGCCACGCGTGTCTCCTTGATCTGGCAGGCATTCTTTCGCGGGCAGCTCATTTTGAGCGTGGTCGTTGGGCTGACGATCACAGTCGCCATGGGGCTGATCGGCATGCCGGGCGCATTCCTGTTAGGCCTGCTGGCGGGTGTACTGGAGATCGTGCCAAACCTGGGACCCATCCTGGCCATGATACCGGCCCTGGTGGTGGCCGTTCTGCAGGGTTCTTCAGTGCTGCCGGTTTCCAACTTCACGTTCATGCTCATCACTCTGGCTATCTATGTCATCGTTCAACAGATCGAAAACAACTATTTCGTTCCGCGAATTATTGGGCAGAGTGTCAATTTACACCCGTTAGTCATTCTGGCGGGCGTCATCGTGGGTGCCACGCAGGCCGGTATCCTCGGCGCGTTTCTGGCGGCGCCGGTGCTGGCCTCGGTACGTGTCGTCGGCAGTTATGCCTACGCCAAGATTCTCGATCTCGAGCCATTCCCGCCGCCACCGCCGCCCAATCCACCCCGTTCGCCGTCGCGTTGGCAGCGGTTGTTCAAACCATCGCCAAACGGCGACCAGGAATCCACTTCGCCACCAACCGGTGTGCCAGAAGTGCAGGCGTCCGCCCCATCGACCACACACACCGAACCACCACAGGAGTAACTGCATGCCACTGCGCAAACCGTTCGATGGAAACTATCGGATTACCCAACTCTTTGGCAAGAACCCACAGAACTACACTCAGTTTGGCCTCAAGGGGCACGAGGGCATCGATTATGGGCTGCCCAACGGGGTGGCGATACTCGCCGCCTACGATGGGACGGTTGCCGAGGCGGGTGAGCAAAAGCAGTACGGAAACTACGTGAAGTTGGTGCACGCCTGGGGTGAAACGGTGTACGCACACCTCGAAAAACTCAGTGTAGCCGAAGGGGACAAAGTCAAAGCCGGCGACGTCCTGGGTCATTCGGACAACACTGGTAACAGCACCGGTGCGCACTTACACTTTGGCATGCGCCTCAATCCATTCTCACGCAACGACGGTTGGGCTGGCTTCAGTGATCCCTTGCCCTACCTGAATGGACAACCACTGCCGGGTGAACCCCCCGCGGAAACCGATTGTACGAAGGTGACCGTGCCGGGCGACAGCCGGCCGTTGGGCTGGTATCGCACCGAGTGGACAAAAGAAAAAGCGGCACGCGAGCAGCTGGCGCAGCAACTGGCCACGATCGAGGCCCGCTTTGCTGCCGAGCGGGCCGCACTGCAAGAACAGGCCAACCTCTGGCGCGAACAAACCAGCGCCCTGGTCACCGAATTCACCGGCAGTCCTCCCACCGGCGACGCCATTCGCGCCCTGCGCACGCTCATTCAACAACTAAAGCAGAAAATCGATCCCACCGATCCCCAGCACTGGGACCATACCAGACCGTAGATATCCCACGTGAAGGTTGGGATATACGCAGCTTCTGTGGATAACTCTGGGGAGAAACCGCGTGCTCATGTCAGATTTGTGGATAAGTCGGCTGGATATCCCAAGTTTGACACTGGGCACGCAGGGCCATATCTGTGCGATTCCGCCATGCGCACCACTACATCTTGTGTCCCGGCTGCACCAGACATCATGTGCGCCGGTTGAGTCTGCGCCACCGCCAACCGATTTTTCGGCGGCTGTCCCCAGCGTTCTCCCCATGATTATGCACAGGGACGAGCCTATATCTAGGGGTAGACTTGGGCGGAAAACGCAACCGATTGTGGTTGCGAGGCGCAAAATCCGGTCTTATCCACTTATCCCCAGGCCCTACTACTACGACGGCTATAATCCTTATATTTCCAATATGGGGAATAAATCAACCCCTTCGCTAATCACCGTGGAGTCCTAAGGGCCTGTAAAAGAATACCTTATTCCCACCCGTCCAGGGACCCCGTCCGTTGCCGCCATGGATCGTGTGCGGCGGTTTCGTAAGTCGGACGGTGATGCCTTCGTTCAACTAATGGCGGTCACCACTCCTCGCCCCACGTCAGCTCCACATCGCCAATCCGCACCAGGTCCCCATCGTCGATCCCGTCGTCGGTCAGGGCATCGAGAATCCCCATGGCCGCCAGAATTCGCTGAAAACGCATGGCGGCTTCGTAGTAGTCCCAGTTCGTCATCGCCGCAGCACGCTCAATGGCGATGCCGCGCACGCGGCGGGCACCGTCCGCCTCGCGCTCGATGGTGAACGCCTTTTCGTCATGCGGTGGTGTAAAGTGTGCCTCTTCCACGACTACCGGTTCTTCGACCGGCAGCTCGGCCAGGGTTTCGATCACTTCGTGCAGTAAATCTGGCACGTGTTCCCCCGTCACCGCCGAAATCGCCCGCGGCTCGTGCCCGCGCGCCCGCAAAGCCGCCAACACGTCCGGCCAGTGCAGCCGGGCCTCGGGCAGGTCCATCTTGTTGAACACAACAATCTGCGGCTTGCCAGCCAGCGCCGGGTTGAACAACTCCAACTCCTGGTTGATGGCCTCGAAGTCGCCCATCGGATCGGGGCTGATCCCGTTGAGCAGGTGAATCAAGAGGCGCGTACGCTCGATGTGGCGCAGGAACTGATGCCCCAGGCCGGCACCGGTGTGTGCCCCCTCGATCAAACCGGGAATGTCAGCGGCGACGAAGTCTTTGTCGCCGACAATGACGACCCCCAGGTTGGGTTCGAGGGTGGTGAACGGATAATCGGCGATTTTGGGTTTGGCGCGGCTGATGACACTCAACAGAGTCGATTTGCCCGCATTGGGCACGCCGACAATCCCCACGTCGGCAATCAGTTTGAGCTCCATGCGCAGCCAGCGTGTTTCACCGGGCTCGCCATGTTCGGCAATGCGCGGCGCCTGGTTGGTGGAGCTCTTGAAGGCCATGTTGCCACGTCCCCCGCGCCCCCCGCGCGCCACGATCAGACGCTGCCCATCGGTCACCAGGTCTCCCAACACGGCACCCGTATCGGCTTCGAAGACGACCGTGCCGCGCGGCACAGGGATGACGACATCGTCGCCCTGGGCACCCGTTTTGCCCTTGCCCCCACCGTGTACGCCGCGCCCGGCGCGAAAGTGACTCTGATGACTGAACGCCACCAGCGTGTTGGCATCGTGCGTGGCCTGCAGGTAGACATCCCCACCCTTGCCGCCGTTGCCCCCAAAGGGGCCACCAAAACGAATGAACTTCTCGCGACGAAAGGCCACACACCCGTTTCCGCCGTCACCCGCTTTGACAAATATCTTCGCTTCATCAAAAAACATAGAGTCGTTGCTCACGAATGATCTGTTCGACCGCCGCCGGCACCTGGTAACGGATCGGCTGCCCGCTGCGCACCCGCTCGCGCAGCACGTTCGACGCAATTTCCAGTTCCGGCATGTCCAACAAAATGACACGCTGCCGCAGCCCGGGCAGCGCCTGTTCCAGTTTTTCCCAGTCCAACACCACATCGTGCCGCGTCAGCGCCACCAGCCGGCACGTCGCCACGAGACGCGGCGCCTGGTACCAGGTGGGCAGATCACGCAGCGAATCGGCACCCATCAGGAAAAAGAGATCGGTCCCGTCTGGCAGCTGATCCCGAACCAGCTGCACCATGTCCACCGTGTAATGCGGCCCTGGCCGGTCGACGTCGCTGCGTAAAAGGGCGAGATGGTTGTTATCCGTCATGGCGGCGGTGACCATCGCCACGCGTGTCTCCGCTGGTGAGAGGTGATAGCCCCGTTTGTGCGGCGGTGAACCCGCCGGTACGAAGTAGACGACGTCCAATTGAAGCTGGTACCACGCCTCTTCGGCCAGGATCAGGTGCCCGATGTGTGGTGGATCGAACGTGCCACCCAAGATGCCCACGCGCATAATAATGAGTATAACACCTCCCCACACGAGCGTCAAAACAACCGACAGGCGGCGATTCGACCACCTGTTTGCACAAACGAATATACTGTGCTAACATAGGTGCACCGGGCCTGCCCGACGCCGCAGGTCCATCGTTCGACAGAATGCATTCGAGTTCGCAGATCCGCGAGGGTCGGATCGAATTGAGCAAGGAGGAACAGGCAGATTATGACAACGTCTGACGCGGTGGGGCGCAGTGCGATTCCCTGGTGGTTGGTACTTATCCAGGGTATTGCCGCCATCATCGTCGGTATTCTTTTATTGACTAATCCCGCTGCAACAACGGTGGTCCTCATCCAGGTGATCGGTATCTACTGGCTGATCGGCGGTATCTTCGAGATCGTGGCCATGTTCATCGATCGATCGGGATGGGGTTGGAAGTTGTTCTCCGGCATTATTGGCATTCTGGCCGGTATCGCCATCATCCAGCACCCGCTGTGGAGTGCCGTGCTCGTGCCGGCGACCTTGATCCTGGTGATGGGTTTCTTCGGCATCATCATCGGTATTTTCAACCTGATCCAGGCCTTCCGCGGCGGCGGTTGGGGTATCGGCATCCTGGGTGTGATCAACATCCTGATCGGCATCTGGCTGCTGGCCAATCCCCTGGCGGCTGTCCTGGCCCTGCCGGTGGTCGTGGGCATCTTCGCGATCTTCGGCGGAATTGCCGCACTGGTCGCTGCCTTCCGTATGCGGTAGGTGCGATAGTCCTATGTCAGGTTCGCGGCACGTGTTGGCGTCGCTGGCCGCGAACCTGGCATAACTTCGTTCACGGATCAGGAACTGGTGCGGCGGTATCGCCGCGCCAGTTGGTGCAGCCAGTGCCCCGGCTGTGACAGAACCCTGTCCCATGCCCCGACGTAACGCACGACCTGCCCACCAAAGCCCTGTTTGAAACGCCAGACACCCCACAAGCCATCGGCCGCGGCCGATTCATCCTCGGTGCCCAGGTCCTGTATGCCCTCACTGTACAGAACTCCCACTTCGTCCGGAATTCCCCACAGATCATAGATGGCACAGCCGCGCTGCCGCGCCCACTCGATGGCCGCCCACTGCAGGGCATGGTTGGGCATCAGGTTACGGTGACTGTTGCCCGACGCGCCCCACAAATACCAGGCGCGTGTTCCCAGCGCAAACACCGCGATGGCCGCCAGCAGTTCGCCCGCGTACTCGGCCAGCAGCCAGGTGGCCAGACCCGCCGGCACGAACAGATCATAGGCCGTGCGGTAGTAGTCGGCACTGTGAATGCCAAAACCGTCGCGCGCGCCGGTGAGCTGCAAGAGCTGCTGGATCGCCGGCAGATCGGCGTCCGTCCCATGCCGTACCTGGACCCCCTTACGTGCCGCCAGGCGCACGTTGTAACGCCACTTCTGTTTCATGCGAGCCAGAATTTCATCCGCTGGAACGGTCAAATCGACGTGAACGGTACTGCGGGGCTGCACGGTTTCCGGCGATGGCACCAAACCCTGAGCGGCCAGACACTCGCGCCAGGTGGAATCATCCAACAATTCGGGTTCCAGCCGCAGCAGGTATGCCCGCCGCTGGCGCGCCGTCCGTTCGATGGCCTGGAGAAGCGGTGCCACCAGCCCGGGCGCCGACCAGTCTACCACCGGTCCCTTGGGAACATAGGCAAATGACTGGCCCCACGGCGTGCGGCGCAGCAGGATCTGGGCACCGGCGACGATGGTATCTCCCCGCTGCAGCGCGACGCGCGCAACCTCCCAGCCAAAGCGGGCTTTCAGCTCACCCCAGCGGCTGGTTTGCAGGAGATGGCCGTAGGGGTGGTCAGCGACGAAGGGATCCCAAAGGTCGACGGCGACGTCTGTAGTGACTGCGTAGGTGTCGTTCACGGGACGCATTGTACCACGATGGACAAAGAGAACAGAAATTAGGTGGCATTCAGTTCTCTCTCATCTGGCATTAATCCGCGCGCCGTATCAATCAACGTTGGTAAACGAATCACTGTCCATGAGAGGGACCGAACCATGACTTACGATCAAGCAGTCCAGCGCCGCCGCCGGTCGACACGGCTGGCTATGGCGCTGCTCTTTCTCGCCGTCGTCATCATTTTTGTTAGCGGCGCGGCAGTGGGGGCCGCGACGGCAACCCTGCTGGCGCCCAAGCCGGCATCGCTGGCACAGGGCATTCTCACCAGCGCACAGCCTGTGCGTGATCTGAGCCTGCCAGCCACACCGCAGACCGATGCGCCACCCCGTTCCGCCACCGACTCTGCCGACGATCGACTGGTCGCCGCCGTGGCGCGGGTCAAGCCGGCAACGGTCACCATCCTGACCCAGGCCGGTTCAGGGTCGGGCGTCTTCATCGATGGGGACGGCCACCTCGTGACCAACCACCACGTCGTGGAAGGCAGCAACCGCTACGTCGCCGTGTACGCCGACGGCAGCCGTGTCTCGGCCAGCCTGGTGGGCACTGCACCGGAGTTCGACCTGGCGGTGCTCAAGGTCGAGGGGCGCGTGCCCGCGGTCGCCGAGCTCGGCGATTCCAGCCGCCTGCTGCCTGGCAGCCGCGTGGCGGCGATCGGCAGCGCCCTGGGGGATTTCCGCAACACCGTCACCGCCGGCGTACTCAGCGGCCACAACCGTTCGCTCGATACACTGGACGGCCTGCTGCAGACCGATGCACCGATCAATCACGGCAACTCGGGCGGTCCCCTGATCAATCTGGATGGAGAGGTGATCGGGATCAACGTCGCTGTCGTGCGTGGGTCCGCAGCCATGGGCGATCCGGCCGAGGGACTGGGATTCTCGATCCCCAGCAACACCGTGCGTGTCGTGACTGCCCAACTGATCGCCAGCGGCACGGTGCGTCGCCCCTACCTGGGTATCTCGTTCGAGCCGATGAACCCGCAGATTGCGTCCGAAAACAATATTGCCGTGAGCCAGGGCGCCTACATTCGTGACGTGGTCGCCAACGGCCCCAGCGCCCGCGCCGGCCTGCGCGCCGGCGACGTCATCGTGGCCCTCGGACAGGCGACGATCGACGACCAGGTTCCGCTGCCCCAGGCCCTGCTCCAGTACCAGGTCGGCGCCGATGTTACACTCAAAGTGGTGCGCGGCGACCAGGAACTAACCCTCACCGTCAACCTCGCCGAACGCCCCCGCGCGGGGTAGGGGATGGGGGATAGGGATTGGGGGATAGGGATTGGGGGATGGGGGATAGGGATTGGGATTGGGGGATAGGGATTGGGATTGGGGGATAGGGATTGGGGGATAGGGGATTAGGTTCCCCACCCCCCACCCCCCGCCCCCGGCCACCCGACGGCCCCCCCCCCCCCCCCCGCCGCGCCGC
>CAYUCC010000008.1:0-84229 GCA_964443225.1 uncultured Anaerolineae bacterium
GACTCCGGCCAGTGCGATTCTGTCGGCGGTGATCTTCAACGCCCTCGTCATCGTTGCGCTGATCCCGCTGGCGCTGCGCGGCGTGGCTTACCGTCCAGTGCCCGCGGCGCAGCTGCTGCGTGACAATCTGCTCATCTACGGTCTGGGCGGGCTGATCGTGCCGTTCATCGGGATCAAAGCCATCGACATGCTGCTGTCAGTGCTGCACCTGGTGTAGGAGGTATCAATGCAACCGTTTGCTCGATTCAAATCGTTGGGGCCGTTGGTCTTATTTCCCGTGATCGTGGTTTTGCTGCTGCTCGAGCACAACGCGGCGCTGTCACCCCAGGGGCATGCCGTGCTGCTGCTGATGATTGTGGTTGGGGTCGGCGTAGTGGCCAAGGATTGGATGATCCACAATCCATAGAAAATGAGGTCCAAATGAAATCGTTTGTGCGGCCAGCTGTTGTTCTGCTCGCTTTGTTCACCGTTGTGACGGGCATTCTCTATCCGCTGACGGTCACTGCTTTAGCCCAGGTTGTCTTTCCCGGCCAGGCCAACGGCAGCCTGATCCGCCAGGGCGATCGGGTGGTCGGTTCGGCGCTGATTGGCCAGCCGTTTGACGATCCCCGCTACTTCTGGGGCCGTCCATCGGCCACGGCGCCCGTGGCCTACAACGCGGCTGCGTCGGCCGGTTCCAACCTGGGTCCGAGCAACCCGGCACTGGTGGCGGCTGTGCAGGCGCGGGTGGCAGCGCTGCACGCGGCCGATCCGGCCAACACGCAGCCCGTTCCGGTGGACCTGGTGACGGCATCGGCCAGCGGTCTCGACCCGCACATCAGCGTGGCCGCGGCGCTGTACCAGGTGCCGCGGGTGGCACGGGTGCGCGGCATGCCTGAGGGGACCGTGCGCGACCTGGTAGCCCAAGCCACGGACCAGCGGCAGCTGGGTTTCCTGGGCGAGCCGCGTGTCAACGTGCTGAAATTGAACCTGGCGCTGGATGCGGTAGAATGAAGACAGACGAATAGTGCCGATTGTGAGAGGCAGCGATGGTGAACGAACCTAACCGTCCCGATCCCGACGAACTGCTGGCCCGCGTGCAGGCGGAAGAGGCGCGCCAGACGCGTGGCCAGCTCAAGATTTTCCTGGGTTATGCCGCCGGCGTTGGCAAGACCTTTGCTATGCTCGAAGCGGCGCGCCAACGCCAGGCGGAAGGCGTCGACATCGTCATCGGTTACGTCGAGACCCACGGCCGGATCGAGACCGAAGAACTGGTGCACGGTTTGGAAACCATTCCCCGCCAGCTCATCTCCTATCGGGGTACCGTGCTGCCGGAGATGGACCTCGATGCCGTCCTGGCGCGCCGCCCGCAGCTCGCCCTGGTCGATGAGCTGGCACATACGAACGCGCCCGGCTCACGCCATGCCAAGCGCCACCTCGACGTCGAAGAGCTGCTCGCTGCGGGCATCGACGTCTACACGACGATGAACGTGCAGCACCTGGAGAGCCTCAACGACGTCGTAGCTCAAATCACCGGCGTCACGGTGTGGGAAAAGGTCCCCGACAGCGTACTCGACGCCGCCAGCAGCATCGAGGTGGTCGATCTGCCGCCGCCGGAACTCTTGCAGCGCCTGCAGGAGGGGAAGGTCTATGTGCCGGAGCAGGCCGCGCAGGCCATCCAGCGCTTTTTCCGTATGGGCAACCTGACGGCGCTGCGTGAGCTGACCCTGCGACGCACTGCCGAGCAGGTCGACGAGCAGATGCGGGCCTACATGCAGACGCGTGCCATCCCCGGTCCCTGGCCGGCGGGCGACCGCTTGCTGGTGTGCATCAGTCCCAGTCCCTTGAGCGAGCGGCTGGTGCGTTCGGCTCGCCGGTTGGCCTACGAGCTCAAGGCCGAGTGGTTTGCCGTGTACGTGGAGACGGCGGGCAACGCCCGGCTGTCCCAGGCCGACCAGGACCGGGTTGCGCGCACTTTGCGACTCGCAGAGGAACTGGGAGCACGGACGGTCACCCTGCCGGGTCACGACGTGGCCGCTACGATCGTCGACTATGCCCACCAGCACAACATCACCAAAATCGTCGCCGGCAAGCCGCTGCGCCCACGTTGGCGTGAGCTGCTGGGCGGTGCCGTGGTCGATCGCCTGATCCAACACAGCGGCGACATCGACATTTACGTTGTCAGCAGCGCACCCAAGGATGCGGTCCCAGCCGTCTCCAGCGCATGGCGGCCGCACGGACCCTGGCCGCGTTACGCATGGGCGTTGATCCTGGTCGTCCTGGCCACGCTGCTCGGTGAACCGATCCACCGCATCGTCTCCCCCACCAACCTGGTCATGGTCTATTTGGCGGCGGTCGTTGTCGCTGCGATCTACCTGGGACGCGGGCCGGCCATGTTGGTGGCTGGGCTGAGCGTGCTGGCATTCGATTTCTTCTTCGTCGAGCCCAAATACCGCCTCACTGTGGCAGACACCGAGTACATCCTGACCTTCGCAGGCCTGTTCATCGTTGGCATTGTCATCAGCACCCTGGCCGCCCGCTCGCGCGAGCAGGCCGACGCGGCGCAGCAGCGTGAGGCACAGGCCGTGGCTTTGTACGAGCTCAGCCGTGACCTGGCGGTTGCCAACGGGATGGATGACATCCTGCCCGTGGTGGTGCGGCACGTCGGCGGCACGTTTGCCCGCGCGGCGGCGATTTTTCTGCCTGCCGGCGCCGCGCTCACGGTGCGTGCCCAGAGCCCCGGCTTCACACTCGACGACAACGAGTCGGCGGTGGCGGCCTGGGTCTTCAAGCAGGGGCAGCCCGCTGGGCGCGGCACCGACACCCTGCCGGCGTCGAGCGGCCGCTACATGCCGTTGAAAACAGCGCGTGGGGTCATTGGTGTGCTGGGCGTGCAGCCCCTCGAACCAGGCCCGCACCTGCGGCCGGAGCAGCGCCGTTTGTTGGAATCGTTTGCCAGCCAGGCTGCGCTGGCCATCGAGCGGGCTGAACTGGCGGAAGAAGCCCGCCAGGCGCAGCTGGCACGGGCGGCCGAATCGCTGCAGCACGCCCTGCTCAACTCGATCTCACACGATTTGCGCACACCCCTGGTCTCGATCACCGGTACACTGACCAGCCTGGAGGAGGACGGTGCCTGCCTGGACAACCCCGCGCAGCGCAGCATGATCGCCGTGGCACGCGAGGAGGCGCAGCGCCTCAACCGGCTGGTAGGCAATCTCCTCGACATGACGCGCATCGAGGCTGGCGCGCTGCAAGCGACGGCCCAGCCTTCCGACGTGCAGGAGGTCATCAGCTCGGCGCTGGAGCGGCTGGGCGAGCGGCTGCAAGGGCGGGAAGTGATCGTCGATGCGCCAGGCGTGCTCGTCCCGCTCGATTTTGTCATGATCGTGCAGGTGCTGGTCAACCTGCTGGACAATGCGCTCAAGTACTCGCCGCCGGGCACACCGATCGAGGTGCAGGCACGCCTCACCGACAGCACACTGGAGATAACCGTCGCCGATCGCGGCGACGGTGTGCCGCCGGAGGATTTGGCGCGCATCTTCGATAAGTTCTACCGCGTACCGCGGCCAACGGAGGTCGCTGGCACTGGGCTGGGGCTGGCGATTTGCAGAGGAATCGTCGAGGCGCATCGTGGACGTATCTGGGCGCAGAACCGGCCCGGCGGGGGCACGATCGTCACGCTGGCTCTGCCCATGGTGCCGACCGCGGCAAGGAGTGACATCCCATGAGCGATCGTGGACCGCGTGTGTTGGTGGTCGATGACGAGCCGCCCATTCGCCGCTTTCTGCGCACCTCACTCGCCAATCACGGCTACGACGTGTTTGAGGCCGTCGATGGCCGCGAAGCACTGATGGCGGTGACGGCCAACCGGCCTGACCTGGTCATCCTCGACCTGGGGCTGCCCGACATGGATGGCATTGAAGTGACGCGAAGGCTGCGTGAGTGGACGCAGGTGCCGATCATCATCGTCACTGTGCAGGAGCAGGAGGCCGCCAAAATCACTGCGCTGGATGCGGGCGCCGATGATTACGTCACCAAACCGTTTGGCATGGGCGAGCTGCTGGCGCGCATGCGCGTGGCGCTGCGCCGCGCGGCTTCACCCGCGGCGGAACCGGTGTTTGTCATCGACGAGTTGGTGGTGGATCAGGCGCGCCGCCTGGTGGCGGTGGGCGGACGCGACGTGCAGCTGACGCCGACCGAGTACGATCTGCTGCGTGTGCTTGTGGTGCATGCCGGCAAGGTGCTGACCCACCGCCAGTTGCTGCGCCAGGTGTGGGGTGTGGGGTACGAAGGTGAGGCGCATCTGCTGCGGGTCAACATGAGCAACCTGCGCCACAAGATCGAACCCGATCCGGCGCGACCGCACTACATCGTCACTGAGCCAGGGGTGGGGTACCGGCTGCGCGTGGCGTTGTAACGGGCTATTTATCGCGCGCGATGGGCTTCCATGTATGCGCGTAGCAGTGAGTTAATGCGAGTCTGATATCCTCTACCCTGGCTACGGAACCATTTTAACACGTCTTCATCCAACCGGATCGTGATTTGTTCTTTGCCCGGAGGTGGTTTCAAGCCACGCCGAACAACTGCCTTGGCAAACATGTCGGGTGTGATCTCTGCCATGTCGGAAAAATCGATGTCCTCGTCGCCAAGGGCATCGAGGCGCTCCCAATCTGTCATGGATTCAGCCACCGATTTGTTCGAAATAGATTCTTTGCTCATTTTTCGTCGCCTTACGTGCAGAAATGATACGCGTCGCACCGGACCGTTCGGTGTGTACGACAACGATCACGTAGCCTCGAAGCAGTCCAAGTGAAACGAACCGACGCTCTCCGTAGTCAAGACGGTCATCCTCCATCAGCAAAGTATCGTGTTCAAAGATCTTGACAGCATCTTTGAAATCGATGCCGTGGTCACAGACGTTGCTGAGACGCTTCGATTCATCCCACTCGTATGACATGCACCAAGTATAACTACAAATCGTAATTACGGCAAATTTGCCTCAACCGCTTGGTTGCGTGCGTATGGCGGCGCACCGCAGTCCTTTGCTTTCGTTCGTCACCCATGGTACAATCACCCGCATATCTGAATTCACCGTCACTGCGGGTACCAACCCCGCCCCGGCCACACCGGGTAGACGTAGGAGATGACCATGGCACCGATGACACCGGCGCAGATCAGTGCGCGGCTCGACCGTATTCTC
The DNA here is from genome assembly GCA_964443225.1 of uncultured Anaerolineae bacterium. GTDB lineage: Bacteria > Chloroflexota > Anaerolineae > SSC4 > Amarolineaceae > SSC4. The sequence goes on from CAYUCC010000008.1 coordinate 5,180, forward strand.
TGGAAAGTCGAAAAACCGGCCCGTTACACCGGTGGTGAGTGGAACAGCGTCACCAAAGACTGGGACGCCACACCGGTCCGCATCGTCCTCACCTTTCCCGACACCTACGAACTCGGCATGTCCAACCTGGGCCTGATGCTGCTGTACGACATCGTCAACCGCCAGCCCGACATGCTGGCCGAGCGCGCCTACGCTCCGTGGATCGACATGGAAGCGGCGATGCGGCGCGAGGGCATTCCACTATTCAGCCTGGAAAACCGCCGGCCACTGTCTGAGTTCGACATCATCGGCTTTGGCCTGCCCTATGAGCAGCTCTTCACCAACGTGCTCAACTGCCTCGACCTGGCCGGCATCCCCTTACGCAGCGATCACCGCACGGCTGACGACCCACTCATCATCGCCGGCGGCAGCGCCAGCACCAACCCCGAACCGATGTGGCCGTTCATCGACGCGTTTCTGCTGGGCGAAGGCGAAGAGGCGATCCTCGAGATCGCACGTGTGGTTCAGGCGTGGAAAGCAGACATGGCACAGCGGAGTTCGCACCCCCAGGTGCGAGGAGATTCCGTATTCGGGCATGAATCGACGCGGAGTTCGCACCCCCAGGTGCGAAGCGATTCCACATCCGAGCAGGAATCGACGCGGAGTTCGCACCCCCAGGTGCGAGGAGATTCCACATCCGAGCATGCATCGATGAGGAGTTCGCACCCCCAGGTGCGAACGGAGGCCGCACCTGGGGGTGCGGCACTCCTCACTGCAAAAGATGCCCAGGCCAGTGAGACACACGCGCACGCTTCGCGCGCCGACCTCCTGCGCCGGCTGGCACGCATCCCCGGCGTCTACGTGCCCTCGTTTTACGCGGCCGAATACCACGCCGACGGGACCTTGGCCGCGACCCTGCCGCGCGCCGAATACGCCGACGTCGCGCCGTCCGTGGTGGTCAAACGGATCGTCACCACCCTGCCGCCGCCGACCACCGATTTCATCGTGCCCTACATCGACGTCGTCCACAACCGCGCTGCGATCGAAATCCAGCGCGGCTGCACGCGCGGCTGCCGCTTCTGCCACGCCGGCATGGCCTACCGCCCCGTGCGTGAGCGCCCCGTGCAGGAGGTGACCGACGCCGTCGACCGCATGATCACCAGCTGCGGCTTCGAAGAGGTCTCGTTCCTCTCGCTCAGCTCCAGCGATTACACCTACATCGGCGACCTGGTGCGCAGCGTGGTCGAAAAACACAGCAGCGACAAACTGAGCATCGGCCTGCCCAGCCTGCGCATCGAGTCCTTTTCGGTCGATCTGATGAACCTGCTGGAGAAGGGCCGCCGCCGCAGCGGCTTCACCTTTGCCCCCGAAGCGGCCACCGACCGCCTGCGCGACGTCATCAACAAGCCGATCGCCACCGACGATCTGCTGCGCACCGCCGAAGAGGTCTACAGTCGCGGGTGGACCACGATCAAGATGTATTTCATGATCGGTCACCCCACCCAGACCGACGAGGACGTCGCCGCGATTGCGGACCTGGCCTGGGAGGTGATGAAAGTCGGCCGGCGCACGATCGGCAAAAAAGCCAAGGTGCGCATCGGTGTCAGCACGCTGGTGCCCAAGCCGCACACGCCATTCCAGTGGGTGCCGATGGCGGACGAAGCGACGATCCGGCGTCAGATTGGCTACCTGCAGGACCGCCTGCGTGGGCCTGGCTTCCACTTCAACTGGAACAACCCGCGCGAGACCCTGATGGAAGCCTATTTGAGCCGCGGCGACCGCCGGCTGGCCGGCGTCATCGAGCGCGCCTGGCAGCTCGGCGCCAGGTTCGATGCCTGGGGCGACCAGTTCCGTGAGGATGCCTGGATGCAGGCCTTCGCCGAAGCCGGGCTCGACCCCGACTGGTACGCCCGCCGTGAACGCACGGTCGACGAAGTGATGCCGTGGGACCACCTGAGCCTGGGGCTGAAAAAAGACTTCCTGGTACAGGAATACCAGCACAGCCTGGAGGGCGCCGTCGTCGACGACTGCCGCGATCACTGCTTCAGCTGTGGGATTCTGGGACAGTTCAAAACCCAGCGCCGCGGCACACCGGAAGATGCCTGGGGCTGCCCGGCGTTGGGAAAAAGTGCCACGCACAACCAACCCGTGGACGTCGTTCCGATTCCGCTGTACGTCAATCAGGACATGAGCCCGCAGCTGGCGCCGCTGTACGGCCCACGCGTGCCGCAGCTGGCGGGGAGAACGGCGGAGAAACGGCTGGAATTGGAACACACGTTCTAGTTTGACAAAATGACGCCCCTCGTCTACAATTCATGCAGGTTGTCAGGGGTTTGTGGCGGTTGGGATGCGTGTCATAGCCGCACATAGACCATCGAGCCACTGGTGAAACGCACAGAACACGTGGAAAGGACACAGAACGATGTGGCAGAAAATCATGCTGATTGGGAATCTCGGCTCTGATCCAGACATGCGCTATACGCCGAGCGGCGTACCGGTCGCCAGCTTCAACGTCGCGGTCAACCGTCGCTGGAAGGCACCGGATGGGACCATGCAGGACAAAACGACGTGGTTCCGCGTGACGGCATGGCGTCAGCTGGCGGAGACGTGCCATCAGTACCTGGCCAAAGGGCGCATGGTGCTGGTCGAAGGCGAGGTCGAAGTCGGCGCGTACATGGCGCAGGACGGCACACCGCGCGGCACCTTGGAGGTGACGGCGCGCGACGTTCGATTCCTCGGCGGCCGCGGTGACACCCAGGCCATGGGGACGGGGGCACCGGCAGGTGGTTATGCGGGCAGCACGCGGCCCGCGGCGCGCCCGGCGGCATCGGGGTCGGACGATTTTGCCCCACCTGCGGAAATTCACGACGAAGACATCCCGTTCTGACAGCGGGACACGCAAAGGGCGTGTAGAAGAATAATCTGCGATGATTTACGGCGAATTCCAGCTGTTTTGCCGCGAGTTGTTCTTTGAAAAGCCCCATGGCTCAATGAATGCCAACCATTCATTGAGCCTTTTGATTTGGCAGCACAGTAACCAGCCAACTGGAGGGAAAACATGGCATCGAACCCGCCGCCGGGCCAGCGGCTCAACGTCGAGCTGCCGGCCACGCTGGAGATCATCTACGCCAACTTTGCGATTATCAATCACTCCCCGTCGGAAGTGATTCTCGACCTGGGGCAGCTGATGCCCAACGTCGGGCAGGTCCGCATTCGGGCGCGCGTCGTCATGACGCCGCTCAACGCCAAGCTGTTCCTGAATGCGCTGGGAGAAAACCTGACCCGTTTCGAGCGGCGTTTTGGGGAGATCAAAATGCCGCAGGACATCGATCCCAAACAGGGGTTTCTGGGTGGGGTTCAGTGGAAGGTCGGGGATGAGGCAGACGAACCGCCGGAGGGAGAGAAATAAACCACCAGGCTGCTCGTGAGGCCAATGGCCTCACGAGCAGCCTGGTGGTTGCTACTTACATAATCCGTGTGGGTGCCAGCTGCAGGACGGCGGCGCCCCAGGTGAGGCCGGCGCCGAAGGTGACCAGGAGCAGGCGGTCATCGGGGCGGATGCGGCCGTTGTCGAGGTTTTCGGCCAGGGCCAGGGGGATCGACGCCGCCGACGTGTTGGCGTACTGGTCGATGTTGATGATGAAGCGGTCGAGCGGCAGGTGCATGTCGCGTGCCGCCGCTTCGATGATGCGCAGATTCGCCTGGTGGGGGATGATCCAATCGATGTCGTCCATACCCAGGCCGGCCTGGTCGAGCGCCTGCTGGCAGGCACGACCGACGACGCGTGACGCGAATTTGAACACTTCGCGGCCGTTCATCTGGATGTAGTGTGCGCTGTCGGCCAGGACATCGGCATCGAACGGGCGAGCCGAGCCACCGGAGGGCATGATGATATGCTGGCCCTGACTGCCGTCCGAACCGAGCACGAAGCTGTGCAGCCCACAGCGTTCCGTAGTTGCCTGCACCACCACCGCGCCGGCGGCGTCACCAAACAGCACGCACATCGAACGATCGCGCCAGTCGATGAAGCGGCTGAGCAGTTCGGCGCCCACCACCAGGATATTACGATAAGTGCCGGTGTGTACGAACTGGTAGGCGGTGGTGAGGGCATAGACGAAGCCGGTGCAGCCGGTCGTCAAGACGAAGGCGGGGACGTTGTGGGCGCCAAGGGCGTGCTGCACCTGGCTGGAGACGGGGGGCGTGAAGAAGTCGGGGGTGGATGTCGCAACGATGATCAGGTCGAGATCGGATGGATTCAGGTTGGCCTGTGCCAGGGCTTTGCGGCTGGCGGCGACGCACATGGTGGAGGTGGTTTCGTGGTCGGCGGCGATGCAGCGTTGGTGAATGCCGCTGCGTTGTACGATCCAATCGTGGCTGGTATCGAGGGTTTGTGCGAGCTCGTGGTTCGTCACGATTTTGGCAGGGGTATAGGCTCCCCAGCCGGTGATCTGGCCATAGATGTCTGTCATGGGCGGCTCCCATATCATAAGGATAAGTACGAACGAATAGAAGGGGATGATATGGGATTGTATTGTATGCGGTTTGGGGGATTTGTCTAAATGGCACTTGTCACACAATTGTTGCCGTTTTGTCTTGACAAAACCTACCCTTCGGACGATAATACCGTTCACAATCGCATCACACACCACACATCGGCTACGATGGAGAAAAGTAGGTCGAGTCACGCCTCCCAGAGAGGTTGGGTCATGGCTGCAAACCCAACCGTGTGCGCCTCGGTCGAAGTTCGCTCCGGAGCCGGGCGAGTGAAACGGGGCCCCCCAACCCGCCAGTAGTTCGCCCCGGTCGCCCACCGTTACCCGGGCATCCGGCCGGCAGTTTGATCGCCCACCGGACTGAGCGGAGCCGCCGGCTCACCCCGGCGCTCAAACAGGGTGGTACCACGGCACGTGCACGACTGCACACCGTCCCTGACGGTCTGGAGTCGTTTTTTATTTGCGGAAAAGGAGAAGCCACACATGCTCGAACAACTGCGTGCACTGGAGCAAGAAGCGCTGCAGTCACTGGCCGCCACCGATAACCCGGCCGCCCTCGAATCCTGGCGTATCACTTACCTGGGCAAAAAGGGCGGGCTGACCACGGTGCTGCGCGGACTCGGCCAGCTGCCCTCAGCCGACCGCCCGGCCGCCGGCGCTGAAGCTAACCGCGTCAAAACAGTGCTCGAAGCCGCCTACGTCGCCCAGGGCGAGGCTCTCGACCAACACGAACTGGCCCGCACCCTGGCCGCCGAAACCGTCGACGTCACCCTGCCCGGCCGCCCCCCCCACCTGGGGCGCATCCATCCCGCCAACAGCGTGCTGCGCGAGATCTACCAGATCTTCGCCCAGATGGGCTTCCAGGTGTACGACGCACCCGACGTGGAGCTGGACGAAGTAAACTTCCAGCTCCTCAACATCCCGCCCGACCACCCGGCACGCGACATGCAGGACACGTTCTACACCAAAGACCCGCGTGTCCTCCTGCGTACCCACACGTCACCCGGCCAGATTCGGGCCATGCGCCAGTACGCCCCCGAACCGGTACGCGTGATCCTGCCCGGCAAATGCTTCCGTTACGAACAGGTCACGGCACGCAGCGAGTTCATGTTCCACCAGGTCGAAGGCCTGGCCGTGGGCCGCGGCATCACGATGGCCGACCTGAAGGGCACGATGGTCGAGTTCGCCAACCAGCTCTACGGCACGGGACGCAAGCTGCGCTTCCGCTGCTCGTACTTCCCCTTCGTCGAACCGGGCGTCGAAGTCGATATGGACTGCATCCTGTGCGCCGGCCGCGGCTGTCGGCTGTGCAAATACACCGGCTGGCTCGAAATCAGCGGCGCCGGCATGGTCCACCCCGTCGTGCTGCGTAACGGTGGCTATGACCCAGACGTCTATACCGGCTTTGCCTTTGGCATGGGTCCCGAACGGATCGCCATGCTCAAACATGGCATCGACGACATTCGTTATTTCTTCGCCAATGATTTGCGTTTCCTGGAGCAGTTCGCATGAAAATCCCATTGAACTGGTTACGCGATTACGTCGAGAGCGATCTGTCCGCCAGCCAGCTGGCCGAACGCCTGACCCTGGCCGGCCTTGAAGTCACCGGCATCGAACACGTGGGCGAAGCCTGGGAACGCGACAAACTCTTCGTCGGTGAAATCCTGCGCATCGACCCGCACCCCGACGCCGATCGCCTGGTGCTGGCCACCGTGGATTATGGTGCCGACGCACCGCTGACCGTCGTGACCGGTGCGCCCAACCTGTACGCATACAAGGGCGTCGAGCGGCCGGGCCTCAAAGCGCCGTTTGCGATCGTCGGTGCACGTCTGATCGACGGCCACAGCGCCGAGAAGAAGTTCATGCGCCTCAAAGCCGGCAAAATCCGCGGCGTCCGTTCCGAAGGCATGGTCTGCTCGGAAAAAGAGCTCGGCCTGAGCGACGACCACGAAGGCATCCTGATCCTGCCCGCCGATGCGCCGGTGGGCATGCCGCTGGCCGATTACCTGGGCGATACGGTGCTCGATATCGACCTGACACCCAACCTGGCCCGCGCCCTCTCGCTGATCGGCGTGGCACGCGAGGTGGCCGCGCTGACGAACCGACCGCTGCGGCGCACCCAGCCGATGCTGGCGGCGATCGCCGGCCGGGTCGCGCCGTCCGAAGTGCCCGATCCGCCACCGGTTGCCGAGCCCTTCTGCCAGATCGAGATCCGCGACCCCGACCTGTGTCCGCGCTACACGGCGATGCTGATCCGCAACGTCAAGATTGGCCCATCCCCGCGCTGGCTGCAGGACCGCCTGCGCCTGGCGGGTCAACGGCCCATCAACAACGTCGTGGATATCACAAATTATGTCATGCTGGAATGGGGCCAGCCCCTTCACGCCTTCGACTACGACCGGCTGGTGGCCCGCGCGCAACACAGCGGCCACGCGCAGCCGGTGATCATCGTGCGGCGCGCCGAAGCGGAGGAGCGTTTGACTACGCTTGACGGTGTCGATCGACCGCTCACCAGCGACATGCTGATGATTACCGATACCGCCGGGTCGATTGCGGTGGCCGGCGTGATGGGGGGTGAAGAGACCGAAGTGCACGCCGGTTCGACCAACATCCTGCTGGAGTCGGCAGCTTTCGATAATATCAACAACCGGCGCACCGCCCATGCCCTCAAGCTCTTCAGCGAGGCGTCGTCGCGGTTCGGCAAAGGCATCCCGCCAACGCTGCCACCCCTGGCCGCCCAGCGCGCCGCCCAGCTGATGGCCGACCTGGCCAACGGCGAGGTCGTTCCTGGGGTGGTCGACGCCTACCCCGCCCGCCAACGTGACGTGCAGATCTCGCTCAGTACGGACGAAGTCCAACGCCTGCTGGGCATCCCCGTCGATACCGACACGATCACCCGCAGCCTGGAGGCATTGGAGTGCCGCGTGGTCTCACAGCCCGGCGGGTCACTCCTGGTCACCGTGCCGTGGCACCGGCTCGACCTGGAAATTCCGGCCGACCTGGTGGAGGAGGTGGCGCGCGTGGTCGGTTTCGATCAGATCCCGGCCACCCTGATGGCTTCGGTGCTGCCACCCCAACGACGCAACCGCGTGCTCGAGGGTGAGATGCAGGTGCGAACCGTGCTCACCGGCTGCGGGCTGCAGGACATCATTACCTACCCGCTGATTGGCGACGGCGACAATGCCCGCCTGCTGGCCGCCAGCCACGGTATGGAGTGGACCGAGCCGCAGCCCCAGGCGGGCTACCAGCTGCCAGCCCTGCTGCGTCCCGACGATTCGGTGCAGCTGGCAAACCCGCTCAGCGTGGAACGCAGTCTGCTGCGCTCCAGCATGCTGCCCAACGCGCTGCAAATCGTGGCGGCCAACCTGCGTTACGCCGAGCGTGTGGCGGTCTTCGAGATCGGTCGCGTCTACTGGCCGGTGAGCGCGGACCTGCTGCCCGTGGAGGCGCGCCACGTCAGCCTGGTACTGACCGGCCCGCGCGCACCAGAATCGTGGCTGCGCGGCGACGATGCCAGCGCGATTGATTTTTACGACGGCAAGGGCATCATCGACACACTGCTCCACCGGTTGGGGATGCCGGCATCCCTGGTGCGTTACGTCGCCACGGAGCACCCGGCCTTCACCGCACGTGCCGCACGCATCGAGCTGGCGGGCCGGGACATCGGCGTATTGGGTGAGCTGCATCCCCTCGTGCGGCGGGCGTTCGACCTGCCGGCACAGGGACGCGTCGTCGCAGCCGAGCTGGCCCTGGAACCGCTGCTGGCCTACGCCAGCCGTGACGTGCAGGTGACACCCATCTCGGCCTATCCGGCAATCAAAGAGGACCTGGCGCTCGTCGTCCCCGAAGATGTGTCGGTCGAGCAGGTCGTGCAGACCATCCGCACCGCCGGCGGCGAAATGCTGGTCGACGTCCGGCTCTTCGACGTCTACCGCGGCGGTCAGGTCGCGCCCGGCCACAAGAGCCTGGCCTATCGTCTGACCTACCAGGCGTCCGATCGTTCGCTGACCGATGCCGACGCCGCGCGCGTGCGTGACAGGATCGTACGGCGACTTGCCGAGACGTTGGGCGCAAAGTTGCGTACCTGAGCAATTGATGGTAAAACGTGGGGCACAGTTGCGCCGGATGCCTGCCGAGCACCCGCTCGACTGTGTCCCACGGTTGAATTCTGCTTACAGGAGTGAGAAGAGTCCATGGCCAAAAAGAACAAACGAGCCGCAGGATCAGGCGGTTCGTCGTCGGGGTCCAAACCAACCTCCGGCGCGGGTGGACCACCACCCCCAGCCCAGGAGAGACTGATCGAGCAGCAGTCCTCACGCAAGGCGGCTGCGGCGCGCGCCCAGCGACAGCAGCAAGAACGCCGCCGCAACCTGCTGCTCATGATTGGCGGCATTGCGATTGTGGCCGTCATTGCCATCATCCTGGTTGCCAATTCGACCCGGGCCACCAGCGCCGGCGTTCAGGGCTCCAGCGAGGATGCCACCCTCGGCGCAGCCGATGCGCCGGTCGTCCTGGAAGATTATTCCGATTTCTATTGTACCCACTGCCGCACGTTCGCCCTGGAACGCCTGCCGGCCCTGGAAGAAAAATACATCGACAGCGGTTTGCTGCGCGTCGAGTTCAAACACTTCCCGCTGCGCGACACCTCCTATCCGGCCCACATCGCAGCGCAGTGCGCCGCGGTCCAGAAGAAGTTCTGGGAATACGGCGACAAACTGTTCCAGGACCAGGGCCTGAAAGCGACGTACTCCGATGCTGACCTCAAGAAGTACGCCGCCGACCTGGGTTTGGACACCACTGCCTTCAATGCCTGTCTCGATCAGAAACAGACCGAAGGCATCGTTCGCCAACACTCGGCCGAGGGCGGTGCCAAGCAGGTCAATTCGACACCGACCCTGTTCGTCAACGGCGTCAGGATCTCCGGCGCGGTACCCATCGAACAGTTCGAACAGGCCATCGACGCCGAACTTCAGAAAAAGGGCATCACCCCACCCACCAGCTGACGCGAGCCCCGTCTCGCCCAAACAGCCCATCACAAGTCCCCCCATCCATTCACGAGCGGACCTGGTCCCCCCGACCACCGCTCCTCCCAACACACCGACCCGGGGTTATGGGCCACCTCCCACCCATAACCCTACTTCAGACGAAAGGGGCACTCAACGTGACACAACCGATGGCAGACCACGAGCTGGTGGTGATCGCCGACGTACAGGGCAAACTGTACGGTGAGGTGCTGCGGGCCAAACTGGAGAGCGCCGGCATACCCGCCATGATCACCTTCGAAAGCTCAGGTTCCACCCTGTTCCCGACACCCGACCTGGCCCTGGGCATGGTGAGCATCCTCGTTCCCAAAGACCTGCAGGCCGAAGCCCTGGCTGTGCTCGAAATGGAAGCCGATCCTGACGATGACACCAGCCTCGATTCCGAGCCGGATACCACGGGCTAACCGCGCCGCGTGATGCGCACCTGGTCAGACAAGCAGCGTACCTGGTTGGTGGCGGGCCTCTTGGGCCTGTTGGCACTGGCGCTGTATTCGTTCACCCTCATCCCTTCGATTCCGGCGACCGACAGCGGGGAGCTGATCCTGGCGGCCTGGCTGCCCGGTATTGCCCACGCGCCCGGCTTCCCCCTGTGGATCGTGATGGGCTGGTTGTTCAGCCACCTCATCCCTGTGGGCAGCGTAGCCCAGCGCCTGAATTGGATGTCGGCGGTTTTTGGCGCACTCGCCGTCATGGCGACCTTCTGGCTGCTGATCCTGGGTCTGCCGTGGCGGCAGCTCGTCCCCGCCAAATCGTCCAACAGTCGACCCGAGACCCGCGATCGCGGCACGCGCCAGGCACTGCCCCATCGCGCGCCCGCAGCGGCTGCACCGCGCATCCCACCCACGGTTTGGACAGCCGCGGTCGTGGGCACACTCGCCTTTGCCCTGGCGCGCACGATCTGGTCGTGGAGCGTGGTGGCCGAAGTCTATGCGCTGCACGTCTTCCTGGTTGCTGCGATCCTGGCACTGCTGCTGGCCTGGCGCCAACGCCTCACCCAAGGGGAGCCGCCGGTACGTGCCGGGCGCTGGCTGATCCTGGCCGCAGGCGTGTACGGTCTCGCCCTCGGCAATCACAACCTGACCATTGGTCTCCTGGCGCCGGCGATCCTGTGGTGGCTGTGGGTCAACCGCCGCGGGTTGACGGTGCGGGTGTTCCTGCTGGCCACCGCGGCGCTGGCCGCCGGGCTGCTTATTTACCTCTACCTGCCGCTGCGTGCCGCTCAGGACCCGCTGCTCAATTGGGGCGATCCCTACAACCTGTCCCGCCTGTGGTGGCACGTCACCGGGCGGCAGTACCAGGTCAATATCTTCGGCGGCACCCTGGCGACCATGGTGCGCCAGCTGGGCGAAGGGGCCGTCCTGTGGGCGCAGCAGTTCACGCCGCTGGGCGTGCTGTTCAGCCTGCTGGGTATTGGGGCCTTGTGGCGGCGTGACCGTGCGCTGTTGGGCTTGACACTCCTCGTCGCCTTTTTTGGTGTCGCCTACGCCGTGGTGTACGAGATTGCCGACGATCGCGATGCCTATTACCTGGCGACGTTCGTCGTATCGGCGCTGTGGCTGGCCTGCGGCCTGTACGGCACCCTGGAATGGGTCGCCGCGCGCCGTCCCAACCTGGTCCGGCCGGCGATGGTGGCCGTGGCCCTCTTGCCTCTGCTGGTGCTGGCCTGGAACTGGCGCGTGGCCGACCATCGCCACTACACCTACCCGGCGACGTACGCGCAGAATGCACTGGACGAAGCAGAAGCGGGCGCGCTCATTCTCACGTCCGATTGGCAGCTGTACGCACCGCTCCTCACGCGGCAGCAGGTCGATGGCCAGCGCCCCGACGTCGCGACGCTCGACATGCTCCTGTTCCAAAACCGTCCCTGGTATCACGACCAGGTGCAGCAGAAATATCCCGACCTGGTAAGCGGCGTAGCGGCCGAACAAACCGCCTTCCTGGAAAAGCTGCGCCAGTTCGAAGCGGGCGAGCTGCCCGCGGACGACAGCGAGATCGGCCCGCGCTACCAGACCCTGCTGCGTGCCCTGCTCGACCAGGCCCTGGCCAGCCGTCCCGTCTACGCCACACCCGACGCCCTGGCGCAGCTGGAGCAGTTCGGCATCGATCTGCAGAACCAGGTCGTGCCCGGTGCGGTGCTGATGCGTGTGCTGCCCACCGTGCCCAGCGCGGTGGGCGCGCTGACCCCTGCCCGCTGGAACATCCAACCATTTCTCGACGCGGCGGCCAACGACACCTACCTGGACGAGCCGGCACAAAAAGTGCGGCGCAGCCACGCCGGCATGTCCGCCAACCGCGGCACCTACTATGCCCGCCTCAACCGCTGGGTCGATGCCGTGCCCGCCTACGCCCAGGCCATCGCCATCGACCCAACGTACGTCACGGGCTACCTGCTCCTGGCCGAAGCCCAACAGCGCGCCGGCGATATCACCGCCGCCCGCCAGACGCTCGAATCCGCCCTGACCGTCGATCCCGGCAACGCCCAACTCCAACAGCGCCTGGCTGCCCTGGGTGCCCCATGATGGACGGATGATGAAAACCGCAAGAGACGCACCAGACACATAAAAAACCTGTGTGCTCTGTGCGTTCCCTGCGGTCAACCCGTGTGGAGACACCATCTATGCAAATCGATGTGGTTCTATCGTACGAAAAAGGCCTGCACCTGGCGGCGGAGGCGGCGCGTACCGCGGAAACATTGGGTTTCGACGGTCTGTGGACCGCCGAGACGCAGCACGACGCCTTTTTGCCGCTGGTCCTGGCGGCTGAACATACCCGGCGTATCCAGTTGGGCACGGCCATTGCGGTGGCTTTTGCGCGCAGCCCGACCGAACTGGCGTACACGGCGTGGGACCTGCAGAGCCTGTCGCAGGGTCGTTTCATTCTGGGGTTGGGTACCCAGGTCAAAGCGCACATCGAACGCCGCTTTGGCATGCCCTGGGATTCGCCGACGGCCCGCCTGCGCGAGATGATCCTGGGCATGCGCGCCCTGTGGAACACCTGGCAGACCGGCGCCAAACTCAATTTCCGCGGTGAATTCTACAAGCTGACCTTGATGGCGCCCTTTTTCAACCCGGGTCCGATCGAGCACCCGCACATCCCGATCTTTATCGCCGGCGTGAACAAGGGGCTGTGCCAGCTGGCGGGCGAGCTGTGCGAAGGGTTTCACGTGCACCCCTTCCACTCGACGCGTTACCTGCGCGAGGTGACGCTGCCCAACATCGCCATCGGCCTGGAGAAAAACGGCCGCACCCGCGCCGACATGCAGCTATCGAGCTCCATTTTCGTCATTACCGGCCAAACGCCCGCCGAAACCGACGCTGCGCGCCAGGCGGTACGGGCGCAGATCGCCTTCTACGCCTCGACGCCGAGTTACCACGCCGTGATGGAGACCCACGGCTGGCTCGACACCGCCGAACGCCTGGGCATGATGGCAGCGCGCCAGCAGTGGCCCGACATGGCGGCGCTGATCAGCGATGAGATGCTGGACGTGTTTGCCGTGACCGGCGCACCCGACGAGCTGGCCGGCTTGATTCAGCAGCGCTACGCGGGCCTGCTCGACCGCATCAACTACTACGTGCCGTTCGTGCCCGGCGAGTCGGACGACTACTGGCGGCGCGTGGCGGCCGCTTTTCATCCGTGATATGAGCACACCACCGAGCCCGGTACAGCCGTTGTCGTTCGCTCCTGTGGACGATCCCGCGCAGTGGAACGCTGCCCTGGCGGCCCTGCCGGCCCATCACGTGCTGCAGTCCTGGGAGTGGGGCGAGATCAAACGCCAGGCGGGCTGGCAGGCGCAGCGCCTGCTGTTTGCCCGTGCCGGCCAGCCAGTGGCCGCCGCCCAAATTCTGACGCGCCGGCTGGGGCGGCTACCCCTGGGTATGCAGTACATCCCCAAAGGTCCTGCGCTCGACTACCACGACCGTGAGCTGGTGACCCAGGTGCTGGCCATACTCGAACGCCAGGCGCGCCAGCGGCATTTGATTCTGCTCAAAATGGATCCCGACGTACGTGCCGACAGCGACGAAGGACGTGCCTATGCCGGTTTGCTCAAGCGGCGTGGCTGGGTCTATTCGGCGGACCAGGTGCAGTTCAAAAACACGGCGTTGATCGATCTCAACCCGCCCGAAGAAACCATTCAGGCCGCCTTCAAACCGAAGTGGCGTTACAACCTGCGCCTGGCCGAACGCAAAGGCGTGCGGGTCCGCATCGCCGCCCCAGATGATCTCGACACCTTCTACCGGTTGTACCAGGAGACCGCCCAGCGCGACGGTTTCATCATCCGCCCGTACGACTACTACCGTGTGGCCTGGGAAACTTTGTCAACCGCCGAGGGCCACACCGGAGGGCGCCTGTTCCTTGCCGACGTGGCGGGTGAGCCGGTGGCCGGGCTCTTCCTGGCGCGTTTTCATCAGACGGTGTGGTTTCTCTACGGTGCATCGAGCAGCCGGCACCGCGAGACGATGCCGAACCACCTCCTGCAGTGGGAAGCAATGCGCTGGGCCAAACAGGCGGGGTGTACGGTCTATGACATGTGGGGCGCACCGACAGAGCTGGTCGAAAGTGATACCCTGTGGGGCGTCTGGCGTTTCAAAGAAGGCTTTGGCGCCCAATTCACGCCGCACGTCGGTGCATACGATTTTGCTGCAACGCAGCCGGTCTATTGGTTGTACACGGTAGCCATGCCCAAAGTGATCGAGCAGATGCGGCGCAGTTACCTGCGGCGTACGCAGTCCTAAAAATCAGAAAGTTTTCATTGACAGTGAAAACTTTGTCGTGTATAATTTCATTATGAATGAAAACTCCTGGTTATCTCGTTGGTCCAAGGACCAGGTACGGGCCATGCTGTTGGAGCAGTTTCAAACGTTTTGGCAGCGCGACACCGGTATCGAGCGTGAACAACTGACGACGGTCGAACGTGCAGCCGCTGCGCCACATGCGGTCATCATTTCTGGTTTGCGTCGGGTGGGCAAATCCACGTTACTCGCCCAGCTGGCGCATCGCCTGGGCGAGGGCCAGTTCTACTACCTCAATTTTGAAGATGAGCGTTTTCTGGGCTTTGGTCCCGAAGATGCCAACGACCTGTTTCAAATCCTTGTCGAATTCTTTGGCGAGCGCCCCGTCTTTATCGTGGACGAAATCCAGAATGTCCCCGACTGGGAGCGGTTCGTTCGTCGCTTCATGGATCTGGGGTTGAAGTTCTACGTCACAGGGTCGAATGCATCGCTGCTCAGTCGCGAGCTGGGCAGCCGCCTCACGGGCCGCTACGTACCGGTGGAGTTGTTTCCATTCTCCTTCACCGAGTTCATGCGCTTTGGCGACCATGCGACGCCCGAACCGGCACGACGCACGACGCTCGACACGGGAAAGCTGCAGCGTGTCTTGGGCGACTACCTGCGCCTGGGAGGTGTTCCCGAGCCACTGAAGTATCCGGAGCTGCCGTTGCTGCGCACGCTGTATGACGACGTGCTGTATCGGGACATCGCCGCCCGCTATCGTATTGCCGATGTACGGGTGCTGAAAGAGCTGGCCTATTATTTGATCAGTCATCCCGCCAGTCTGATCTCATTCAACAAGCTCAAACAGCAAATGCAGCTCGGCAGCGTCAATACCATCAAAAACTACATCGAATATCTCGAAAACAGCTGGCTCATATTCACGGCGAATGTGTATGACTTTTCAGTCAAACGGCAGCAGATCGCACCCAAGAAGGTATTCAGCATCGACACGGGTCTCGTCAATGCGGTGGGGTTCACATTCTCACCCAATACAGGCAAGTTGATGGAGAACCTTGTCTATTTGGCATTGCGCCGTCGAACGCCGGAGATCTACTACCTGGTTACGCCAGGTGGTTACGAAGTCGATTTCTACCTGCCCGAAACTCGGGAACTCATCCAGGTCAGCCAGGACCTGACGCTGCCTGCAACACGCGCACGCGAAACCCGTGCCCTGTTCGACGGGATGCGCAGCCTGTCGTTGACCCGCAGCGTGATCCTATCGGAAACGGGTGGCGCACCCATCACCGAAAACGGCCTGACGATCGAAGTCCAGCCGCTGGTCGACTGGCTGCTGACGCAATAGGAGGCAGGAAGTTCCTTCCATTTTACCTACTCCCTACTCCCTACTCCCTACTCCCTACTCCGGCGGCACAAAAAAGCTCGAACTCTGACTGCGCGTCAACTCCGATTGTGTCACACTGTTGACGTGCACCGTAAAGGGGTGCGAACCGGCTGCCAACTGGCCGCGCGGCACGCGCACCGACACGGTAGCATGCCCCTGCTGACCACCCGCCAGGGCCACGGTGTTGGGTATGACGGTGTAGGTGCCGGCGGGCAGACCTTCGACCTGCACCTGGTAAGCGCCCGGTTCCCGCATGCGGTTGCTGATTTCTACCAGATAAGCCGCGGTCACTGCTTCGTTCGTCACCGCGGACCGCTGCTGCGGATCGGGCACCACCTGCACGGCCAACGGGCTGCGGTTGACCAGGAGATACAGGAACACGGCAGAATAGATGACAAACACGGCAGTCACAGCCAGGGCCTTGGCGGAGATCGGGAATTCACGCTGCTGCGCCCGGCTGCGCTGACCAAACGAGAATTCGATGATGCCCGGCTTGCCAAGTGGCTGCAGCACGTCTTCGCAGGCGACGATGCACTCGGCACAATCGATGCATTCGAGCTGCATCTTCTGCTTGCGAGGTTCCAGGTCGACCGGGCAGATACGCGAGCATTCGTAGCAGTTGATACAATCGCGCGACCGTTCGGTCATGAAACGAACGCGTAAGGTGTCGCGGTCGGTCAGGATCGTCTGGATCATGCCGTAGGGGCAGGCCGATTTGCAGAACGTGTGGCGCAGGAACAGTGCGTCCAACACCACGATGACCGCGGTGATGATCAGCAGCCCCCACACCCACGGGGTAAAGTTACCCGTTGTGAGCTCGGCCCACAGCGCCTGCGGTGCGATGATGTAACTCATCGTGGCAAAACCAACGGCGGCCGCAAATACGATCAACACCCCCAGGGCGATGCCGGCCAGCAGGTAGCGCAGCAGGCCCTTATGGCGCCGGATGTGCTTCAGCGTCCAGTTCGACGCCTCCGAGAGCGGTGTCTGCGGGCACAACCAACCGCACCAGACTCGGCCAAAGACCAACGTCACCGCCATGAAGAAGAAGACGAACATCAAGGTTGCCAGCAGCAGGAAGTAGAACTCCTCCATCCACACCGTCTGGCCAAAAATCACCATGTACTGCCCGCGCAGGTCGATGCGAAACCAGTTGAGCAGCGGGAGCGCAAACAACAGCGCCATGAAGGCCAGCTGAATGACGTGCCGCACCGGCCGCCAGGGCCACGCCGTCGTACGGTTGCGTCGTGGTGGTGTGTTGGGCTCAACGAGCGTGATACTTGCCATGCTTATGCCTCGCGCGTGGGAGTCGATGGACGCGGTTCGTCGTCATCGTCTTCGAGGATACGATACTTGATGTCTTCGACATTGTCGTACTGCCCGCTGCGAATGGCCCAGACCAGCACCAGCCAGGCGCCAATGGCCAACAGCAGCGCAACCGCGATCAAAAACCAGGTGGACCACATGGGACTATTTTGCCTGATGAACTGGGATGGGGGAATGATATGGCGCAGGTTCGAGCGACGGTTTCTGGAAGCGGCGCAAACGCAGCGAATTACCAACCACCGAAAGCGAGCTGACCGCCATCAATCCCGCCGCCCAAATCGGGTTCAGGATGCCGGTTGCGGCCAGGGTCACCGCGACCAGGTTGTAGCCAAACGCCCAAACCAGGTTCTCCGTGATGATGCGCCACATCTGACGCCCCAGGTCGAGCGCAACCACGACGCCGTGCAGGTCACCCCGTTTGCCCAATAATGTGACGTCCGACGCCTCGATCGCCACGTCGGCACCAGCACCGATCGCAATACCCACCGCGGCCTGCGCCAGCGCGGGTGCATCGTTGATGCCATCACCGACGAAGGCAACCTGGTGGTCCGCAGCGCCCTGCGCCCGCACGACGTCAGCTTTGGCGGTGGGCAGCACACGGGCATGAACCATGTCTAGCCCAATCCCCACACGCCCAGCCACCGCCAGAGCGGCACCGCGTTGATCACCCGTGACCAGACCCACCTGCACGGCCTTGCGCTGCAAATAGGCCACCACATCCGCCGCTTCCGGCTTGACCTCGTCGGCCAGACGCAGCACACCGGCCAGCCGCCCCTCGATACCGACGAAGACCTCGGTCATCTCCGATTCACCGGCATGGGGAGAGACACCCACCGCTGCGAATTCGGACTGGCCAACGCGTACGATCGCGCCGTTCACCACCGCCTCGACACCCTGGCCCGGGAAGGCAGCAAACGCCTCTGCCGCGGGTAAGCTCAATCCCCGTGCCCGCGCCGCCGCTACGATTGCCTGCCCCAGGGGATGCTCCGACTGTGCCTCGACGGCAGCCGCCAGGACCAACACGGCGTCGGGATCGAACGCCGTCGAGGCGGCCTCGACGGCAGCCGCCAGGACCAACACGGCGTCGGGATCGAACGCCGTCGAGGCGGCCTCGACGGCAGCCGCCAGGACCAACACGGCGTCGGGATCGAACGCCGTCGCGGCGGCCGCGACGGCTGCCCCCGGCACCAACACGGCATCAGGATCGAACACCGTCGCGGCGGCCTCGATGCCCACCAGGCTCAGGCGCCCGCGGGTCAGCGTACCGGTTTTGTCGAACAACACCGTCTTGACGTGTGCCAGCTGCTCCAGCACGGCGCCCTCACGAATCAGCACACCCAACTCGGCCCCGCGACTCAGGCCCTGCATCAACGCCACCGGCGTTGCCAGACCCAGGGCACACGGGCACGCTACGACCAGGACCGCAATGGCCGGCATCAGGCTGACCGACCAGGACTGTGTGCGCTGCCACCAATACAGAAACGTCAGTACGGCAATGCCGGCAACCACCGGCACAAAATAAGCCGAGACGCGGTCGGCCAGGCGCTGAATCGGGGCGCGGCTGGCCTGTGCCTGCTCGACCACACGCACGATTTGGGCCAACACCGTATCGCTGCCCACGCGGCGCGCTTCGATCACCAGGTACCCCGTGCCGTTGAGGGTGGCACCGATGACCTCGTCACCCGCCCGCACGGTCACCGGCAGCGGCTCACCCGTCAGCATGGCCTGGTCGACCGTCGACTGCCCCTGCAGGACGACACCATCCACGGGGATTTTGTCACCGGGCCGGACCACCAGCCGGTCGCCGATCTGGACCTGCTCCACCGGCACCGTGCGTTCGATGTCCTGCCCGGTTTCGGCATCGACGACCAGGACGTTGGCCTGGTGTGCTCCCAGGCGCAGCAGCGACCGGATCGCCTGCGTGGCGCGGCCCTTGGCCAGGGACTCCAGGTAACGACCGACGAGGATCAGCGTTACGATGGTGGCGGCGGTATCGAAGTAGAGGTGCAAACCGCCCTGCAGCAGGACAATCGTGCTGTAGAGGTAGGCCGACATCACGCCCATGATCACGAGTGTGTCCATGTGCGGACTGCGGTGGCGGACGGCGGCGATGGCGCTGCGCCAGAAAGGCCAGGCACAGTACGTCACCACGATCGTCGTCATGAACCAGAGCAGCCAGCCAATGCGGGCGCGCACATCGAGCGGCACCTCGATCTGCGGCAGAAAGCCGACGTAAAACACGCCGCTGAACATCATGATGTTCATGCTGAGAAAGGCGGCGGTGCCGAGACGCAGCAGCCAGTCACGGTTCGGATCGGAGGCTGCGCTGGGGGAGGGCTCGTCGGGGCTGCGGGCACGGTAGCCCAGGTCGCGAATGGCCGATGCCACCACCGCCGGTTGGGTCAGCGCCGGCACGTAACGCAGCTCCATCTTTTCGGTGGCAAAATTGACCTCGGCCGAAACCACACCGGGTTGATGGGTGGCCACACGTTCGACCAGCGTCGAGCACGAGGCGCACCACAGCCCACCCAACTGCAGGGTGACCAGTTCGGTGGGACCACCGGCGGGGGCGGCGGGTGCCGGCTGGGCCTGGTCCGGACCCAACACATACTGCAGCCCTTTGTCCTGCACCAGGACGAAGACGCGTTTGCAGCCGTGACAACAAAAGGTGTGTGCTTCGCCCTGGATGGTGGCGCGCACGGGGTCAGGCGCCGGCAGCCCGCAGAGGTCGCAGGTTAAGGTCATGATCACTCGTCCGGTTTGGCACAGCCGTCAACCGGTAAGAAACCCTTCGGGTCTTGCAGACTCGAAGGGTTCTGGCAAGACTGCGCTCAGGGTACGGGCTCCATATCAGCGCTCAGATTGCCGCGCGCATCCTGAATGCCATAGCCGGCGATGGCGCCCATGGTCGCACCGTAGATCATATTCGCAATGAAGACATCGACGAAGGTGGCGACACTCACCATCGCCAACATGTCGGCCATCGTCGTCGGTCCAACCGCGGCGCCCGAGACTTGCAGGAAGAGCGGCACCAGGGGCAGGCCAGCCACGGCGCAGATGATCCAGAAGATACCCGCGTACAATACGCCGCGCAGCCACAGGGGGCCGGGCAGGAACCGGTACACCTGGCCGTAGATGAAAACCGCAGCCAGGAAAGTACCCACGGCGGCGTGGGCGATCCAGGCCACCCAGGGATACTGGCCCGGTTCCAGGGTACGACCGGTAATGGCCTGGTAGATCACCAGGAGAAACTCCGAGCCGGAATCCCATACAAAGTGGTCCCAGGCGGCAAAGAGGATGGCACCGATCGTGCCACCGAGCAAAACCAGGACAAACCGCATGATGTTCTTACGATAATCGGTCGATCGTGTGGTCATTGGCACCTATCCCTTTCTCAACAGATCAGAAGGCCCGGTGACCTGCTGATCCTGAACAACGGCCTGTGATCAGCCGCCCTTGAGTGTGTTGAGATACGCCACGAGATCGAAGATCTGCTCCTCGGTCAGTGTGGTGGCAAAATTGTTCGGCATGACGCCGTCGTTGAAACCGGCAACGATGTACGCCGCCGGACTCACGATCGACTCGTACAGGTACTGCGGTCCCGAAGCAGCCTTGCCCGCATAACCGGCGTCCGTGATGATTTCCGATGCCGTGGTGCCGATGGTCGACAGGTTCGGGCAAACCGGCTGTGCGGTTCCGGTGACCTGGTGGCAGGCGGCGCAGGCCTGGGAAGCAAATACCTGCTGCCCCTTGATTGGGTCACCGGCGGCCAGGGCATCGTCGGCGGGCAGTGCAACCACCACCGGCGGCGGTGTGGCAACCGGTTCGCCGCCCGGCGCCGGTGTCGTCTCGGGGACGATGAAAGCCTCGGCAACGGCGGTCGCTGTAGCAACGACGTTCTCGTTCAAATACGGTGAATTGGCGGGCATCACGAGCTGGGTGAACAGATAGTACGCGCCCCAGCCGAGAAGTGCAATGTAGAGCAACCAGAGGAAGATCGGGATGCCTGGGTCCTTTTCGCGTTCCAGGTGCGCTCCCTCTTCTATGGTAACTGGCGTATCAGCCATGCGTGCCTCCCTTTGGCGTTCAATCCTCTTCGAGGTCCAACATACGGTACTTGACGCCCTCGATGTCCTCGAACTGCTCGGTGCGACGTGCCCAGATGTAGAAGAGCACCATCACGAGGGCAAACACACCCGCAACAGCCAACATCATACCAACTGATACGGACACGTTACCCTCCCTTGAGCGTATTCAGGTAGGCGACGATATCGACGATCTGCTCCTGGCTCAATGTGGTCGCAAAATTGTTGGGCATGACCCCATCGTTGAAGCCGGATACGATAAATGCGCCCGGGTTGACGATGGATTCGTTCAGATACTGGAGCCCCGAGGTGGCCTGTCCTGCATAACCGGCTTCCTCGATGATTGTCGCGGCCTGGGTCCCGATGGCTGACAGATTGGGGCAGACCGGTTCCGCCGTACCGGTGACCTGGTGGCACGCCGCGCAGGCCTGCGAAGCAAAAACCGACTCCCCCTTGACCGGATCACCCTTGGCCAGCTCATCGTCGCTCAACAACGCCACGCTGGGCGGCGGAACCGGCGTAGCGGCCGTGCCACCCCCCTCGGTAGTGGGCGGTGCCGCCGTCTCCGGCTTCGAATTCAAGCTCAGCAGGTAGGCCGTCACCGCCTCCAACTGCTGGTCGCTCAGGTACGAATACGAAGGCATGATCGAGCCAGGTGATACCGAGCGCGGATCGATGAGGTGTTGGATGTGCCACGCCGCCGCCGGCAGACGATCCCCAACCCACATGATGTCGGGGCCGGTACGTTCGGAGCCCAGGGTGGCGGGTTGGCGGAAGACATAGTCACCGGCCACCGACACCGGACCAAAGTTCATATTTTGGTCGGCCACGACGGGCCGCACGTACTGCGAGTGGCAGTACCAGCACCCTTCCTGCAGGTAAATGGCACGGCCCTGACTTTCTATATTGCTCGGCGGTTTGGCACGTGCCGATGGTGTGATCAGATCGGTATCGGTGAGCGGGAGCACCGTGGTGATGGCTGTCCCGACCAGGAAGATGAGCAGCACGCCCGCGAGAACGACGTTGAGTCGCATAGATGGACCCCCTTCCCTCACATAGCCGCCGCAGCCGGCTGCGGTTGGCCCGCCTCGACTGCTTCTGGTTTGTTCTGCCACGTGATGTAGACGTTGTACGCAAACAGCAGAACACTGATCAGCATCAGAACACCGGAGATCAAGCGGATCATGTAGTATGGCGCCTGGGCGCGTACGCTTTCCAGGAACGGCACGCCCTGTGTCCACATGGCGCCCTGCACGAGACCACCAATCCACAGGCTGATCGCAAAACCGAAAAAGCCGACCAGCGCAAACCAGAACTGCCATTCCATGAGCGACGGTCGCGCCATTTCCTTACGCCCCACGAGTCTCGGCAGCACGTAATAGATCGCACCCATGGCGAAGAACGTGAACGTGCCAAACACCGCCAGGTGGGCGTGTCCCGGCACCCAGTTGGTGAACTTCACCGCCTGACTGACCGTGCGCAGCGACTGGCTCGGTCCCTGCAAACAGGTAATCAAATAAAAAACAGTGCCTGATACAAAGAAGCGGATCGGCAGATTGGTCACCAGTAGATGCCATTTGCCGCGCATCGTACCCAGGAAGTTCACCACGACGGTCGAAACGGGCAAAATGAGCAGAATACTGAACATGATGGCAACGGTCTGCAGCCAGTACGGTACCGGTCCCCACACCAGGTGATGCGCGCCCGTCCAGATGTAGAAAAAGCCGATCGTCCAGAAACCGATCAGGGACAGGCGGTGGCTGTACAGGGGGTTACGGGTGATGACCGGCAGCAGGTAATAGACACTGCCGACACCCAGGGTAGTGAACCACAAGCCCAGGATGTTATGGCCGTAAAACCAATTGATGTTGGCATCGTTGACGCCGGCGATGGCACCCGCGAATGGGGCCTGGGTGGTCGCCGTAAACGGTGTGATCCACATCACGTTGCCGATGAAGTAGACCATGGGCATCCAGATGAACGATCCCATGATGTACCACAGGCTGGCGTAGAGCTGCCGTTCCTGGCGCAGCAGCACGGTCATGAAGACGTTGAGCCCCGCCAAAACCAGGCCCACCATGACCCCCACGTCGAGAATCCAGATCATTTCGGCATACTCACGACCCTGGGACATCCCCATGAGCAGCGTGACTGCGCCGAGCAGCACGACCAGGTTCCACGCCCACATCGTGAGATTGCCCAATCGCTCGTTCCACAGCGGACGCCGGCAGAGCTTGGCCGTGACGTAATAGGCGATGCCAATCTGGGCCATCGAAAGCCAGCCAAATGCCTGCCCGGCAATGTGCGTCGGGCGCATGCGGCCAAACGAGAGAAAGCCGACACCCCCCAGAAAATCGGGATAGGACATTTTGATGGCCAGAATCACACCGAGCGTGGATCCCACAACCAGCCAGAAGACGGCTGATAAGATGAAGCGACGGGCTGAACTTCCATTCTCATTGCTCAGAATCAGTTCCATTCAGTGCCTCCCAAACAGGAATAGGGAAGAGACGATATTGCCAACTCGATCGGTCCGGCATAGGGATTTTATCGCGTTGGCCATCGAGGGTTGCGTTCTCGTTCATTTTACCATTACACTTTGCGATTTGTAAAGCTTTTCACGAACGCGCAATACATTGCGGCACCGGTACACGGTCGATCGTGGATTCAACGTGAGGGGAGGCTACCGATGCGGGCAGACGCCGGTCAACCCGGCGCCGGCTCGCGCAGGAAGCGCCACTGCTGCACGAGCTGCTGCCACCACAACAGTGCGGGCACGGTCTGCACGACCACCCGATGCTGTCCTGGCAGCCCGTCCAGGGCCACGAACCGGTCGCGGCCCACCTGTTCGACGGTGAAGGTGCGCGGGCTGTCGTCGAGCTGCACCGACGCCGCCTCACGACCAGGCGGCAAACGCAGCCACAGCGGGAAAGTGCCTGTACCGTGGGTCCGGTAGTCGAGGTGCAGCGACCCCGTTTCTGGCAGGTAGTCGTAAGATACCGTGCGCCCTGTGTCCTCCAACGTTGCGGTGACTGCGCCAGGATACTCGCCCAGTCGCACGATCAGCTGCAATCCACCGTCAGGCTGCCAGCTGACACCGTACAACCCCTGCAGCGTGGCCTGCATGACGGTGGCCGCGGCAGGAGCATAATCGCTGGCACCCGTGGGTGTCCCGCCCGCCAGGTTGCGCCATTCGGCCGCGCGGTCACCGGGGCCGGTCCACGTGTGCGCCAGCTGCCGCAGGTGCAGCAGACCGCGTGCCGAATTGCCGGCTTCGAATTCGGCCAGAACCTGCACACCGGCCCACCAGTCCCACTGGCCACCGTTTTGATACTGGCCCCGCTGCATCTCGGGGTCTGGATAGGTCCAGCTGCCGTACGGGTGCCACAGGCTGAGGCCGGGCCGCGGCTGGCCGGCCGCCAGCTGGGCCTCGGCCAGTTTGTCGAGGATGCTCTGCGCCTGGGTTGGGCTGGCAAACCCGGCCCACACGGCGACGGCGTTGCCGATCGCCAGGATGCGTCCCTCGTCGAAGTTGTGCTGCCAGGGTGGGGTGCCGTCAGCGTTGTCGAGATGAAGGTGCAGCCGGTAGAAACCGCGATTGGGCTGCCACAGCATACGATTGGCCGCAGCATGCACGGCGGCCGCGCGCGACCGCCAGCGCTGCGCAGCCGCGGTGTCCCCCACAACCTCCCACCAATCCGCCAGGTGATTGGCCGCACGCCAGGCCAGGACCTGGTCGTAGATCGAGGCAGTGCGCATAGCCCGTGCAGGGTCGATGTCGGTGCGGCTGGCGGCGGTGTCGTCGAGCACGACGTCGCCCCAGTCGGTGGTGTGCCCGCGCCAGATCAGACCGCTGGCCGCATCGTACCGCGAACGCCACAGCCAGCTCAACGCGGCATCCAGCCGGTCGATAACCCGCAGTTCAGCGCCGGCCTGGTCGCTGCCCAACGTCGACGTGAGCCAATCCAAGCCGGCGATTTCGACCACGGTGGCGGCGGCTTCGATGAGCGACGTCTCTTCATCGGAGGTGGCGGATGCTTTGTCGATGCGGCCATCGGCATGCAGCACGCCCGGCAGCGCGCCCGCCCCGGCCTGCCAGTCATCTTCGTCGCTCGTGGTTACAGCCGTGTACTGACGGCGCAGGAAGGCTTCGATACCCGGCTGCCACGCCGCCGGCGGGTAGAGCGCCTGTGCGGCCGGCACGATCCATGCCGTATCGCGTGCGTACAGCGGTGGGTAAGGCGTGCCCGGACGAAAACCGGTGACCGGGAAGCCCGCTGTATCCACCCAACTGACGTGGGTCTGCGACAGAACCGCCTGGGCGGCGGGCAGGATCTGCTCGACGGCGCGGTCAGCCGGAAACGACCAGCCGGTCCCGCCAGCCAGCCACACACTGATCCCTACGATCCAGGCCAGAAACACGGTGGGTTATGCCTCGCCGGCGGTCGGGGCTGGTTCGTCGTACGAGCGACGGCCAACACGCAGGAAGTAGAACAAAAAAGCACCCACGAGCGACAGGATGCTGGACAGCAGCAGCCCGGCTTCGATACTGTAAACCTGCGAAAGATAAGTGCCGACAATGGGACTGACGAACATCGCCAGGTAGGTGGTCGTCTGGTTGACACCGATGTAGCGCGCCTGTTCGCCCGCCGGGCAGGTGAAGAGCAGAATGTCGAAAAAGACCAGGTTGATGCCGGCCTGGAACACGCCGTTGATGGCGGCAAACAGCGGCAGCGGCAGCGGTGAATGGGTCAGCGCCGTTAGCGCCGGATACAGGCTGCCACCAAACACGCACAGCAGCAGCACGAACCGCTCGCCGCGCGCGCGCGTGATGCGGGTCCAGACCAGGTACGCCACGAGCAGGGCAACCGTCTGCGCCGTGTTGATCACGCTGATCCAGGCATCCGAAGCATCGGCCTCGCGTACCCAGTAAATGGGCAGGAGCGGCAGTGCCATGGCCAGGCCGGCGCGAAACAGGAACTGGCTGAAGGTGAAGCGTACGAACTGCGAGCTGTGTCGCAGAACGAGCAGCTCACGGCTCCAGGGTGACGGCCGGCGCAGGCTGGGCGATGCCGGCGACTGCACCTGGTCGGGCAGCGCGATCCGGCTGGAAAACATAAAACTGATCAGCCCGCCAATCGCCGACAGGACAAAAATGATCTGGTAGTTGAGCGGAAATCCACCACGCGCCAAAATCTGGCCCGCCGCCAGGACTGACAGGGCATTGGCCAGGCCCAGGATCGACCAGCGCTGCGCCATCAACGAAACTCGCCCGCGCGGCCCGGCCACCTGGCCCATCACCACGGTGAATGCCACCGACACCACCGTCTGCGGCAGGGTGGCCAACGCCCAGATGCCCACGATGATGACGGGCGCGGCTTCGCCAGCAAAAAAGGGTACCAATCCGGTGAGGGCGTAACACGAGAGGACCATCAAACGTGCCAGGGAAAACCAGGGCACAATCTGGCGGCGGTGGGCAAGGAAGTTGCCAACCGGGATCGCCAGCAGCATGCCGGTCAGGGCGGGCATGGCGGTGAGCAGGCCCACCATGAAGTCGCTGGCACCCAGGCGCACCAGGAAGACCGACAGGAAAGACCCGATACCGGTGGCAATGCCAACGCCGATGGCGTCGATGGTGACGTTGCGCCGGTTGCGCGCGGCCACATCGGGCGGGTAGCGCAGGGCTGCCCACTGCGCGCTCAGTGAGGAACGGCCTGGTGGAATTGTACCCGGCGGTGCACCCAGTTCTTCCCAGTGCCCCTGCGGCTCGTCGGCCGGGTGGACCCACACCCGCCTGGGCATGGCATATCGCGGCATGAAGGACTCTCAGACAAAGCTACGCCGTGGCAGCGGCAGGCACCTCCATCCACGCTGGCGTGAGCTGATAATAGAGAACGATTGTATCAGGGACCCATCGAACCTCCAAACTCAGTCAAAAGCACAGACCGTGCGCGCGTGATGCTTGACATTTGGCGTTCAACTGGCTACAATCTGACCCTCATTATGACCCGTATCGTTGAGGGAGGAAACGAAGTTCATGACAATCCGGCGTGTGGTGCTTATTTATCCAAAACGCGATGGCCGCATCCTGGGAAAGGCGGCTGGTGCCCCCTACACCTTGATGCGTCTGGCCTCGCTCGTGCCGGAGGAGATCCCCGTAGAGATTTGGGACGAGAACCTGATGCGGCTGCCGTTGGAGACCCTGGGGCCGCACGACCTGGTGGGTGCGACTGCGATGAGCCTGGCGATCGACCAGGTCAAAGAAATGGAACCGCACATTCACAAACAGGGCGCAGCACTGGTGGTCGGGGGCACCCACGTCACGTTGATCCCGGAAGAGGTCGAAGCGTGGGCCGATGCCGTGGTCGTCGGCGAGGCGTACCACACCTGGCCGCAGATCATTCGTGATTTCGACGCCGGCACGCTGCAGCAGCGCTACACCGACGTCTCCTGGTCGGACCTGAAAGGTGTCGCGCCGCTGAGCGACCGCGTCATCCAGATGGTGGATGAGCAGCACAACTACTGGACGCCCATGCTCGAGATCACCCGCGGCTGTCCGCGCAACTGCTCGTTCTGCACGGCCATCCGCGTTTCGGGCCGCATCATGCGTCACCGCCCGATCCCCGAAGTGATCGACGAGATTCGCCGGCGCCGCATCAAACGCTTCTTCCTCACCGACGACAACTTCGGCCTCAATTTTCGCACCGACCCCGACTACTGCGCCGAGCTGTTCGAGGCCCTGGCCAAAGAGAAGCTGCACAGCTGGACGGCGCAAGCCGAGATGATGGTGGGTGAGCACCCCGAGCTGCTGGAGATGGCGCGCGCCGCCCATCTCGACAAGTTCTTCATCGGCTTCGAATCGGTCAACCAGTCCAACCGGCGCGAGCTGGGGGGCAAGAGCAAAGGCAAAATCGAAGACTACCGGCGTACCATCAAAACCATGCACGAGCGTGGGCTCAGTGTGGTCGGTCTGTTCGTCTTCGGCTTCGACGGCGACACGCCATCGGTCTTCCAGGACACCTGGGACTTCATCCGCGAAAGCGAGCTCGATTCGGTCAGCGTCACCATCCTGACACCGTACCCCGGCACGCCGCAGCGCGAGCAGCTGATCCGCGAAGGGCGCCTGCTCGATCAAAGCGTCGACGGCTGGCGCAAGTACGACGTCTCCCACGTTACATTCACGCCGGCCCAGATGACGGCGCAGCAGCTGTTCGACGGGTACGATTGGATCTGCAAGAAGCTCTACAACCCGATGGCCATCACACGGCGCGGGCTGCGTACCCTCTCACGCCATCCAGCTCACAAGGCGCGCCAGAAGTTCTTCTCGTCGTTCAGTACCGATTTGGGCTACCGCACGACGTACAACTGGCGCAATGCGTAGCGTGCAACGTCCCCGGCACGGCCCGCCAGCTTGTTATTCAAGCAAGAATCGTGCGGGCCGTGCCGGGGACGTTTTATAAGGAATCGTGTTATGCTCAACCGTATCGTCGCCTCCTCTCGATACCTCATGATTATCGCCGTCTTGGGCGTGCTGCTGGCGGCCACGGCGTTGTTGATTTACGGTGCCATTACCACGGTCGATCTCGTCCGCGATACCATCGTTGCCAGCAAAGTCAGCGTCAAAGACGCCAAGAGCCTGGCCATTACGGCGGTGACCCTGGTGGACGTCTATCTCCTGAGCGGGGCGTTGTTCATCATCGCCCTGGGCCTCTACGAGCTCTTCATCGACGATAACCTGCCGCTGCCGAGCTGGCTCTCGGTCAACGACCTGGATGGCCTCAAGTACAAACTGGCCAGCGTCATCATCATCGTACTGGCTGTTCTATTCCTGGAGCAGGTGGTGGCGTGGAACGGGGAGTGGACGTTGTTGGCCCTGGCGGGCTCGATGACGATGGTGATTGGTGTGCTGATCTTCTACATGCGCAGCAAGAGCCCACCCAAGGATGCTGGGGATGCCTGATTATCCTGTTTTCAGCGGTACCGAGCACCGCGACCGGCTCGACACCTGGCTTGCCTTTGCCCGCGAATTGGCGCTTGCCAGCGCAGCCATCATCATGCGCCACTACCGGACGCCCTATGCCGTCGAAACCAAGGCCGACGACACCCCGGTCACGATCGCCGACCGCCAGGCCGAAAGCCGCATGCGCGAGCTGATCATGGACCGGTTTCCCGACCACGGCATTCTCGGTGAAGAGTACGGGGTGCACCAACCCGGTGCGGCGTACCAATGGGTGCTCGACCCGATCGACGGCACCAAATCGTTCGTCGCCGGCACCTATCTCTTTGGCACGCTGATTGCGCTGCTGCGCGACGGTCGCCCCATCGTCGGTGTCATCCATCACCCCGTGACGGGCGACATGCTGGTGGGCACCGGCCACGCAGCCTGGCTCAACGGGCAGCCGACCCGCGTACGTCCCTGTGCCCGCATCGAAGATGCCCTGCTGCTGACGACGTCGCACTGGAACGTGCATGCCCACCACAACGGCGCGGCCTTCGATACGCTCGCTCGCCAGGTCAAAATCTACCGCACCTGGGGCGACTGCCACGGCTATTTCCTGGTCGCCACCGGCGGTGCCGACATCATGACCGACCCGATCATGGCGCCCTGGGACCTCATGGCGCTCATCCCCGTCATCGAAGGGGCGGGCGGCCGCATCACCGACTGGTACGGCGGTGATCCCATCACCGGCCTGGGTACCGTCGCCACCGCCGGCTCCATTCACACCACCGTCCTGCGAGCCCTCAACGCGCGCTGAGACAGCCGCACGGCACACCAACCACCACAGAGAACGCACAGCCCACACATAAATAAAAAGCTGTGTGCACTGTGCGTTCTCTGTGGTCAATCGGGCGGATGGTTTGTTAGTCTGCGTAACCGTTTGGATGCGCCAGGTGCCAGCGCCAGGCGCTTTCGACGATGTCGCGAATATCAGGATAACGCGGAACCCACCCGAGCTCGGCACGAATCTTGTCGCTGCCCGCCACCAGCACCGCCGGGTCACCGGCCCGCCGCGGACCCATCACCGCCGGAATCGGGTGCCCGGTCACGGCGCGCGCCGTGTCGATGACCTCTTTGACCGTAAACCCCTGCCCGTTGCCCAGGTTGTAGGTGCGGCTGCCCTGGTCCAGGGCGTGCAGCGCCAGGATGTGGGCCTGCGCCAGGTCAAGGACGTGGATGTAGTCGCGTGCGCAGGTCCCGTCGCGCGTCGGGTAGTCGTCGCCAAAGATCGTCACGTGATCACGCTGGCCGCGCGCCACCTGGAGCACGATTGGGATCAGGTGCATTTCGGGGTCGTGGTCCTCACCGCGCGCCGCCGAGGCACCGGCGGCGTTGAAGTAACGCAGCGCGGCGTAACGCAGCCCGTAGATACGGTCCAGCCAGTGCAGATAGCGCTCCAGGATGAACTTGGATTCGCCGTACGGGCTGCCGGGCACGATCCGTTCGCGTTCCGTGATCGGCATCTGCTCCGGTTCATCGAACAGGTTGGCCGTCGACGACAGGATGAACCGACGCACGCCGTGTTCGACGGCGCTGTGCAGCAGGTTGAGCCCATTGCTGACATTCTCGCCCAGGTAACGAAACGGGTTCTGCATCGACTCACCCACCAGCGTGTACGAGGCAAAATGCATGATCGCATCCGGCTCATGTGCCTCAAACACCTCGTCGATCGCCGCCCGCTCGGCCAGGTCGCCCTGGACGAACGCCGCCCCCGGATGCACCGCCGCCCGGTGCCCCTGCGACAGGTTGTCGAACACCACGACGGTTTCACCCGCCTCGACCAGCTGCTCGACCACCACACTCCCAATATACCCGGCCCCCCCGGTCACCAAAACCTTCATGCATCCTCCCAATCCAAAATCAATCCAAAATCAATCCAAAATCTAAAATCCAAAATCCAAAATCCAAACCGGCCTGGCAGGAATATTTTAGCCGACAATCAACAATCTGCCAATACAAGCCCGTGGGTCGCTGCTTTGACACAAATCGAGATGTCCAGGATAATTCGACCCAGATTCAAGCAAGGAGGAACTTATTCATTCTGATGAGCAAACGTTCTGCGCGGCGCAAAGCCGCACGACAGAAGCAGGCCATGGCGCAGGGGGGGCAGCCGGCAACGGTTCAAGGCGGGCAGCCAACCTCAGCGGGCAACGGACAGGTGAGCAAACCTGCACCAGCTAAAGCACCGGCGAATAAGACCCAGAACAGCAAGGCCCAGTCCGGCAAAACACAGGCCAAACAGAAGACCCGTGGCACGCTGCTGACGATTGCCCTGGCCCTGGTTCTGATCGACGCCATCGTCGGCGCCGTATTGGCCGTGGCTTTCCTGCGACAGG
Organism: uncultured Anaerolineae bacterium; assembly: GCA_964443225.1. Lineage (GTDB taxonomy): Bacteria > Chloroflexota > Anaerolineae > SSC4 > Amarolineaceae > SSC4. Next base: position 36,554 of record CAYUCC010000008.1, read on the forward strand.
ATGATCCCAATCTGCCGCTGCTGTTGACAGCCGCCGGCCTGGTGGCCCTGCTCGGCGTGGTAGCGGCTGTGGGCCTGTGGTTCTGGAAGAAGTGGGCGCTGGCGCTGTACATCGTGACCGTGCTGGCCAGCATTGGCCTCGGTCTGATCGTTATTCCGTCACTCCTGGTAGCTTTCCACGCTTTGATTCCGGTGTTGATCCTGGGTGCGGCATTGTCAGTGGACAAGAAGCTGCCGCTGTTCGAGTGAGGTGGGCAAACCTGCCAGGCGGCGCCTGATTCATAAGACGACACCCACCGGCTCCGGTTTGCACCGGAGCCGGTGGGTGTCACTTTTGCTTGCGGTTTGCCTGCTGGCCGTTACGGGGTGGCTGCCCGGCACCAACACCAGCGACGCAAGTAGCCACCCCGCGGCCCAGGCCGCAGGGTGGTGGCCTGGCACCCACACCGGCGACGCGAATAGCCACCCTGCGGCCCAGGCTGCGCGCCCTACGCAGATGGCCGGCGCGGCACGCCTGGCCTGGGACATCCAGTGTGCCGACTGTCCCAAAAACCTCTTCCAGCTCGGCGACCGCAGCCTGCGCCTGGATCACCGGGGGCAGCCGCACATCGCGTACGTTGGCGAGCACGTCACCTATGCCTGGTTCGACGGCACCGCCTGGCAGCACACCGTCGTCGCCGATGCACCTGGCACCGTCTACGATTTTTACCAGGCGCCAGCCGCACTGGCCCTCGACGCCGACGGCACACCGCACCTGGCTTATCTCAACCCCAACAACACCGCGCTGCTCTATGCCCGGCGAACCAGCGACGGCTGGGACGTACAGACCGTCGAGACCGCCGCACCGGGCCGCAGAATCTTCTACGAAACGAGCCTCGAGCTGGATGCTGCCGGCCGCCCACACCTCAGCTACAGCAGCCACGGTGTACTCAAATATGCCACCCTGGCGGCTGGTACCTGGCAGGTGCAAACCATCGACAACGCCGGCTGGTCCGAGATGTACATCTCGCTGGCGCTCGATGCCGGGGGCGCGCCGCACGTGGCCTACTTCAACGTCCTGCCCGCCGGCGGGCGCATGAAGTACGCGCGTTGGAATGGTGACCATTGGCAGGTCGAAGTCATCGACGATTCCGCCTACCTGGGCGAGTTCAACTCGTTGACCCTCGACAACGCCGGCAACCCACACGTCAGCTACCTGGACTATGAAAGCAGCCAGTTGAAGTACGCCCGGCGCACAAGCAGCGGCTGGGCGATCGAAGTTGTCGATAACTCACGCTGGTGGGGCGGCTTTACGTCGATCGCCGTCGATGCCGCGGGACGTCCGGCCATCACGTACACGGGGCCTGATAGTGACGCGCGTTATGCCACGCGGGTTGCCGGCACCTGGCACATCCGGCCCATCGAGGACAATGTCTGGTACACGTCACTGGCCCTGGACGGCCAGGGTGACCCCTTCGTTGCCTACTACGCCTGGGACATCCGGGGTCTGAAGGTGGCGCACTGGATGGGTGATCGATGGAACAAAACGGCAGTAGACCGTGTGCCTGACGTGGGGCAGCACACGTCCCTGGCCCTTGATGACCTGGGTCGCGCCCACGTCAGCTACGTAGACCGGGCTGGCGGCTGGCTCAAGGTGGCGCAGCGCAGCGGCCGGCAGTGGGAAGTGCACACACTCGAAACAATCGGTCCGGACGGTGGATTCACCGACATCGCCCTGCGTGACCGCAACACACCGCTGATTGCCTATTATGATGGAAACCAGCAGGACCTGCGGCTGGCCGAGCGGACACCGGGCGGCTGGATCACCCAGACGGTCGACAGTACCGGTGACGTCGGCGCGTACGCATCACTCGTCCTCGATGGCGATGCGCGGCCCATCGTGGCCTATGCCGACCGCACCCGCGGTGATCTCAAGCTGGCGCGCTGGACCGGCAGCGCCTGGACGCACGAGATCGTCGACGAGGCAGGGGACGTGGGCACGTTCGTCTCCCTGGCGCGGGACGCTGCGGGCCGCCTGCACGTCAGTTACTACGACCGCGGCCAGGGTGACCTCAAGGTCGCTCACGGCGGTGATGGCGGCTGGGTGGTCGAGACCGTCGACCGCGCCGGGGACGTTGGCCTATACACCTCACTGGCGCTCGATGCCGCGGGCGCACCGGTCGTCAGCTATTACGACCGGACGCAGGGTGACCTCAAGGTGGCGCAGCAGGTGAACGGCGAGTGGCTCGTCGAGACGGTGGATCATGCGGGCGATGTGGGATTGTACACCACGCTGGCGATGGATCACCAGGGGAGTCCGGTGATTGCTTACTATCGCAGCACCGGCGGCGGGCTCAAGGTGGCGCGCCAGACCGGCGGTGCATGGGTAACCGAGGACGTCGTGGCGCGGTGGGCGGTGGGCGCCTACCCGTCGCTGGCGCTCGATGCGCAGGACAACCTGCACATCAGCTTCTACGATGGGGACTTCCGCGATCTGAACTATGCCACCAGCCTGCCGGTGCGGCGGTTTTTGCCCTTTGCGGTTCGATCGAGGGACTGAGTCTGCCAGCGCGCGAAGCGCTTGCACCAGGCTGGTACGTTGGGCGTCTTCATCGACGTAAAGGCGAATGGATTCAGGCATTGATGTTACGACCTTGCCGCGCGATCAGTACCAGTTCTGAATCAGCGCGTATGTCGGATTCGATTTCCTCCGTGTGCAAATGGTAGTAGGCAAGCGCGGCATATACCTGGGCCAGACTCAATGGCAATTCGATGGTGATGTCCTCTGGACTATAGCCCTGTTTGTACATGATGGCGAGGGCACGCACTGTAGTGCCTGTGCCAGCAAGGACAGGTCGTCCGTTGTGAATGCTGGGAGTCTTCACGATCAACTCATCGAGTGTTCTGGTTGCTAACATGGTTCTGTCCTCTGCAAGTTGTATGGTCAATGGCACTGTTCGATTGTGGGAATGTTACCGTAAGAATAGGTAATTAGCAAGCATGGTGAACCCCCACTCTCTTATCACGGCAGCCGATGTGGCTACTACCCTCTTTGATGGCACACGTATCCAAAAGAGAAGCAGAAACCATCCTCCGTCGTTACACCGATCAGGATTTCAGCTACGCTGACGCAGTGAGCTTTGCCGTTATGCATGCACAGAACATCACGGAAGTGTTTGGCTTCGACGGTCACTTCCGCATCATGGGATTCGTCTTGCTGCCGTAGGCACCAGCCATCGTGTTCTCTGCTACCGCTCCTTCCATATGAACCTTGCCTGGGCCGTCGAGTCGGGGAACATCTCCAGCACCTTGTTGCCCGGCCCCTGCAAGTAGCAGCGCCAGCTGCGGTAGAGTGTCGGCATCTGGCACTGGCGGGCGGTATCGAAGGCGAACTCGGGTGCCAGGGCCCAACCCAACCGCTGGCGCACCCGTTCGGCTGAGCCCACGTCGAAGCCGCCCAGCCCCTCCAACTCATCACGCCAGAGCATTCCAAACCCGCTGACCGGTTCGTACAACCCGGGCGGCGGTGTTTCGCCGACGCGGTTATCAGGTGACGCGCCCGGTTTGAGCTGCGCGGGGCCGATGAGCATCTCCATGGTGGGCAGCTCGCCCGGCGCCGGCTCGTAGAACACGTAAAAGGTGTCGCTGGCCTCGATCCACACCATGAACCCGTGTTCGAAATACTGCGCGGCAGCCGCCGACCGCTGCGGCGACGTTTCCGGGCAGCGCGGCGGCGGGTTGGCGAAGAACCAGTCGCGCCAGCCGTTGCACAGCAGCCGCACCGGCTGCACCGACCAGGCAAACTGGTCCCCCGTTGTGACCATCAGCCCCAAACCATCGTAGGCGACCGTGTCTTCCGTGCTGGTAAATTCCATGCGGCCCGTCAGCGGCACCGGCATGCAGCGGCTTTCCCACGGCCGGCCGGCGATGGGGCAAATCTGGGCGCGCTCCCCGACCGCCTGCCAGGTGAGGGTCAGGCGCTCGCCCAGCGTCTGCGTCGTGGTCGGCACCACGCTGAACGAGATCACACGCGGCGCGGCCGGCGGCGGTGTATTGGTGGGGCGCGGTACGAGGGTGGGCGTGCGGGTGGCTGTCGCAGCGGTGGTCGGCGTTGCGGTGGGATCGGCCTGGGTCGGCGTCGCGGTCGGGCTCTCCAGGGTGGGGGTTGCCGTGTTGGTGATTGCGGTGGGGATGTCGGTGGCTGCCGTTTTGACCGCGGCGGTGGCGGAGGCCGTCGTGGCGGTCGCTGTCGGGCTGGCCACCACGATAGTGGCCGGCTGAGTTGGCACCGCCGTGGCCGTTTGGTTTGGTGGCGCAGTCGCTGTCATACCTGGTGTGGCCGGCGGTCCACCACAGGCCACGAGCAGCAGCAGACCAACCAGGCTGGCGACGGGCAGGTGTAGGCGTTGCATCATGCTCCTCCTCGACCAACGTAAAATGCCGGCTGCATGACCATTATAATCCAACAGCATCCAGCAGCCCAAGCTGGAAGTAAGGCCCAGCACCGGCCCAAAATCCAAATCCAAATCTAAAATCCAAAATCCAAAATTCTACGTCCCCTGCCGCGGGCGGTATTGAATCGCCTCGGCCAGGTGGGCGGTTTCGATGTGGGGGCTGGCGGCGAGGTCGGCGATGGTACGGCCGAGTTTGAGGATGCGGTGGTAGGCGCGGGCGCTGAGTTGGAGCTGGCGCATGGCAGCGCGTAAGAGGGCGCGGCCGCTGTGGTCGACGGTGCAAAAGGCGCGGACCTCGTTGGGTCCCATGTCGGCGTTGCAGGTGAGGTGGGGTTTGCCTTTGAAGCGGTCACCCTGGCGTTGACGGGCGGTTTCGACGCGGGCACGCACGGTGCGTGACGGTTCTCCCTGGCGGTCGTCGGTCAGTTTGTCGAAGTCGACCGGCGGCACCTGGACGTGGATGTCGATGCGGTCGAGCAGCGGACCCGAGATGCGGTGCTGGTAGCGGGCGATCATGGCCGAGGAGCAGGTACATTCCACCGTGGGGTGACCGTAATAACCGCAGGGGCAGGGATTGAGCGCGCCGATGAGCATGAAGTTGGCGGGGAAAGTCAGGCTGCCCTGGGCGCGTGCGATCGTCACCACGTGGTCTTCGAGCGGCTGGCGCAGGACTTCGAGGGTGCGGGTGTCGAATTCGGGCAGCTCGTCGAGGAAGAGCACACCGCGATGGGCCAGGCTGATCTCACCCGGGCGCGGCCAACGTCCACCGCCAACCAGGCCGGCGTGGCTGATCGTATGGTGGGGCGCGCGAAACGGGCGCTGGCGGATGAGCGGCACACCGCTGCTGTTCTGCAGCAGGTCGCCCACCGAGTAAATGCGCGTGATGTCGAGCGCTTCGCTGAGCGTGAGGCGCGGCAGGATCGAAGGAATGGCGCGCGCAATTAGGGTTTTGCCGGCGCCGGGGGGGCCGGCCATCAGCACGTTGTGCCCGCCGGAAGCGGCGACTTCGATCGCGCGTTTGATGTGTTCCTGGCCGCGGATATCGGCAAAGTCGAAGGGGTAGGTCACTTCCATCTCTTCTTCGGCAAAGGCCAGGCGGGCGGTGTAGGGGCGGATGCGCAGGGTGCCGTTGAGGTGGGCGACAACCGCGTTGAGCGAATCGACCGGCAGCACGGTAAGTGAGTCGATCAGGGCGGCTTCGGGGGCGTCGGCCTGGGGGACGTAGAGGCAGCGGATGCCGCGTTCGGCGGCGAGGGCAGCCATGGGCAGCACACCGTTGATGTGACGGACCTCGCCGTCGAGGCCCAGCTCACCCACGACCATGCTCTGGTCGAGGCTGTCGACCGGGATCTGGCGGGTAGCGGCCAGGATCGCCAGGGCAATGGGAAGGTCGTAGGCGGGTCCCTCTTTGCGCAGGTCGGCGGGGGCCAGGCTGATGGTGAGGCGGGTGCCGGGGAAGTGGAAGCCGGAGTTCATGATCGCGCTGCGCACGCGCTCGCCGGCCTCGCGGATTGCGGCGTCGGGCAGGCCGACGATGGTGACTTTGGGGAGGCCGGCGGTGATGTCGACCTCGACGGCGATGACTGCGCCTTCCAGTCCGATCAATGCACAACTCGTGACGCGCGCCAGCATAGGCCCTCCTGGGGTGTGTGGTTATGGAGGATAACGAATTTGGCGGCGATTTTTTCGCGTGGACGGCGAATGGGTGCGAATTGTTGTGGATCGACCGCGAATTGGCGCCAATGGGCGCTAATTTGTGGGGGTGTGTGGGAAGAGGGTAGGGGTTTTGCTGCCGCGTGATTGTTGGTTGGCTGCGGTTGCGTTTTTGAAACCAACCATGTTATAATCTTTGTCGTATGGTATGCGCACCCCGCCGGGATTTGCTCCGTGGGTGGGGTGTCATGGTGCTCGATGCCCCGTTGGAGACCCAGGAGCCAGCCATGTTGATTGGTAATCCGCCCGATGATAGATTCCAGACACGACAGATGACTGCCGTGGCCCGCGCGTATGCGCCGGCCACGGTTTTTTATTCGGCGGTAGCCGAGCTTCATCGGACTGTCCCTTGCCGGTAGGTCGCGGCAACACTCACCCTGTGAAAGCGCCACGCGGTGGTAGGTGATCAGCCAGCGGCCTGGCTGCTGACCAGGGTACCGACGGGGTGCTCGACCTCGCGCGAGGCCACGACGATGGCCTGTTGGTTGCCTTGTGGCCAGAAAGCGGCCACCCAGGGGGCGTGGCTGGCGAGGGCGGGAGTGAGGGCGGTCCACAGCCACTGCGGCAGTTTGCCGCTCAGAACGATACCGTGCTGCGGCGGTGGCTCCGGTAGGGTAAGGACGTCGAGTTCGCTGCGGTCGACGTAGGCCGTGGGCAGCTGGAACTCATAGCGCAGGTGGTCACCGATGGGGTGGACCGACACAGCCAGGGGTGATGAGGGTGGTGGGGGTCCCCAGGTGACCGCGGGCGGCGTCACCCAGCCCAGGCGCACGTCGAACGAAACGAGGGGGGCGGGTGCGGCCAGGCCGGCCAGGGCGGCGTAGACCCAAACGGGGGCGCGGCCGTAGATTGCCAGGGGTGTGGCGGCCGGCAGATAGTCGAGCAGTGCGGGCAGGTCGCCGGGCTGCCAGAGGAAGTGTTGGCCGGGCGAGGCGATGCCCAGGGTGTATGCCACGCGTTCCAGGTCGACGGCCAGTTCGACGGGGGCCATGGCCAGGTGCTGTTGGCGCAGGGTGGTGCGATCACGGGCGAGCAGGGTGGTCAGATAGGTCACCAGGGCATCGAAGGCGGGGCCATGGGCGGTGGTGTGGCGGTCCAGCCCGGTCAGGCGGCCCTGGAGGATGGGGGAGGTGCTGCTGACGACGCCTTTACCGTCGAGCTGTGAGTGGAGGTCGGCGATCACGGGCAGGCGATGGCGGGCGGCCAGGGTTTGCCAGTCGAGGCGGGCGGTTTCGTTGGGTGTCAGCAGGATGGCGTGGGTGCAGACGTCGAAGAGCTGTTCCTGTTCGGGGGTTGGTTTACCGCCGACGTCGACGAGCAGGGGGAGGTGGCGGTGGCTGATATCGCGCACCATCGCCGCGACCCACTCGGGGGTCCAGGCGCCTTTGAGACGGATATCGCGCACCAGGTCGCTTTGGGCTTCGTTGGCCCAATCGCCTTCGCCGTCGGGGCAGGCGCGCAGCACGTAGTGGTCGATCTGGCGGGTGCGCAGGGCCTGGCTGAGGCTGTAGATGAGGACCGATTTCCCGCTGTGGGGGGGTCCGCCGATCAGCACGGCGGGGAGGGTATCGGGTGAGAATCGCATGAGTGCTCCTGGATCGTCCTGTGTATTGGTCGCGACGGCGGGTGGCCAGCCGCAGGTGGTAACGTTTGTTTTGGACGCGTTGCTGGCGCGGGGTGAGCCGGTGGCCGAGGTGATCGTCATCCATCCGGCGCCGGGGGAGGCGCGTTTGCAGCGGGCGTTGGCGTTGTTGAGCGCCGAGTTTGCCCATGGATTGTACCACAGCCGGCCGTGTCGCATGCAGCGCGAGGTCATCCGTCACGGTGAGGTGCCGTTGGCCACGATTCACGACGAGGGCACGGCGGAAGCGACGTGGCAGACCGTGTATGCCGTGATTGGCCGGTTGAAGCAGGCAGGGGTCCGGCTGCACCTGTGTGTGACGGGTGGGCCGCGCATGATTGGCTTGTTGGCCATGTCGGCGGCGGCGCTGCATTTCGATCACCAGGACCGGTTGTGGCACTTATACACCCCGCGTGAGCTGCGTGAGCGTGCGCGCGACGGCGCCATCATGCACGTCAACCCGGGGGCGGGTGTGCGGCTGGTGCCGGTGCCGATGGCGCCGTGGGGCGCGTACTTCCCGGCGTTACGGCAGCTGACGCAGGTCAGCTCGGGGGAGGCGATTGGTCAGCGCACGTGGGTGTTGGACACCGCGGCGCGGGCTCGATGCCGGGAGGTGATCGGCCGGTTGACCGATCGGCAGCAGGAGGTGCTGCGGTTGTTGGCGGCGGGGTTAGCGCCGCAGGATGTCGCGGAGCGGTTGGGGGTGACGCTGAAGACGGTGGATAGTCACAAGAGTGTCATCCTGGGTGAGTACCGGGTGGTGTGGGGTTTGCCGGAGAATCAGCGGCTGACCTATCACGACCTGCGCCGGCACTTCGAGCGGTATTATGATGTAGGCTGAGTATGGCATAGGAGGGCCGGCGGTGGCATCGGAGAGAGCTCGCAGGTGGGTTGGGGGGTTTCTGTGAGGAACTGCCGGGCTGGTGGGGTGATAATCGATACGTCCCCGTTTCGCGTCCTGGTTGTGGGAGAGTGCATTGGGTGAGAGGGTTGGGGCGGGGGATGGAACGGCCGAGCGCAGATTGAGCGTTGAGCCTATTGAGAAATTGAGGTACTGAGAATGCTGGACCGTTTTAGTCAGTATCAGAGCAACATTCTGTTCTTGTTGATCGGGACAAACCCGTTGCCGAACTACGTGTCTGGACGCGTGATGGCAGCGGATGGCGCCACGATCTACCTGCTTCACTCCACGGATACACTGAAAGTAGCCGAGCGACTGCAGCGGTTACTTGGACGAGAACGACCCGACCTCACCATCATTCCTCGCGAGATCGATGAAGCGGATGGAGACGAAATTGTCGCCAAGATCGGTGAGATTCTTTGGGACATCGGCGCAGAAGGCGAGCGGGTTGGCCTCAACTACTCGGGCGGGACGAAGTCCATGGCTGTGCATGCTTATTACACCCTGCGCAAGGCGTTTCCGAAAGGTTGTTTCAGCTATCTTGATGCACGCAGTCTGTCCATGGTCATTGACCCAGGTGATCAACCAATCCAGTGGGTGAGTATTGGTCAGAACTTACCCGTTGGGATCATTGACTTGCTGCAACTCCACGGTTATCATATACCCGCCAAGAAACGGCCTATTGAGACACCTCTGCAACCCAAACTGTGTCGTGCCATTGCTGAGGTACATACTGATGTTCAAGGTTTTTCGCAGTGGCGAGATTGGATGGGCACACTTGCTGATGCTCCTCAGCTTCCTAAACCGGATGAATACCCAGCACTAAAACCGGTCAAGGAATGCTTTTCGGAGTTGTCTGGTGGAGTAGCCTCTGAGATGGCCGTAGCGAACACGCTCGGGTGTTCAAGCCTGATTAGCTGCGCGAAGTTCTTCAATGGTGGCTGGTTAGAGCACCATTCGCTGTTTGTCCTTAAGTCCATCGCTAGTGCTGTTGGATTGCATGACTGCGTCATGAGCGTCAATCCCGAGATTCGCGGTATTCGTGCATTTGATCTGGATGTGGCTGCAATGAGTGGCTACCAACTTTTCACCGTCTCCTGTATTGCGACTGATCAAAAAGACAAAGCCAAAGAACATCTCTTTGAGGTCTTCACCCATGCGCGCCAGGTTGGCGGTGATGAAGCGCGCTTTGGCTTGGTATGCTGCTATGACAGACCAGCGTCACTGCAACGAGAGATCAGCGAGATCTGGGATGCTGAAGGCAAAATCAGAGTCTTTGGACGCGCTGATCTTTTGAACTTATCAGACGGTTTCCTAGAGTGGTTTCAAACAGCCAACCAATAAGGAGGTATCATGCCACAACAAGTACTTCTGCTCGTCGAAGCAACGGGCATCCAAAACTATATCTTTGGTAGCAACCAATTGGTCCAGAACATCGGCGCATCGGAATTAGTGCAGCGGGCAACAACAGACTGGGTTTACGAAGCTTTGCCGACATCGTGCAATGTTGTAAGAGATGATACCGACCCGGATGGATGGAAGATCACCGAACAAACTCTGCAAGGTGATGGTCTGTTAGCTGAGGTGGTTTACGCTGGCGGCGGCAATGCTATGATTCTATTTACCGACACTGAGGATGCGGTGAGCGGAGCAAAGGCATTCACGCGGCAGCTGACGCGCAGAGTGTTGGAGCATGCTCCTGGACTAGGCATCGTGGTTGCGTGGCAGGCACTCGATTCCCGACCACTCAAGGATGTGCACCAAGGTCTAAGACAACGGCTGGCACTGCGTAAACTCGATCGTCCACGCAACGTTCCTTTGCTGGGCCTGTCCGTAACGGCTGAATGTAAGTTTACAGGCGCTCCGGCTGTGGATTCGGATGATGGCCGCCTCATTTCAGCGGAGGTACGCAAGAAACTCGATGCGAAGGAAGCCGCAGAAACTCGACTCGTACGTCACCTTTCGGGTGTCAAACTAGCAGGTTTTGAATTTCTCAACGATTTCAACAAGATGGGCGCTAAAGGCGAATCGAGTTACCTTGCTGTGGTCCACACTGACGGCAACAGCATGGGTGAGCGAATCAGACGCATCGGTGAGAGGTGTGGAGATGACGATGAGGCCTATGTTCGCGAATTGCGAAAGTTCTCCTCTTCTGTAGGCAGTGCCGCCCGATCTGCTCTTAACAGAACTGTCGGTATGCTGCTCGATCCTAACAACCTTAGGCGGCCACGTGAAGATAACGGCAGCCTGCAGTACGTGCTTGCTGACAAGGTGCCGGTGCCTCTTAGTGATGACGGAAAGGACAGACTACCCTTCCGGCCAATTGTATTCGGCGGCGACGATGTAACGTTTGTTTGCGAAGGGCGATTGGGATTGGAGTTAGCCGCCAAGTATCTTAATGAGTTCACTACTGAGCCTCTGGCTGATGGTGAACGCGCCTACGCTCGAGCGGGTGTAGCGGTTGTGAAGTCCCACTACCCTTTCTCCAGAGCGTATGATCTGGCAGAAGAACTCTGCAAATCGGCCAAGAAGCACATTAAAGAATTGGAACAAGAGGGGGAGAAGGGGGCAACGGTTCTGGACTGGCATTTCGCCATTGGGGGTCTCGTACTGCCGCTGCCACAAGTTCGCCAGCGCGAGTACAACTCTGAAACGGGTCACAGCTTGTTGATGAGGCCTGTCAGTCTCGATGATTCAGGCGGAAGCTGGCGTTCATGGCAGATGTTCACGGCACTGGTGGACGATTTCCAGAAGAAGAACGGCGACTGGTATGGTCGGCGCAACAAAGTCAAGGCCCTTCGCGATGCCCTACGTGCAGGACCTGAGGCCGTAAGACTCTTCCTGGACACGAGCGAAGGTAAGTTACTCGATATTCCGAAGCGCCCTGACATGAGGACACAGGGTTGGCAGGGACAAGAATGCGGTTACTTCGATGCCGTTGAAGCGTTGGATTTCTTCGTGCCCCTGGAAGGAGGAGTCGCATGACGAATCAATACCGATTGCGAATTCGCTTGCTCAGCGACGCAACATTTGGTCGCGGTGATGGTGTGGCTGGCGTCGTGGATGCCGAAGTGCAACATGACGCCTACGGATTGCCATATCTTGGTGGACGCTCCCTAAAAGGGCTGTTGGGCGCCGAGTGCTCGGACATCCTGTATGCGTTGAGTGTTGCAGGTCAAACGCACAAGGAGCGGTGGCAGCAAACTGCCAATCGTCTGTTCGGTGACGTAGGAAGTGGGCTGGTGGGAACCGCCAATCTTCACATTGGGCCGGCGGAACTGCCCGCCGACCTGAGAACCGCCATTGCCAAAGATATCAATCAAAAGAAGTTGACACGAGCAGCCGTGCTGGAGAGCCTAACTGCGCTGCGTCGTCAAACAGCCATGGATGCAGAAAGCGGCGCGCCCAAAGAAGAAACGCTCCGGACTATGCGCGTGATCCTGCGTGGGCTGGTGTTCGAGTCCAGGCTCCACTTTGCACAGACACCGACCACAGATGAACTGGGATTGCTCGCTGCCTGCGTCAAAGCAGTACGCCGCGGCGGCACAGGCAGAAATCGAGGCAGAGGTCGGCTGGTGGCGGAACTCTACGACGCAAATGGCCAGTCAGTTACCGACGCCTTTTTCGGCGATTTTCAGAAGGCGGTGGGCGCATGAAAGCTATCACATATCGGCTTCGACTGCTGGAGCCTGTTCTTGTCTCCCAGGCAGAAAGCGGTGAGGAGAACAGCGCGATCGGCCTGCCATTTATACCCGGCAGCGCCATTCGAGGGGCTCTGGCCACGCTCTATTTGCAGGCATCTCCTTCGTCTGATCCTGCTGCCGACATAACCTTTCGTCGACTATTCCTGGATAACCTGGTGTTGTATCTCAACGCTTACCCATGGCGCGAGGGTGCACGAGCCCTTCCTCGCCCACTATCTTGGATGACGGAAAAAGATGAAGTCGGTAGGGAATGGGGCACTGCCTTCGACTGGGCTGTCAACCCCGATCATGAGCTTGAACACCCCAAACCCGTGGAAGGTCAATTCTGTGTCATGGGCGACGACACAACCTATATGGTCTCACCAGAACGCCAGGTCAATGTTCACATCAGCCTACAAAACGCCAACGAGCGATCTGACAGAGACGGCAACACGGTGTATCGGTACGACGCTCTGATAGCCGGCGAAGTGCTGGCTGCCGCCATCGTGTCGAACGATGATGACCTGCTGGACCTTGCAAAAGCGTTGTTGGACCGAGACGAGATCGCCATCGGCACTGCCCACCGAGCGGGTTACGGATTGGTGCGCATCGAGGATGTGAAGCTAGTGCAGGGTAGTTGGAATGAGTATGGTTCGGGCAGCGGACCTGACAATGAATCGATCGTGGTGACGCTGCTCAGTGATGTCATAGTGCGCGGCAGGAACGGTCAGATTGACGGCGACATTGGCGGAGCGTTGAGCACGCTCTTGCAGGCTTCTGAGTTGAAGCCACTCCGCAGTTATCACAGCCTACGCCTTGTCGGTGGATACAACCGTAAGTGGGGCTTACCCCTGCCGCAAACATGGGCCATTCAGATGGGCAGCGCCTTCGTCTTCCCGGCTGGCTCATTTCGCGCAGAGGACATACGACACCTAACTGAATTGGGTATCGGCGAACGACGATCGGAAGGGTTTGGCAGGCTGGCTGTAAACTTGCAGAGTCATGCCGAGCTTCGCTGGGAACAAGCGAGATTACCAGATCTAGCAGCGGTCGAACTTACGGAGATGAGTGCAGCCCTGGCGCGTCAAATGGCGAATAGGCGCCTGAGGCTGTTGCTCGACCGTCAACTGGCGGCTGCGGTCAACGGCGTTCGGCTCGGTGCTCATCGGCCACAGAACTCCCAGCTATCCGGAGTGCGTACTGCAGCTCAACAAGCACTCGTTGTCAGCAATTTCGACGCCATATCAAAACATCTTGCTAATCTCAAAGGAGCGCGCGAGCAGTTCGAGAAGGCCAGAGTAGGCATCACACCCCTGGATCGCTGGATTGAGGAGCGAGTCAGTAAACTGGATGTTGAGATTCAACTCAAGCTTGGGCAACCACCTGCCTTGCCCGAAGTCGCCGGCCAGACGGCGCGACTCACCCGAGAGCTGAGGGTCGAGTATATTGCGAGACTCATTGACGGCGTGATGAAGAAAGCCACCAAGCTGAACCAAACGAAGGAGGAAGGCTCATGATTGGACGTGCATCACGTCAAGTTATCGGGCGTGTGTTGATAGAAGGCACACTGCGCCTGGAAACGCCAGCACACTTTGGCAATGGCGACGTCGTTGGCGTCACCGACATGCCGCTGCTGCGCGATCCCGTGGAGGGAAAGCCCCTTCTGACTGGAGCGTCGTTAGCAGGCGCCTTGCGCAATTATCTGTGTGAATTCGAGCGAGGATATGGTGCAGGCTCTGCAGACCTTGCTGACCAGCTCTTCGGCAAAATCGACCAACGCAGACGCACCAGCATACAGAGCTGGTTGATGGTAGACGATGCTCTGGGCGATACGCCAGGCACGGAGTTGCGTGATGGCGTCGCCATCGACCCGAGAACTCGTACAGCTGTAAAGGGCAAGAAGTACGACATCGAGTTGCTCCAAGCCGGCACAACTTTTCCACTTTCCTTTGAGCTTCTTCTTACCGAAAACAATCAGGGTCTTATTGCTGCATTGGCATTGGCGCTCCATGGTCTCGAGTCTGGTGAGATCGGCCTCGGTCAGCGCAAACGTCGCGGCTTCGGTCGATGTTGCGTGGAAAGCTGGCGTGTGCGTCGTTACGACCTAAGGACAACGAAAGGCCTGATCGCCTGGCTGGCAGACGATCGTACCGCCCAAATGTCGGTAACACCTGCCAATGACAAGGGCATCGTTCAACTCTTGGACGTCAATCCTTCCGTCGGTGATCGAAGACGGCACTTCACATTGGAGGTGCACTGCACTCTGGCCAGTTCACTGTTGATCCGCTCAGGTTCTGGTGCTGCCGGCGCGCCTGACATGGTGCATCTGACGTCCAAACGCAATGGCGAAGACCGTCCGATTCTCTCAGGCACCAGCCTCGCAGGAGCAATGCGATCGCGGGCCTTCCGCATCGCCAATACCCTTTGGCCGAACGATCGCGATCAGGCTGAATATCTGATCGACAAGATGTTTGGTCGTCGCATCGAAGGACGAGGCGATGAACCCTCCGGAAGTCGAGTATTGACGCGCGAGACCGAGCTGGCAAACACGCAGTCCCTGGTGCAGAGCCGAGTCAAGATTGACCGATTCACAGGAGGTTCGTACCCGACAGCGCTCTTCACGCAGCAGCCAGCTTTCGGCGGCGAACAGGCAAAAGTGAACTTACATATCAATTTGCTCCGGCCAGAAGATGCGGAGATTGGTCTTCTCCTGCTGGTACTGAAGGATCTGTGGACAGGCGATCTCCCTTTGGGCGGCGAGAGCAGCGTTGGGCGAGGCTGCCTTCAAGGACAGCATGCAATACTGGCGCTACATGAACATGGAAAACCAACGACCTGGCACATCGAACAAGCGGGCGATAGGCTACAATTTGACCCCGCAGACAGCCCCGCCAAGCTGGAGGCATTTGTCGAGAAGTTGCAGCAGTACAGGATGCCTGAAGATGCGCGTAGGAGGGCAGCATGACAGACCAAGTAGAGATCACAGAGGAGTTCTTTTCCAGTTTGCGTGGCTGGTTGGCTGCCAAAACAACCCCTGATATGAAGTGGCTGCTCGTCCACGCCGACGATGGTGTAATCTGGGGACGGCGCGAACCTGATGGATCGCTGCTTTTATCGAGCGACGTGTTCGACCTGAAAAGCCGCTATCCGACCATCGCGGTCGAGTTGCGCACCGAAACGTTGCAGCAGGCGCGGGTCTTTGGTGAGACGGGCGAAATCCTGGTGTGGCGGGAGGGAGCAGGCTTCAAAGCTCGTAAGATCGTAGATGGCTCGAAAACACCAGAGAACACCTTCGAAGTAAACCATCTTCTGTGGGGGCAGGGCCAGCCTGCTCTGCCGCGACAAGACTTCACGCTTTTGGTTGAAGGCCAACAGGGGCCGTGTCATGCCGTACCTCGGACTGTCAATAGCAACCGACGACCGGCGTTGAAGGTGCGGCATTACATCGATTACGACGATTACGGCCAGGCTTTTGTTTGCTTGAGCCGGCTGGTGGATTTGGTCATTGCCTGAGGAGGATATCATGACACTGAACCACAGCAACCCCACAAAACCACGCCGCGACCGCCAAGGCCACGAAACATGGGCGCGAGCACCTTATAACTTCGTACCGTTGCCTGAAGAGATGGTGCTGGCACGTCCGCCACTTGATCACGACGCCTATCATGACGCCGAGGGTTTCACAGGGTGTATCGAATGTACTCTTGAGACTTGTTCACCTACCTATGTTCGCGGCATGTTCTCTGTTGAGCAATTTAATCGACTGGGAGACAAGAAATCGGATCAGCTCGATCCAACGGAGAAGTCAGAACGAGCACCTTTTTTTGCCATCTCGGACGAAAAGGTTGAAGGACACTCGGTTCCCGTCATCCCGGGCAGCTCTCTGCGAGGCATGATTCGCTCTCTGGTCGAGATCATCGGTTATGGCCGAATGCGTTGGGTAGGCAAGGAACCCACTTTCACCTTTCGAGCGGTGGCGGCATCTCGGGATGATCCCTTACGCGACCCCTACCGTGATGTGATCGGGGCTTTCGGGGCCAATGTCCGCGCCGGTTATCTGCGTCGGGAAGGCGATGACTGGTTTGTGGAACCAGCATTGACGCCGCAATCTCAGGGATGGCCGGAAAAGTCGGCTTACCTGAAGGTCAAGGAGCGGCAGATCGATAACAGGGCCATCCCTGGCTTCCTTCGTTTCAATAGCGAAGGTTATCGCCCACAGCTTCATGACGTAACATTCGATGTGGGTTTCGGTGCGGGACAGAGCGGGCGGTACGTATACATCACACAAATTGGCGATGGAAAGGCTGGCTACAAGTACAAAGGTGTCCTGGTGTGTTCAGGAAACATGCTCGAAACTGGCAAGTCGGGCCAGAGGTCGCCGCGCAAGGGTCATGCGCTGGTGCTCGCCAGAGACTCTAGAGCACGACCATTGAAGGTCCGACCACAGGCAGTGAAGGACTATCTGGCTGGGCTAACGCCATTCCAACATGAAGACCTCTCTCACGATTGGGACAAAAGAGGAGATGGCTGTCTGAAGGAAGGCGCGCCCGTGTTCTACGTGTCTGAAGGCAACGAGGTTGTCTATTTTGGCCACAGCCCGAATTTTCGCATACCTATGCGGCTTTTTGGTGATAACAGCAAACGTGCAGCGATTCCTCCCGACTTCATCCCAGAGAAATTACTTTCTGATCCCCGCCCCGATCTTGCTGATGCTATCTTCGGCTGGGTGGAAGAAGAAGGTACAGGGCCTTGCACTGATCCGAAACCCGGCGATCTTCCGCGTGGAAGGGCAGGTCGGGTCTATTTCGAGGATGCTCGATTTATCGAAGCGACGAACGGGGTGTGGCTGCGACCCGAACCTATCACTCCCCACACATTGGGAAGCCCCAAACCTACCACTTTTCAGCATTATCTTGTTCAGGATCAGCGCGCCGGCCACGATCCGGATCGAAAAGAGACATTGGCGCACTACGGTACGGACCGCGATGAGACACGACTACGCGGCCACAAACTCTATTGGCACAAGGGAGCCAATCCTGACATTGAAGCCACTGCCAAGGAACGCCAGCACGACAACCAGTTGACCCGCATCATGCCATTGCGGGTCGGCGTCAGCTTCAGCTTCAAAATTCGTTTCGAGAATCTACGAACCGAGGAATTAGGTGCGCTGTGGTGGGCACTGGCATTGCCGGGCGAGCCTGGTAAGACCTATCGCCACAAGCTGGGTATGGGGAAACCATTGGGCATGGGGGCGGTGGCGATTGCGCCAAGATTAGTGCTCAATCATCGCGGGCAGGAGCGATACGGTGCGCTCTTCGAGGGAGCTTCCTGGAAGACGGGAGAGAAAGAGGCGGATCCTCTGGCCCATGTGCAGGCATTCGAGCGTCACGTACTCTCCGAAATTGGTGCTGCAACCGAAAAGTCACTGGCTGAAGTCGAACGTATCCGTATGTTGTTGACCATGTTGGAGTGGCGTGAAGGAACCGAGGCATGGAATGACGCGACTCGCTACATGGAGATCGAGCATGGGGAAGATAAGATAAATGAGTACAAAGAACGACCTGCACTGCCCGATCCAATCGCAGTGGCAACTGGTCGTCGGTTGCCTCAAACAGACGCTCACACGCGCCCACAGCCAACTCCGTCATCAATACACGGGAAGGATCAACCACCCACAGGTGTTAGCAACCAGTCGAAAGTCGACACAATTGCGACCCTGAAAGGAATTGTCAAGCGATGGGATGATCAAAAAGGTTACGGGTTCATCACGCAGTCAGATGGCAGCGAGATATTTGTTCATCACAGCAATATCCTTGGCGCTGGTCGGAAGACGCTCCGGCAAGGCCAATCGGTAACGTATCGTGTTGGACCGGGTATGAAAGGGCCGGAGGCAAAGGAAGTTAGACCGCAATGAACAGGAATCTCGTCGTGCTGCGAATCACTTTGGGTTCCTCGCCTTCCCAGCTTGTAACGAGCGATGGAGGTCAACTTGACCGTTGAAGCCATCCGTTTGGAAAACTACATGGGGTTCGAGGATAGCGGCTGGATTGAACTACGGCCGATTACCCTACTGTTTGGCCGCAACTCCAGTGGCAAAAGCGCAGTCATTCGGGCGCTGCGACTGCTACGGCAAAGCCTGGATATTCCCAGTGGTCGCGGTGCACTCTGGTTCTCATCACCGCAGGGCATAGATCTGGGGCCGTATTGGGAAACAGTTCATCGGCTGCCCGGTCTGGGCAAACCCATAGAGGGTGAACCGCTACCCAGAATGCTATTCGGCTTTCGCTGCGAACTGCTCACGATTCTCGACGAATTGTGGGGTCTCTTGGAACAATACCTGAGCACGCGGGGCGAGGAGGTGCCAACGCGAGAATATCTGCCAACGGCTGTTGAGGCTGAGCTGGTTTTCGAGTCCACCAAGAACGATGAGCAGGCGAGGTTGTCGGAGGTAACCATTAGTTGCGTTGTTGCCCGCAACGATACAAGCCACACATGCAACGTGTTCTCTGCGTTGCGACTTGGTGGAGATGATGCTTACACATTTGGTGAAGAATGGTGGTTCGCCAGCGACTTGCTGATCAGTAACACCGAGGCGGGCGACAGCTCGTGGAGTGGTTGGGGGATCGATACAGGGAATAGCTTCTTGCCTCGGCTAGCTCCGGTTACGCGGCAAGCGGTAGCCAACCGCCAGCCGCAGCATGATTTCGTCGACCGGCTTTTGGGAGAAATCACGAGCCAGGTGGCGGATTTTCTGCGTCGGCTCGTACATTTGGGGCCGATTCGTCCGGAACCACGCAGAGTTTATGCCTATGGCCGAATGGACATTGAAGCATTGGAACACGCAGGCTGGCGGGGCTTCGTGCGACTCTTGCAGGGAGATGTAGATCAAAACGCAACGCAGAGGATCGATACCTGGCTGCTGGCTGCCGGACTGGCCGAGAAGCTTGACGTAAGACCGTTTGTGAGCGCAGAACATGTTGGTGTGCTGACCCAACTTTCTCTTCAAGATTTATCGGGACTCCTTGTTAATCTGGCTGACGTCGGATATGGGATATCTCAAGTAATTCCAGTGTTAGTCGAGTGTGCTACAGCGGAGCCGGGCGATTTAGTCATCGTCGAACAACCGGAATTGCACCTCCATTCATCGGCCCAGGCTAAGTTAGGCGATCTATTCATCGAGGCTGCCCTTCGCAGTCTACTTGTTGACTGGCGAAAAAGAACCCAGAGCGCACTGGAGACATCGGGAGCATTACCCCATACTCCGATTGCCCACAATGCCTTGCCCGTTCCCGGTCCGCGCTTCTTGATCGAGACTCACAGCGAACACCTCCTATTACGTCTTCGTCGCAGAGCTGCTGAGACCCTCACTTTTCAAAGCAATAAGCAAAACCTTCAATCTGAAACACAAGATGTGCCTGATTGGATACTTTCGGCAAATGATCTCAGAGTCTACTTCATTTTCAGAGAGGAGGGTTTGCACAGCAAAGTCGTTCAAATAGGAATTGAGCATTATGGTGAGCTTGATGTGAGTAAAGCTCCACCAGAGTTCGATGATTTCTTTGCTGATGATTTGATCGAGCTTGTCGCTTTGGCGCGCGCATTGCCGTGAGGAAACAAACGTGAGGATAGCAATTGCCCCAGATGTATTGGCTCTTGCAGCAACCAATGACGCCTGTCTTCAAGCTTTAACCAAACTCGAACAAGACAAAGGCACACACTGGTTTGTTGTGACACAGAAATTGAAGAAGTTCTATAGCGAATTCCTTGATTTGCGGGGTCGCCCAGCAACCATTGGCGGTGATTTGGCGCGAGCTATTGCGCGGCACTTTGTGAGCGGAACGACCTTCCACTATCTCTCGCTTGACCCAGAGTGTCCGTTGCCCACGGACATTAAGGACATGTTCGTGGAATGCGATCTTACCGACGCTGAGCAACACCTAATCTCCGTCGCAGTATCCCTAGGAAATGGTAAACCCCTGACAGAAATTGGCCCTAGCGTTGTTTTGTTTCTGGCGTGTTCTTCCTTGCCACCGACCCGATGCTTGAATCGACACCAAGTACGTGAAGACCTTTGTCGATTAATCAATGCTTTAGAGATACACTGTGCTGAAGATCCTCGGTCGATAGATCGTTTTCATGTAGATCCGCGTGACATGACTAATAACAAGCAGCATGATGCGCGCTTTCAAGATCAATGCACCCTTTGGTTAACGCGAAAGTTCTACAGTGGGGGCAATTCGGGCATAAGAGTTTTTGGGCACGAAATCGATTCATTTTGTGAAGCAGAAATGGGAGGGCTTCATCAAGTGATTATTGGCGAATGCAAGCTAATTCACAGTGCTGCGGACAAGTCCGAGCCGCATCGAAAAGCAGTCAATCAATTGCACGAGCGCGTAAAAGCACTATTCAGAAAACATCCTTCTCTGATTACCACTAATGGTGTAAGATTGGAGTGCTTTCTTTTCAGCAATGTCCCAGGCGACTATGATCCTGTAGTGAAATCAATGGCGAGGGAAATTGAGAACGAGTATGACACGAAGATCCACTTTCTTCGTGTGATGATGCCCAGCCGATGGCAGAACATCCCAGACTGGAATTTGAGAGATGAACATTTCGAGGACATGACCTAACGTTATCCTCCTGTCAGACTTGATCTAATGTATCTTGTGGCAGTCCTCATAATTCATCCAAGAGGTGTGCCTGGGCGTGCAGTGGAAGACGATACGGTGGGCCGGGTCGGTCAGGAAGGTAGCGCGCGTCCCCATCGGCTGCAAGATCCCGCTTTCCAACCCGTTGCGAGGTCAAAGTTGATCATGAACAATAGTGTGACATGCCGAATTTACTCGAACTCCCGGCGTTCGACCTTGCCGCGTACTAACGGATGGCCCGGATGCTTGCACTCCAACGCCTGCACGTCGGTCAATTCATCGCTGCAGAGCGTCCGTTCGCCTTGGACAGCCAGCGCTGGTGCATTGACGTGCGTCATTTGACATACAACCATCATCGAGCATTTCCGCCCGCGCTTCGCCAGGATCGTACACGACACCGCTCACACCGGTCGGGCATTCCACGATGACCTGACGGCGGTCTACTGGCAACTGCTGCCCGAAACGGAGTAGATAGTATGAAAAATGCATCCACCCGCATCCCCAACAGCTGGTACCAGCGCACCCCCTTCGGCAAACTGAAAGCCATCCCGGCCTTCGGCCTGCTGAACATGATCGTGCTCACAGCCGAGGCGGACCGGCTCACCAACGGCGAGTTCGAGCTGGAAGTGAGCGTATGCTGCTGCATCGGGCCAAAACCGCTGCTGGATCGGCTGTGGCTCCAGCCATCACCCGATATCCTCCCCAAATGGGTTGCGCTGCTGGCCAGGTTCCTGGGCTGGGACGACGATGCGTTCGTCGTGCCACACCCCGTGTTGGAGCCGGCCGGGCGGGCCGTGGCGGTCGGCAGTGCCAACCAGCGCGAGTGGCTGCACCACCAGCAGGAGAAATTCGTAACCCAGGCCGGAATGGAACTGGTGGGTTTCCGGAAGCGACCGGGCAGCATTCCAGTTGCAGAGTATCGGCCACGTGCAGCTGATGGGGATGAGCACCCGAAAGACTCTGCCGGGGAAGCCACTTGACAAAGCTGGACTCTGATGTTATAGTCGTACATGTTATCTAACTTAGATAAGATAGTTCAAGGGGTGGATAAACTATGGTCGTCCAACTACCATCCAGTCAGGTACAACAAAATTTCGGCGCGGCGGTGGAGCGGGCGCTGCGTGGGGAAGACGTGGTCATCGAAAGGTATGGGACGCCACGCGCCGCCCTCGTGGAATATGGGCGCTATCAGCGGTTGGTGGCAGCGGCGCAGACGCAGGCCACTGCGCAACCAGCCACGACTCCGCCTGAATCGCCGGCACAGCTGCGTGAAGCAAGTGTGACCTACCATGTGGCGCGCAGCCTGGCAGACTCGGGAGAACAGGCTGCAAATCATTCGGCTGCCGCGCCGGCGCCAGCCTACCGCTACGTGACGCGCGCACCGGGCGTCTGTGACGGCCACCCGATTCTGCACGGCACGCGCGTGACCGTGCGGGCAGTCGTCGGCTATCACAAACTTGGCCTGAGTGTGGACGAAATCCTGGCTGCGCTGCCGCACCTGACGCCAGCACAGGTGTACGAGGCGTTGAGCTATTACCACGATCACGTGCAGGAGATCGAGCAAGAAATAGACGAAAATCAACGAGCGAGCCTGATCGAACGGTACGGCTTGCAGGTGGCGGCCGATGGTCGGATAACGTTTGGGGGTTGAGCCGGCTGTGGCTGAATCCGCTGCCCTATTCATCCGACTCTACCTCGATGAAGACGTTTCCCCCGCAGTGGCGGTTGCCATCCGCAGGCGAGGATTCGATGCCATCAGCGTCCATGAGCTGGACCGCCGGGGACAATCGGATTCCGAACAACTGGTCCACGCTGCGGCCGACGACCGGACGCTGTTTACCTTCAATGCAGCCGACTTCCTTCGGCTGCATCGGGCGTGGATCGAGCAGGGTCGACCCCATGGCGGGATTATCGTGGCCGAACAAGCGGCCGTGGGGGAAACCACACGACGGCTGCTGAAGCTGCTGAACCGTGTAACGGCGGATGAAATGCACAACCAGATCTATTGGCTGCCAGGCGTTGATTGACATCCAGGCTACGCACAGGGTCTACATCTGGCGAACACTCCGGCTTTTACAACCGTATGCTGTCAAGCTGCACTTTTCAACCGTATCTCGCCAGGCTACACTTCGAGGTGCGCCTATGCTGCTCATCAACTTCAGCCACCCTATCACCGCCGCCCAACACGCACAGCTCGCATACCTGACCGGCCAGCCGATCGAGGACGTGCGCAGTCAAATGCCGCAGTTCGACGCGGACCAACCCCTCGCCGACCAGGTACGCCTCCTCGTCGACACAGTTGGCCTCTCAGCGGAGGAATGGCAAACCACGCCGCTCATCGTCAACCCGCCGGGCCTGGCACCTGCCGCGGCCGCGGTGCTCGCCGAGCTGCACGGGCGTATGGGCTACTTCTCAAGCATCCTGCGCCTGCGGCCCGTGCCCAACACCACGCCGACCCGCTACGAAATCGCCGAAATCATCAACCTGCAGGCGCTGCGCGATGCAGCACGGGGGCGCCGACAGGGTACCGGCTGAGTTCATCGTTGGCTGTGTTCGAGCTTCTGGTGTGAACGCACAGAATTGATAGTAAGTTGATAGACCACTGATAGTTTCAATATGCTACAATCACACTGAGCGCAGAGTGCACAGGTTTGTCATGAGCGCCCGATGGGCCACACAACCGCAAATCCAGGCAATTCCACCTTGCGGCCAGTATTGAATGGTGAATGACTATGACCCGTTGGACACAACAAATCATCTGGATCGAACGAGGTTCAGCAGCCCTGGCCGGAATTGGGTTTGGCCTGGTACTTGCTGTACTTGGTAATTGGCTGTCACAAGCCAGCCTCATGGCCTATTTGCCGCTGATGGGGCTGGTGACGGGTATCCTGTGGTTGCTTGCCTTCCTGTTGCACCGCCGCCGGCCTCGTATCATCGATCTGCAAATCTGGAGCCCCCTTGCCCTTGGAACACCCGCTGAGTGCGATGACCACGCACGGCAGGCGTTTGTGGGGTTCGTACCACTCTATACTCCCGCTGAAGGCTCCCCCGCGCGTGCTCTCTCGCCTTCGGACAGGGAGAGCGCGATTGAACAGTTCGATTTCGACAAACTGTTCGTCGAGCAATCCAACCTGCAACCTACGATCCACGCAATTCTCTGTCACCGTCACCGCCTCGAACACTGTTGGTTGGTGGGCACCCACACGGTACAAGGTGGGGCTCAGTCGGTTGCCTACGCCCGTCTCCTGGTTGAATATTTGCGAAAGAAAAAGGGGATGCAGTGCGAGTTTCACTACGGCGAAAAGTACACGATCGAACTCGATGAAGACGCGCTCGTATTCGATAAGACCCATCGCAGAATCTCCAGCATTTTGGAGGAAATTCACCAACTTGGTATTCCCGCGCGCGATGTCGTAGCTGATATCACGCCTGGCATTCGCAGCATGGCGATGGGCATGATCCTTGCCTGCCTCGACGGTGACCATGATGTCGAACTGATCGGCAGCAAATACAATGCCAAGACCGGACGTCCCGAAGGTGCGTTGACACCGCTCATCTTTCGCTTCGAACCACGCCTGGTCGCCAAATCATGAATTTGAATCCACCTGAATCGAGGTAAGTTGTTAGATGCTCGCCAGCTTCGTCGTCCATCTGCGCCCGCATAACCCTGCGCCGCTGGGCCGTTCCGCCGGCCGCAGTATGCACGCGCTCCTGCTCAACATGATCAGCCAGGTCGACCCGGACCTCTCGGCAGAACTGCACGCGGCCAACGCCCTCAAACCTTTCACCGTCTCCATGCTGCAAGGGCGTTTCACCGACTACGAGGGCCGGCGCCTGGCCGTTCCCGGTGAAATCTACCGTGTGCGCTACACCGTGCTTGCCGAACGCATCTTTGCCGCACTGAGCCACGTCCTGCTCGGTAAACAGCTTTACAACGAGCCGGTCATCATCGACGGCGAGCCCTTTGCCATCGACGAAATCATCGTTGCCCCCGAACGCACCCACGGCTGGGCCCAGTTGGCGACCTACGAGCAGTTGCTCGATACCGCTTCGACCGAGCGCCAGATCGGGCTGCAGTTCGCATCACCGACGACGTTCAAGCAAGGAGACGCCAACCTGCTCTTCCCGCTGCCGGTCAGCGTCTTTGGCAGCTATCTGCGCAAATGGGAGGCGTTCTGTAAGATTCCGCTGCCCGCCGGCATCCTCGATTTTGTGGAGAGTTACGTGGTCGCCGAAAAATACGACCTGGAGACCCGCATGGTCCACTACGGCGAATACAATTTTCACGGGTTCACCGGCACCTGCACCTATCGGGTCCTGCGCCGGCAGGATGATATGACCCGTGCGCTGCAAACCCTGGCTGCGTTCGCGCTCTTTGCCGGCACCGGACAGAAAACCCCGCAGGGGATGGGACAGACACGAACATTAGGGCGGTGAATGGCGGTCCGCATGTAATGGCGGTTGTAAACCGCGGCTACGCAGACGAAGCTTCATTGTGCGCGATCACGGCACACAAACTACCAGCCTGGCGCAGTCCCTGCTCGGTCAACGCCGCCCACCCGACGTGCAACGCGTGCGCTTTACGCTGCAGCAAGCGCACAGTCGTCTCATCCTGGTCTGTGATCCAACGTCGCCGCTGTTGACGACAGCCGCCGTACGCGACACCCTGGATGCCGAGGGCGTTCTGGTCGAACCCGGCCTGCCCGCGGCACCGGATGTGCTGGACCGCCACCTGCAGCAGGTGCTGGGCACAGCAAATGCAGCTGAGGTGCGTAAACAGCTGGCCACTCAATTCGGCGATGTGGCCCAACGGCTGCGCACCCCCGCGCGCATCGCCAAATTTGCGCGCCTCTTTGCCCGTCAGCTGACCCAATCACCCACCGAACAAACGCATGAGCTTGGAACAATCGCCGAACAGACCCTGCACCTGGTGACCAACGCCCACGCCGAGGCACGCAGCCTGTTCCAGAGCCTGCCCGACGATCGTCACCGGTACGCGGCCCTGACACTCACCCTGTTCGATGACGTACGTCTGCCCGATTTCTGGACGGTTCAACAACTGATCCTGGCGCGCAGCGGGCTGGAAGTCCCAACCGGTGATAAGCCATCGCCACCCGACGATGACCAGGCCGCCGCGCGTCCATCGCACTTCGCCCTCTCCGACGCCGACCTGATCGCCGCCATTGGCGGGAAGATCGTCAATGCCACCACCGAGTCCGACCTGGGCCCGGTGCCGGTCAAATACGTACGCTTCGCCGATGCCGAGCTGCATGCGGCCCTGCGCCAGTTCCTGTACGAGCACTACAATGCCCGCCTGTTAGGCTTGCTGCCGCTGTTCGAGGAGATTGTGCAACACAGTGGTCCGGATCTGCGTCGTGCCGCGGCGCGTGCGCTCGGCAGCGTTGGTACGCTCGATTTCGAGCGCCTGCTGGTACCGGTGGTTGAACGCTGGCGCCGCAGCGATCAGGCCTACCTGCGGGCTACCGCTGGTCATGCCCTCGATCAGGCCCTGCGCGACCCGGCGTGCGCACCGCTGGCTATTCAGCTGCTGCGCGGTTGGAGCGCCGTGCGCGCCAGCGGCGGCGAACGCTGGAAGTACCAGTGGACCGCTGCATCCGCCTGGAAGGTGATTGGCCTGGAACAACCAGATCTGGCCTTGACCGAACTGAAGCACCTGTCCAGCCAAATCCACCTGGCTCGCGATCGTGACGCGGTGAAGGTCGTTTTCCCCGCGCTGGCCTACACCTTGATTGTGCTCAGCGTGCAAGGCCACCTGGCGGCGGTACTGAATACGCTCGATGACTGGATGCACGACGGCGAAAATACCGCTCACACCCGCCCACTGACCGCAACACTGCTGTGGATTCAACTCATGGGCGTGTTCCACGACCTGGGGCGCGCCTGGCCTTCGTCCACCTGCGCACGGCTCGCTACCGAAGTGCCGCCATCGAAGGCGTGCAGGCGCTGCAATCCGAATATTGGCTTTTGGCCACCACCGAGGAGGCAAACCTGGCCGGACAGCAGCGCCTGGCCGACGTGCTGTCGGCCCAGGCGCTGCAGGACGTGGCCACCGAAATGCGCCAGGTGGTGACCCACCAGGCACGGGCACAGGTATGGACGCAGCTGCGCCAGGTGCTGCTCTCCGATCGCGCCGATGAGCTGCGCACGGCCGACGCCCTGGCCCAGGTTGTGGCCGAAGTCGACCGGTCGCAGCTTCTGCGTACTGATGAGATCGAAACCTTGCGGGCAGCGTTGGCCGCCGGGCGCGACGACTGGCAGGCCGCGCGTGCCCATGCCCTGGCCCTGGTCGACTTACAGCGCCAGCGCGAGCTGCGACTGGGGCAAATCGCGCTGCAGGGTGACCTGACGCAGGCCGAGCTCCTGCGCCAGCAGGAAAACGAGCAGTTGCGCGTCAAAGCGCTGTTGGCGAGCGAAACCCGACGCTGGCAGGCCGACCTGCAGCGGCGCGACGCCGAAGCCGACTGGCAGCGTCGTGACCGGGCCGCCGATGCCGCGGCCCAACGTGCGCGCGCCCTGACCGATGCCGTGCAAGACCTGGAGCTGCGCAAGCGTCAGGCACAGACCCAGGCCGACGTCGACGCCATCGAACGCGAACAGGACCGCCTCGATACCGAGCTGGCGACGGCAACCCTGGAGCGAATGCAGGCCATCAAACTGAAGAAGCAGGCCGAGCAGCAGCGGTTGGACTGGGAGCGCAAAACCCAGGAGGCCCGCCTGGCCGCAGAGCAGGCGCGTGAGGCACTCGAGCTGCGGCTGGTCGAGGAGTCGGCGCGTCACCAGCGTGAGCTGGCCACCGCCGAGGCGGCGCGATCCTACGAGCTGCGCCGCCTCGAAGTCATGTCCGGCCTGGGAATCGATGCCCTGATTGCCAGCAGCGGCAGCGAACAGGCGCAGCTGCTCAAGGAACTCGGCGCCACACGTGCCATGCAGGGCTGGACCCCCGAACAGATCCTGGCCCAGGCGGCGGCCCATTCCCCCGAAGTGGCCAAAGCGTTCCAGGAGAAGTTCCGCACCGCCGGCCAGGGCGGCGAAGGGGGATCGCGTATCGAGGAAATGTACCAGCAGCTGCTGGCCCAACAGGATGCAGCCAGTAAAACCCTCTCCGAGGTGCAAGAACGCAGCGCGCTGCGCATGCAGGAGATGTTCGACAAAGCGATGGACACCGCACTCGGTACCGCCCAGGCCACCGCCGGCGTCACGCCAGCCAGCGAGCCAGCTTCAGTCTCCGCGTCGCCCTGGACCGCCGCACCGATGCCCACACCCAGCCCACCGCCGCGCGTGCGGGTAGCCAAACCGTCCCACCGATCCGGTCGCAGCGCGTCGCACGACGGCACCGAACCGGCAGACGATCAGGACGACGCCGACGGCGAACCCTGCCCCCGCTGCCAGACGCCCACCCTGCCTGGAACGCAGTTTTGTCACAACTGTGGCGAGGAGCTGTAGATGAGGGGGGTTGGGGGTTAGGGATTGGGGGGTTAGGGGTTGGGGATTGGGGATTGGAGGTTGGGGAGGGGTTATGAGTCAGTGGCGAGGGATGCGACGGGTACTGCGGCGGATGGCGGCACGGGCGGCGCGGCAGGAAGCACGTGATGCAGGTGTCGCGAATACGTCCCAGTCGGGTGACGTGCCGGCGATGGGTGAAGGCCATGATTCGCGGCCACCACCACCGCCAGCCCATAACAAAGCGCCGCCGGCGAGTGTGAATTCAGCCCAGGCGGAGCCAGTGCGGTCCGCAGAGGCGGTGCCGCCGGCGCGGGCTGCGCCACGACGTCGGGTGCCGGTAAGAGGCAGGATGGGGCCACAGCCGGGGCGTGCTGCTGCGCCCGGGGCCACTTCTGCCCGAGGGATGCCCGCACCTCCGACTGCTGGCCCGGAACCGGCTGCCGGTTCGTCGTCGGGTTTGCGCGAGGCGTTTGGTCGCCACAACCTGGAACGGGCCTGGCTGCAGATCAAACGCAACGGCGGCGGGCCGGGCGTCGATGGCGTGACGTTGGCGCAGTTCGAGCGTGAGCGCCAGCCGCAGCTGGATCAGCTGCGACGTGAGGTGTTGACACAGACCTACCGGCCCATGGAGGTCAAGAACGTCTGGGTACCTAAACGCAGCGGTGAAGGTCAGCGCCCCCTGGCCCTCTGGGCGATTCGCGACCGCGTGGCGCAGCGCGCCGTTGTCGATTACCTGGAGCCCCATTTCGAACAGCGCTTTCTCGACTGCAGTTTTGGCTTTCGGCCCGGGCGCGGGGTACAGGATGCGGTGGCGCGTGTCGTCACGCTGCGTGACCAGGGGCTGCGCTGGGTGGTCGATGCCGACATCAAGGAGTGTTTCGACAGCATCGACCCGGCGCTGTTGAAGCTGCGGCTGCGGGCCGAGCTGCACGATGGCGGTTTGCTCTGGCTGCTGCAGAGCTGGATCGATGCCCATATCATGAATGCCCTGGCCGGGCGCCGGCCAACCGCCGGCACGTCGCAGGGCGGGCCGATCTCGCCGCTGCTGGCGAATGTTTATCTGCACCCGCTGGACGAACGCCTGACGGCTTCTGGGCTGCAGCTGGTGCGGTATGCGGATGACCTGGTCATTCTCTGCCGGCGCCGGCAGGAGGCCGAGGCCGCGCACAGCCTCTTGCAGGGGACGCTGAACGACCTGAGACTGTCACTCAACGTGCACAAGACGCGACTCGTGCAGTTCGACGAAGGATTTCAGTTTCTCGGCTATTTCTTCCTGCGCGGGGAACACCACTACCTGGGATTTTGACGCTGAGGAGGCATCGGTTATGCCAACAGTTTATCTGACGGAACAGGGCGCCGTGGCCCACAAACACAACGAACGGCTTATTGTACGCAAAGGCAGCGAAACACTGCTCGATCTGCCGCTGGTGCACGTCGACCAGGTCGTCGTCATGGGCAACGTCGAGCTGACCACCTCGCTCATTGGGCAGCTTCTGCAGCAGGAGATCGAGGTGACGTTCTTTTCCAGTCGCGGCCGGTTTCGTGGCCGGCTGGTATCGGCAGGGTCGAAAAACGCCGAGCTGCGTATACGTCAGATGCAGGTAATGATCGATCCGCCGCGTGCCCTGGCGATCGCCCGGCAGGTGGTGCGGGGCAAGCTGGCCAACCAGCGGCGTACGCTGGGCCGGCTGGCGGCACGTCGCGAGGGCGAAGTGCAGAACGTCGTACGCCGCGCCACCGAGCTGATGCAGCGCATCGAAGAGCAGGCCCTGCAGGCCAAAGACATCGACAGCCTGCGCGGCTACGAAGGCAGCGGCGCGGCGGCCTACTTTGGCGGGCTGAAAGCCATGATCCCGCCGGCGTGGGGATTCACCGGTCGTGCCTACTACCCACCCCCCGACCCGGTCAATGCCACGCTCAGTTTCGGGTACGCGCTGCTGCAGACCGCGGCCTTTGGCGCCGTGCAGCTGGTGGGGTTCGATGCTTACCTCGGCTATTTCCATGCGCTGGATTATGGACGACCTTCGCTGGCTCTCGACGTAATGGAGGAATTTCGGCCGTTGACGGTGGATGCCGTCGTTGTGCCGATGATCATCGAGGGAAAACTGGGTCCGAAGGATTTTCGTAAGGAAACCGAACCCAAGCAGGCGGTATTGTTGGGACAGGAAGGACGCAACAAGGTGATTGCAGCGTACGAAAAGAACATCAACCGGCTGGTGACTTTTCCTGTGACCAAAGAAGAAACCGCACTGCGCCGCGTCGTCGAGCTGCAGGTCCGCCATCTGGCACGGGTAGTGATGGGGCAGGATGCGGTGTATCGACCGTTCGAGTTGTGAGGGAGTGAGTGGGGAGTAGGGAGTACGGAGTAGGGAGTACCGTCCTACTCGTACTCGTACTCGATCGTTGCCTCGGATTCGAGTACGAGTACCGTTGCACTGAGTACGAGTACGAGTAGGTTCTACTCAGTGAAATTCTTGCACAAAAAGCAGGAATTTTGACCTGTTTGGTTCCGGCTCGTCCGGCTTAGGGAGTAGGGTGATAGGCGTGGATTGGAGCGGATGGGCGGATAGGAGGGGAGGATGGCGGCGCGGAAGACGACGTTTGTGGTGATCAGCTACGACATCCCCAACAACCGGCGGCGCACCAAGGTGATGGAGGCGCTCAAAGATTTTGGTCGGCACGTGCAGGAAAGCGTCTTCGAGTGTGATCTGAAACCACGCGATTTGCAGCGTCTGTTGGGCAAACTGCAGCGCCTGATCGATACCGATGAAGACAATCTACGCCTCTATTACCTGTGTGAGGCATGCGTGCCGCGCGTCGAAGTATGGGGCGTCGACACCGTGGAACGGCTGCGCGACTTCTATCAAGTCTAGTTATCATGTCACGCGCATCGCACACCTGGCGCAGGCCACTCGCCGCAACACCATTGGCGCGAATTGGCGGCGATTCGCGGTAAGAACCCGATTTGCGGCCATCATGGTGAAACTGGATGCAAGGGCTCAGCCCCACCACCCGGCGCCGCGGTGATGTCCACGATGCGATCGATGCGGAAGACGCGTTCGGCGCGGCGTGTGTGACAGTAAGCCACCAGGTAGGGCACGCCGTGGCGTGTCTCGATGCGGTAGGGATCGACGGTGCGGTGGGTCAGTTCGCCGCGGCCGGCGGTCCAATAACTGAACGTAATCGACGTGCTGTCGGCGATTGCGCGCTGCAGGGCTGGCAGCACTGTGGTGTCCTGGGCAAAGGGGTTATCGAGCGGCGGATCGGAATAGCCATCGAACGCCTGCTGCACGTGATTGAGCACCTCTTCGGCCAGGGCCTGGACGTCGGCCGCGGTTGCGGGTGGCAGTTGGGTCATCAGCTCGTCGAGGACCGCCGTGGGCACTGTCACCGGTAAGCCGACAAAGCGGCCCAGTTGGCGGTAGACCAATCCGGCCAGCAGGAGGTGGGCCGGACTCGACAGCTGGGTGGTGGTGGATTGGCCGGCGGGGCGGGGTGCGCCGTCAGGATCGAGCGCCAGGCCAGGCACGAGCACCTGCAGCGCGATGCCGATACGGTGCAGCCGGGTGACCAGCTGGGGAACCTGGCGAAAGTCGACCACCACGGCACGGCGGCCGAGGGTGCGGCGGACGAAGGGGCGGATCGTGGGTCGGGCAACGGCGTCGGTGAGTCGTTCGGGGGTGTCGGCCTCCAGGATGGTGAGCTGGCGCAGGGTCAGGGGGGCCGGTATCAGGGTCCAGCCGCGGAGGATGGCATACTCGGCTGCGCTGAGGGGTTGGTGACGTACCTCGCCCAGCAGACGTCCGATGGCTTCGAGGGCGTAACCACGTTCGAGTGCCAGATTCAGGCTGGCGGGGTTGAGTGACCGGCCGCCGCACAGACACAGAATTTCGAAGAGGTGGTGCAGGTCGATAGTGGCCAGGGCGGCGGGATCGGTATCGACGGAAAGGGTCACCTGGTGATCATCGATAGTGCATAGGATCGGCGTGTGCGACGACAAGTTGAATAGAGGCTGGCCCGCTGCGTGTTGGCGTGCAGCGATGGTAAAGCGCGTGGCCAGCTCGGCCGGAGGCGTTGGTACGAGCGTGGCATCGGTATCGGCAAAAGGCGCGTCGGCATTTGTTTCGGCCAGCCCCAGCCAGCGCAGCGGGCCATGCACCAGGTGGGCGAGTGCTTCGGGCACCACGGGGGCCAGGACCGGATCCTGCCACCAGACGGGTTCGGCATGGAGTGGTCGTGCCAGGTCTTGAAGTAGGGCCGCGATCGTCTGCCAGTCGCGGTGATTCGCCGTCTGGAGGCGATCGAGCAGATGTTGCACGAAGGCCATTGCATCGGGTGTTTCGCTGGCGGGCAGGCGGTAGGTTTGCCAGAGGTCGGGTTGTCGCCAGGTTTGCCAGAGGGTGGCCAGGCGTACGGTGGGTGGGGCTTGCAGCCACAGGGTGGCGGTTGGCGAAGGTTTGACGACGCGGTGATGGGTGAGGAAACCGGCCGCTTCGGCCAGGTAATGGATGAAGTGCAGGCGTGGAGCCTGGCGTTCGGAGCGGATCGACGGCAGTTCGACAGGTTGGGCCAGATGTTGACTCCAGCGAGCCAGGAAGCGTACCGGCAGCCAGCGGCCGTGGCGGGGGGGGATGTCGTCGTAGTGCAGGAGACCGAGAAGCACGGCCAGATCGTACATCGTCGCCAGGGCAGCCGTGGGGAGGTGGTTCTCGGCAGCGAGTGGTGTTGGGGTGGTTGGTGCGGATGGATGATCGACGAACAGGGTTGGCGCCTCTCGAAACTCGGTGGGCAGGCAGAGGCGGGGGGGTCCGCCGGGGCGCGTGGTGGGGGCGGGAAAAAGCAGACCCAGGTACCAGAGGCGTTCGCTGGCATTGGCGGGGTAGTGCCAGGGTTGGTCGGGCAAGCGCGCCGATGGGTCCCACGGGCGGTAGGCACGGATCGTGCCGAAGCGGACGAAAAAGGCATGCTGCACGAGGGGGTGGGGTGAGTCATGCAGGGCGGTGAGGGCCGCCCATTCATCAGGCCCCAGGCGTGCGACGATCTGGCGCAGCGTATCGGGTTGGGTCAGAAAATGGTGCAGGGTGGCAACCCAGACCTCTTTGGGGGGGTGGCGCTGCGGGTGTGGCAGGTAGTGGGCGCGGGCGATGGCGTGCAGGTGGCGGTAGGACGTTCGGTTCAGGCATTCGAGCAGAGTGGTCATCGTGGGACTCCTGGGGTGACACCTGTTGTGTGTCGTGCTGGTTGGTCGTGGTGTTTCGTTGCATCGGGTTGTATACCGACGGGTTGCTTGCGTTCAATCAGACCTGGGGTCTGGTTGGCGTGATTTGGCGAATGCATTTATACTTGAGGTGAGCGTTTTTGTTTCCACCGGATCATTTTGGTGTCATGTTGGCGGGCAAAAAAGAGACCTGGCCGCGGCCGATACAACATGCCTGATGGTGGATTCTATATTAATGAAGCAATCGTAACACAAAATCCCCCTGGAAACAAAACGCGGCCCGAACGCGGCTAAGCCCTGAAGAGGGATTGAAACGCGTATCCTACCGCGATACCGCCACCGATGATGGGGCCGGCCCGAACGCGGCTAAGCCCTGAAGAGGGATTGAAACCTCATCGTCTTCTTCCCGCTGGCTGAGCTGCTGCACGCGCCCGAACGCGGCTAAGCCCTGAAGAGGGATTGAAACTGATTTCCTGGTTGCCCCAAACAACCAGGTGAGACTAGCCCGAACGCGGCTAAGCCCTGAAGAGGGATTGAAACCGCATCGTGGGCCGCCTTGACGGTTGCCCGCATCTTGTGCCCGAACGCGGCTAAGCCCTGAAGAGGGATTGAAACACCAAAGGTGAGTGGTCGGGTGAGCCGTTTGCGCTGCAAGCCCGAACGCGGCTAAGCCCTGAAGAGGGATTGAAACCCCTGATTCCCCCCCCATTTTATTGGGGGGGTGACTCGTGCCCGAACGCGGCTAAGCCCTGAAGAGGGATTGAAACCGCTCCGCCATGTACGGCTTACCGGCGAGATTGTAGTGGCCCGAACGCGGCTAAGCCCTGAAGAGGGATTGAAACCTGCCTGCACCCCTGCATCTTGATATGCGGATTGACGCCCGAACGCGGCTAAGCCCTGAAGAGGGATTGAAACTGGTGTCGTAGACATGCTGCTCGATGCTCACCGGAGCCGCCCGAACGCGGCTAAGCCCTGAAGAGGGATTGAAACGCCCTACCAGGGCTGGCCACCCCCGTTCTGTCCCCCGAGCCCGAACGCGGCTAAGCCCTGAAGAGGGATTGAAACGCCGTCCCCTGCTGGATGCCTGCGCTCCGGAGTCTGCGCGCCCGAACGCGGCTAAGCCCTGAAGAGGGATTGAAACCTCTCCGTGCTGAGGCTTGGTTATCGTAAAGATGTGCGAGGCCCGAACGCGGCTAAGCCCTGAAGAGGGATTGAAACTTTCGTAGGTGCCGACCAGATCTGGGTCGTCGGGGTTTTGCCCGAACGCGGCTAAGCCCTGAAGAGGGATTGAAACTGACTGTGGTCAATCCCCCTCGAATAAGGACTCTATCGCCCGAACGCGGCTAAGCCCTGAAGAGGGATTGAAACTTCAGACATGATGTGTCCAAACAAACCTTCACTTTCTTGGCCCGAACGCGGCTAAGCCCTGAAGAGGGATTGAAACTCGCCAAAGCCTGGCCTTCAGGGGCAAGAGCCAAGAAGGCCCGAACGCGGCTAAGCCCTGAAGAGGGATTGAAACGTGGATATTCCCGCACCAGTCTGGCTTCTTGCTGGGGCCCGAACGCGGCTAAGCCCTGAAGAGGGATTGAAACTCGAGGGCAGGGGTGCAGGGCGGCGGGCGGCGGGCGGGCCCGAACGCGGCTAAGCCCTGAAGAGGGATTGAAACAAAATCACTCTCTTGATTCTGCACAAAATCCCCTGTGAGGCCCGAACGCGGCTAAGCCCTGAAGAGGGATTGAAACCACGGATTACTTGGGTTCCCTCGAGAGTGACAAGGAAAAGCCCGAACGCGGCTAAGCCCTGAAGAGGGATTGAAACCTCGCTGATGTTGATGAGGTCTGACGCCTCGTACTCCGCCCGAACGCGGCTAAGCCCTGAAGAGGGATTGAAACTTCGCGGTCAACTTGCCAGACGGGATTGAGGGGCTGGGCCCGAACGCGGCTAAGCCCTGAAGAGGGATTGAAACCACCGTCGAGCCGGTCGGGGAAGCAGCTCCAAAAGCCGGCCCGAACGCGGCTAAGCCCTGAAGAGGGATTGAAACTTGGTCGGATACCCGCGCGTCGTTTTCGACCGCAAGGTGCCCGAACGCGGCTAAGCCCTGAAGAGGGATTGAAACGCATCGTGGCGACCGTCGGCACTGGGGTGGCCGTGGGTGCCCGAACGCGGCTAAGCCCTGAAGAGGGATTGAAACCGAACACCATCGGGAGGACGGTGTTGTGGACGAGCTCGTTGCCCGAACGCGGCTAAGCCCTGAAGAGGGATTGAAACTCTCGAGCTGTCGTTGAATCCACCGTTTGTATGCTTCCGCCCGAACGCGGCTAAGCCCTGAAGAGGGATTGAAACTTAATCTACCCCGAAGGGTCGAGCATTTCCTAGGCGCCCGAACGCGGCTAAGCCCTGAAGAGGGATTGAAACCCTCGATGACCAACCAATCCGCGTCCTTGTCGGAGAGCCCGAACGCGGCTAAGCCCTGAAGAGGGATTGAAACTCCCCACCCGCTCATGACCCAGACTGGGCCAGAGGAGGCCCGAACGCGGCTAAGCCCTGAAGAGGGATTGAAACCCGACTGCAACTTTGGCCAGGTTATAAACCCGACCTCGGCCCGAACGCGGCTAAGCCCTGAAGAGGGATTGAAACTTTGAAGGAAAATCTCTTCTATCAAAGTTCTTAGTACGCCCGAACGCGGCTAAGCCCTGAAGAGGGATTGAAACAACATCATCCACTGGATTCCTCCTCCGGCCAATCCTCGCCCGAACGCGGCTAAGCCCTGAAGAGGGATTGAAACAATCGACTACCGCTACAGCGATAGTCCCGATCCAGAAGCCCGAACGCGGCTAAGCCCTGAAGAGGGATTGAAACCGCCATCACTTGTTTTTAGCAGCAGGTAGAATATGTCGCCCGAACGCGGCTAAGCCCTGAAGAGGGATTGAAACCACCGTCCGCGGGCAAATTCACCCGGTTTGTCATTCCGGCCCGAACGCGGCTAAGCCCTGAAGAGGGATTGAAACCACGCGCCGAGGATCCAGCCGGTGGGTGCGGGCCACCGCCCGAACGCGGCTAAGCCCTGAAGAGGG
The DNA here is from genome assembly GCA_964443225.1 of uncultured Anaerolineae bacterium. Lineage (GTDB taxonomy): Bacteria > Chloroflexota > Anaerolineae > SSC4 > Amarolineaceae > SSC4. The sequence continues at coordinate 73,308 of CAYUCC010000008.1, forward strand.
ATTGAAACCACTTCCCACCACACTGAGCACACTTGCCCGCCACAGGCCCGAACGCGGCTAAGCCCTGAAGAGGGATTGAAACTTGTCGCAGTGGTGAGTAGTCCCGCGTGCCGGCTGTGCCCGAACGCGGCTAAGCCCTGAAGAGGGATTGAAACGTCAGAGACCAGACCCACCGCTCGTACTGCGCCTGCTGGCCCGAACGCGGCTAAGCCCTGAAGAGGGATTGAAACATACCCCTTTGCGGTGTGTTACCCTGGGTCGGGATCGCCCGAACGCGGCTAAGCCCTGAAGAGGGATTGAAACCCCTCAGTGTAGTGATATGGCGGGAGGCCATACCAATAGCCCGAACGCGGCTAAGCCCTGAAGAGGGATTGAAACCTTGTGCCACCCATCTCGGGCGGTGCCCTGACCAAGGGGCCCGAACGCGGCTAAGCCCTGAAGAGGGATTGAAACGCTAATGAACTGGAGGTCGCCCTGCGGCGCCTCCCGGAGCCCGAACGCGGCTAAGCCCTGAAGAGGGATTGAAACTTTTTCCATATGCCCTGTGCGAAGCGGACCCACTTCGCCCGAACGCGGCTAAGCCCTGAAGAGGGATTGAAACCCACTACCGGGGTCGAGGTCAACGAGCACGAACCCGAGGGCCCGAACGCGGCTAAGCCCTGAAGAGGGATTGAAACTACATTTAGATCAGACGGGGCTGTCGACTCACTTGGCCCGAACGCGGCTAAGCCCTGAAGAGGGATTGAAACACCCATAGGGGGTGAACGGCCCCCAGGTGAACGGATTGGGCCCGAACGCGGCTAAGCCCTGAAGAGGGATTGAAACGAGAGGCAGGGCAGCGCCCAACAAGGCGCCGGTTATGTGCCCGAACGCGGCTAAGCCCTGAAGAGGGATTGAAACCAGTTTGTTTTGAATCAGTGTTTGCAATGATAGAGTCGCCCGAACGCGGCTAAGCCCTGAAGAGGGATTGAAACCCAGGTCGGAGGCCGACCGCAAACGGAACTCCCGGGCGCCCGAACGCGGCTAAGCCCTGAAGAGGGATTGAAACCGGGAGCATCCCGACCAGCAGCGCAATGAGCGCCATCGCCCGAACGCGGCTAAGCCCTGAAGAGGGATTGAAACTCATTGTCGCCATGTCGGCATGGACACCGTCCCTGCGAGCCCGAACGCGGCTAAGCCCTGAAGAGGGATTGAAACTCTGCGGATGCGGCTCGCCGGGCAACGGACACCTCATGCCCGAACGCGGCTAAGCCCTGAAGAGGGATTGAAACAAGTCGCTCGACCTCGTCCCGGTAGGGCTCGCACGGCGCCCGAACGCGGCTAAGCCCTGAAGAGGGATTGAAACTACCCACCACCACCGGCTCGTAGCCCTTAGCTACGGCCCGAACGCGGCTAAGCCCTGAAGAGGGATTGAAACGCAATACCATAAGGGTCACCGCAAGAGATATTCGCGTGCCCGAACGCGGCTAAGCCCTGAAGAGGGATTGAAACATTTTGTTATCGGAACTATGCGCTCTCGCTCGCCTTAGGCCCGAACGCGGCTAAGCCCTGAAGAGGGATTGAAACAAGATTTACTCAAACCCTTAGGTTCGAATTTCCCCCACGGGCCCGAACGCGGCTAAGCCCTGAAGAGGGATTGAAACCCTTTTTCTCCCACAGCCTGAAGACGCACTTCCAGGGCCCGAACGCGGCTAAGCCCTGAAGAGGGATTGAAACCCGCCGGCCTTGATGGTGACCCGCATCTTCTTGCCGCCCGCCCGAACGCGGCTAAGCCCTGAAGAGGGATTGAAACCCCTCGTTGTCGGTGTCCCACATATAGTCACCGTTGGGCCCGAACGCGGCTAAGCCCTGAAGAGGGATTGAAACGAGGGCCAGGGCCAAGGAAGCACCGGCCCGCGCAACACGCCCGAACGCGGCTAAGCCCTGAAGAGGGATTGAAACTTCATCTTGGCGGATAGGTTGCGGATCATTTCCTCGGCCCGAACGCGGCTAAGCCCTGAAGAGGGATTGAAACCCGCCACTGGCTCCTTGTTCGTCAAGAGCGCGTAGGGAACGCCCGAACGCGGCTAAGCCCTGAAGAGGGATTGAAACGTGAGGTGGGAGCATGAGCGCGGCGGGTTGTCTTACAGCCCGAACGCGGCTAAGCCCTGAAGAGGGATTGAAACCAGATCATCCCAGATGGGATCCCCTGGGGTTAGGAGATCGCCCGAACGCGGCTAAGCCCTGAAGAGGGATTGAAACGGGAGCCCTTCCCGGTTCTGCTCATCCGGACCTGAGCAGCCCGAACGCGGCTAAGCCCTGAAGAGGGATTGAAACCATTGGCCCTCACAACATCAGCACTTATATGATCCATTGCCCGAACGCGGCTAAGCCCTGAAGAGGGATTGAAACGGATCAGATCGATGATCCCCTGAGCCCCTCCCCAAAACGCCCGAACGCGGCTAAGCCCTGAAGAGGGATTGAAACTTGCCATCATGCCCCCTTGAGAATTCTTGTCACGCCACCGCCCGAACGCGGCTAAGCCCTGAAGAGGGATTGAAACTACGCGGCCCACAGCAGCGCCTCGGCTGCGGGTTCCAAGCCCGAACGCGGCTAAGCCCTGAAGAGGGATTGAAACCACTGGCAAGCCGCCATTTGCCGTCGCTATCGGGAGCCCGAACGCGGCTAAGCCCTGAAGAGGGATTGAAACTTTCCTGCGGTCCCAACCTTAAGAGGTCGGAGAAAAGTGGCCCGAACGCGGCTAAGCCCTGAAGAGGGATTGAAACAACCATCTTTATCGATCACACGTAGTCTTCCGCACTCCTGCCCGAACGCGGCTAAGCCCTGAAGAGGGATTGAAACTGTTCCTCACCCCCCGTAAACACCGCGGTAATACCAGAGCCCGAACGCGGCTAAGCCCTGAAGAGGGATTGAAACACAAACTTGCGGCCGGTTGCCCGATCGATGGCGTAGCGCCCGAACGCGGCTAAGCCCTGAAGAGGGATTGAAACACAAAAACGCTAGATGAATCCTACAAAAAACCGACCGGGCCCGAACGCGGCTAAGCCCTGAAGAGGGATTGAAACCCAGAACCAACACGACCACAATGCCGTTGACACTGAGGCCCGAACGCGGCTAAGCCCTGAAGAGGGATTGAAACTTACGGCGATGTGAGTGTGGGAACGCTTGCCACGGCTGGCCCGAACGCGGCTAAGCCCTGAAGAGGGATTGAAACTCTTTCTCCACAACATCCACGACCCTCTGTGGCATACGCCCGAACGCGGCTAAGCCCTGAAGAGGGATTGAAACTTGCAGATGATGCAGATGATGCGGATGATGCGCCCTGCGCCCGAACGCGGCTAAGCCCTGAAGAGGGATTGAAACCATGGCCTGTTGCCCGGTTACGCCGCTTTTGCGGAGCGCCCGAACGCGGCTAAGCCCTGAAGAGGGATTGAAACCGGCACCTCAACGGTGTACGGCACTCGAACCTCGATGGCCCGAACGCGGCTAAGCCCTGAAGAGGGATTGAAACCAGCAGTGCTGGCGCCCATTTTCGCGTAAACATTTTGGCCCGAACGCGGCTAAGCCCTGAAGAGGGATTGAAACCCGAGAGGAAAGTGTAGTCCGCCAGCTTGGGAGCGCGCCCGAACGCGGCTAAGCCCTGAAGAGGGATTGAAACTCAGCTTGGGCGTCCCATTCATCGGGACAATCTCTGGGCCCGAACGCGGCTAAGCCCTGAAGAGGGATTGAAACGGTAACGTCAGCTTAGGCATGCAGTTGCGCCTCCTCGCCCGAACGCGGCTAAGCCCTGAAGAGGGATTGAAACAGAATTATCAGGGTTTGGAAATAGAAAAAAATGGGTGGCCCGAACGCGGCTAAGCCCTGAAGAGGGATTGAAACCAGGTGCCTGGTACACGGGTGGCTGATACACGGGCTCGCCCGAACGCGGCTAAGCCCTGAAGAGGGATTGAAACCAATGTCAATCGGTTCTTAGCGGAGAACTGGTTGGCAGGCCCGAACGCGGCTAAGCCCTGAAGAGAGGGTTGGAGGAGTCCTGACTGCTTACGCTGCAAATACAATTTGACGTCAGCAGTGAAATGACTGCTGACGGTTGCCGGGCTGGGCGAACGCGAGGTGAGCGGACTGCTTACGGAGGATTGAGAAGAAGCGTAAGCAGTCAAATGACTGCTTACGCTGGTACGGCGGGGGTGGAGTCAGGCTGGCTCAGGGGGATTCGTGCAAGCGCTGGCGGATGCGCTGTAAGAAGCGCAGGTTGATGAGGATGTAGATGAGGGTGTTGCGGTTGGCAATAGCCTGGTGGTTGCGGAGGTGAGGGTGTTCGATGCCCAAGGCGACGGCTTGGGAGTTGATGCGTTCGGTGGCGGAGCGCTGTTTGTAGACATTTTTGTAGGCCTGGCTGGAGCGGTCGAGTTGGTAGCGGATACGTGCGCCGATGCTGGTGGGCATCATGGCGGTACAACCCTTGGGCCAGGATTTGTGGTTGATGGGGCAAACCGAATCGGGGGGTGCATCGGGGGTGCGTAAGGGGCAGACATATTTGGCACGCTCATGCTCGATGATGGCTGAGGTGCGGTCGGTATAGGTCAGGTGACAGGGCATGGGGAGGCCAGCCTGGCAGAGGGGGAGACCGTCTGGGGTGAATCGACGGCCGCCTTCTTTGTAACCGCCGCGTTCGGAAAAGGGTACGGCGGCGAAAGCGGCGGGATCGTCAGGACGGTAGAAGTATTCGTAGACGTAGAAAGCGTCAAAGGCGGCGTCAAAGGTGCCCCAGCGTGGGTGGAAACCAAGCCGTTCTTCAGTCTGGGCCATGAGGGGGAAGAAGTAGGAGACATCGGCACAGTCGAAGGGTTGGGTCCATTCGGCAATGACGAACTCGCCCCAGGTAGGAACTTTGGTGACGACCACGCCGGTGGCGTAACCCCAATAGTACTCACCGGCTTTGACGGAGCTGGCTGGCAGGGGATCGGTCGTGGGTGTGGGTGGGACCGGGCGTGGGCCGGTAGCCTGGTTGTGACGGCGTTTGCAGCCCAGGCGACAGTCGGGATCGCCGGTAGGCTGGATGGATTTGTCATAGCGATTGGGGACGTAGGCTTTGGGGTTGTTTTGCTTGACCCAGGCGAGGATGTGTTTGGTGTCGAGTGAGACGGTCTCACCGACGTTGGTGACGCCACAGGCTTGCAGCTCGGAACAGATCAGGGTGACACTGTCGGCCAGGAGGAACTGTAAGTCGGCGTTAGGGATGGTACGCAGCAGGTGTGTCAAGTGACGGGGTGTGGGTAGGCTGAGGTCTGGGTCGAAGCCCCAGGGCATGGCAGGTGCGGGGGTCAGCGGGAAGCCCAGGAGCCAGATCAAGAGTGGATGTTCTGACAGGAAGCGGCGCAGCAAGGACATTGAGACCAGTCCTTCGTTGAGCTGGATCAGCCAGGCTGCCGCCAGGGCGGCATACGGAATCGTGGGTTGACCCCAGTTGCGTACCAGGTTGCGTTCGGGAAACCTGGCCCAATGGAGCGGGCCGAGCAGGTCCAGGAGACGAAACAGATTTGGCGTGATGGCAGCCCAGTGCGAGATCGCAGCCTGGTTGTGCCAATGGGAATGCAGATCGCCCTGCGGCGGCAGATGGTTGCGCCAGGGTTGGCGCTTCCACCAGGACAGAAATGCGTGTACAATGGGTGAACCGGTCATGGAAAGTGCTCCTTTTGGCTAACATCGGGCCCAGATACCCTCATTTTAGCCTAAAGTGGCCTGCATGGCCGGTCCACTGGCCAGCGTCAGCAGTGACTTGACTGCTTACGCTTTCCCGAGTCGTCGGCTTGACTCCTTACGCTGTCATACCGTTTGACCGTAAGCAGTCAAATGACTGCTCCAATCCTCTGAAGAGGGATTGAAACACGTAGCCCCCTTGATGTTATCGCTGGGGGCTCGTGTGGCCCGAACGCGGCTAAGCCCTGAAGAGGGATTGAAACAAGTTAGAGCTCTTCCATTTGTGTCGGCTCGGGTACCGCCCGAACGCGGCTAAGCCCTGAAGAGGGATTGAAACTTACCGATCATTGCAATTGCGTGCGCTAGTCGGCTATCGCCCGAACGCGGCTAAGCCCTGAAGAGGGATTGAAACAAGTTGGCGTGTTGTAAGCACACGATCCAACTTCATCTGGCCCGAACGTGTTTTTGTCAAAAGAAAAGTAGGCCATTTGACAATCGAAAAGTAGGCCATTTTGGCTGGCTGTGAAAAACAGTGATGCTTGAAAAGTAGGCCATTTGATGACGCAAAAGTAGGCCATTTGACAATCGAAAAGTAGGCCACCCTTGATTTCTGGAACTCAAAAAGGTGACGGCTCGACTGACTTTGGGGACTTTGACGAGCTGGCCAAAGTCGCCGAACTGTACGACAACGGGCTGACCCTGCCTCCCTCGCCCGTCGCCATCGGCACGCCAGGTGAAGCGCAGGCCAGTTGTTTTGTCAAGGGCCGCTCAGATCGACCGGCCCTGCTGTTGGGCCGGTCGATCTGAGCGGTTCATCGTGACCCTTGATAAAACGACTGGGCGGCCCGAACGCGGCTAAGCCCTGAAGAGGGATTGAAACTTCTTGCTTTCTGGCCATGGCGCGGGCCATGGCTAGGGGCCCGAACGCGGCTAAGCCCTGAAGAGGGATTGAAACCCTGAATAGGGGACGCTCAGGGTCGAGGAGACCGTGACGCCCGAACGCGGCTAAGCCCTGAAGAGGGATTGAAACCCGGCGTGGATCCCGGGAGCCCTTCCCGGTTCTGCCCGCCCGAACGCGGCTAAGCCCTGAAGAGGGATTGAAACGAGAGGCCGCTGGGGGCGGCCCCCCCTGCGACCAACGGCCCGAACGCGGCTAAGCCCTGAAGAGGGATTGAAACGTCAGCGCGTCGGTGGTCTGGGTGAAGGGCGACCGGTAGCCCGAACGCGGCTAAGCCCTGAAGAGGGATTGAAACAAGGCGTGCCGCGAGAAGGAAGCATTGGTTGTGATGGCCCGAACGCGGCTAAGCCCTGAAGAGGGATTGAAACCTGGGTGCCCTGCGGGAACAAGGACAGCCATAGCCACGCCCGAACGCGGCTAAGCCCTGAAGAGGGATTGAAACGAAAACCACGCCGCAGGAAGAACACCACCCAAAAAGGGGCCCGAACGCGGCTAAGCCCTGAAGAGGGATTGAAACTAACCAAGGATTTATCCCTTCCCTTGGAGGGCCCTCCTGCCCGAACGCGGCTAAGCCCTGAAGAGGGATTGAAACCCATGGCAGCCTCTTCTGGCAACGCCTCCGCCGTGAGGCCCGAACGCGGCTAAGCCCTGAAGAGGGATTGAAACCGGTGCATACCCGTTGTCAACCTGGGTCACGGCGTCATTGGCCCGAACGCGGCTAAGCCCTGAAGAGGGATTGAAACGTACTTTGCCGGGTATGTCCAGGGGTCTACGGAAGTGGCCCGAACGCGGCTAAGCCCTGAAGAGGGATTGAAACGGCGTGCTCATCGTAGGGTGGGTCGGTGAAAACCAAGCCCGAACGCGGCTAAGCCCTGAAGAGGGATTGAAACGGATTTCGTAATACGTCGAGTCGCCTGCCATGAGCTCGCCCGAACGCGGCTAAGCCCTGAAGAGGGATTGAAACATATTGACCGCCTGCTGACTGAGCCGGTAGAGGTGGAGGAGCCCGAACGCGGCTAAGCCCTGAAGAGGGATTGAAACCGATGACCAGGATAGTCAGGATGGTGATATTCTTCAGCCCGAACGCGGCTAAGCCCTGAAGAGGGATTGAAACTGCTGGCCAAAACGTCTGCGGCCTTCTGAGCCGCCCAGCCCGAACGCGGCTAAGCCCTGAAGAGGGATTGAAACGTTGACCTTGGGGGTCACGGCTGCGGCGAAGGGAGGGGGCCCGAACGCGGCTAAGCCCTGAAGAGGGATTGAAACTTCTCGCTCACCTGAGAGGGGTGGCGATGGCGCTTCCTGCCCGAACGCGGCTAAGCCCTGAAGAGGGATTGAAACAAACAACCAGCAAGACGTCAGCAATTAGATTAGAAGTTGCCCGAACGCGGCTAAGCCCTGAAGAGGGATTGAAACGAGCCCTTCCCGGTTCTGCCCATCCGGACCTGAGCAGCCCGAACGCGGCTAAGCCCTGAAGAGGGATTGAAACTTTCGCTCCCCTCGCCGGCGCCATTGCCGGTACGGGAAGCCCGAACGCGGCTAAGCCCTGAAGAGGGATTGAAACCCCCACCATTATGAGCTTCAAAAACCCACTCTTGGGATGCCCGAACGCGGCTAAGCCCTGAAGAGGGATTGAAACCGTCCGCTGTACAACCCAAAGAGATTGGCCACGTGAAACGCCCGAACGCGGCTAAGCCCTGAAGAGGGATTGAAACTCACAAACGGCGATGTCATGTAATCGGCAACGCAAACCGTGCCCGAACGCGGCTAAGCCCTGAAGAGGGATTGAAACGATCCAGAAAAGCAAGAGATCCATTTTTTTCTCCCTTTGCCCGAACGCGGCTAAGCCCTGAAGAGGGATTGAAACGGTTAACTAGCTGCCACCTCCCTGCTTTTTCTTCTGCCCGAACGCGGCTAAGCCCTGAAGAGGGATTGAAACAAACGGCCGGTCCTGTGACCGTTGCGCTGTTTAGGCCCGAACGCGGCTAAGCCCTGAAGAGGGATTGAAACCTGTCGTCCCCGCCCAGAACCACCTCCATGAAGGAGGTTGCCCGAACGCGGCTAAGCCCTGAAGAGGGATTGAAACCCACAAACTGCAGACGGGTCCAACCGACCTGCGCGTTGGCCCGAACGCGGCTAAGCCCTGAAGAGGGATTGAAACCACCCTGCCCGTACCAACGATGGGGCAGTTACTTCCCTGGCCCGAACGCGGCTAAGCCCTGAAGAGGGATTGAAACACCCACCTTTTACGGCAGACTACTCTAGAAAGGAATCGGAGCCCGAACGCGGCTAAGCCCTGAAGAGGGATTGAAACTCACAGCCATGGTCTCATCCCATGGAGAAACTTGGCGCCCGAACGCGGCTAAGCCCTGAAGAGGGATTGAAACGAGCAACCTTTTTGGCACTTCCTGCCTCGGCGGGAACGCCCGAACGCGGCTAAGCCCTGAAGAGGGATTGAAACTTACCGCGGACTGGTGCGGCAACCGCGGCCGGCGCGCGCCCGAACGCGGCTAAGCCCTGAAGAGGGATTGAAACTAGGTATCAACCAGGTCTGCGCTGGCAAACCTGAACGCCCGAACGCGGCTAAGCCCTGAAGAGGGATTGAAACTTCGATCTGCGCCTCGATGGTCTCGATCGACTGCTGCCCGAACGCGGCTAAGCCCTGAAGAGGGATTGAAACCCAAATCGTAGGAGGGCGCCACGTCGTTCTCTGGGCATGCCCGAACGCGGCTAAGCCCTGAAGAGGGATTGAAACTAGAGCCCAACCAAGTTGTACAGAGGTGCCATGGTACGGCCCGAACGCGGCTAAGCCCTGAAGAGGGATTGAAACTGGAAATTCTTCTCCTTGCGCTTTTGCGCATATCCAAGCCCGAACGCGGCTAAGCCCTGAAGAGGGATTGAAACGAATGAGATATTGAGCCTCAAACTTAGCCCAGTCCCCAGCCCGAACGCGGCTAAGCCCTGAAGAGGGATTGAAACCCCAAGTAGGATGCATAGCGTGACCAATAGTCCTGGGCCCGAACGCGGCTAAGCCCTGAAGAGGGATTGAAACCTCCTACTTCTTGATCTTCGCCATGACGTACACCGTCACGGCCCGAACGCGGCTAAGCCCTGAAGAGGGATTGAAACCAATACGTCTAGCCAAGGCGTATCAACGCGAGCTTCGAGCCCGAACGCGGCTAAGCCCTGAAGAGGGATTGAAACGCAGCCCCTGGGGTCCACGTGGCGGTGTCGATGGCCGCCCGAACGCGGCTAAGCCCTGAAGAGGGATTGAAACGGCAGCCGCAAGGGACGCTGGGGTGTGTCGAAGGGTGCCCGAACGCGGCTAAGCCCTGAAGAGGGATTGAAACCTGATTGTCGATCTCATCGACGCCCTGGAGATCTTCCGCCCGAACGCGGCTAAGCCCTGAAGAGGGATTGAAACCTCTTCCACACCACCATCGAAACTCAGGTAGCCACCATTGGCCCGAACGCGGCTAAGCCCTGAAGAGGGATTGAAACTTGGAGCAGGTAGACCTGCTCCAAACGCATGCAATGGCCCGAACGCGGCTAAGCCCTGAAGAGGGATTGAAACGCAATTGCTTCCCAATCCTTGAAGGGAGGGTTGATGAAGCCCGAACGCGGCTAAGCCCTGAAGAGGGATTGAAACCCACATCAACTCGCGTTTGGCCCATGCCGGTACCGGTGTCGCCCGAACGCGGCTAAGCCCTGAAGAGGGATTGAAACCTGCGTCATGATAGTCATACCTTCAAAAGGCATCGGCGCCCGAACGCGGCTAAGCCCTGAAGAGGGATTGAAACGAAGTCCTTCAGGACTTCTTGATTGGTCCGAACGATGAGCCCGAACGCGGCTAAGCCCTGAAGAGGGATTGAAACCGAAGACCACCGCCACGCCGGTGCAGTTGGCGTCGGCATGCCCGAACGCGGCTAAGCCCTGAAGAGGGATTGAAACACCCCGCGACCACGGGGGACAACACACCGCAGCCCTCGCGCCCGAACGCGGCTAAGCCCTGAAGAGGGATTGAAACGCATCATGCCGTCGAACTCCAACATCGCCTGCTGCTCGCCCGAACGCGGCTAAGCCCTGAAGAGGGATTGAAACGGCAACCACTTCTACCGTGGCGCAGACCGAACGATCGGCCCGAACGCGGCTAAGCCCTGAAGAGGGATTGAAACGACATTCGTCCCGATGCGTTCCTCCCAGACGGAAATCGCCCGAACGCGGCTAAGCCCTGAAGAGGGATTGAAACAAAAGGGTAGTCTCATGG
>CAYUCC010000008.1:84329-91441 GCA_964443225.1 uncultured Anaerolineae bacterium
GCCCGAACGCGGCTAAGCCCTGAAGAGGGATTGAAACAAAAGGGTAGTCTCATGGACCAAGCTTACGTCAGCAGCCCGAACGCGGCTAAGCCCTGAAGAGGGATTGAAACGGCGTTCTTCTGCATGATGAGCTCATCGCCGTTAGCGGCCCGAACGCGGCTAAGCCCTGAAGAGGGATTGAAACTGATGAGCTCATCGCCGTTAGCGGTAACCGTTCCGGTCGCCCGAACGCGGCTAAGCCCTGAAGAGGGATTGAAACGAACGGCATACAGGGCGTTAGGTTGATTTATGCATAAGCCCGAACGCGGCTAAGCCCTGAAGAGGGATTGAAACTCATGCACACCTCAAACTTCGGGGTCACGATGAGGTAGGCCCGAACGCGGCTAAGCCCTGAAGAGGGATTGAAACGCTTTGCCGTTAGCGCGATCCCGTTTGAGGCGGGGCCCGAACGCGGCTAAGCCCTGAAGAGGGATTGAAACATCCGGCGTCGAGTGACGTGGTTGGCTTGCATGGGGGGCCCGAACGCGGCTAAGCCCTGAAGAGAGAGTGTTGCAGAATTGAGGAAAAGCGGCGGCTGAGGGGGATTGGAGGCCGCCGCCGTTATTGTTATGGTAAGTTACCGTGCGTCATTCGAGCCATGCTGGGGTGAAAAACGGTTCCGACCCGGCCAACAGCGCTGAAATGGCGGTCATCTGGGGGGGATGACCGTGTGAAGCATAGAAATTGTTGGCGAAGATTGGCGTAATTCATAGAACACAGAGAACCGGTATGCAAAAAGCCAAAAGGATTCTGTGTGCCCTGTGTGCTCTTTGCGGTTAAGATGGTTGGCACCATTTGGAATTGCTGCCTCCGATCCACCATTCTTTGCACATGCGCCAATCCCGGATTATAATGCCCCTTGCCTCTCACAGAGGCTCAATCCGCTGAACAGGTCAACCGATGCCGTCACTTGTCGAGACGATTGCCCAGATCGAAACCGAACTCACGCTCAAAAACGAGGCGCGCGACCTGACGCTGCGCCGTTCGCGCGAACTGATCCGCTACTGCGCCCATTGCATCCGCGCCGCACATCGCCACGAGTTCGACGAGGCACGCCAGCTGCTGAGCACCGCCCAGACAGCAGCCAACGAAATGGTGCAGGACCTCGCCCACCACCCGGATCTCTACTACGCGGGTTATACCCAGGATGCACTCAAAGAGCTGACCGAAGCCTTCCTGGTGGTGACGTTCGTCACCGATGCAGAGCTGCCTGCTCCCGAAGAGATTGGCGTCACCGGTGCCACTTACCTGCGCGGCCTGGCCGAAGCGGTGACCGAACTGCGACGCTTTATTCTCGACCTGATTCGCCGCGGCCACGTCACCGAGGCCGAGCCTTACCTGGTGATCATGGACGACGTCTACAGCTTCCTGATCGCGGTCGATTTCCCCGATGCCATCACCGGTGGGCTGCGCCGGCACACCGATGTCGTACGCGGCGTGCTGGAGCGCACACGCGGCGACCTGACGGTGGCGGTTCGCCAGGAACAGATGCGCACGACACTGCTCGCCTTCGAAGAACGCCTGGGCATGACGGAGTTGGGCGACATCCTGGAACCTGGTTACCTGGCCGAAAACGAGGCGGAGGACGAGCTGTGAGCCAGAGGCCGCTGATTCGTGCCAGCGACATCGGGCAGTATGTTTTTTGCCAACGTGCCTGGTGGCTGGCCCGCATCCAGCAGGTGCCGTCGAAGAACCTGGCCGAAATGGCGGCGGGAACTGCCACCCACGCACAACACGGCCAACACACAAAAACAACGCAGCGTCTGCAGCAGATCGGCGTCGCCTTGATTGTCATCGCCGCTTTGTTAGGTCTCATCCTGCTGTGGACGCTGATCCGAGGGAATGCTGCGTGAGTACACCACGTCTGCCCCGACACCCTGCCGCACACGGTATGGCGCTCAGGGTTACATTTTTTTTGGCGATCGTCTTGGGCTTGCTGCTGCTGGCAGGCTGTGCCGGCACCGGTGGCCCGCTGGCGTTCGTATTTGGACAGGCACCCACCCCCCTGCCACCGACACCCACCAAAACGCCCACCGTGGCACCCACCCCCCCGGCAACCCCAACACCCCTGGCGCCGCTCGCGACGAACACCCCGCTCATACCGACGGCAACACCCGTGCCCGCGTCGCCGGTGACACCCGTGCCGACGGTGTCACCAGATCTGGCGAACCTGGTTCGTACGTATGGGTTCGACCCAACCCAACGGTTCATCGTGGTCAATCAAAACCTGCAGCAAATGATGGTCGGCGAAGGATCGGTGGTGCGCATGTTCCCCGTCAGTACCGGTGACCCCGAAAAACTCTGGCACACACCGGCCTGGTCGGGACGGGTTGGCACCTACTGGGGAACCTTTTCGACACGCGGCGTCTATGCCGATCACGGCTGGTATCTTTTCAAAGCGGGAGGTTCGATCCTGATTCACGGGGCGCCCTACACCTTCGACGAGCAGGGCAACAAGGTGTACGAACAAGTCGACGCCATCGGCCTCTACCCGGCCTCGCGCGGCTGCATTCGTATGAACCCGGCCGATGTCGAATGGCTCTCCCAGTGGAACCCCGAAAACGTGCCGGTCATCATCCTCCCCTACGACGGCGGCACCTCCCGCGAAGGCTAACCCCCCACCTTCCAACCTCCAACTTCCAACTTCCAACCTCCAACCTCCAACCTCCACCATGCTCCTTCTGCTGATCGGCCTGCTCACCACCCTGCTTCTCGGCCTCTGGCTGCTGCGCCTGGGCCGCGGTCGTCGCGCGGTGGGCGGGCTGCCCACCGGCCGCGTGGTGTACAGTGACAGCCGCGCCTGGCAGGCTGTGACCCAGCCGCTGGTGAGCCGGCAGTATGGCCTGATCGGAAAGCCGGACTACCTGGTCGAGGTGGCACGCGGCCAGGCACCGGTCCCCGTAGAGGTCAAAACCGGGCGCCGGCCCACACAGCCCTACCCCGGTCACATCCTGCAGCTGGCAGCCTACTGCTTGTTGGTGGAAGAGCAGTGGCATGCAGCGCCAACTCATGGTTTGATTCACTACGGTGAAGACGCCACCTTTCGCATCGATTACACCCCTGCACTGCGGGCCGAACTGCTGGCCCTGCTCGACGAGATGCGCGCCGCCTATACCGCAGACGATGTGCCCCGCTCGCACGCCGAACCGGCACGCTGCCGGCGCTGCGGTGTGGCGCATGCGTGTTCGGATCACCTATAGGTCCCGCAAAAGAATAACTTCCAGCACACCGGGCCGAATGCTTGGTGCGGTATTGTAAAACAAAAGAGCACACAGAACGTTCTGTGTGCTCTTGTTACGTTGTTCTTTTACAAACCCTACGTCCGGTATGTATCAGAAATTGTTGGCTGCGGTCTCCAACGCCGGTACGTCGAGGATACGAATGCGGCGGTAGCCCAGGTCTACCCAGCCTTCACGTTTGAAGGTACGCAGGATGGCACTCACGGTCTCGCGGTAGGTGCCAAGCCGGTCGGCCAGGGCCTGGTGGCTGGTCCCGGTAATGGTCGTCTCTTCATTGCCCGCGAGTTCCAGCAGGAGCGCGGCCAGGCGCTCGGGCAGCTTCTTGTACGCCACATCCTCGAGCCGCGACTCGACCTGCATCAGACGCTTGCCAAAGGTCTGCAGCAAACCCCAACCAAGGATCGGGTAACGTTCGGTCATAACGCGCGCCTGGCTGCGTGGCAGCACCCAAACGGTGCAGTCGGTCAGCGCCTCGGCCATAGCATCGGCGGTTGCACCGTCGAGCAGCGCCCCTTCACCAAAAATCGACCCCGCTTCGAGTGTCGCCAGGACCAGGCGTCGGCCCTCGGTATTGGTCGAGACGAGCTGCGCACGTCCATCCATGAGAATGTGCAGCTTGTCCTGCAGATCACCCGGTGAGGCAATGATGTCGTTGCGATGATAGGTGGTCATGGCCACGACCTGTCCAAACGACGGGTCTTCTTCCGGAAGATGGGCCAGAACCTGTGCCAACGGTGGTTGTTTCGTGTGTTTGATCATTTTCTTTCACCCCCACTTGATCTGTATGATGCGGTGCAACTGCCCTGATTCCATCGATTCTCATGCCACATGGTGTAACCTAATCTACCCAAGAGGCAGTGCAGCCGCCGAAAAATTGTTCCGCCTATTGTAACGTTGGTTTCATTAGAGTAGCATTAACATTGCATTTGAATATCCTAACAGGTGAGGTGCATCGCATACACAGCCGCGAGCAACCACCACACTGGCAGGACAACCGTCAAATTGTGAACTGCCCTACAGATGCATTATACACCCGGTGGGCCAATTCGGCCAAAGCGCCGCAGCGCGGAAGGCGAACACCAGAACTGCACACCGGGTTTCAGCGCCTGCGGTCACACCACCCGGCGCTAACTTCCAACCTGCCCCGCAAGCGGAGTATCCTGTCCGGTCGGTGATGAGCGAACAGGCGAAGCAGGCACCCGCCGCTGCAGCAGGGTGCTGACCCGCAGGCCGCCCAGGGTGACACCCGCCGTGCTCTGGCCCGGAAAAACGCTGTCGCCGACGAGCCAGACGTTGGGCAGGCGCGTGGCCGGCCCGCGCGCGCGCAGCAGGCTGGTCTGCGGAAAACCACCGACCATTCCCAGGTGCCGGTGTGTAAAATCCTGGAACGTCACCGGCGTACCGGGCATCTGCAACCGGATGTGCGGCCGGACGTTGGGCAATACCTGGGCCAGGCCACGCAGCAGGCGTTCGCTGTACTCGGTGCGCCGCGCCGTGTATGCCTCTTCCTGGGCCGGGTCCTGGCGCAGCTGCCACCAGGACGCAATCGCCGTATGGGTCGACAGGGTGATCGCACGCTGGCCCGCCGGCGCACGCCGGGTATCCCAGGCCGGGGCAATCGATACGAAGACGCTGTTGCCTTCACCCAGGGGCCGGCTCGGATCGACGACCACTTGATGGTGGTCGCAGGCCAGGCTGTCGGGGATGGCTGCGGCATCGACGCCAAGGTACAGCATGAATGCACCCCACATCGCGCCGGTCGGGTTCGAGGCCGCCGGCGGAGTCCCCAACAACTGTTCCAGGTTCCAAGGTGTCAGGTTGGCAAGGATACTGTCAGCCGGCCAGGTTTGACCCTTTTCGGTGTGCACCGTGGTGGCCCGCCCGTTTTGGGTATCGATCCGTGTCACCTTTTGTCGATAAACGATCTGCCCACCATGACGCTTGAGCGCTTCGACCAGCTGCCCGGCAATTTCACCGACACCCCCAGCCACATGAAAAACCCCCTGGCGCGCCAGGTCGAGCGCGGTGGCCCCATAGAGCGCATTGGCATGCGTCGCGGTGGTCTGGGCGCTGATCAACAGTTGGGCATCGATGAACATACGCAGCGTGGGATCGGCAGCGCCCAAACGATCGGCCCAGCCGCGTACCGTCTGCAGCGCATAGGGCAGCAGACCGACGTAATTCGGACGAATGTGCGTCGCCAGGGTCAGGGCTTCACGCAGGTCGCTGGGGGGGAATGGTGGCACCCGGCTGGCAAATTCCCACACGCGGTCGGCCACCTGTTCCTGGGTCTGCCAAAAACGTTCGGCGCCGGCGCTGCGGAATACACGCTGCCGCTCGGCCCGCCACCGGGCAGGGTCACCGTAACGGGTGATCACCTGATCGGGCAGCCAGAACTGCATGGCGGGCTCGATTGGGTGCACCGGCCAGTCGATACCCAGGAGCTGTCCCGCCTGCCAATGGGGGCCACCCGGCTGAAAACCGCCAACCAGCGTGGCACCGACGTCGAAACGGTATCCCTTGTGGTAGAAGGTCGCCGCACAGCCACCGGGATCGACGTGCGCCTCCAGGACAGTCACGTCATATCCGGCCTTGGCCAGGGTCGCCGCCGCAGTCAGACCGCCAATACCGGCACCGATCACTAACACCTTGTGGTCGCGCATCTCACAACTCCGGCCCAGCGCTGCGTGACAGGGTGCGCTGCCAGCCAGCCTGTTGGACCAGGGCGTGGATGCGCGCAATGGCATCGAATGCGCTTTCGCCCAGGAAGGAACCTGCAACCGCGATACGCAGCTCGGGGTATTTGTTGTACGCCCGGCCACCATAACCAAACTGGGGACGCGGTTCGGGCATCGTGGCAATGATCTGCGACACCTCGGCCAGGTTGTGGGCCGTCTCGCTTGTGGCCGCCGACATGACCACCAGAACGGGGCGCAGCCGCTCCAGCTCGTTGACGAGCTGTTCCGGCGGCACATTCTGCCCCAGGTAGATGACGTGGTAACCCTGACGGCGCAGGTAAAAGGACAGCAGCACCAGGCCAATCTCGTGCCAATCGCCTGGCGCACACCCCATAACGATCGTTGCGTTTTCGGCATGGATCGGCGTGAGATTGACCAGGCCATCGAGCTTGCGCCGGAGGTAATGGGTCGCAAAGTGTTCGGCCACCACCGAAATCTCACCGCGGTGCCAGCGTTCGCCCAGGTCAACCAGAACCGGGGCAATGACCCGTTCACACGATGTTTCGACGCCGTGCAGGGCAAAACTCTCGCTCAATAACGCATCGGCGCTCTGCTCGTCGAAGTCCAGCAGTGCATGCGTGAGACGGCGCCGTAGATCACCCTGGGACGGATGCTCATGAACAGCCTGGGCCACCGGGCGGTGATTGCCGTTGCCGTTCTCCAACTTCACCTGTTGTGACGCATGGAGGTTGAGCATCGCAACGGCCTGGCTGATCGTAATGCCCTCGTCGACGCGACGTTTGAGCCAACGCAGCATGGCGATATCACGGTCGGAGTAGAGCCGGTAACCGCTGTCGCTGCGCTGCGGGGCACAGACACCGTAGCGACGTTCCCACGCCCGCAGCGTGGCCGAGGAAAGCCCGGTGGCTTGTTCAACCGCTTTGATGTTATACAATGGATGATCGGAATAGCTTTCGGGCCAGAATTCTTCGCTCATGCTCCACCTCGTCAAAACAGGGAAGTTCGTCGTTTTCGCAGTGCACGTCCAATTTTTGTCTCGTCGTCCCAAACTGCCAGTACGTTGACATCGATTTCAACAACTCAACAACTCAACAACTCAACAACTCAACAACTCAACAACTCAACAACTCAACAA
>CAYUCC010000008.1:91541-104166 GCA_964443225.1 uncultured Anaerolineae bacterium
CATTTTTTGCCCAATACCACCCGAACCATCAACAATCATCGGACGACAATATAACACACCTTGGACATATTGTCAAGTCTTTGTATAGGGTTTTTCGATTTTGGATTTTGGATTTTGGATTTTGGATTTGGGGAGTGGGAGTGGGATTTTGGATTTTGGATTGGGGATTTTGGATTGGGGATTTTGGAGGGTGGGGGGGGCTTCCACCCTCCGATCGTTAGTTTTGGAGTTTTGGCAGGCCGAGCTGGGGGCGTGGGCCGAAATTGGGGCGTTTGGGTGGGTTTTCGGCAAGATGATGCAGGATCTCGGCGATGGCCCGTTCCAGCTGCGGGTCGCGGCCGCTGATGTCGTCTTCGGGGGTGATATCGACTTCGATGTCGGGATCGGTGCCGTAGTTCTCGAGACCCCACCCAACGTCCTCGAACCAGGCTGAATATTCGGGCTGTGTCGTGACACCCCCATCGACCAGGGAGTTGCGCGCGTCGATGCCGATCACGCCTCCCCAGGTGCGTTTGCCGATCAACGGTCCCAGCTGCAGCAGCTTGAAGGCGTGGCAGAACATATCGCCGTCGGACCCTGCCCGCTCGTTGGCCAGGGCCACCATCGGACCCGATACCGATTCCAGTGGATACGGGCTGGGCTGGCCCCAGCGCGGCACGTCGTAACCGATGCGGCGGCGCGCCAGTTTTTCGAGAATGAGCTGCGAGACATAACCGCCGCCGTTGTAACGTACGTCGATGATGAGACCGTCGCGCTCGACTTCGGCCAGGAACCCGCGGTGAAATTCAGCATAGCCATGGGGACCCATGTTCGGGATGTGCACGTAGCCGACCCGCCCGTCCGTCGCCGCGTGCACGCGGGCACGGTTGGTTTCGACCCATTCACGGTAGTTCACCGGTGCTGCGTTACGCAGCGTTTTCACGGTGATGGTGGTCAGCGCACCCGAAGCGGCCTGGCGAAATGTCAGAGACACGTCGCTGCCCGCCTGGTTGACCAGCATCTCCTGCCAGGAAAGGGTGCGACCCAGACGCCGGCCGTTGACGGCAACCAGCACGTCGCCGGGCTGCACGTTGATCCCCGGACGCTGCAAGGGTGAGCTGGCCTCGTCATCCCAGACGTCGCCCTGGGCGACGCGCACCAGCACATATCCGTCGCTGGCCTCGTCGTAGCGGAAGTCAGCCGCCAGGAAGCCCTGGTCATATTCCGGATCATTGGGGTAGTCGCCCCCGTATTCGTACGCATGAGAGGTACCGAGTTCACCCTGCATTTCCCACATCAGATCGGAGAATTCGGCACGTGTGGCGACTCGCTCCAACAACGGGAGATACCGCTGGTAGACGTGCTGCCAGTCCACACCCGACATATCTGCGGTCCAGAAGTGATCGCGCTGCAGCCGCCAGGCCTCGCGGTACATCTGGCGCCACTCCTGGGGCGGTTCGACCAGCAGTTTGATACGGTTGAGGCCGATCCAGCCGTTTTTGCGCCCCGGCGCACCCCCGTTGCCGTCCGGCTTGTCGCCCGCTTTGAACACACGCAGCCGGTTGCCCGCACGGTAGACGATTGTTTTGCCATCGTGTGACAAGGCAAAGTCGGTGATGTTCTCTGCCAGGACGTCCGATTTTTGTTCCTCGAAATCGTAGGTTTCGAGCCGGCATTTGGCTGGCGGCACTGCGGCATGCCACGGTTCGTTGAGCATTCCTTCCACGGGAATGCTCGTAAAGAGCGCCTTGCCCTTGATACCCAGAATTTGCCCGTAACGCCCCACGGGGACCGGAAATGCCACCACTCGTTCGGTGATGCCGGTCAGATCGATTTGAAGCGGTGCTTCTTCCTCTTCACCAGTCGTTTTATCTGCCGTGGCTGAACTGGTTTTCTCAACCGGCGGGCGCGCCCGCGCAATGAACGGTGACGGCAGGTCCGCCTGCAAGGTGATGAGGTAGGGACGCATGCCCGCAGGGAAGTTGAGATCGAAATGAACGTTGTCGACCACCGGATCGAACTCGCGCGTCGATAGAAAATACAGGTATTTGCCGTCCGGATCGAAGGCGGGCGCTCCGTCACGGAGAACCGGACGCGTGACAGCAACCGTCTCACCCGTCTCGATGCGGCACAGTTTGATCACCGACGTCTGACCTGTGTTGGCAAAGCCGTACGCCACCCAGCGTCCGTCCGGTGACCAGGCCAGGCCACGGATTTTTTGATGCGCACTGCGATCGAGTATTCGCAGCGCATGTGTATCGAGATCGACCAGCACGACTTCGTTGCGGTGATTGCTCAAGAGTACCTGGTTGCTTCGCGGCGAGACTGCCAACGCCAGGGGGCTGCCAATGTCGAGGTCGGCCAGGACAAGCGGTGCCTCATCGTCCAACTCAGCCGCGTAAACCTCGAGCCGTTCTTCGCCCGAAGCATCACTGACCACAACGATGCGTTCCCCGTCGGGCAACCAGCCAGCCAGTCGATAACGCACGCCGTGCGGTTCACCCATCTGCACCACCGCGCCTTCCCAATTGGCCATCAAAAATGGTTTGCCGCGCGCAGTGATCGCCAGGGAGTGCCCGTCGGGGTGAAGATCGTAGCTTTGCAAATAGCGCGCCGGTTCTACAAAGCGGCGGCTGCGCTGTGTCCGCGGGCTGCGCCACTCGATGTCGATGCGCTGTGTACGGCCGGCTTCCGGATCGAAGAGGAAAAGGTCCGCGCCTGCATGATAGACGATGCGCCGCCCGTCGGTGGCCGGATGGCGCACGTAATAATCGTCATGGTGGGTGTGCCGGCGCAGGTCACTGCCATCCGGCCGGCAGGAGAAGAGGTTGCCAATTCCCTCGTGGTCGGAGACCAGGTAAATGCGTTCCCCGATCCACAGCGGGAGAGCCACATTGCCCAGCGGTGGCAGCAGCCGGCGCCATGGCCCCTGGCCCGTAACGTCGATCCAGATGTCCCCCGTGAGTCCACCGCGGTAGCGCTTCCAGCGCGCCAGGTCGGTTGCGAAACGACCAATGACCCTGCCACCGTCCGTTCCAAAGGAGACACTGACAGCCTGGCCGGTGGGCAATCGGCGCACCTCACCGCCGTCGCGGTCGACCTGGTAGAGATAACTCATCGCACCAAACGGCTGGCCCGCATCACCGGCAAAAATGATCGATCGCCCATCGGGCATCCAGCCGGCCACGCGGTCGATGGAACCCTGGTAGGTCAGACGCCTGGCCGGCCCACCACTGGCCGGCATGACGTAGACTTCGGAATGGCCCTCTTCGCGGCCGGCGTAGGCCAGCCAGGCGCCATCCGGTGAGAGGGCGGGGGCGGTGGCGTGACCCGGGTTGGCGGTCAGGCGGCGTGCCAGCCCACCCGTGGCCGGTACGGTCCACAGGTCGTCCTCGCAGACAAACACCACCGTATCGCGGTGGAGCGTGGGAAATCGGTAGTAACCTGCGTCGGTCATGCGCGTCTCACCTTCTTTTGCCTGGTATCAGGCGTCGTAGGCCCACGTCTGTGGCGTGGCCAATTCGACGCTGTTGCCAGCAGGATCACGAAAATAGAGCGAGTAACCACCCGCCGGCCAGGAGATTTCGGTTTCGATCGTCACCGCATGTGCCAGCAGGCGCGCCCGCCAGGCATCGATGCCGCCCGGATCGACGGCAAATGCCACGTGACCGGCACCCTGGGCGCCGTGAGTTGGGACGTCACCCGTGGCAATGGCCGTTTGTTGGGGGTTGAATACGAGAAACATGCCTTGCCCGCAGCGAAAGAAGACGTGGCGGTTCCGCACGCGGGCGTACACCTCCAGGCCGAGCACGTCATGGTAAAACGCTTCGGCCGCCGTCAGATCGCCGGCGTACAGGCACGACTCCAGCACACGCACAATGGTCATGATCGTTCTCCTCACGGGACAGCGTGCCACGCATTGTACCGCAAGGCAGCCCAATCCAGAAACTGCGCCTGGCTGGATACACCGGTCGTTTGATGGTATACTTGAGGCCAGTAAAAGAACAACGTGAGGTAAAAGCATTCATGGGCGTTTGGGATCGTCTGCGGCAGTGGCTGCGGGGCGGTGGATGGTCTACATCGGGCAGTGATTCGGCGAACCGGGGTGCGCTGGCCGCCACCGGATCGGGCGAGACGCTGCCCATGGTGATCCCGGTACTCCAGGTGAGTTATTACCCCGTACGTGACGGGGCGATCGATCGCCGCCTCACGGGTGACGTGGGCGCGCCCCTCGAAGTCGTGCGCCAGCACGTACAGACGACGAGCGGCCAGGTTATCGCTGCGCTGCAGACCGGCAGTACGTACCACGGCTATAAGGATCCCACCGCGCAGCCCAGTTTGCGCTACACAATCGTCGATTCGCTGGAGGTGCTGGAGCCGCTGCCCACCTGGCCCAAGCCCGGTCACCGTGCACCAATGACCGATTATCATACCATCATGCAGCGCATCGATGCCCGCACCTGGGTCGAAACGCGCGGGGTCAAAGAGATCTGGCTTTGGGCCTACCACGGCGGTGTGGTCGACCTGTGGGAGTCGAACATGGCCGGCCCCTACGGTGACGTCAGCAACAGCGACCGCGACCCGCACGATCTGCCGGTGTTCGACCGCACCTACACCGTCTATCACTACAACTATCAGCGCGGCGCCTCGGAGGCGGTGGAAGACCACATGCACCAGATCGAAGCGGTGCTGGGGCACGTCGACCGTCCGCTCTTTTGGGATCGATTTGTGGGCAAGCCGGGTGAAGGGCGCTGCGGCTGGGCGCACTACCCGCCGAACGGTGTCCGCGACTACGATTGGGCCAACCCGGCGTACGTGTCGACCGACATCGAGGACTGGACACCCGACGGCATCGGCACCCGCCAGCACATCAACTGCACGCGCTGGCGCGGTGACAGCCTGGCCTGGTTCACCTACTGGATGCAAAATGTGCCCGGCGCCCACAACGGATTGACCTATCGTGGACGCCCGCTGTCCAACTGGTGGACCTTCATCGGTGATTTCGACCGCGCCATGCAGGCGCGGATGGGGCTGGCGCTGTGATGGCACCCCGGTCACGACGTCCCCGTCGCCGCACCGCTGGCGACCTGCTGCGTGCCGTCTGGAACCTGCTGGCGCTGGTTGGTGTGATGACGGTGTGTTATGCCGCCGGCCTGATTTTTTTGATCACGGTGCAGTCGGCGCAGGACGAAGCGGCCCCCGCCGATGCCATTGTCGTCCTGGGAACGGCGCAGTGGAACGGGCGGCCCTCCCCGGTGCTGCGCGCCCGCCTGGATCACGCGATCGACCTGTACGAGCAGGGCCTGGCGCCGCTGTTGATCACCACAGGGGGCAACGGGCTCGACCAGCGTTACAGCGAAGGGGGCGTGGGCCAGGCCTATGCGGCGGCACGCGGGGTTCCGGTGCAGGCGATCCTGACCGAGGAAGAGGGCGAGACGTCGTGGGAAAGCCTGCGCAGCGTGGCGGAACTGCTGTCGGAACGTGGTCTGCGGCGCATCGTGGTCGTCAGCGATCCTTTTCACATGATGCGGCTCAAGCTGATGGCGCGTGAGCTGGGGTTGGAGCCCTTTGCGTCGCCCACGCGCACCTCGCCTATTTCGCGATCGCAGCGCGCCGAGTTGTTCTACATCCTGCGCGAAGCGGGCGGCGTAACCGCCCATCTCGTCGGCCGGCTGCTGCCGGGCGC
The DNA here is from genome assembly GCA_964443225.1 of uncultured Anaerolineae bacterium. Classification (GTDB taxonomy): domain Bacteria; phylum Chloroflexota; class Anaerolineae; order SSC4; family Amarolineaceae; genus SSC4. Next base: position 97,207 of record CAYUCC010000008.1, read on the forward strand.
GGATCGTTGGTGAGCGAAGGATTCACCGATCAGGAAGTGAGGAAAAATCAGCATGACCTCTGTCCAGCCCTTACGTATCGCCATTATCGACCTCGGTTCGAACACCGCCCGCATGGTGATCATGCATGCCATTCCCGGTTATGCGTACCGCCTCGAAGATGAGATTCGCGAGGTGGTGCGGCTGCGCAAGGGCATGACGCGCAAAGGACTGAGCAGCGAGGCCATCGACCGCGCGCTCGTGACCCTGCGGCTGTTCAAACGCTTCTGCGACAGTACCCGCGTCGACATCATCCTGCCCACCGCCACCAGCGCCGTACGCGAAGCAGCCAACGGTCCCGCCTTCGTCGAACAGGTGCGGCGTGAGATTGGCCTGTCGCTGCGCATCCTGGCGGGTGACCAGGAAGCCTACTACGGCACCCTGGGGGCCTTGAACGAAGTGCCGCTCATGCAGGCTGTGGTCGTCGACATCGGCGGCGGCAGTGCGCAGGTCAGCGAAGTGCGTGAGCGGCGTTTTCAGCGTGGGGTGGCGCTCACCCTGGGCACGCTGGCGCTCACCGAACGTTTCGTCAAAAATGACCCGATCAAACCGGGCGAGCTGGAGGCGATCCAGGGGGAAATCAACCGCCAGCTGGACACGGTCGACTGGCTGGGCAAGAAGATGGGCAGCCTGGTTGGGATTGGCGGGGCGATTCGTAACCTGGCCAGCATCGAGGCAGCGCGTCTGCGTTATCCCCTGAATACGCTGCACGGTTTCACCTTGACGCGTGACGCGATCACCACCAGCATCGACCAGCTGCGCACCCTGCCGCTCGCCGACCGCCAGGCCATCCCGGGCCTGCGCAGCGACCGTGCCGACATCATCCTGCCCGGGGCGTTGGTGATTCGCAGTATCATGGAGCGGATGCGCGTCGACGAGCTGACGGTGTCGGTCAACGGCCTGCGTGAAGGGGTCTTCTTCGAGCATTTCTGGCAGCATTTTTCCTACCCGGTGATTCCCGACGTGCGGCGTTTCAGCGTGCTCAACATGGCACGAACGTACCAGTATCAAAAGGCGCACGCCAACCACGTGCGTTACCTGGCCGGGCGTCTGTTCGAACAGCTGGCGCCGCTGCACGGTTATGGCCCCTGCGAGCGCGAGCTGCTCGATGCCGCCGCGCTCCTGCACGACATCGGGACCATTATCAGCTATTACGACCACCACAAACATTCACAGACCCTGATTGCCAACAGCGGTCTGCCCGGCTTCACGGCGCGTGAGACAGCCCTGGTCGCCCTGCTGACGCGTTACCACCGCAAGGGCAAACCCGACAGCAGCGAATACCGCCTGCTGCTGCGCGAAGGGGACGACCTGCTGCTCCTGCGCCTGGCGGCCATTCTGCGCCTGGCCGAATTCCTGGAGCGCGGCCGCAATGCAACCGTCGATGATCTCACCGTCACCTGGGGCGAGGACTACCTGCGGCTCACGCTGATTGCCGATGAGTACCCGGCGGTGGAGGTGTGGGATGCGGAACGTAACGCCCTGCCGCTGGTAGAGCTGGCCTTCAAACGTAAAGTCCTGCTCGACAGCGTCGCTGCGCCGAGCGAGTGGCCGCGGTAATACGCTGGCATGCGTTGTGCGCACTCGCTGGCGCCAACGGGAGAAACCCAATGATCGAAATCGACGGCTCCGCCGGTGAGGGCGGCGGCCAGGTGCTGCGCAGTGCGCTGACGCTCTCCGTGCTTACGGGCCAACCGGTGCACCTGCACCACATCCGGGCGCGGCGTTCCAAACCAGGCCTGGCGGCACAGCACCTCAAGGCGGTGGAAGCCGCCGCCGCGATCAGCGCAGCAGAGGTGCAGGGCGCCCAGCTGGGCTCGGCCACGTTGACCTTCAGGCCGGCGACGATCCAGGCGGGCGATTATTACGTCGACATCGGCACCGCCGGCGCCGCCAGCCTGGTGCTGCAGACGATCTTCCTGCCCCTGGGTGCCGCCGGCGCCGTGTCGCGGGTGCGGCTGGTGGGGGGCACGCACGTTGCGTGGAGTCCGGCTTTTCATTATCTCCAGCTGCAGTGGCTGCCGTTCATGCGCGGGATGGGCTGTGATGCCGGGCTCGTCCTGGAACAGGCCGGTTTTTACCCGCGGGGCGGCGGCCGGATGGAAATCACCATCCGGCCCACCGGCGCGCCGCAGCCGCTGCACCTCACCACCCGCGGCCCGCTGCTGGGTATCCGGGGCATTTCGGCGGTCGCCAACCTGCCATCCAGCATCGCCGAACGCCAGCGCCGCCAGGCATTGCAGCGATTGGCCGGCGTCGCGGGTCCGGTCAGCATCGAGTCGCTCGACCTGCCAGCCGCGGGACAGGGCACCTTTGTGCTGCTCCTGGCCGAGTGCACCGTGGGGCGTGCCTGTTACGTGGCACTGGGCGAACGCGGCAAACCCGCCGAACGTGTGGCCGATGAAGCCGTCGACGCCCTGCTCCACTGGCTGCACGGCGATGGTGCCATCGATGAGTACCTGGCCGACCAACTCCTCCTGCCGCTGGCACTCGCCAGTGGGCCGTCCACCCTGCGTACGTCAGAGGTGACACAGCACCTCCTCACCAACGCTGAAGTCATCCGCCGGTTCCTGCCGGCGCGCATCACCATCGACGGGGCACTGGGTCAGGCAGGAACAGTTCGGATCGAACCGGGTGACCGCTAGACCCTACCGTCTGGCGTTTCGAGCGAGCCAACTATGACAATTCATACAAACTGTGGTATCCTTTGGGCAACGTGTCTCGGCACGCGCAACCTCAACAAATTATAGAGCGATGAGTCGATCTGGCAGCTCGGACAGGACGCGTCCGCGTGCCAAAACAGGATGATGCGACATCCTGGGTGGACCGACCGGCCGGATAGACTCCAGAGTGTCCGCAGGGGGAAAGAGAGGTGCCACAATGGATGTGAAGACGATTGCCGTGATTGGCTGCGGCCTGATGGGTTCGGGTATCACAGAGGTGGCTGCGCGCAGCGGCTTCGACGTGATCGTGCGTGAGCAGGATGATGATGTGCGCAACCGCGGCATGCACCGCATCACCGCCTCGCTCAACCGCGCTGTGAGTCGCGGCAAAATGACGGCCGAAGAACTGGATGCCACAATGGGGCGCATCGCTTCGGGCGTGGGCCTGGACGACGGTCTGGCGGCAGCCGACCTCGTCATCGAAGCGGTCACCGAGGACGTGAAACTCAAACGGGTCATTTTTACCCGCCTCGAAACCATCTGCCCGCCCCACACGATTCTGGCCAGCAATACGTCGTCGATCTCGGTCATGGAAATGGCCGCCGTGACAGCACGCCCAGGCCAGGTGATGGGCATGCACTTCTTCAACCCGGTGCCTGTCATGCCGCTGTTGGAACTGGTGCGCACGATCGATACCAGCGATGAAACCCTCGCCGTGGCTCGCGCCGTCGGTGAACGAATGGGCAAGACGATCATCGTGGCCAAGGATTCGCCAGGGTTCATCGTCAATCGACTCCTGATTCCGTACATCATCGATGGAATTCGCGTGTACGAGCAGGGATTGGCCAGTAAAGAGGACATCGACAACGGCATGAAACTAGGCGCCAATCACCCCATGGGACCGCTGACCCTGGCCGATTTCGTAGGCCTCGACACAACTCTGGCCGTAGCTGACGTTATGTTCGATGAATTGGGTGAGGCGCGTTTCAAGGCACCGACGCTCCTGCGCCGCATGGTGACTGCCGGTCACCTCGGACGCAAGAGCGGACGCGGTTTTTACGACTATACCAAATAACCCCCACGGCAGCACACTGGCGCTGCCGTCTCAGAAACTGTCTGAAACGTCTCACGCACAGCCGCGCAGATCGCGAAGCGAAAACGATCAGCGCCCGCACGCAGGACTTTTTCGTGTCTTCAGGTGCGACGTTTCGACAGCGTTGGAGGAGATCATGCGACGCTCTCTGTGGGTCACGGGACTGCTGCTGCTGTTTGTACTGACGATGGGCGCCAGCACGGTGGGCAGCACACCAGACGCACCCACGATCACGCTGTCACCCAACCCACTGTCCATGCCCGCCGGCACGACATCGTCGCTCGACGTGCAAATCGATGGCGCACAGGACCTTGGCGCCTTCGAATTCATCATCACCTTCGACCCGGCGATCGTCCGCATCGACGGCGTAACCCTGGGGCCACTGTTGGGCAGCACCGGCAACACGGCTGCCCTGCTGGGGCCTGTGATCGACAGCAGCGCGGGGACGGTCCGGTTTGCTGCGTACACGGTGGGAACAGCGGCGGGACCGGAGGGCAGTGGACGGCTGGCCACAGTGCAGGTCCGGGCGCTGCGCGATGGCATCAGTCCCTTGAACTTCACCAAGGTGCGCATCACCAATCGTGCGGCCACCGTGGCCCCCGGCGCAGCCGCGATCAACGGCAGCGTGCTGGTAGGCGCAGGAACCGGCCCCCGCCTGTGGCTGCCCTGGATGCGCCGCAGTCCGTAAGCGGGCAGGTCCAGTCCGTGTACACCTGTTGGGTGACCATCGCCCGGCAGCGTAATACCAGGCACAGCGCGCTGCGCCTGCACAAAAAGGAGAACCGGCTGCAAGCAGCCGGTTCTCCTTTTTGTGCAGCAGGTCGCTTTGCTGTGCGGCGCAGGCTGATTTGACAAGAATGTATAATGATTGTATAATGTTGGTACAAGAACGGTATAACGTAACTAAAAGCGAAACAACAGGGGGTGAGCAGATGGGTGTGACAGGATTGGCGACTAAATTGAACAGCAGTGCGCAGGTTCGTTCGGCCTATGAGCTGCCGGCCGGCGGTATTTCGTTGACGGAGTGGGTGACACGGCGTTTGCACAAGACCGAGCTGCTGGCACCGCTGGCGGGAGAAGGCGTAAATGATGCCGCCATGGCGCTGGCGCATGTGGGGTTGTACGCCGTGGCGGCCTCGTCGACCTACGGTCCTGCCCGTTACCAGCCGCGTTTCGATGCGCCGGGCCGCACGGTCGACCTGGTCGATCCGGTGACCGGTGCCCACACCCGCGTCGTGTACGAAGGCCAGGTGCCGCACTACCGCTTTTCTTTCAACGTGACGCTGGCCGGGGTGGGGCAAGTGACCGGAACGGAAGAAGTGACCGGAACTACAGTAGGTCTGCGCGGGCTGGGCATGCCCGCACCCACGACGCTTCGCTTCACCAGCGATGACGGTACCTACACCGCCGAAGTCCGCGGCATCATCACCAGCGAGCTGGCACCGCGCATCGGTACCTGGCAGATCAGGGCATACGGCACGCTGCAGCTGCGCGACAGCGAAGGCAATCAGGGTGAAGCCACGCTGCAGCGCGATGGCCGCGCCGAGGTGGTGATTCGCCAGCCCGGCGGCCAATCGACGCGTTTGACCCTCGATTTAATGGCCTGATGAAGATACGAGGAAGAAGAAGCTAAATGGAAAAGCGACTGCAGAAATCCGATAACGCACCAGACGTCACTGTGTTGGGTCCCGATGGCGCGCCCCTGGCGCTGAGCAGCCTGTGGGCCGATGGCCCGGTGGTGTTGGCGTTCCTGCGCCACTTTGGCTGACCGTTCTGCCGGCTTCTGCTCGCCAGGTTGGCCGAGCTTCATCCAAAGTTGGAGCAGATGGGCGTCAAGGCGGCGGCCGTCACGATGGGCGAACCCGATGAGGCGACCGAATTCTGCGGCCCGCGTGCCCCCGGCGTGATTTGCCTGTCGGACACGTCGCGCACCGCGTACCAGACGTACGGCCTGGGGCGGGCCGGCTTGATGGAGGCCTCCGGGCCCGGTGTGTGGAAGGCGTCTGCTGAGCTGATCAAGGGCGGCCACAAGATGGGCGTCCCCATGGGCGACACGCGCCAGATGCCCGGCGTCTTTGTCATCGACCGCGGTGGCCGTGTACTGCTGCCTTATTACAGCAAGAATGTTGGCGATTACCCAAAACCGGAACAGATTCTGGCTGCCCTCGAACCCGCACTGACCCCCGTCGCAGCCTGATCAGGCCGCATCGAAGGCCAGGCCTTCCGCTTCGGAGGAGGCCTGGCCCGCCACCAGCATGATACCGGCACCGGAAGCGGGATCGCGCAGCCACCACGCGCCGGCCGCGGCCTGGGCCTGAATATTCGTTTTCTGCGCGTGATCAACGACCCCCTGCCGCGCAGCCTCATCCGGAAGTTGAATCGTCAGATAGCGCAAACCGACGGCGTTCGGCGGTGTGGGCGGGGCACCCAGGCTGTTCCAGGTGTTCATACCCAGGTGATGATGGTAACCGCCCGCAGACACGAACAGAGCGCTGGGACCAAAACGCTGCATCAGGCCAAAACCGAGCGCTCCCGTGTAGAACTGTTCGGCGGCGCGCAGGTCCGAGGCCTGCAAATGCACATGGCCCACCCGCGTGCCCGCGGACATGCCATCCCAGGGACGGTTGTCTTCCTGGCCAGCTGCCAAAACTCCTTCGACATCCAGCGGATCGGTGGCCATGCGGACCTGCCGGTTGTGCATGGGCCACTCGTCGCGCGGGCGATCGCGATAGATCTCCAACCCGTTGCCGTCTGGATCGGCCAGGTAGATGGCCTCACTCACCAGGTGATCGGCCGCCCCCTGTAGTGGATACCTGGTGTCGATCAGCCGCCGCAGTGTGCGTGCCAGGTCGGCGCGGCGAGGTTCGAGCAGGGCCACGTGATAGAGACCCGCCGTGCGCTGCGGTCTCGGCCGCGCCCCCGCGCGCGCCGTGAGAAAGATCAGGGGCGTCTGGCCATCAACGCTCAAGGCAACGACGTTGGCCTGACGCACCTGCGGCTGCAGCCCCAGGATATCCACATAAAAGCGCAGGGCCCGGTCCATGTCCGCAATGGTCAGATAGACGGCGCCCAGCGTGGTGGCGGGATCGATGACGAAGTCGGGCATGGGTTCTTTTTCCTCGGTTTTCTGGTATGATACGTATAGGCCGGATTGGCGGCGCTGGGGG
>CAYUCC010000009.1:0-48479 GCA_964443225.1 uncultured Anaerolineae bacterium
TTTCACTGAGTACGAGTACGATTGCGGGTTCCGTCCGGCTCGTACTCGTACTCGTACTCGATCATTGCCGCGGATCGGAGTACGAGTACGAGTACCGTTTCACTGAGTACGAGTACCGTCCTACTCGATCATTTTTTATTCGCAGAGATGAAGGAGATTCTAACATGACCACCCACCAACCGGAATGGGCGGACACCCTGGTCCGCCTGCTCGCATTGGCGTCGCGGCTCGAGGGCGAAGGGCAGTACAACCTGGCCAAACTGACCCGCGCCGCCGCTGATGCGTTGGGCCGCCGGGCCGCCTACCAGGCCGTCATCCCCACCGCTGCCGCGGCCCTGGCCGCCGAAATCCAGCAGGCTGCCGCGGCACTCACCCACCTGGGCGCATCGGCGGAGCTTTCCTCTGCGCTGACGCAGGGTGCCGACGTGATGGCCGCGGGCAGCGTACCGCTGTTCAGCCTGATCCCGCATCCCCACGTCTGCCGGACCTGCGGCCACGTGACACTGGGCCCACCGGCGGCGCACTGCCCCACCTGCGGCGCGTGGCCGGACACCTACCAGCGCTTCATGCCCAACTACTGGTTCGATGCGCTGGAGCCGCCGGGGGTACTGGCCATGCTGCGCCAGACGCCGGTCGAGGTGGCCGCGCTGTTGGCCGGGCTGCCGGAGGAGACCGTGAACCGTCCACCCGCGGAAGGAGGCTGGGCCATGCGCAACGTCGTCACCCACCTGCGTGATGCCCAGCGCGTCTTTGCCTTCCGCGTCGACCTGTTCCTGGCCGAGGAGCATCCGCTGCTGGAGATGAAAGCGGTCTGGACGTGGGCGGCGCAGGAGGAGGAACGCCCGCCCACCACCGCCGAGATCTTCGAGGCCTACCAGACCTCGCGCGCCGAGACGCTGGTCAAGCTGGAGCGCATGCCGCCGGCCGATTGGTGGCGCAGCGGCACGCACCAGGAGTTCGGCGAAGTGACGCTGCGTCAGCAGGCCAGCTACTTCGCCGCGCACGAACGGACCCATTTGCCCCAGATGGCGCGGCTGCGTACGCCGTGACAAAACTGGCCTGCTTTTGTATCGGAAAGCGATACCCACGGCCGTTCGATTTGTGCTTTAATAAGCGTGCGGCTACAGCACGCGCGCAGCAGTTTTCCCAGTACGAGGAGGCAGTTATCATGCAGCGCACGATACGTTTTGCCATTTGGTCAGTCGTAGTGCTCTTGCTGGGTCTTTTGATCGGCCCTGCCAGTGCCCAGGAGACACCGGGGGTCCCCAATGTGGCCGCCTGCCAGCCGGGCGCCGGTTATACGTCGGGCTGCGATGTCGACCAGGACGGTGACATCGATGTCTTCGACATCCAGCTCACCGCCAGTCGCTGGAGCACCAGCGGCCCCTACACCCCCGGCCACACCCACTGGGGCGAGACCTGGACCGGCGCCGGCACCGGCGATGGCCTGCGGGTGGAGAATGCCGCCGCCAGCGGTTATGCCTACGGCGTCACCGGCCAGAGCGCCAGCACCAACGGGCGCGGCGTTTATGGCTATGTCAGCGCGGCCAGCGGTACGACCTTTGGGGTGCAGGGCCAATCTGCCAGCACAGGTGGCAGAGGCGTGTTTGGCCTGGTCACGGCCGGCAGCGGCCCGACCTCAGGTGTCTTCGGCGAGAGCGCCAGCAGCAGCGGCCACGGCGTCTACGGCGTCGCGACCGCCACCAGCGGCGATAACGACGGCGTTTTTGGCGAAGCGGCCAGCACGTCGGGACGCGGCGTGCGGGGGCTGGCTACAGCCTCCAGCGGTACAACCACCGGCGTGATGGGCACGGCGACCAGCACCGCCGGCCGCGGCGTCTATGGCATGGCGTCGGCCAGCACCGGCTCAGCATACGGGGTGTACGGGGAGAGCGCCAGCACCGCCGGCCGCGGCGTCTATGGTAAGGCGATGGCCAGCAGCGGCCAGGCCTTCGGGGTACACGGCGTGTCAGAGAGCGACAACGGGCGCGGCCTGTTTGGGCACGCCACGTCGGCCAGCGGCTCGACGTACGGGGTGGTTGGCCAGACCGCGAGTACCATCGGTACCGGCGTACAAGGCCTGGCGTCCTCATCCACCGGCATCAACTATGGGGTGTGGGGCCTGTCCTCAAGCACCGCGGGCACGGGGGTACTTGGCCAGGCCTCAGCCGTCAGCGGCACGACCTTTGGCGTCTACGGCCAGTCCTCCAGCGACGCGGGCTACGGGGTGTACGGTGTGACCTGGGCGAACACGGGCGTCACCTATGGCATCTACGGCAGGTCCCTCAGCACCGGCGGCTTCGCCGGCTACTTCACCGGCCAGGGCTCCGACGCCGTGTTCATCGAGAATACCGCGAGTGGTCGGGGGCTCTACGTAGGAGCCTCCGCCGACACGGCCATCTGGGCCGTAACCGAGGCGGGCACCGCCGGCGTGGACGGCCGCGCGGCCAGCTCGACCGGGCGGGGCGTGTACGGCTACGCCACCGCCACGACCGGCGCCAACTCCGGGGTGTACGGCCGGAGCAAAGGCAGCGCAGGCCACGGGGTGTACGGCTGGGCCGAAGCCACCAGCGGCACCAACTACGGGGTGTACGGCCGCACCAGCAGCGTCTCCGGCTATGCCGGTTACTTTCAGGGCGATCTCCACACCACCGGCAATCTGAGCAAGGCAGGTGGCTCCTTCAAGATCGATCACCCGCTGGACCCGGCCAACCAGTACCTCTACCATTCGTTCGTCGAGTCGCCCGACATGATGAATATCTACAACGGCAACATCACCACGGATGCAGAAGGGCTGGCGGTGGTCGTGCTTCCCGACTGGTTCCAGGCGTTGAACCGCGACTTCCGCTACCAGCTCACCGTGATCGGCCAGTTCGCCCAGGCCATTGTGGCCCAGGAGATCGAAGACAATCGTTTTGTCGTCCGCACGGATAAGCCGCAGGTCAAGGTTTCCTGGCAGGTGACCGGCATCCGTCAGGACGCCTACGCCAACGCCCACCGCATTCCGGTGGAGGAGGCCAAGCCGGCCGGCGAGCGCGGGCTCTATCTGCACCCCGTGGAGCTGGGCCAGCCGGCCGAGTTAGGTTTGGACTACCAGCGTAACCTCGACGCGGCGGAGTAATTCAAGCTGTACGGGACGGCATGCGGGGTAGATTGTCCATTGGCCCTGCGTGGTCCGGGAAGTTCAGGCCGTACGGAGCGGTCCGGCGGCAAAGGAGTGAGCATGTCCAGAGCACTGAGACAGAGGCTGTGGGTGGCGTCGGCGGCAAGCGCAGCCCTGCTGGCGATGGTGAGCGTCCGTGCGGGCGCTGCACCCCTGGCCGGTCTGATGCCAGACCGGGTTTTTGCCGCACCGTGTGCACCAGGCGCCAGCTACGATGCGTCGTGCGACGTCGACCACGATGGCGACGTCGACATCGTGGACATCCAACTGACCTCGGCGCATTTCGGCAGCAGTGGGGTGTGGCTCAGCGACAACAACCACAACCATCTGGGCCAAACCTGGACCGGCAGCAACAATCCGTTGGTCATCGGTGGTGCGTTCGACGGCGTGTCAGCGCCCCTTTCGTTGAGCAACAACACGGGTCATGGCCTGCTGGTGAGCTCGGCCGGCTGGAACGGTGTAACCGTGCAAAGCGCCGCTGAGAACGGTTTTGCGGTGTCATCTGCCGACACAGGCCTCTGGGTGGGTGCGGCTGGCACAGGTGTCAACATCGATTCGGCCACTTTGTACGGGGTCGCGGTCAATACGGCCACAGACAAAGGGATCAGCATCGGCTCGGCCGGTCATGTTGGACTCTACGTTCATCAGGCAGGTATGCCGAGCCAGGTGATACCAGAGCCCGATCATTTGCACAGCGGCATCAACGTGGCCGGTGCTGAATGGGCGGGGCTCACCGTCGGACGCTCGGATCATTACGGCGTAGTTGTGCGATCGGCGGAAGCAGGCGGTCTGTACGTACAACAATCAGCATCCTATGGGATAATCGTGCAATCGGCTTGGACCGGTATGGTGATCAATGCAACGACGAACGGTCCGGGTGTCCTCGTTGGCGCAGCAGGTGCCGACGGTATCACGGTAATCCAGGCGGGTAACCCATCGACCGCGAACATTTCCGGGTCCACCAACGACGGCTTCGAGGTTTGGGGCGCCGAAGGCCACGGTTTGTTCATCGGGCGCGCCGATCAATGGGGAATCAACATCCAATCTGCCGGCGTCGATGGCATTGGGATTGGTGAGGCCGCCCGCAACGGCGTGGTCGTCAGCGCGGCCGGCATGAACGGCATGGAGGTCATCGCGGCGGGCAACGTCGGCGTGCAGGCGGCGGGCAATAACCTGGCCGCCAACTTCCTCGGTCCGGTGCAGATCAGCGGGGGATGTACGGGCTGTGAGCTGGTGACGTTTGGCGTCAACGCGGGCGACCGCACCCTGCAACCCGGCGATGTCGTGACCGTCAGCGGCGTGCGCGACAGTGGGGTCGACGGGATACCGGTGCTCATGGCGCTGCAGCTTGCCGAACCCGGCCGCGGCGTGGCGGGTGTCGTCGTGGGGCGCGCCGCGCTGACCGCACCAGAGGGTTCACTGGCAGCAGGCGCTGGCCGGCTGCTTGTGCCGCGCGAGGGTCCGGCGCGCCCGGGTGACTTCGTCACGATCGTCTACAGCGGTCTGGCGCAGGCCAGGCTTGTGCCAGGTGCCATCGACGTGGCGGCCGGCGAACGTTTGACGGTCGCCGGCGACGGGATGGTGCGGCCGCTGGGTTCGATCGCCGTGCAGCTGGCGGGGGATGCCGGCACCGTGGCGCTGGCCGAGAACGCACCGGTGGTTGGCCTGGCGCTGGACGCCGCCCGCAGCGGCCGGGTGTGGGTGTTGGTCAACCCGCAGTAAGGCGAAAACCGCTCGTGAGCTGATCTTCACCATACCCCTGGCGCCCGGTGTGTCTACGACCAGTGTCGTAAAGAACTAGTTCTCGTGCCACAGAGCGGCAAAATATCCCTCTTAATTTCATTCCTGGCCAGACAGGTGAGGGATATTCTTGTTCTCCCATTTGTTGTATTGTGTGCCGCGGTGGGTCATCCTGTCGGCCAAAGGATAACACGCGGGCGATCGTGCGGCGGCACGCCCCGCAGGGGGCGTTTGTTTGCGTAGCCGCGGCTTCCAGCCGCCATCTGGCCGGGCGATCGTGCGGCGGCACGCCCCGCAGGGGGCGTTTGTTTGCGTAGCCGCGGCTTCCAGCCGCCATCTGGCCGGGCGATCGTGCGGCGGCACGCCCCGCAGGGGGCGTTTGTTTGCGTAGCCGCGGCTTCCAGCCGCCATCTGGCCGGGCGATCGTGCGGCGGCACGCCCCGCAGGGGGCGTTTGTTTGCGTAGCCGCGGCTTCCAGCCGCCATCTGGCCCGGCGATCGTGCGGCGGCACGCCCCGCAGGGGGCGTTTGTTTGCGTAGCCGCGGCTTCCAGCCGCCATCTGGCCCGGCGATCGTGCGGCGGCACGCCCCGCAGGGGGCGTTTGTTTGCGTAGCCGCGGCTTCCAGCCGCCATCTGGCCCGGCGATCGTGTGTTGACTTTCCCCAGGTTGTGGAGGACCGCCATGAGAGGATCGTCTGCTCGCTTCACCCGCGTGGGTGTTTTGGTGGTGGGACTGGCCATTCTAGGCCTGGCCAGCGCCCAACCAGCCTTCGCCCGGCCGGTGCTGGGCCCGTGCGCACCCGGTGCAGGCTATGACCCCGCCTGCGACGTCGACCACGACAGCGATGTCGACATTCTCGACGTCCAGCTCGCGGCCGGCCACTGGAACCAATCGGGGACGTGGGTCAGTGACAACAACCACGACCACCTGGGCCAGAATTGGACAGGCACCGACTCGTTGGCGATCGTCGGCTCCTTTGGCTCGCCCAGGTACGCAGCACTGGTTCTGGACAACAGCCATCCCAGCGGCGACGGTTTGGCGGTCGCGCAGGCCGGCGGAGCGGGTGTGTCGGTCTATTACAGCGGTTGGTCCGGCATTTTCGTCGGCGCGTCTGGCGCAGGTGGAGGCAACGGCGACGGCGTCCGAGTCTGCACCGCTGGCAGCGTCGGCTCGTGCCCGATCGACACGGCCAGCAATGGGGTGGAGATCGGTCACGCGACCGGGAATGGGCTGCGTGTGATGTCGGCCGACGGCGACGGCGTCTCGGTGCAGGCTGTCGACGGCAGCGGCTTCGGTGTGCAGTCGGCCGGCGCGCACGGCCTGTTCGTCGGCTCGGCCGGCGGCAACGGCGTCTACGTCGGTTCGGCGGGTGCGCACGGCGTCTATGCGCTGACCGCTAACAGCGCCTACCACGGCGTCTACGGCATCAACACCGCTGGCGGCAATGGGGTGCGCGGCGACAGCAACGGCGCCATCACCAGCGGCGTCTACGGCGAGAACAGCGGCGGCGGCTTCGGCGTGGCCGGACGGGTACTCAACGGAGGCCGCGCGGTCTACGGCGAGGCCGGCGCGGGCTGGGCCGGCTGGTTCAACGGCAGTGTGACGATCACCGGACCCTGCACCGGGTGCCTGCAGGCGAGCTTTGCGGTCAACGCCGGCACGCGCGCCTTGCAGCCCGGCGACGTGGTTGCGGTGCGCGGCGTCACGCCGGCCGATCTCGACAACGCGGCGGCGTTGTGGGAGGTGTTGCCCGCGCAGCCGGGCCAGGCCGCGGTGGGCGTCGTGGCCGGCCGTGCCAAGCTGGTCACCACGGCGGATCACCTGCCATCCGAAAACGGCCGGCAGCTCCTTCCCGGCAAGGGTGCGGCCGCGCCGGGCGAATACGTGGTCGTCGTCTACAGCGGGCCGATGCAGGTGCGGCTGGCCCCCGGCGAGACGTTCGTCGCCGGCGCGCGCGTGACCGCCGGCGACGATGGCCAGGTGCGTCCACTGCAGACCCGCACCGTCGACGGGATGATGGTTGCCGAGGGTGCGCCGGTGCTGGGCGTCGCGCTGGGTCAGGCCGCCGACGGCTTGATTTGGGTGCTGGTCAATCCCCAGTAGCCTGCCCGCCGGCTCACAGCCCACCAGTCTGCTCTTTCCTGGAACTATGCCTGCTGCCTTTCATTTTGTCTTAGTGAAGGCGCGGGTTTGCCCGCACTGTCTTCCGTATCTTGAAAACACAAGGAGGCATTAACCATGCAACGCAAATTCCGACTCGTCCTGGTCGTGTTGGCCGCGCTGGCCCTGGCCATCGGCCCGGCCGGCGCGCAAGATGCGCCCCCGGGCCCCGTTTCCACCCCCTGCGCGCCGGGCGCCGCCTACGACCCGGCCTGCGACGTGGACCACGACGGCGACGTGGATGTGCTCGACATCCAACTGGCGGCCGGCCATTGGAACCAGGCCGGCGCGTGGACCGGCGGTGACTATTGGGCGCTCGGCGGCAACGCCGGCACGACACCCGGGAGCCACTTTCTCGGCACCACGGACAACCAGGCCCTGGAGGTGCACGTGGGCGACCAACGGGCGCTGCTGATCCAGCGCAACAGTGATAGCTATAGCCCTAATCTGATTGGGGGCTTTTTGGGCAATAGTGTCTCCGCCGGCCAGGATGGCGCAACCATCGGGGGTGGGGGATCTCCCGGCGCGATAAACAGCGTTACCGACGACTACGGCACGGTGGGCGGCGGCGTCGCCAACAGTGTTACCGCCTGGTTCGGGACTGTGGGCGGCGGTCGGAATAACACCGGCAGCGGACTGTTTGCTACTGTGGGCGGCGGGGAAGACAATGCCGCCAGCGAATATTGGGCTACCGTGGGCGGCGGGGACGCTAACCTCGCCAGCGGCTTTCACGCCACCGTGAGCGGAGGAGGAGATAACACTGCCAGTGAATATTGGTCCACAGTGGGCGGCGGGTCCACCAACGTCGCCAGCGGATATTATGCCACCGTGGGCGGCGGCCACAATAACACCGCCAGCGGCGATTCGTCCACGGTGGGCGGAGGGAGCAGTAACGCCGCCAGCGGTGGCACCGTCGGCGGCGGCTTCCAAAACACCGCCAGCGGCGGGAATGCCACGGTGGGCGGCGGCCACAATAACACCGCCAGCGGCGGTTCGTCCACGGTGGGCGGTGGTGAGGTCAACACCGCCAGCGAATTTTATGCCACCGTAGGCGGTGGGTCCAGCAACACCGCCAGCGGATGGGGTGCCACGGTGCCCGGTGGGAGGCAGGCAGTGGCATCCCACCACGGCGAGCTCGCCTACGCCAGCGGCGGATTCGCTGCTGCCGGCGACGCCCAAACCTCGCTCTACGTGCTGCGGCGGGAGACGGGCGACGAGACGCTGACCGAGCTGTTCCTCGACGGCGTAAACAACCGCCTTACCCTCGCCGCCGACCGGGTGATGACCTTCGACATCCTGGTGGTGGCCAGTCACCGTTTCGGCGGCGGCAGCTCGGCCGGCTACCAGGTGGCCGGCGTGATCCGCAACATCGGCGGCGCGACCGCCTTCGTGGGCACGCCGCTCAAGACCGTGCTGGGCGAGAACGTGGCCGGCTGGGATGTCCAGTTGGAGGCGAGCGACGCCCTCGACGCGCTGGTGGTCAAGGTGCAGGGTTCCAGCGGGACGACAATCCGCTGGGTGGCCTCGGTGCGCACGGTGGAGGTGGGGCGGTAGCGCCGCGCGCCAGCGGCGCGCGACCAGGTCACCAGGAGAGGGCCTCCGCCGACAGCGTTCTCGTTTGTGATGCCGGTGGATCCGCTTCGCGTCCATTGGATCTCAATTGCAACGACGTAGAAATCAGTCTTATCGCAAGACACGGTGGCCGCCAAGGCCGGACAGTAACGCGTGGAGAGACGCCATGCTCCGATTTTCGTTCGCAGTAGTGATCATGCTGTTGCTTACAGGCTGCCAGGTGAGCGCCCCCGCTGACCAGGCCGCTTACGGATCGCGGGTCGCCTATGCCGCGGGACAGCCTGTGGACTTCCCCGATTTCACGCTGGAATTCGCCGGCACGCGCCGCGTGACGTCGCCGCAGTACCCGCGCGGCTTTCTTTTCTACGATTTCACCGTCACCCGCGGCAACGAGCAGCAGACCGTCGCCTGGACCAGTGGAACCGGCGACATCGGCCCTCAGGAGTTCAAGGTGGGCGACAAGGTCTTTCTGCTCGAGCTCGTGTTCTCCGAGAGCCTCGGCAAGCTCGACGAGAATGAGCTTGTCATCATCGCTCCATAGATCCCGTGAAAACCAAACGCGACGACGCCGCCCATGCCTGGCGGCTGCGCACGGTTAAGTTGCCAACTTTTCAAAAGTTGGCAACTTTAGGAGGTAGTCGTCATGCAGCGCAGTTTCCGTTTCGCCCTGTTGTCCACGGTGTTGCTCGTCCTCGGCCTGTTGATCGGCCCGGCCGGCGCCCAGGAGGCGCCTGACAGCCCCGAAGTGGCTGCCTGCCTGCCGGGGGCCGGCTACACCTCGGGCTGCGATGTCGACCAGGACGGCGACATCGACATCTTCGATATCCAGTTGACTGCCGGCCGCTGGAACAGCAGCGGCGTCTACACCGCTGGCCACACCCACTGGGGCGAGACGTGGACCGGCGCAGCCGGCCCACAAGGCCTGCGCGTGGAGCATACGGGCACGACCGGCAGCGTCTCCGCAGTCGCCGGCCAGAACGCCAGCACCACTGGCGCCGGCGTGTACGGCTTCGCCAGCGCCAGCAGCGGCGCGAACTACGGCGTCTACGGCCGCAGCGACAGCGCCGGCGGCTACGGCGTTTACGCTGAGGGCAACGCCCACGTAGCCGGCCAACTGACCTGGCAGGCGATAACCAGCTATGTCTCTATCCCCCCGGCGGCCTTTACGCCGGCCGACGAGGCCTATCAATTTGCTCAGCTTGGGCAAAAACTGACGCCCAATAACAGCAGTTCTTCTACGTATTATGCCCCGGTTTCCCTGCCGCATGGCGCAACCGCAACCAGATTGACCTTTTATTGGAGGGATACGGATGCGGCTTCCAATGTGATCATCGAACTGGACCGTTCCGCGTTCAACGGTTTTGTCAGTACCATGGCCTCTGCCGCCAGTACCGGCAGCGGCGGTGACGGCTCAAGCACGGACAGCACCATCGCCAGTGCAACGGTCAATAACTCGCAATATGAGTACATTGTGGGCTTGACCTTGCCCAGCGCCTCCACCTCGCTTTATGGGGTGGTGATTGAATATACCCTTGACCGGCCCTACTAGAAGCCACAAGTCTGCGACCGAGAAAGAGCATGATGAATCGTAACCTCGATCAGCCGGATTGAAAGGAGGTTTACCCGGGAAAGAGCCACAGAGACCATCGATCATTGGCGTGCGAATGTCTATCCAACCTGTATTCTGACATCGAAAGCGGAGGTTGTCACCATGAAACTTCACCTAACAAAGTGGATCGGTCTGTTGATCTGTGCGATCCTGGCCGTTCTGGCATTGCGACCCGCGTCGACCGTCGACGCGCTGGCTCAGCAGTTCGTCACTGGCAGCGCAAACACCGATGGGTTCTCCATTGCCGGTCTGATGGTCGCAGGCAACAACGGAAAGGGCCGGGGCGACTTTACGATCCTCGCACACCGTGACACGGTCGACGGAGCCACCGTCGCGGTGATCTGCACCTACAAGCACTTCGACGGTGTGACGATCAGCGGAAACACTGCTACGTTCCACAGCGTGGGACAATGCCGGGTGCTTGACAACCTGGGCACCAGCCACTCGTTCACCTCGGACAACGACTTCACAATCGTCGACAACGGCGAACCCGGTCCGGGGAACGACACGGTCGACGTCAATCTCGCCAGCGGCTCAGGCATCACGATACCTGGCAGTACGCCTGTGGACGGGAACTTCATCGTCAGTCCGTGAGATGCCTGCTCAGCTCGAGGGCCCGGCAGCGTCTTCGGTTGGCTGACCGCGGCCCTCGAGTTCTGCTGGCTGCATTATGTTCGCGATTCTATACGAAGGAGACTAACTTCACCTATGAAGCATCGTCATTCATCCTTGCGCCGCGGCAGTATGGCGACATGCCTGCTGCTGGCGCTTGGCCTGGTTTGGGCCATCCTCCCGGAAGCCGCGGCCCTGGGCGCGCCGGCCGCCACCTTCACCGTCAACACGACCAACGATGTGGACGACGGCGCCTGTAACGCCGCCCACTGCTCGCTGCGGGAAGCCATCAACGCGGCGAACGCGGCCGCGGGGTCCGACACGATCGTGTTCAACATCGCCGGCACGGGCGTCAAGACCATCAGCCCGACCAGCGCGCTGCCCGCGCTCACCGGCCCGACGATCATAGACGGACTGACGCAGCCCGGCGCAGCCTGCGCCGCCTGGCCGCCGACGCTGCTCATCGTGCTCAACGGGGCGATGGCAGGGCCGTCCACCCCCGGCCTGCAGGTAACGACCGGCGCCAGCACGGTGCGCGGGCTGGTCGTCAACGGCTGGTGGGATGACTACGGCATCGTCATCGACGGCACAGGCAACCGCGTCGAGTGCTCGTTCCTGGGCACCAACGCGGCCGGAACCGCCACCGTACCCAACTATGTCGGCATTGGCATCGTGGGCGGCGGCAGCAACAACATCGGCGGCAATATGGCCGGCACCCGCAACCTGATCTCCGGCAACACCGGCGATGGCGTGTACCTGACCAACAGCGTCTCCAACAATGCCGTCTACGGCAACTACATCGGCACCGACGTCAACGGCAGCCTGGACCTGGGCAACGGTAACAGCGGCGTCGCCTTCTCCAACGCCAGCAGCAACACGGTCGGCCTGCCCAATCCCGCCTCGCGCAACGTCATTGCAGGCAACAACAACACCGGCATCGTCTTCAGCAACGGCTCCAACAACAACTCGGTGGTGGCGAACTACATCGGCCTCAATGCGGCGGGCACAGCGGCAGTTCCCAACGGCACGGCTGGCGTGTTCATCAACAACGGCGCGGGCAACATCATCGGCGACAGCAGCGCCCCGGCGCGCAATGTCATCTCGGGCAACCAGAGTCAGGGCGTTCTCATCTTTGGGCCCTCGTCGGGGAATTTCGTGCGGGGCAATACCATCGGTCTGGACCCGGCCGGCGCCGTGGCTATTCCGAATCAAGGCGCCGGGGTTCGCCTGGCCGGCGGCACCACGCTCAACGTGATCGGCGGCAGCGTGGACGCCGCGCGCAACATCATCTCCGGCAACGAGAACGACGGCGTATTGATCCACGAGGCCGGCGCGAACAACACGGTCGAGCGCAACTACATCGGCGTCGCCGCCGATGGGGTCACGGCGCGGCCCAACGCCTACCTGGGCATCGCCCTGGTCACTGCGGCCGGCAACCAGGTGCTCGACAACGTCATCTCCGGCAACCTGTCCGGCGGCGTCGCGATTTCCGCGGCCGGCGCGGACAACAATGTTTTGCAGGGCAACAAGATCGGCGTCGCCGCCGATGGCGTGACCCCGGTGGGCAACGGCACCGCCCCGGTCGAGGGCGGCGGCGGTCCGGGTGTCGGCATCTTTCAGGGTGATGGCAACCAGATCGGCGGCGTGGCGGCCGGCGATGCCAACATCATCGCCTACAACGGCGGCAACGGCCTGCAGGTCCAGGAGGGCGTCGGCAACCGGATACGCGGCAACTCGGTCCACAGCAACGGGGCCCTGGGCATCGATCTGGACTACGATGGCGTGACCCCCAACGACCCGCTGGACCCGGACACGGGCGGCAACCTGCTGCAGAACTACCCAACCCTGACCAGTGCCTCGGTGAGCGGCGGCGTCAGCGTGGCCGGCACGATCAACACGACGCCCAGCACCGCCATCACCATCGACGTCTACGGCAACGCGACGTGCGATGTCTCCGGCAACGGCGAAGGTGCGACGCACCTGGGCGAGATCAGCATCACCACCAACGGCAGCGGCGACAGCCCGTTTGCCGCGACATTCCCCGTGTCGCCCGGCGGTTTCTGGCTGACCGCCACCGCCACCGACCCGGCCGGCAATACCTCGGAGTTCAGCGCCTGCCGCGCCCTGGGCTGCTACCTGGACTTCAACAGCAACGGCCGCGTCGACGTGCAGGACATCATGCAGGTGGCCGCGCGCTGGAACAACCCCGGCGCGTACAACGCCACTTACGACGTGGCCCCGCCCTTCGGCAGTCCGCTGGACATCTTCGACCTCATCGCCGTGGCCGAACAGTGGAACTCGGCCTGCCCGGCCTTGGAGCGATGAGCTCGGATCTGCCTGAACTGCTGCGGCATGGGCGACATCGCGGTGATCGATGCCGCGACCGGCGAAGTCCTTTCGTTTCCAGCCGGCGCGTATTGGCGACGGTCACGCCATCGAAGAGCCGCTCGCCGCCGCGCTGACTGCTCGAGCGCCGGACAGCCCGACGGCGTGTTGTCCTGGTGTGGCCCCGAGTACGTGACCGGCGCCTGATTCGGTATCTGACATCGAGAGGAGAACGGTCGTGAACCACAAACTGATGATTGTTTTGTCCATTGCGCTGCTGCTGGCCGCCGGCATCTTGCCGGCGGCGGCCGCACCCTTGGCGACGCCCTGTGCGCCCGGCGCGGCGTACGACCCGGCCTGCGACGTCGACCACGACAATGACGTGGATATCTTCGACATCCAACTGGCCGCCGGCCACTGGAACCAGACCGGCGTCTGGACCGGCAGCGAGTACTGGGCGCTCGCCGGCAACGCCGGCACGACACCCGGGACCCACTTTCTCGGTACCACGGACAACCAGGCCCTGGAGGTGCGGGTCAACGGCAGCCGCGCCCTGCTGATCCAGCCCAGCACCGTCAGCCCCAATCTGATTGGGGGCTATAGCGGCAATTCCGTGTCCGCCGGGGTGGCTGGTGCAACCATCGGGGGCGGGGGAAATGACAACGCTATCAACAGTGTTACCGATTATTACGGCACCGTGGGCGGTGGTCGGGGCAACACCGCCAGCGGAGGGGTTGCCACCGTGGGCGGCGGGTACCAAAACACCGCCAGCGGTAACGAAGCCACCGTGGATGGCGGGTCGGGCAATACCGCCAGCGGTTTCTCTGCAACCGTGGGCGGCGGGTACCAAAACGCCGCTGGCAATCAGTCTGCCACCGTGAGCGGCGGGACGTATAACACCGCCAGCGGAGGGAATGCCACCGTGAGCGGCGGGTACCAAAACGCCGCCAGCGGAGGGTATTCCACGGTGGGCGGCGGGAACGGTAACACCGCCAGCGGAGCGTATGCCACCGTACCAGGCGGCGTCGCCAACACCGCGTCAGGCCAGTACAGTTTCGCGGCCGGCCAACGGGCCAAGGCCATCCACGACGGGGCGTTCGTTTGGGCCGACAGCCAGGCCAGCGACTGGAGTTCCACGGCCGCTGACACCTTCAGGGTGCGCGCACAGAACGGCGCCTGGATCCAGGCCAACAATACCGCCTACGCCGGCATCATCGACAACGACGGCAATGGCGACGGGCTGCGCGCCTTCACGACATCCTCGCAGGGCAATAACTATGGCGCAGCCTACATCAGCAACTCTGGTACCAGCCCCGGCCTTGTCGCCCATAGTGGCGGCACGTATGCCGGTTACTTCAATGACCAGATCTATGTCACCGGCGGCTGCACCGGCTGCACGCTGATGTACGTGGCGCAGAACACCGGCGACGCCGCGCTGGAGGCGGGCGACCTGGTGGCGGCGGCCGGCGTGGGCAGCGCGCTGACCGGCAGCGTGGATCCGGTCCTGCGCGTGCAGCGGAGCGTCGCGGCAGCGCCGGGTGTGGTCGGCGTGGTCTTCAGCCGGGCGTCGGTCACGCCATCCGAGAAAGAAGGCGAGGCGCTGGACAGCGTACAGGCGGCTGACGGCGCGGCGCAGCCGGGCGACTACCTGCTGATCGTCGTGCAGGGCCTGGCGCAGGTCAAGGTGGCGCAAGGCGAGGCGCTCACGCCCGGCCAGCGCCTGACCACGGGCGCGACGCCCGGCCTGGCCAGGGCGCTGCGCACCTTCAAGGTGCAGCTTGCCGACAGCGCCGGCGTCGCGGACATACTCGAGACTGCACCGGTTATTGGCGTGGCGCTGGATGCCGCCGAAGATGGAATGGTGTGGGTGATGGTGGCGCTTCAGTAGCCCGCGCCTGCGTTCAATCGGTTGGAGACCGGCCAGAGCGCAATTTTCATGACAGCGGCAAGTTGTGGAACAAGGAGACTGCATCCATGAAACATCGTCATTCATCCTTACGCGGCGGCGTCATTGCCGCCAGCCTGCTGCTGGCGCTGTGTCTGGTTGGGGCCGCCATGCCATGTTGCCTCAAAACCCCAAGTTTCAGCAGAACATGAGTATAACTTGCGTCTGCGGAGGAATCAGATGAAGTCAAAAGTCTCTGCATGGGTAGGGGTAATCGTGTTGATCGGGGCAGCGACCGTGCCTGGCGCGGCGGCGCTTCCAACCAACCCGCCCACCGCTGCTCGCTACACCATCACCGACCTGGGCACGCTGGGCGGCGCCACCACCAAGGGGATGGGTCTCAACGAAGACGGCCAGGTCGCCGGCGCCTCCCAAAGCGGTTCGTACCTTTATGCCTTCTTGTGGGATGACGGGACGATGACCAACCTGGGCGCCCTGGGCAGCCAGGGGAGTTGGGCCTACGATGTCAACGATGCGGGTCAGGTGGTCGGGGGATCGCCCCTCCCCGGTGGAAACAACCACGCTTTCCGCTGGCAGAACAACGCGATGCACGACCTGGGCACGCTGGGTGGTCCGTCCAGCTATGCCTTCGAGATCAACGACAGCGGGCAGGCGGTGGGGTATGCCTGTTGCGCGCCGGACACCTATCTTTCTCACGCCGTAATGTGGGGCAGCGGTGGGATCGTGGACCTGGGCGACCTGGACCCGATGTGGCCCGCCATCAGCGCCGCCTATGGCATCAACGACGCCGGCCAGGTGGTCGGCGGCTCGTACGACCCCTCGGCGAATTTTCACGCCTTTTTGTGGCAGGGCGGCGGAATGCAGGATCTGGGCACGCTGGGCGGAGATTACAGCTCGGCGGAGGCGATCAACGAAAATGGCCAGGTGGTCGGCGTTTCCCGGTTGGCCAATAGCACGCCGCACGCCTTCTTGTGGGATGGCGGGATGCAGGACCTGGGCGCACTGGGGTGGAACCAGAGCATTGCCTACGATATCAATGACAAAGAGCAGGTGGTCGGCGTGCTGCAAACCGGGCCAAACTCGCACGCCTTCATCTGGGCCAATGGACAGATGAACGACCTCAACAGCCAGATTCCCGCCAATTCCGGCTGGGTGCTGCAGGAAGCGCGCGCCATCAACGACAAAGGGCAGATCACCGGTTTCGGATTGCTCAACGGCCAGACCCGCGCCTTCCTGCTCAAGCCGCAGGCCTATCACTGGATCAACCCCGGCGGCGGTTCCTGGCACCTGACCACCAACTGGAACCCGCAGGGCGACCCCGGCGACGGCGACTCCGTCGTCTTCGACCTGAACGGCCACTATGCGGTGGATGTCAGCACCCTGGCATCGGCGCCCACCGTTTTCTCCATCGACCGCCTGCTCGTCTCCTCGACCAGCTTCGTCGAGTTCAACCACATGAACCTGAACATGGTGTACGACTCGCCCGAAGAGCCTTCTTTGCAGGTCAACGACGGCGGAACGGCCGCCATTTTCACCGGCGCGGCGACCTACTCCCACGCCATCATTGGCGGCGCGCCGCCGGCCAACCCCAACAACCCGCCCCTGGCCCGGCTGCAGGTGCTGGGCAGCGGCGCCAGCCTGGCCGGCACGGGCCGCCTGACGATCGGCGATGAAGGTCAGGCCAACCTGTTTGTGACGGCCGGCGGGCAGTTGACCAGCGCAGAATCGCGCCTGGGCGGCTTGCTGCCGCTGAGCGTTGGCACAGCCGACGTGGGCGGCGCCGGATCGCTGTGGGAGACGGGCAACATCGCCGTGGGTTACGGCGTCAGCGGCACCCTGACGATCCAGTACGGCGGCCGCGTCAACTCGAACGATGCCTATGTGAGCTGGGGCGCCCTCAGCGAGGATTCGCAAGTGACCGTCAGCGGCGTCAGTGCAACCAACGGCCAGCCGGCCATGTGGGCGCTGTTGGGCAGCCTGTTCGTTGGACAAACCGATTTTGGCTCGGTCGAGGTGCTGGATGGCGGCAGCCTGTACGTCAGTCAAGATGTGCAGATCAAGAACGGCGAGCTGCGCGTCGACGGCCGCCACCCCACCGGCGGCCCCTCCCAATTCGACGTGCTGGGCGATGTCTTCGTCGGCGGGCCGGGCAGCGCCAACCTGCTGGCCCTGTGGAACGCGGCGCGCGGCGGCATCGAAGGCAATCTGATCATCGGCCGGGATGGCGAAGGGGCGGCGATCCTGTGGGGGGCGGCGAACACGGCACATCCGACCCAGTTGGATGTGGTGGACCCGGCGGCCGGCCTGTGCGTCATCGGCCACACCTTCGACGGCGGCGTTTCGCTGGACGACGGCGGCTTGTTCCGCTGCCGGAACATCCAGATCGGCCAGGCGGGGATGAGCGGCGCAGGCTCCATCACCGTGGACGGCGGCATGGTGCGGGCGCTGGATGTGCTGACGGTAGGGGCAGTTGGGGGCGGCACCGGCCTGGTAGAGATGAAGAACAACGCGCTGGTGGCAACCAACGGGACGTACATCACACCCAACGGGGTGATCACCGGCACCGGGACGTTGGCCGTGAATTTCCTCGGCCTGCAAAACGACGGCACGCTGGCCCCCGGCATCACCGTGTTGTATCCGCAGGCCGGGGCCGTATCGTCCCCGACCGTCCCAGGGACGCCGGACCGGCAAGCCACCCTGGCGATTACCGGCGCGTTGACGACGGGCCCCAACGGACGGCTTGAGATTCCACTGACCGGCCGCGCGCCGGGGCAATACGGCAGTTTGAGCGTCAGCGGCGCGGCAGCGCTGGACGGCGTGCTGGCGCTGCGCTTCAGAAACGGTTATGCGCCGCGCCGCGGTGACACGTTCACCTTCGTTGCGGCGACCGGCGGCGTCAGCGGTGCGTTCGATGCGGTGCAGATCAGCGGTCTGGCACCGGGTTTTCTCCACAGGCTCACCGTCGTGAACGGGCAGGTGACGCTGGAAGCGCTGAACGATGGCGTCCCGGCGGGCCGGCTCTACGTGCCGGCGATGATGCGCAGACGACATTGAGTGCCTATCCGAACAACTGCTCTCAGGCACCTGATTGAGGCGAATATCAAGGCATTCGGATCGTTCGTTTCCCACCCGATTCAACCAAGAAAGGGAGCAACCAATCATGACCACACCATCCACCCCACCCACCGTCCCGCCCCAGGCTCGCTTCTTCCAGTGGGTGCAGGGCTGGGCGAGCCTGCTGCTCTGCCACAGCCTGGTCAAGACCGGCGTCTGCGAGCAGATGGCCACCGGCCCCCGCACCGTGGACGAGCTGGCTGCGGCCTGCCAACTGCACGGGCCCACCCTCTTCCGCGTCCTGCGCATGACGACGGCTCTGGAGATCACCGCCCGCAAGGGCGACCGCTACGCGCTCACCCCCCTGGGCCGCGCCATGCTCAAGGATACGCCCGGCAGCCTGTACACCAACCTCATAATGATCGGCAGCGATGCCTACCAACGTCCCTGGCAGAACTTCGCCTATACCCTGGCCACTGGCGAGAGCGCCTTTACCCACGTCATGGGCGCGCCCTTCTTCGACTACCTGGAGCAGCACCCGGAGCTGGGCCTCCCCTTCCAGCAAACACAGGCGGCCTACGCGCTGGTGACCGACCCTCCCCTGGCTGCGGCCTACGACTTCTCGCCCTTCCGCACCGTGTGCGACGTGGGCGGCGGCCAGGGCACCTTCCTCAAGCGCATCCTGGAGGCCCACCCCCACCTGCGGGGCGTCCTCCTCGATATGCCGGGCGTCACGGCGAACCACGTGCTGGGCGGCCTGGGCGACCGGGTCGAGGTGATCGCCGGCAGCTTCTTCGAGCGCGTACCGTCCGCCGACCTGCTGATCCTGAAGGCGGTGCTGCACGACTGGTCGGATGAAAAGTGTGCGGTCATCCTGGCCCGCTGCCGGGAGGCCATGCCGCCCGACGGCCGCCTGCTGATCATCGACCGGCTGCTGGAGGAGCCGTTCGACGCCGTGAGCCTTTTCTACGACCTGCACATGCTGCAGCAGATCGGCGGCCGCGAGCGCTCGGAAGCGGAGATGCGCAGCCTGCTGGCCGGCGCCGGCCTGCAGATGCGCCGCGTCATCGTCCCCACCGAGTCGCCGATGTTCCCCCTGCGTCTGGTGGAGGCGTCGTTGTAGATCAAGCAACCCATTTGCGCTTTTACCAAAGGAGAATCGACTATGCCTAGAAATGGTGGCATCTGGATCCATTCAAGCGCCAGCGCGCCGCGCGCCGGTGATTACACCCTGGCCTTTGCACCCGAAACTGTTTTCAATTTCGCCAGCGCCGGTGAGTGGCGCGCCTGCGCCGAGGAGATCGTCGCCGTATTGCAGCGCTACGGCATCCCCTGCACAGTGCGCGAAGACAGTACGTCCACGGCGAAGGGCGGATCGTGAAGCGCTGTCTCTGGTTGCCCATCCTGCTGGCCGCCTTCACTCCCACCGGGCCGGGCCACTACCGCTTCTACTGCGGCTCACCCGGCCACGCGGCCGCCGGCATGGCAGGCGTGCTGGTGGTGGAGCCGTAGCAGAAGCCACGAATTGCACGAATGACCCAGCGCTGGACGACGCGCCCAATTTGTCAATCCACCAACCCAGGAGGAACCCAAAATGATCGTCAATCTGCTCATTCTGCTCGTTGTCATCGCCCTGGCCGTACTCTTCGGCTGGTTGACCTGGCGGGCGCTGCGCGCCCAACGGCTGTGGGTGAAGATCGCCGGCGGCATCGGCGCGGGGCTGCTGACGCTGGTCTTTGTCGCGCTCGCCTTCTTCGGCGTCAAGGGCGTCGCCACGCTGTACTTCCCCGGCGCGCCCACCGTCCCCGATCTGACCGTGGCCGGTACGGCGGAGCAGATTGCCCGCGGGCAGTATCTGATGAACATCTCCTGCGCCAACTGCCACAGCGCGCCTGGGCCTGATGGGATGCCGGGCGGCGGGCCGATGCTGAGCGGCGGCGCCAATCTGACGGGGGCCGAAGGTTTTGGCTTTGTAGGCGACATCATCACCGAGAACCTGACCCCGGACGGCAAGCTGGCGGGCTACAGCGACAGTGAGCTTTTCCGCGCGCTGCGCCACAACGTTACCCAAGACGGCCACCGCATGATCGCCATGTCCTTCATGCCATACAGCCATTTGAGCGACGAGGACATTCAGGCCATCATTGCCTACATCCGCACGCTGCCGGCGGGGGCAAACGAGGGCGCAACCGGGGATCATCTCAACTTCATCGGCCTGCTGTTGGTCGGCGCGGGCTTGTTTGGCGAGTCGCAGCCTCCAGCGCCGACCGCCATCGCTGCGCCGGAGCAGGGCTTCACGGCGCAATACGGCGAATATGTGGCCACCTTTGGCGAATGCCGCGGCTGCCACGGGCCGGACATGACCGGCAAAGCGGCGTCGATGATTCTCCCAGAAATTCCCAACGCCCGGCCCTACGCGTCGACGCTGAGCCAGGAACAGTTCACGACCCTGATGCGCACCGGCGCCAAACCGGACGGCACGGCCTTTCCGCCGAACATGCCCTGGTATAACGCCAGCAAGATGACCGACGGTGACCTGGCCGCGCTGTACGCCTATCTGAAAGCGCCGGTGCAATAGGTAACGAGCGCAACCTCGATCGGCCGGACTCAATCTGCCCGGCTTCGCCAGCGCAGCGCACAAAGGAGTGAGCATGTTCACAGTCAGGAGATACAAGCTACAGACGGCCTGGGTGGCAGTCGCGGCCCTGCCGCTGATCCTGAGCGGCCGCGCTGGCGCAGCGCCAGCGCCCGGCCTGGCGCCAGAACGCGTGCTTGCCGGGCCGTGTGCGCCCGGCGCCAGCTACGATGCGTCGTGCGACGTCGACCACGACGGCGACGTGGACATCTTCGACATCCAGCTGGCCGCCGGCCACTGGAACCAGAGCGGGACGTGGAGCGGCGGTGACTTCTGGGCGCTGACCGGCAACGCCGGTACGACCGCCGGCGCGCACTTCCTGGGCACCACCGACCTTGAGCCGCTGGAGCTGCGCGTGGCCGGCCAGCGCGCCCTGCGCCTGGAGCCGGTCCCTGCCCCGCCGGACGGGGCGCCAGCCGGGGGCGACCAGACGCCCAACGTCATCGGTGGGCACGCGGCGAATGCCGTGACATTGTACGTTCAGGGCGCCACGATTGGCGGTGGCGGTGCAACGAACGCGGCAAACCAGGTCTTTGACGACTTCGGCACGGTCGCCGGCGGCATGTTCAACGCTGCCGGCGATGGTATCGGCACGCTCAACGACCAGGCATGGGCCACTGTGGGCGGTGGAGCATTCAACCAGGCCAGTAGTGTCTTTGCCACCGTTGCTGGCGGAGGAAGCAACGCTGCCAACGGCCAGTATGCTGCCGTCAGCGGTGGCTACTACAACCAGGCCAATGGCACCTATGCCACGGTGGGCGGCGGCTTTGACAATGGAGCCAGCGGCCCCTATGCCACAGTCAGCGGCGGCTCTGTCAACAGCGCCAGTGGCTCCAACGCTGTTGTGAGCGGCGGCTATGGCAACATCGCCATCGGCGAACAATCAACGGTGGGCGGTGGCTACTACAACCAGGCCAATGGCACCTATGCCACGGTGGGCGGCGGCTATGTCAATCTGGCCACCAGTACTGCTGCCACGGTTGCCGGTGGCTCGTTCAACCGGGCCAGCGGCGGCTACAGTTTTGCCGCCGGCCGGCGCGCCAAAGCCGACCACACCGGCGCCTACGTCTGGGCCGATGCCACCGACGCCGATTTTGCCTCCACGGCCAACAACCAGTTTCTGGTGCGCGCTGCCGGCGGTGTCGGGATCAACACCAACGCACCCAACGCTGCGCTGGCCGTCGACGGGGGTAACAGCGTGGCGCGCATTGCGGTCAATTCAAATACACCGACAGCCAACGCCGGCCTGAGTCTGCGCCAGGACGGCGTCAACCGCTGGTCCATCGCCGCCGTCTCCGCCGACGGCGACCTGACCTTCTTCCGCGAGGGCGCGGGCGGCGGCAGCCGGCTGTTTGTGGACGGCGGCGGCGCCAACGCCGGCAATGTCGGCATCGGCAACGCCGCGCCTCAGTATCCGCTGCACATGGCCAGCGGCGCGCACGTCACCGCCGGCGGAACCTGGACCAATGCCTCCAGCCGCCAGCTCAAGACTGGCTTCATCCCTGCCGACGGGCAAACCTTGCTCGAAACGCTGGCCGCCCTGCCGATCACAACCTGGAGCTATCGCGCCGAGGACCCGGCGGTGCGGCATCTCGGCCCGACGGCGGAGGATTTCTACGCCGCTTTCCAGCTCGGCCGCGACAACGGCGCCATTACGACCGTTGATGCCGACGGTGTGGCGCTGACGGCCATCCAGGCGCTGCACCGACTGAACCAGACGCAGCAGGCGCAACTGGCGTCACAACAGCAGCAGATCGAACGGCTGGAGGCGCGCCTGGCGGCCCTGGAACAGCGCGGCCAGCCTGACCGGTCGCCCTGGCTGCTGCTGGCAACGATGGCGGCCGGACTGCTACTGGCAACGTTGGCGGTCGTGCTGCTGCTGCGCACGGCGCGCCGGACATGCGGAATCTCTAGCTATCCACTGCAATGAAAACGAGGCCCCCGCAGTTCGATGGGTGTCATGGGTGCGCCGCAGCGCCGCGCGTCCGGCAATTGGTCTGCACAAGGAGGTAATCGTCATGCAGCGCAGTATCCGTTTCGCCCTGTTGTCAGTCGTGTTGCTCGTCCTCGGCCTGGTGATCGGCCCGGCCGGCGCCCAGGAGGCGTCTGTTAGCCCAGAAGTGGCTGCCTGTTTACCGGGGGCGGGTTACGCCTCCGGTTGTGATGTGGATCAGGATGGTGATGTGGACATCTTCGACGTCCAGCTCACCGCCGGGCGCTGGAACACCAGCGGCGCCTACACGTCGAGCCACACCCACTGGGGCGAGACCTGGACGGGGACCGGCAGTCATGGCCTGCGTCTCGAGAACACCGCCGCCAGCGGTACGGCTTACGGGGTCTATGGCACATCGGCCAGCACCATGGGCCTCGGTGTCTACGGCGAGGCCAGCGCCAGCAGCGGCTACGTTTACGGCGTGTACGGTTTGAGCCAAAGCACCGCCGGCATTGGCGTGTTCGGCAACACTAACGCCAGCAGCGGCGCAACTTACGGCGTTCTTGGCCGGTCCGACAGCAGCGCCGGCCGTGGTGTGTACGGATACGCCACAACGCCCACCGGCACCACCTACGGCGTCTACGGCCTGGCCAGCAGCACCGACGGCCGCGGGGTGCATGGGCTGGCCTCAGCCACCAACGGTGCGGCCTATGGCGTCTATGGCAAATCGGCCAGCACCAGTGGCCTCGGCGTATACGGCGAGGCCAGCGCCAGCAGCGGCTACACCTCCGGCGTGTACGGTCTGAGCTACAGCACCACCGGCATTGGTGTGTTCGGCAACACCAGCGCCAGCAGCGGTGCAACTTACGGCGTTCTTGGCCGGTCCGACAGCACCGCCGGCCACGGTGTGTACGGATACGCCAGCGCCAGCAGCGGCGCCACCTACGGCGTGCGGGGGGAGAGCGCCAGCACCAGCGGCCGCGGCGTGTTCGGCCACGCCACCGCCGGCAGCGGCACGACCTACGGCGTGCGGGGTGAGAGCGCCAGCACCAGCGGCACCGGCGTGGTCGGTCTCGCCAGCGCTACCAGCGGCGCCACGGTGGGCGTCTCAGGCCAGTCCGACAGCGCCGATGGTCGCGGGGTGTACGGCTGGGCAACAGCCTTTGACGGTGCAACCTCTGGCGTGTACGGTGTGTCCGACAGCGCCGATGGCCGTGGGGTGTACGGCCAGGCTACTTCCGATGGCTTCGGCGACACATCTGGGGTGTACGGCCGAACTGATAGCCTTTATGGAAGCGGGGTATACGGGATCGCGACCAAGGCCAGTGTCAGCTCACGCAATTATGGCGTGTACGGCAGGTCCGAGAGCCCCAATGGCATCGGGGTGTACGGTTCCGCCACGTCTACCGACACGACGTGGTACGGGACGTACGGGGTGTATGGCCGCGCCGCGGGCGAGGATGGCCGCGGGGTGTATGGATATGCCGCATGCGAGGACTGCTGGTTCACTTATGGCGTGTACGGCCGGTCCGAAAGCTCTGATGGGTACGCTGGATTCTTTGCGGGCAATCTTGCGGCCAGTGGCACCAAATCCTTCCTGATCGACCATCCCCTGGACCCGGCTCAGCGCTACCTCTACCATTACAGCCTGGAAGGGCCGGCGCCGTTCAATCTCTACCGCGGCACGGTCACGTTGGACGGCGGGGGTACGGCCTGGGTGGCGCTGCCCGCCTACTTCGAGGCCATCAACACCGATTTCAACTACCAATTGACCGCCGTGGGCGCCGCGATGCCCAATTTGCACGTTGCGCAAAGGATCGAAGACAACCGCTTCCTGATCGCCGGCGGTGTGGCCAACCAGGAGGTCTCGTGGCAGGTGACCGCCGTACGCAACGACCCGTGGGTGCGCGATCACGGTTTTAAGACCGAGACCGCTAAACCGGAACGCACCAGGGGTAAGTACCTCTACCCGGCGGGTTACGGCCAACCCAAGACCCTGGACCAGGATTACCCGCGCAACCGCCCGCAGCCTGATTGACGCCGGGCGGCACCTGCGACCCGCCTGAAGCGATGATTCAGCCATATTCATATGATTCTCAGGAGATAACTGGCGCGAAATCAGTACATCATCGCTGCCTGAGCCTGTCGAAGTCGTCACTGCCTGAGCCTGTCGAAGTTGTCGCTGCCTGAGCCTGTCGAAGGCAGCGACAACTTCTGGAGTACGATCGATGGCGGCCACACCCTCAACATGGCCGACGCCGTCGAGACGGGACTAAACTGCCAGCACAACCTCGATCAGCCGGACTAAATCTGGTCTGCTTCGCCAGCGCAGCGCGCAAAGGAGTGAGCATGTTCACAGTCAAGAGATACAAGCTACAAATTGCATTGGTGGCAGTCGCAGCCCTGCTGCCGATCCTGAGCGGCCGCGCCGGCGCTGCGCCCTTGCCCAGACTGGCGCCAGAACGCGTGCTTGCCGGGCCGTGTGCGCCCGGCGCCAGCTACGATGCGTCATGTGACGTGGACCACGACGGCGACGTGGACATCGTCGACATCCAGCTGGCTGCCGGCCACTGGGGCCAAGCCGGGACGTGGACCGGCGGCGACTATTGGTCGCTTACCGGCAATGCCGGCACAGTGCCCGGCGTCCACTTCCTCGGCACTACTGACACCCAGGCCCTCGATCTGCGCGTGGGCGGACAACGCGTGCTGCGTTTGGAGCCCCATAGTGTGAGCCCCAACCTTATCGGCGGCTACACGGGCAACGTGATAGGGGCGGTGGTCGAAGGTGGCGTCATTGCCGGTGGTGGGTATTTCGTTTCCACGAACCGTGTATTCGACGACTTTGGATCGGTGGGGGGCGGTGCCAACAACGTGGCGGGGGTCGACGACGGGTATGCTCAGAGTTACGCCACGGTAGCTGGCGGATCGAACAATGCAGCGCTAAACTCTCATGCCACGGTAGCAGGGGGGTCAAACAACACAGCCAGTGGCTTCATGTCCACGGTGAGTGGCGGGGCTGTGAACGACGCCACTGGCGGTTACGCTACGGTGAGTGGCGGGGCTCAGAACGATGCCACTGGCGGTTTCGCCACGGTCGCTGGCGGGGCATGTAACACAGCCAGCGGTTATTCGTCGACGATAGGCGGCGGCGAAAACAACGAAGCCAACAGACACTACGCCACGGTGCCGGGTGGGTCTGACGGCAATGCATCTCACTACGGTGAGCTGGCCTACGCCAGCGGGCGATTCGCCGCTGCTGGCGACGCCCAAACCTCGCTCTACGTGCTGCGGCGGGAGACGGGCGACGCCACCCTCACCGAATTGTTCCTCGACGGTTTAGCGGAGCGCATCACCCTGCCGGCCGATCGAGTGATGACCTTCGACATCCTGGTGGTGGGCAGCCACCGCTTCGGCGGCGGCAGCTCGGCCGGCTACCAGGTGGCTGGCGTGATCCGCAACATCGGCGGCGCGACCAGTTTTGTGGGCACGCCGATCGTGACCGTCCTGGGGGAGAACGTGGCCGGTTGGGACGTGGTGGTGGAGGCCAACGACACAGTGGACGCGCTGGTGGTCAAGGTGCAGGGCTCCAGCGGGACGACGATCCGCTGGGTGGCTTCGGTGCGCACGGTGGAGGTGGGGCGGTAGCGCTGCGCACTGCCAGTGCGCAGCCAACCTGCCGGGAGAGGGAGGCAAATTGCAGAGCGAGTTGGGACTTGCGCCCGTTTTGTATCGAAAAGCGATACCCATTGCCTCTCATATTGCGCAATAATGGGTACACGCGACGATGGTCGCGTTAGCGCCGATTCCATCCAGCACCGAGAGGTAGTTGCCATGCTGCGCGGTCTACGGTGAGGCCGGCACCGGCTGGGCGGGCTGCTTCAACGGCAGCGTCACGATCACCGGCACCTGTTTGGGCTGCCGGGCGGCGAGTTTCGCTGTGAATCCGGGCGCGGGTCCGCTGCAGCCAGGGGACGCCGTCACCGTGCGCGCCGTCGCTGCGACCGCTGCAGACCCGCACCGTCGACGGCACGCTCGTCGGCGAGGGTGCGCCGGTGTTGGGCGTGGCCCTGGGTGAAACCAAGGATGGCCTGGACTGGGTGTTGGTAAATCCGCAGTAACCAAGGAGAATTATCGATGGCAAGACCAAAATCATTCCTGAACCGGCGGCTACACGCATGCCGTATCTGGCACTGGCTCATGCTGCTCGTATTGACGGCGGCCATGCTGCCCGCGCCGGCCGTCCATGCCATACCTTCGTCACAGGCTGTCGAGGGGCAAGACCTGCCTCCCGGCTTCGAGGCCAACCTGCCGGGCAATCCTGACCCGGTGCTTACCGCCGAGGAGCGCCTCTGGCAGCAGATCGAGGCGGCGACCGACACCGGCGACGACGTTGCCCTGCGGGCGGCGATCCAGCAGTTGGGTGACTACAACCTGCCGGCGGCCATTCGCCTGGCGCGGGAGATCGCGCCGCCCGCCGCCCGCCCCGCGCCGGCGCCGACCGGCCCCATCTCGCGCGAGGAGGAGCTGCAGCAGGCCGCCGCCGATGACGCGCAGCGTGGCGAACTGCTGCGCCAGGAGGACACCAGCCGCGCGCAGGCGCAGCGCCCCACGCCCGCCGACGACGATAAGTGGGCCACGCCGCCCGGTGACGCCTCACCGCAGCTTCCCGCCGCCATCCTGACCGTCGGCGATAGCTGCACCTATGCCACGGTGCAGTCTGCGGTCAACGCCGCCGCGTCGGGCGATACGATCCGCGTGCAGGGGAAGACCTTCACCGGCGCGACCGTCAACATCAACGCCAGGTCGCTGACGCTCAGCGGCGGCTGGAACAGCACCTGCACGACGCAGGGCAGCACCAGGACGACCCTGGACGCCACCGGCCAGGGCGACACGGTCGTCGAGGTCTATGGCGGCGCCGTCCCGCTGGCGACGATCATCGACAATTTCATCCTGGTGAACGGCGAGCCCGACGTGGACTTTGGCGGTGCTCTGGAGATCGACGACCAAAACACCGTTACCCTGCGTCGCACTTACATCAGATACAACGATTCCTCCAGCGGCGGCGGGATTCACATGTCGGCAGCGACCGTGCTCAACCTGGAACAGGAAACGCTGGTGTATGACAACAACGCCCTGCAAGGCGACGGCGGCGGGATCCACTGCACCGGCGGCGCCATCAACATCAGCGAAGATTCCATTATCGGCTATTTCGACAACACCGCCTCCGGCAACGGCGGTGGTCTCTATCTCGACAACTGCACGGTCTATCTGAACAGCACGGCGTCCGAGAGTGCGCAGATTGTTCACAACACCGCAACCAACGGCGGCGGCATCTATGCGACCAACGGCAGCTACATCAACCTGCGCGGCTCCAATGCGGCCATCGCCGAAAACAGCGCCAGCGGTAACGGCGGCGGGGTCTATCTTGCCGGCGCCTCGGACCTCTACGTGGACAACGGCAGCATCAGCCTCAATACAGCCGGCGTCGTCGGCGGCGGGGTCTACGCCACGGATGATCTCACGACCGTTGATATGGACCTGAACTCGGTCCAGGCGTGCAGCGGCAAGTGTACGCAGATCTCCAACAACACCGCCAGCAGCCACGGCGGCGCCGCATATCTGACCGGCGGTGCCGACCTCGACTTCAATGGCGTCTACGCCGAGGGCAACAGCGGCTCGTTGGGCAGCGCTTTTTACGCCCGCGGCGACGCCACCGTCCGCCTCGACAACGTGATGGCTACTGACAACACGGCCTCGAATGACTACACGCTGCGTTTGTTCAATTCGGGCGGCGCGCCGGCTGCCACCACACGCAACAGCACCTTTGCCGGCAACAGCGGCCAGTCGGTGAGCTTCGCCGTCGACACCGGCACAAGCCTGGACGGGGACGATCTGATCGTCTGGGCCAACAGCGACACCAGCCTGGTCCTCGGCAGCGGCGACGTCACGATCGACTGCTCCATCGTGCAGTATGATTTTCCAGGCAGCAACAACCTGGTCGGGGATCCCGAGTTCTGGAACCCGGCCGGCGGCGACTATCACATCGCCCGCACCTCGCCCGCGGTGGACCACTGCAGCAGCGGCCAGACGATCGACGTGGACGGCGACAGCCGGCCCTACGACGTGGCCGGGGTAGGCGCCCTGCTCGAGGCCGCGGCGCAGGCCACGCCGGAGCAGCGCGCCGCCGCGCCGCACGCCGTGCACGTCATCACCGATGAGCTGGGCGGCCGCCGCCTGGACGAAGCCGTCAGCGGGGCGCTCATGGCGCGTGACTACGGTTCCTTCGCCTGGCTGGCGTTGGACGACGCCCAGTTCGCCCAGCTGCAGGCCAGCGGCATCCCCTTCGAGAACGAGGAGGGCTTCGGCCTGATCAGCTTCGACGTCTGGCGCTTCGACCCTGTGACCGATGGACTCCCGGTCGCGCCCGCTGTCAGCCCGCGCAACGACCAGGGCCAGGGGTTGAGCCTGGTACAGCTCTACGCCCCGGCCGGCGAGCAGGACATGGACGCGCTCAGCGCGGCCGGCGCCATGCTCCAGCACTACCCCTACAACGCCTTCCTGCTCTGGAGCGATGCCCGTTCACTGTCCCGCCTGGCCGGCGCCCCCAACGTGCGCTGGATCGGCGACTTTGCGTCTGCGTTCCGGCTCAGCGCGCGCCTGGCGCAGGCCGCTGTCGAGGCGGGTCCCGCGGGCCTGCCCCATGTCCAGGCCCTGCTGCTGGACGACGGCAACCTGGCCGGCGTCGAGCGGATTATCCAGGATGCCGGCGGCGTCATCCTCAGCCGCGCCCCGCGCCACGCGCCCGGCGAGGTGATGCCATTGGAGACCTGGGAGTTCAGCCTGCCGGCCGGTCTGCTGGACACGCTCGCGCGCCAGCCGCAACTGATCGCCAGCGACATTGTCGGCAAATCGGAGATCGATGACGAGCGTTCCAACCAGATCGTGGCCGGCAACGCGCCTGGCGGCGAGCCGGAAACCGGCTACACCACCTGGCTAAACGACATCGGCTACCGCGGCCGCAACGTCACGGTAGCGATCGTGGACACCGGCGTGGACTGGGACCACCCCGACCTCAACGTCGTCTCGGGTACCGAATACGGCGGCTACGTCGAGCCGAACGAACCTGGTTCCGATGGCGCGCCCGATGTGAACCTTGATACTCGGGGCTCGGGCCACGGCACCCACGTCGCCGGTATCGTCGCCGGTGACGGTGGCAGCGCCACCGCCGACCCCGACGGCTTCGTCTACGGCCTGGGCATGGCGCCCAGTGCAACGCTGCACGCCATGGATGCCATCGCCGAGGACAACACCAATCCATCGGTGATTGCGCGCGTGCGCGAGGCCGCGGCCAACGCCGACCTGAGCAACAACTCCTGGTTCATCGGCAGCCCGGCCGGTTACACCCTCGACGCGTCCAACCAGGACGATTGGGTGCTCGACGCCGACCGCACCAACGTCAACATCCGCGACCCGTTCCTGACCGTCTTCTCGGCGGGCAACGCGGGCGACGATTGCGGTGCCGGGCCGTGCATGTCCTCGATTACAGCACCGAAAGAGGCCAAGAACATCATCACGGTGGCGAACGGCCTCAGCCGTCGCTCCGACACCGGCAGCGGGCTGACCGGCGACATCGACGCGCTGGCCGCGTCCAGTAGCCGCGGCCCGGCCTTCGACGGCCGCCTGCTGCCCAACCTGACCGCGCCGGGCACCAACATCATCAGCACCGAAAACCGCGTGGTGACGGCCGGCGGCGTGACCAATCTTACCTGCGCCTTCTCGCCCGGCAATTCGACGCAGCACAGCTACTGCACCGGCACCAGCCAGTCAACGCCGCACGTCACGGGGGCGGCCGCACTCTTCTTCGAGTTCTGGCGCCTGCGCTTCGGCGCTGGCGATCCCTACCCGGAGACGGTCAAGGCGGCATTCGTCAACGCGACCGACAACCTGGCGGGCGGCGACAACGGCTGGGGCACGCCGCTGGGCCACCGGCCCGACAACCACCAGGGCTGGGGGCGTCTGAACGTGGATCGTGTGCTCAACCCCAGCGTGGCGGTGCAGTACTACCAGACCCCCGTGGTCATGACCAGCGCCGGCGACGTTTGGGAAAAGACTTTTCGCCCGAACGACAGCGGCGAGCCGCTGCGCATCAGCCTGGTCTGGTCGGATGCGCCGGGCACGCCCAACGCCAACCCGGCGCGGGTCAACAACCTGGACCTGCGCGTGACCAGCGCCGGCGGCACGATCTGGCGCGGCAACGTCTTCAGCGGCGGCTGGAGCGCCACCGGCGGCGCCTATGATTCGTTGAACAACGTGGAGAACGTCTTCGTCCAGACGCCCAGCTCCGGCTCGTACACGGTGCGCGTGACGGCGACGGCGCTCAACGGCGACGCGTACTACTACAACGGCGACATCACCGATCAGCACTTCAGCCTGGTCTGCTGGAACTGCGAGGAAATCCTGGACGGCACCTACGATGCGGGCGCCGACGAGGCTTACGCCTTCGTCGGCATCGACGGCACAGCCTGCGCCTACCCGACCATCGGCTCGGCCATCAGTGCGGCCGCCTCGGGCGCCACGATCTACATCAGTCCGGGTACCTACCTCGAGCGGCTGGGCCTGATCGACAAAGACCTGGTGCTGACGGCGGCCACGAACGACTGCGGTGCCGGCGCCAGCAGCGGCGTGACGATCGACGCCAACGATGCGGCCGCCACCAACGGCGGCGTGGCGCAGATCGGCACCGGCCGCAGCGTGACCTTCGCCAATCTCACCCTGACCGATGGCACGGCGTCCCTGGGCGGCATCGTCTACGTGGGTTCGGGAGCGTACCTGGTCCTGGACAACACCGACCTCTCCTTTGGCTCGGCCTCCAGCCTGGGCGGCGGGCTGCGCATCTACAATGGCACTGTGGAGATGATCAATACCAGCCGCATACTCGGAAGTGAAACGACGGTCAGCAACGGCGGCGGCGCGGCGCTCGATGGGGGAACCCTGATCCTGCGCGGTGACAGCCGCATTGGCGACTACCTGCAGTCCAACATCGCCGCGGGCCTGGGCGGTGGGGTGTACCTGGACGGTGGCGTGTTATACATGGAGGATACCAGCCGCGTGCGCTCCAACACGGCGGCCACCAACGGCGGCGGCGTCTATGCGCTGAACAGCGGCGACATCGTCATGGACGACAGTGCGGCCATCGGCTGGAGCGTGAGCACTGCTGCGAACAGCGCGGTGGATGGCGGCGGCGTCTATCTGGCCGGCGCCGGCACCACCCTGACCCTGAACGACGACAGCAGCGTGCGCTACAACACGGCCAGCGCCGACGGCGGCGGCATCTACGTGACCGGCGGCGCCGGTGTCACCGTCAACAGCGCTCGGGTCGACGACAACCAGGCCGTGGCACGTGGCGGCGCCATCATGGTGGACACCAGCGCAACCGTCGACGTGCAGAACGGCGCGACGGTCAACGGCAACCAGGCAACCGGCGCTTCGGGTCTGGGCGGCGGGCTGTACATGCTGGGCGACAGCGCTGCGGTCACGGTGAACGCCAGCCAGGTCAACAGCAACGTGGCTGGCCACTCGTATGGCGGCATCCGCGTGTACGGCGCCAGCAGCCTCGACCTGTCGAACGGCGCCACGCTCAACAGCAACCAGGCGCAGATCGGTCCCGGCGGCGGGTTGAGTCTCTACCAGGGCACCGTCACGATCAGTGATGCGGTGATTCAATCGAACACCGCGGTGTTGGGCGGCGGCGGGATCTACATGGATTCGGGCGCGGTGACGATCACCAACCCGGACATTCGTTACAACCAGGCCGCGAGCGGGCCGGGCGGCGGCATCCACCGCAGCGGTGGCACGCTCAGCCTGGCGGCCACGACACAAACCGGTTATGTGGCGGACAACACCTCCGTCACGAACGGCGGCGGCATCTATGACGCCAGCGACGCGCCGTTGGTGCTGCGGGCGCTTGGCGCCTACCGCCTGAACATCAACAGTAACCAGGCCGGCATCAACGGCGGCGGCATCTACGCCTTGCATGCCTATGTGGACGCGTTCGGCTGGATTCAGATGACGGGCAACACCGCGGCCAGCCACGGCGGCGCCCTGTACCTGGGGAGCGGCGCGACGGCCTGGTTCGATGACTACAACACGGCCAACGTGCCTGAGATCTGGGTGAACACGGCCACCAGCGGCAACGGCGGCGGCATCTACGCCCAGGACAGCACGCGGGTCGAGTTGGACGGCGGCCAGGTCGGTTTTGCCATCGGCGGCAACCGGGCCCTGGCCGGCGACGGGGGCGGCATCTACCTGGACAACAGCGACCTGCTCGTGGACAATACGATCATCGTGGGCAACCAGGCGGGCGACGATGGCGGTGGTATTGCGGCGGTCAACGCCTCCTCGGTGACGATGGCGCCGACGCTGGGCCTGCTGCGCGGGCCGGGCGAGGGCGCCGGCGACGAGGTCCGTTCGCCGCAGGCCACGGCCTGCGATCCGGACACCCTGGCGGCCAACGCCTACTGCATCGAGTTGCGCGGTAACAGCGCCAACGATCTGGGCGGCGGCATCTTCTTTCAGGGCGAGAGCAGCGGCAGCATCGTACGCACTGCATTCGTCGCCAACACCGCGGCCACCGGTTCGGCGCTGGAGCTGTACGATGCCACGGTCAGCTTGCACAACAGCCTGGTGCGCGACAACGTGGCTGATGGCGCCAATAAGAGTACGATTCACGTCTACAACGAGGGCGGCGCGGGCCCAACCTCGACCTTCCACGCGCAGCACAACACGATTACCCACAACAGCCAGTATGGCATCTTCTACGCCAACACCACCGGCGGGACCTTCGATAACAACATCGTTTGGGGAAACTCCACCCTGGGCTTCGTGACCGGCGGCGGTCTCAGCACCACCGCCACCTGTAACGATACGCAGGACAGCGTGCTGGCGGGTCCGGGCAACATCAGCCTGGATCCGCGCTTCATCACCACGGCGCGCGGGGCCTATCACCTCAAGCCGGGTTCGCCGGCGCTCGACGCCTGTGCGGCGGGCAGCGGCCCGGATCTCGACGCCATCACCCGCCCGCGTGGGGTGCAGTTCGACATGGGCTCGTTCGAACTCTGGTGCGCCAGCGGTGTGACCGACGTGAACGGTTCGGGCAAGACCGACATCGTGGACGTGGGACGCGTGGCAGGCGATTTCCTCGACGCGTCGTACCTGCCGCAGCACGACATCAACTGTGATGGGGTGGTTGACCTGGGCGACATCACGCTCGTCGCCGCGGCCTGGGCGCCTTAGCGGTGGCTGGGTGGACAGGATTGAGTGGGTTGGGTCTGGTCTGGCAGTCTGTGGGTCTGCTAGAGCAAAAACCGCCAGTAGTTGCTGCGATCGATGCGTTCCACCTGGCTGCCGGGATAGGCCTGCAGAAAATCGGTCGGCTCTTTGACCTTGGCAGCCGGGTTCCACTTGAACTCATAGGCTGACAGCACGCCGTCTGCTTCTTCCAGGTAGTCAATCTGCTTCTGATCATAGGTGCGCCAGAAGTACTGATTGACGAACTGCTGGCGATTGCGCAGGAGTTTCAGACGTTCGACGATGCAGAAGTTCTCCCAGAGCGCGCCGACGTCGCTGCGCAGGTGGAGCGGAGCGAAATTCTGGATGATACCGTTACGCACGCCCAGGTCGTAGAAGTAGATTTTGACCGATTTCGCCACCTCTTTGCGTAGATTGCGGCTGAAAGCGCCGAGGCGAAAGAGGATGAAGCACTGCTCGAGCAGGTCTATGTAGTTGATGACGGTGCGACGATCGATGCCGAGCGCCTGGCCCAGTTCTGTATAGGAGACTTCCTGACCGAGCTGGCGGGCCAACAGCTCCAGCAGTTTGACGAGGATTGTTGATTTGCGCAGGCCGACGAACGCCAGCGCATCGCGATAGAGGTAGTTCGAGACCAGTTCGTCCAGCGCCGCCCGCGCCTCCTCCTCCGAGAGCGCGATCAGCGCAGGGTATGACCCGAAGCGCAGTCGAAAGTCCAGCCGCGGCTCGACCGCGCTGTAGCCTTGATCGCCGGCCAGCTCTGCCAATGAGAGTGGGTAGAGTTCGAAACGATACATCCGTCCGGTCAAGGGTTCGGCTGCCTGATAGCCCAAACCAAACGAGGAGGAGCCGGTGGCGATCACCTGCATTTCCGGGTACTCATCGACCAGAATCTTGAGGATGCGGCCGACGTTTTCGATCTGTTGGGCTTCGTCCAGCACCACGAGGTCTTGCTCACCCAAGAAAGCCTTGAGTGTCGTTGCTTCCTCGATTTGCAGCCCGCCGCGCACCGAGAGCAGGTCGCAGTTGAGATAGCGAGTCCGCCGATCGGTATGCTGCGTCAAGAGGTGCTTGACGAGCGTGGTCTTGCCGACGCGTCGCGCGCCGTACAGCACGATGACGCGCCCGCGGAAGAGATATTTTTCGATTTGTGCTTCAAGCAGGCGATCGATCATGAAAATCTCCGAAAAACGGACAATCGATTGTCGTTATTTAGCAAAATTATGACTTTTCAAACCTGATTTTACGACATTCGTTCGATTCGTGCAAGAAACGAAATTCGAACTACCAAAGGTGAAAGAGGAGGTATGAGTCATGACTCTCATCGTTCGTGTGACTGCCCTGGCAGTCGTGTTAATGGTTCTTGCGCTGGCGATTGCGCCGGCCGGCGCCGAAGAGCTGCCCGATGGCCCCACGGTGGCCGCCTGCCCGGCGGGCAGCGGTTACGCCTCGGGCTGCGACGTGGACCAGGACAACGACGTCGATATCCTGGACGTCCAGCGCACCGCCGGCCACTGGAACTCCACGGGCGTCTTTACGCCGGGCCACACCCACTGGGGTGAGACGTGGACCGGCGCCACGGTTGGTCACGGTCTGTTTCTCGACAATACGGCGGCCAGCGACAGCGCCTACGGCCTGTCGGCCCGCAGCGCCAGCACCAACGGCACGGGCGTGTACGCCTGGGCGAACTCCCTCACCGGCTCGACCTATGGCGTATGGGGCGAGAGCAGTAGCAATAGCGGCACGGGCGTGTTCGGCATGGCCTCGGCTGCCAGCGGCACGACGTACGGCGTATGGGGTCAGAGCAACAGCAGCGACGGCCGGGGTCTCCTGGGGCGCGCCACGTCCCTCACCGGCTATACCTACGGTGTGTGGGGTCAGAGTGACAGTTCCAACGGCCGTGGCGTGTACGGCATTGCCGACGCCACCAACGGCGTCACCACCGGCGTGTTCGGCGAGAGCAACAGCTCGAGTGGCCGGGGTGTCTACGGTTGGGCCAATGCGGCCACCGGCTTCGCCTATGGCGTGCATGGCCGCAGCGACAGCAACAACGGCGTCGGCGTATACGGTCGCACCACCGCGGCCAGTGGCTCCACCATCGGCGTGTATGGGCATAGCGAAAGCATCGGCGGCACCGGCGTCTACGGGGCTGCCTCGGCGGGCAGTGGGACCTCCATCGGCGTGTACGGCTACAGCACCAGCGGCGCCGGTTATGCCGGCCTCTTCGAGGGCAACGGCGCTGACGCCCTCTTTGTCCAGAACTACGCCAGCGGCCGGGCGATCCAGGCCGTTGCCTCGACCGACACCGCCGTGTGGGCGAAGACCAGCAGCGGCCTTGCCGGTGTCGACGGCTGGAACAGCAGCACCACGGGCCGCGGTGTCTCCGGTTACGTCAGCGCGGCAACCGGCGCCACCCACGGGGTGTGGGGTCAGAGTGCCAGCACATCCGGCACGGGGGTGTTGGGCGTGGCCACGGCGGGCAGCGGCGACACCACCGGCGTCTACGGCGAGAGTGCGAGCCCCGACGGACAAGGCGTCTATGGCAAAACCACGGCCACGAGCGGCTACACCTACGGCCTGTACGGCGAAAGCGCCAGCACCAACGGGCGAGGCGTCTATGGGGTGGCCACAGCCAGCAGCGGGACCGCCATCGGCGTGTACGGTGTCACCGGGTCCTCCAGCGGTTATGCCGGCTATTTCGTCGGTTCCGTACACGTGCTCGGCACCTTGAGCAAGTCGGCGGGTTCGTTCAAGATCGACCACCCCCTGGACCCGGCTAACCAGTACCTCTATCACTCCTTTGTCGAATCGCCGGACATGAAGAACATCTACGACGGTGTGGTCGCGCTGGATGCCCGCGGCGAGGCCGCAGTGACCCTGCCCGCCTGGTTCGAGGCGTTGAACCGCGACTTTCGTTACCAGTTGACGCCCATTGGGGCCTCGATGCCCGATTTATACATCGCCCAGGAAATGCGCAACAACACCTTCCGTATCGCCGGCGGTGAGCCGGGCATGAAGGTTTCCTGGATGGTGACCGGCATCCGTCAGGATGCGTACGCCAACGCCCACCGTATCCCGGTGGAGGAGAAGAAGCCGGCCGGCGAACGCGGCCTCTATCTGCACCCCGTGGAGCTGAGTCAACCGGCGGAGCTGGGGCTGGACTACCGGCACCACGCCGCCATCGTAGGTGATGAGCCATAGAACCATGGCGAAAGGAGCCAGTCATGCACAGGAGACGTACGTTTCGAATGGTGCCCGCACTGCTGGCGACAGCGGTTGCCTTGGTGGCCAGCGTGGTCGCCGTCCAGTCGCCCGCCGCAGCCGACTCGGAGGCTTTATTGGCTGCCACAGGCGCTGCCTTGGCTGACCCCATCCGTTTGGTGGACGCCAGCAACCAGGCCGGCGTCTACGACTTCATTCTGCCGGTGGTCGGGGTGGTCGAGCATGCCCCCTCGGTCAGCACACTGTACGCCGCGCCGGCCACCGCCGGCAGCGGCGACTGTTCCAGTTGGGCGGATGTCTGCACGCTGCAAACAGCGCTCGCCAGCGCCGTGAGCGGCGACGAAATCTGGGTCAAGGCGGGGGTGCATCAACCGGGAACCGCGCAAAGCCATACCTACACCCTGAAAAGCGGCGTCGCGGTGTACGGCGGC
Organism: uncultured Anaerolineae bacterium; assembly: GCA_964443225.1. Taxonomy (GTDB): domain Bacteria; phylum Chloroflexota; class Anaerolineae; order SSC4; family Amarolineaceae; genus SSC4. The sequence continues at coordinate 37,671 of CAYUCC010000009.1, forward strand.
TTTGCCGGCACGGAAACGCTGCTCAGCCAGCGCAACGCAGCCGTCCATGTCACGATCCTCAGCGGTGATATCGACAACAACGACATCAACACGGACGGTAATTTTATCGCCGAGACCACCGCCGATATTCAGGGGTTGAATAGTCTCCATGTCGTGACGGGCGGCGGGACGGACAGCACGGCGCGACTGGACGGTTTTACAATCACTGCGGGAGACGCGAGCGGCTATGATGGTGGTGGAGTGTACAACCTCAGCGGCAGCCCCACGCTGGCGAATCTCACCTTTAGCGGCAACGAAGCCAACAACGGCGGAGGGATGTTCAACAATACCAACAGCAGCCCGACACTGACGAACGTCACCTTTAGTGGAAACGCAAGCACCGTGAGCGGGGGCGGCATAAAAAACGCTGCCGGCAGCAACCCGACCCTGACGAACGTGACTTTTAGTGGGAATTCGTCGCTCGGCTATAGTGGTGGCGGGATGCACAACGACAACAGCAGTCCGAGTTTGACGAATGTCACCTATAGCAACAACACTGCGGACGACCATGGCGGCGGGATGAGCAGCATAAACAGCAGCAGCCCCACCCTGACCAACGTGACCTTTAGCGGAAATGCTTCCGGAGCCAGTGGCGGTGGAATGTACGTCAACAGCGGTAATCCGACGCTGACGAACGTTGCTTTTAGTAACAATACATCAGCGTTTGGCGGCGGGATGCGAATCTGGCATGGGACCGCATCTCTGACGGACGTTACCTTTAGCAACAATACCGCCAGCGGCAATGCAAGCAGTACCGGCGGCGGGTTGTACACATTGAGCTCTAGCCCGACGCTGACGCGCGTCACTTTTAGTAACAATACCGCCAGCGTCAGTGGCGGCGGGCTTGGCGTTAACGGTGGCAGCCCGACCCTGATCAACGTGACGCTGCGCGGCAATACAGCCAGCGGCGTTGGATTGAATGGCGGTGGCGGCATCCACAATAATGGCGGCGCCCTCACACTGACGAATGTCACCCTCAACGCTAATTCCGCAACCAGCTTGGGCGGCGGGATTTACACCGGCGGGGACGCCATAACGCTCAAGAACATCATCTTGTGGGGGAATACCGCCGGCAACTCGAGTTACAACCAGATGTATAACGCCTCCGGCGCCCCCAACAACGCCACCATTTCGTACAGTGATATTCAGGGCAGCGGCGCTCCGGGCAGTTGGAACAACGCGCTTGGCACGAACGGCGGCGGCAACATTGACGCCGACCCACTGTTTTTGGATAGCGACTTGCGTTTGGGTTTCGGCTCTCCGGCAATAGAAACTGGGACCAACACCGGCTGCCCCTCCACCGATTTGGACAACCTGCCGCGCCCCGCCGATGGGGATGGCGACAGCATAGCCACCTGCGACATGGGCGCCTACGAAGGCGGAACGATGCTGTGCAGTCTGAGCACAGGCAGCTATGCCTTCCCCGACCAGTCCAGTGTAGCTGTCGACATCACCGCGTTGGCCAACCTCGGCTGCGTGTACGTAGATGAGATCGAAACCGATCATCCGGCCGCCACCGGCGCGCCGGACGTGCTCAGCACATTCACCGGCCGGTATTGGCTGATGCGCGGTCTGCAAAGCGATCGAGTCACCGAGGCCAGCGGCTACACCGTCAACGTTACGCTGCCGCATGACAACCTGGACAGCCCGCAAGTATGCCGCTACGCCAGCAGCGCCTGGACCTGTGCCGTGGACAGCAGTACCGCCACCACCGTCACGCGCAACGGCGTCGTTGCCTTCTCAGATTGGGCGGTCGGGGCCGATGCGATCCCCACAGCCGTCACACTGGCAGATTTCAGCGCCGTCCAACAAGGCGATGCCGTCCTGCTTACCTGGGAGACCGTAAGCGAACTGACCAACCGCGGCTTCAACCTCTACCGCGGCGTGTCACCGGCCGGACCGGATCGCCAGCTCAATACGACGCTGATCCCCTCGCAATCGCCAGGCAACTCAAGCGGCTTCATATACACCTGGGAGGACCGCGCCGAACTGATACCGGGTACAGCGTACTTCTACTGGGTAGAGGACGTCGACATGCGAGGCGTGGCGACGATGCATGGGCCCGTGAGCGTCGTTTTCTCCGTCCCGACTTCACTGACGCTGGCTGAGGTCGGGGCAAGTCCTGCCGCTGGATCGCCCTTGTCGCTGACCGGGGCGATGCTGGCCTTGCTGGCTCTGTTTGGGGCGGCCGGGCGCGCCCGCGCCGCCAGGAGGACATCCTTCAACCCTGCACCCCGTCGAGTTGGGCCAACCGGCGGAGCTCGGCCTGGACTATCAGCGCAACCGCTAGTTGGTCACTTGGCCTGAGCATAACCATCGATCACACTCGATCAATGGCGACAGTCGTGGCAAGTGACCCGCTACGACTCAGATCCGTGGCAACGATCGAGTACGAGTACGAGTAGGACGGTATTCGTACTCAGTGCAACGGTACTCGTACTCGTACTCAGTGCAACGGTACTCGTACTCGTACTCAGTGCAACGGTACTCGTACTCGTACTCAGTGCAACGGTACTCGTACTCGTACTCAGTGCAACGGTACTCGTACTCGTACTCGTACTCGTACTCGTACTCGTGCTCGTGCTACTGGGTCACTCAGCTTGAGCCTAGCCATCGATCACACTCGATCCATGGCTACCGTCGTGCCAGGTGACCCACTTGCGGCCCGAGTATTGCCGGGCAACAAACCCCGTATGTGGCGTTGTAATGAGTCAACATAATATGGAGGCAAGGGACACTCATGGCACGCACGATTCTGCTTCTTTCGTGTATCACTTTCCTGACCCTCGCGTTGACCGGTGCCGGCCGGGCGTCACCCATGATGGGTCCCTGCGCACCGGGTGCTACCTACGACGCGGCGTGCGACGCCGACCACGACGGCGACGTCGACATTTTCGACATCCAGTTGACCGCCGGCCATTGGGGACACGCGGGGCCGTGGAGCAGTGGCAGTTGGGACCTGACCGGCAATGCAGCCACGGTACCCGGCACGCACTTCGTCGGCACCACGGATAACCAACCCCTCGAGCTGAGGGTCAACAACCAGCGTGCCCTGCGCCTGGAGCCGCACGCAACCAGCCCCAACCTGCTGGGCGGCCACAGCAGCAACAGCGTCACCCCTGGCGTCTATGGCGCCACCATCGGCGGCGGCGGCGCGGCGGCCGGCCCCAATACGGTCGGCGGCACCCACGGCACGGTCGGCGGCGGGTACGCCAACAGCGCCGGCGGGCCCTATGCCACCGTAGGCGGCGGCTACGTCAACCTGGCACCGGTCGCCTGGACCACGATCGGCGGCGGCTCGATCAACACGGCAAGCGGGACGTACGCCACGGTCAGTGGGGGATTCGGCAACACGGCCAGCGGCCCCTCGGCCACGGTCAGCGGCGGCGGCCGGCAAGACCCGGGCAACCCAGCCACGGGTAACCTGGCGACCGACAAGTGGAGCAGCGTAGGCGGCGGGGCTGGCAATCAGGCCGGCACCAACAACGGCAACACCGAGGACGCCTGGGGCAGCACAGTGGCCGGCGGGGCTGGCAACCAGGCGCTTCACATCGCGGCCACCGTGGGTGGCGGCCAGAGTAACGTGGCCAACGGCCTGTATGCGACGATCGCGGGTGGGGTTGGCAACGCGGCCGGCCATTATGCCGCCGTTGGCGGCGGCGTGAACCATGTGGCCTACGGCGATTACAGCACGATTGGCGGCGGGGGATTCAACCAGGCCAGCGGCCATGGAGCAACAACCGCTGGCGGTGCCCAAAACACCGCGGACGGAGCCTATGCGACGATCGGCGGCGGCCTGGGTAACATCACCAACGCCGGCTATGCCACGATCGGTGGCGGCGGACGAACCGACGCGCTCAACCCAACAACGGCCAACCGCGTTACGGACGATTACGGCACGGTGAGCGGCGGTGGCAATAACCAGGCCGGTGACAATGCCGGCACCACCGGCGACCGGACGTACGCCACGGTCAGCGGCGGCCAGAGCAACACGGCCAGCGGTGCGTTCGCCAGCGTGGGTGGGGGGTTGCAGAATACGGCGAGCGGCGGCACAGCTATCGTTGGCGGCGGCGAGCAGAACCAGGCCAGCGGCGGCTGGGCCGCAGTAGGCGGCGGAACCGGCAACACCGCCAGCGGGCTGGCGGCGGGTGTACTGGGCGGCTCGTCGAATGCAGCCGGCGGCAGCTTCGCCAGTGTTGGCGGCGGTTTTGGCAATACGACGACCGCGGCGTACACGACGATCGCCGGCGGCGGACGCAGCAACCCGGCCGATCCGGCCACCGGCAACCGTGTCACCGACGATTACGGGAGCGTGGGCGGTGGCGGCAGCAACCGCGCCGGCAACGCCGGCGGAACCAGCGATGACCGCCCCTACGCGACGGTTGCAGGTGGTTATGGCAACGTGGCCAGCGGAAGTTATGCCGCGGTGGCTGGTGGTTACGGTAATACGGCCAGTGCAACGGAGGCCACTGCGGTCGGTGGCGTGCATAATGAGGCGACCGGTGACCAGTCCTTCGTGGGCGGTGGTGAAGGCAACACTGCGTCGGGCATCGGTTCGGTTGTGGGCGGTGGCGCGTTCAACACGGCCAGTGGGACGAATGCCGTGGTGCCTGGTGGTGCGTACAATGAGGCGACAGGGAATTACAGTTTCGCCGCCGGGCAGCGCGCAGAAGCGGCCGCAGCGGGGCTGTTTGTTTGGGCAGATAGTTTGCCATACGACTGGGCGGTCAGCAACCCGAATGGTTTCTGGGTGCGCGCAACCGGTGATGTTAATTTTACGGTTGCTGTGGACAACCAGGGCGTGCTGACGGTTTATTGCTTCCTGCATGCCAGCAGCGGCGGCTGGAACTGCGTGGACCTGCGACCCAGGCCGGGCCAGCAGGAGACCGTCGATGGTGTAGACATCGTGCAGCGCCTGAGCCAGATGCCTATCTCAACCTGGAGCACCACACACGACGACCGCACGGTGCGCCACATCGGTCCCCAGGCGCCCGACCTCTACGCGGCGTTTGGATTGGGTGAAGATGAACATTCCCTCAATGCGCTCGACATGAACGGGATCGCATTCGCCGCGATCCAGGGGCTGTACCAGATGCTGCAGGAGGTGCAGCACACAAACCAAGCGCTGGCGGCCCAGAATGCCGCCCAACAGGCTCAGCTCGATCAACTGAGCGGCCGTCTCACCGCGCTCGAACAAGCGCTGGGGCAAAATCATTAGCCCTGGTGTGGGGCCAGGGGACATGTGAGGAACACAATGCATCGAATACAGGTTTGTTTGCTCATCTTGGTCGTGATGTTGGTGCCGCTCTTGCCGGCTTATGCCGCCCCAACTGGCCCCGAAAGCAGCCCAACGCACGTTTACCTGCCACTCACCCTACGGCGGGACTGGGGCGCAGCACCGCCCAGGCCGGCGGCGTATTGGCGCTGGTCTTTCGCAACGGCGATGCGCCGCGCCCTGAGCCGGGCCGCCACCGTTTCTACGGCGGCCTGCTCGGCCGCTAGGCTGCCGCCTTTAGATGAATCGGCTCGATTCCGGCGTAGGCGGTCTCGTTCAGTTGGCTAAGCTCCCAGTTCTCCTGCAGATTGAGCCAAAAGCGGGGATTCTGCCCGAACAGTCTGCCCAGTCGCATGGCCATATCAGGCGTCACACCTCGCTTGCCGCGGCAGATGTCGCTGATCTTGGATTGCGTCATGCCCAGGCGCTCAGCAACCAGGGATTGGGTGATTTGGTTCTGGTCGAGAATCTCTTGTAGAATCTCACCAGGGTGCACTGTGATCGTTCGTCGTGGTATAATCGTCATACTAGCCTCAATGTCAGCGCTATCATCTTCGCTGCGGCGCTCAATGGTAGTCGGTGATTTCGACATTCAGGACGTCAATCCCGTTCCATTGATATAATATGATAATCGATGGCGTACGGAACTGCCAACTTTCACGGTCACCTCGAAGCCGGTCAGGAACCGGGACGGGATGCACGAATCGAGTACACAGCGAGGCGTAAATGGACGACACCCGTACCTTCGTGGGCCGTGAAGCCCAACTTTTGCAGCTCGATGGCTTTCTAAGCCAGGCCCTGGCCGCGCCCGGCCAGGTCTGTTTTGTCACCGGTGATGCCGGCGCGGGCAAGACCACGCTGGCGACCGAGTTCATGCGCCGAGCCCAGGCACGCCAGCAAGACCTGGTGGCGGCCGTCGCCATGGGCGACCCGCAGACCGGCGCCAGTGATCCCTACCTCATCTTCCGCGAGGTGCTGACCCTGCTCACCGGCGACGTGGACGCGCGCCTGGCCGAAGGCACGATCACACAGGAGGGGGCGCAGCGTCTGCAGAAAGCCGTGCGCACCTCGATCGACTGCCTGGTCGAGTTTGGTCCCGACCTCATCGGGCTGCTGGTGCCAGGGGCAGGGCTGGCCGTGCAAATGGCAAAGCTCGGTATCGAGACCACGAAACGGGCAGGGCTGCTCGACCGGCTTACGCAGGCGCCGGCCGCTGCGGGCCGCGACGTCCCCGGCCAGCGGGGCATCGACCAGGGCCAGATCTACGAACAGTACGCCAAAGTCCTCAACGCCCTCTCACAGCACGCACCGCTCCTGCTGATTCTCGACGACCTGCAGTGGGCCGACACCTCCTCCATCGACCTGCTCTTCCACCTGGCGCGGCGCATCGAGGCCAGCCGCATCTTCGTGATCGGCATGTACCGTCCAGCTGAGATCGCGTTGGGCCGCGGCGGCCAACGCCACCCGCTGGAACGGGTCGTCAGCGAGATCAAACGCTACTATGGCGACGTGATCATCGACCTGGATGCAATTGCGCGCGAGCAGGGCGCCGCCTTCATCGATGCCCTGCTCGACACCGAGCCGAATCGGCTGGACGCCGGCTTTCGCCGCGCGCTGCTGGAACGCACGGACGGCAATCCCCTCTTTGCCGTCGAGCTGCTGCGCGACATGCAGGAGCAGGGCGCCATCGTGCGCGACGGGCAGGGGTGTTGGGTGGAAGGGCCACGCCTCGATTGGTCGGCGCTGCCAGCCCGCGCCGAGGGCGTGATCGAGTCGCGCATCAGTCGTCTCACCGCCGACCTGCTGGAGGCACTCAAGCTGGCCAGCGTTCAGGGTGATGCCTTCACCGCCGAGGTGGTGGCCCAAATCCGCGAGCTGAATACGCGTGAGTTCGTACACCAGCTCAGCGACGACCTGGAAAAACGCCATCGCCTGGTTACGGCGCAGGGCCAGCAGCGCATTGGCGATCAGCGCCTTTCGCAGTATCAGTTTCAGAACCGGCTCTTTCAACAGTACCTCTATGCGGGGCTGAATCCCACCGAACGCGCCTATCTGCACGAGGACATCGGTCGTGCCCTGGAATCGTTGTACGGCGCACGGGCCGACGAAGCGGCCACGCGGCTGGCCTGGCACTTCGAGCAGGCCGGGGTGCCCGACAAAGGCCGGTATTACCTGCGGCGGGCGGGCGAGCAGGCGGCTGCCCGCTCGGCCTACGCCGAAGCGGCCGACTACTTCACCCGCGCCCTCGCGCTGACGCCGGTTGAAGATCAGGCTGAACGGTATGCTTTGCTGTTGGGGCGCGAACGAGCGTACCACATGCAGGGCAATCGCGCAGCGCAGAAACAAGACCTCGACGAGATGACATTCCTGGCCGCGGCCCTGACCGATGCCAGGCTGCGGGCCGAGGCCGCGTTGGAGCGCGCCTACTTCGGCGAAGCCACGCACGACTATCCCCTGGCCCGTGCGGCGTCCGAGGAGGCCATCGTCCTGGCACAGTCAGCGGGCAGCGCCGAGGACGAGCTGCGGGCGCGTATGCAGTTGGGCCTGGTCCTTCACCGCCAGGCCGATTACGCCGCTTCCATCGCCCAGATCGAGCTGGCGGTCAACCAGGCGCACGCCGCCGGCTGGAAGCCGATGCAGGCGGAATGTCTGCGCCTCCAGGGGCTCAATCATCAAGCGCGCGGTGATTTCGCCAGGGCCCGCTCCGTGCTCGAACAAGCGCTCGAGCTCTTTCGGGAATTGGGTGACCGTCGCGGGGAAGGCCGGGCGTGTTCCGTGCTGGCTGCCAACTACCGCGAGGAACTCCACTTCGCTGAAGCTCGACAGTGGTACGACCGCGCGTTGGTGATTACGCGCGCCATCGGTGACCGCCGCAGTGAGTGCATCGTACTCAACAACCTGGGTGTGTTTGCGACCAGTTTGGGCGATCTGGCCGCGGCGCGCGACTACTTCGGGCAATCCTCCGTACTTGCGGGTGAAATCGGCGAACGGATGGTGCAGGGCGCCAACTGGGTCAACCTCAGCACCATCGAGCGCATGCGGGGAGACTATGGCCAGGCGCTGGCGTATGCCCAACAGGCGCTCGAACTCTTCAGGGCGATCGGCACGCGTTACGGCGAGGGCCACGCCCTCACCCGCCTCGGCCACGCCGAGGTCGAGCTTGGGAATCTGGAGGCTGCCGCCGATGCGTACCAGCAGGCGGTAGACATCCGCCGTCACATCAGTGAACACCTCTACGTGCTGGAGTCGCTGGCCGGGCTGGCACGCGTACGCCTGGCCCAGGGCAACCGCGCCCAGGCACGCACCGATCTCGACGAAGTGTTGACGTACCTGGCTGGAGGCGGCAGCCTGGAAGGAACCGAGGAGCCATTTTGGATTTACCTGACGTGTTATGAGGCCCTGGCCGGACACGATGACGCTCGCGCCGGCGAACTGTTGGACGAAGGCTATCGACAATTGATGGAGCAGGCCGACCGGCTGGGCGACGAAACCGCCCGCCGCATGTTCCTGGCCAACATCCCCCAACACCGCGCAATCGTCAAAGCCGTGACCGGCGCATACCCCGAACCAGCAGCGCCCGCGCCGTCGCCAGAGACCGCTGACGATGACCAGACGTCCATGCGCTCGCCCGAACCCGCTATGGCGCACGCAGCATCCGCCACGACGGCCCCGGCTGGACCGGCACCCTCCGCGGCCGGCCCCGCTGTCGCTGCACCCGCGCCGCCTGCGGCCGGCCCCACCCCGGTCGCGACTGCGGCGCAGCCGGCGGCAGCCACCAGTTTCACCGCCTCGCTCCGTAGTTTCACACGTGAGCTGGTCGCCTCGCCCACCCGTCGCCTGGCCCTGGCCATTGCAGCCGGCGTTTTGGTGCTGGCCGCATTGGCCATCCTGCTGGTGCGGATTTCAGCCGCTCCACCTGCCGGCTGTCCACCCGCCTGCGCCGGACAGGATTTCACCGGCCGTGACTGGCGGCAGGCCGAGCTGGCGGGCGCCGATCTCAGCCAGGCTAACCTTTACGGTGCGCACCTGTCCGCCGCTGACCTGACCGGTGCGCGGCTGATCAGCGCCACGTTATCCACCGCCGACCTCACCGCCGCCGTGCTGCTGGCGGTCGAAGCGGAGACAGCCCACTTCGCCGGTGCCGACCTCAGCCGGGCTGACCTGCGGGGGGCTGACCTGCGCGGGGCCAACCTGCGCGGGGCCTTGTTGGCCGGCGCCGATGTGACGTCGGCCAACCTGCGCAATGCAACCCTGACCGGTGCCGACCTGACCGGCGCCAACCTTACCGATGCCGACCTGCGCGGGGCCGACCTGGCGGCCGCGGTGCTGCAAGACGCCGTTCTGGTGGCGGTGCGTCACGATGCAGGCACGCGCTGGCCTTACGGCTTTGCGCCACCGGCAGAGGATTAGGCATCGTAAAAGAATCACTTCCGGCATCATGGCTGGAATTAGCGGTTGCACAGTTGCCATCTTTCCAAAAAGATGGCAACTGTGCAATCGAGTGACCCACTACGGCACCGTCACCCCCGTCAAATTCCACATCGTGGTCGTTGTGCTGGTCGAGTTGCTGCTGGTCTGCGTCAGGCTGTCACTGCCCTGCAGCCGGCCGTGCGGCGCCGAGGCCGGCCACGGGCGCAGGTCGGTCAGAACCACCTGCCGGACGACATAAGGCCCGTAGTTGGTCGCCTGGACCGTATAGGTCAACGGCGTCGTGGCCAGCACGGGGTCGAACGGGCCGCTGTAGGCGGGTGGAAAGCTCGGCGTCGAGAGCGTGAGCACCAGCCCAGACCGCTCCGGCAAGACCGGATCGCCGCTCCGGGAAGGGGGAATGACGCAGCCAGGCGTGGTGAGCCAGGGGTCATAGAGTACGTTGCTGCTGACCGCATCGCCCGTGCCAGGCCCCACCCCGCTCGGCCCGCTGGCGTCGCCCCACCAGTTATCGCGTGCGTCCATCATGCTGGCCGTCGTGTTGCGTAATCCGTAGCCGACGTTGCCGGCGATCGAGGCGCCGCTCACGAAGAACGTTCCGCCGGTCACATAGAGACCATAGTTGCTGTTGATCGTGGCCTCGCCGCAGCTCATGCTCACCTGACCACCATTGACCCGCAGACCATACCCGGCGTTGTCGGTCAGCGTTGCGTTGGTCAGGGTTACCACGCTGCTGCCCCCGGTGACGTAGACTCCGTAATCGTTCGTCGAACCGCCATTGTCAATGACAATCGAATCGCCGATGTGCAGGTGGCTGTTGTCGGCGTAAAGACCATAATCAACGTACTGGTAAACGCCGTTCGTGGCCTGTACACGGCGTACGGTGCTGTGCTCGATGCGCAGCTCGCCGGTCAGCACGTTGCGCGCCGCAATGTTGGAACCAGGAGAAGTGCCCGGCTCCCCCAGGATCGAATTGCCGTTGCCGCCGTAACGCACCGTGGCGTAATCCAGATGCCCCGTCCCGCCATCGAACACCAGCCCCTGCCACTGGTCAGGCCCGCTGTCCG
>CAYUCC010000009.1:48579-101705 GCA_964443225.1 uncultured Anaerolineae bacterium
GAAGTGCCCGCCTCCCCCAGGATCGAATTGCCGTTGCCGCCGTAACGCACCGTGGTGTAGTCCAGATGCCCCGTCCCGCCATCGAACACCAACCCCTGCCACTGGTCACCCCCGCTGTCGAGATTGGAAGTCAACGTGATTGGCTGCGTGACATCGCCGACCGCCTCGAGATGACCGAGCACGCGCAGTTCCGCGCTGCTGGTGCCTTTGACGATCGTGTCTGGCAGAATCGTCAGCGTGACGCCGGCCGGCACGATCACATCCCCACTCAGGATGACCGAGCCGGCCCAGGTCGTATTGCCGGGCAACGTGCCGCTGACGTTCAACGAAGGAACAGTGATGGCAGCCGTGGCCTGGTTATCCAGCAGGTAATTGTCGGATGCATCGCTGGCGACGCTCACGCCAATTTGGATCGATCCGGCGCGCTGCACGACGCCAGTGACGGTTACAGTCGCAGCCGCGCCTGGGTTGAGTACGCCCAGGGCGCAGGTCAGCGCAGCGCCGTTGACCTGGCAGCTGCCCTGGCTCGGCGTGACCGCTTGCACCTGCAGCCCATCACCTGGCAGGGCGCCGCTCAGGGTCGTGTTTGGCGCCGCGTTTGGACCGGCGTTGTTGATGGTGAAAGTAAAGGTTGCTGTCGCAAAGATCTGGGCTGGATCCGGTGTCGCCGCAGCCTGGACACTCAACTCGGCCGCCGGCGGAGGCGGTGGCGGCGGCACCAGGCTGATCACCAGCGGGGAAGTCCAGGTTGTGTTGCCGCCGGTGTCGCTGGCCCGCGCCTGTACGGTGAAGGTTCCCTGGGCCAGGGGCGGCGCTGTGAAACGATACTCGAACGGGAACGCGCCATCTGTGACCACCTTCTGACCATCCACGTAGAACTCGACGTTGCGCACCTGCACATCGTCGCTCACCTGCGCAGCAATCCAGACGGGCGAGCCAGCCGGCGCTTGCGCCGGATTCAGCGGGAAACTGGCTGCCAGGCTCAGCGACGGCGGCGCACCCAGGTTGTCGTAGGCGAGATAGTTCACAACCTGCAGGCCAGACTGGTTGTCAGCCACGTAAGCCAGGCCATTGTAGATGGCGGACGCACGGGTATTACCCGGCGTGACGTAGGTTCCGAGCAGGGCGTTGGTTTGCGTCGGATCGCTCACGTCATAGATGGAAATGTTGCTCGGCGCGCCGGTGCCGTTTGGCCCCACCGCAGCCACACCCAGGCCGGAACCGTTGGGCACCAGGTGCTGCCAGCCAAACGCACTGGTGTTTCCCGCTGCAATCAGCGCGAGGTTGGCTGGGTTGGTGATGTCGAAGGTATTGAAACCCTTGCCATGCACCGAGTAGAGCGTGTCGACGCCCGCAAACAGACGGCTGTTGGCGCTGGCAACGTAGGGCGACATGGCGAGACTGGTTGGATTCAATTGGCTGCCGTCGAGCAAGATCGCGTAGACGCGCGCGCTGGTCAACTCGAACAGGTAATTGCCGCTGACACTCAGGTCGCGCACGGCGGTCGCCTGCGGCGTGACCTGGGAGACAACTTGCCCATTGCTGGCATCCACGGCCACGACAGCGCCATTGGCCAGACCGGCGTAGACCAGGTCTCCGCTCGCCGCGACCGCGGCGACATTGCTGCCCAACGTGACCTGACTGCGGATGAAGGCCAGCGAGGGATCGTTCACATCCAGGATGGCCAGCCCGGATGCGCCGTCTGCCACAGCCACAAAACCGATGCCGCAGGCGACGCGTAAGGCGCTGCCGGGGGTATTGATCTGGCGCAGAATGACCGGGTGACTGCCGGTGTAAGGGCGGAACAGCGCTACGCCGGCTGTGCCGTCGGCGACCGCCACCAGGTCGTTGAGCGCACACACATCCAATGCGTTGCCCGGCGTATCGGCGCTGGCGATGATGCCAATTTGCGTCGGCAGACCGCTGAGCGGGTCGGTGCCCTGCAGCAGCTCGGCGTGATCGCCAATGCCGTCGCCGTCTGTGTCTGGATTGTTGGACGAGGTGCCAACAACCATTTCGGCCAGGTCGGGTAGGCCATCGCTATCGCTGTCGGTGGCATCGTCAAGGGAATAGAACAACACCGATGGAATCTCGGTCGTCCGTCCGGCCGGCGCCGAAACGAACGCGACGCTGCCAAACATCAGTGTGAAGGGATTGATCAACCGTAACTCGAACGAGGTGCGGGGCGTGATAGAAGCAACGGCCAACCGGCCGGCGCCGTTCAGGCGTCCACGCTGGATGCTCCCGCTGACAGCATCACGCAGCAGATAGTAGGTGTGACTGCGCTCACCTGGCGCCACTCCGTTGACCAGACTGGGGTAGAGGGCGTTCAGGTAATCGTTGGCGGCGCCGCCCAGGCTCAACTCCTGGATACTCAACGTATCGAGGCGGTGACCGTACGTATCCAGGCGCGAGAGCGCTGCCCCAAGCTGATCGCGATCAATGAAATCGCTGGCGCCGGCCTGGGCATGGGTATAGATGCCCTGTCCCCAACGCTGGACAGTGCGATTGATGTATCCGGCCAGGGCTTCGATGTCGCTGGCGTCGATGTGTGATGGGCGCGGCGCAGCCTGAATGACGCTGACCTCAGCCGCTGTGATGAGCCGGCCGTCGTCCGACGTGGTCGACATGGCCGCATGCACTTCGTCGAACATGTCAGACAACAGTGAGATGGTTTGCTGCAAACTGGCCAGATCGCCGCCCGTCCACACGGGCGATCCCCAAATGATCGTATAGTAGTCAGCTGATGCCTGTGCATAACCCAGATGCGCCTGGAAGCTCATTGTTTCGACGTCAGAGATCGAATTCCATCGTTTGGGGGTGGCATAGAGAATGCGACCGTTGGCGTCCAGGCCGTTATGGGTCAACAGGTTGTTGGCGTCCCAATTGGCGTCACCGCCAGGCAGGCCGGGGTCAATGCGCTCCATGCTGACTCGCTCGTCCAGATTGCCGCCCGGCCACGGCCCACTGGCAGCATTCACGACATCCACCACGACGCCGCCGGCGTCGAGCAGGGTCAGCGATTCGCCGTAGGTGCTGAGGGCGCCGCTGAAGATTTGATCGGCGGCGACGTCGGCCACCGCGTTGTCGGTGTCGCGTTCGAGCAGGAAGAAACCATTGCCGGCGATGGCGCCCGCCAGGACGATCATGGGTGAGCCGTTGTTGCCAATCAGATGCCAGCCCGTCAGGTCAACCGGCGCCGCGCCGTTGTTGTACAGCTCGATCCATTGGTGGTCGGCCGATGCCGCTGTACCCATCCATGCCACTTCGTTGATCACCACAGCCGGGGGCGTGGGAACCGGCGGGGGGGTGACCCGCGGCGTTGGGGTGAGCGTACGTGTGGCGGTGGGGGTGGGCGTATGGGTGCGGGTAGGCGTGGGCGTCGGAGTCTGAGCGGGCGTATCGGTTGGCGTCGCGGTTGGTTCTGGGGTGGGGGTCCAGGTGGGCGTGGGCGTCGGAGTAAGAGCGGGCGTATTGGTTGGCGTCGCGGTTGGTCCTGGGGTAGGGGTCCAGGTGGGCGTATTGGTCTCTACGGGCGTCGGGGTATCGGTGGGTGTGTTGGTCGGTGGCGGAGTCGAGGTGTGAGTGGGGGTCCAGGTGGGCGTGTTGGTATCTACGGGCGTTGGGGTGTACGTGGGCGTATTGGTATCCACGGGCGTCGGAGTATCGGTGGGTGTGTTAGTCGGCGGCGGCGTCGGGGTATCGGTGGGCGTGTTGGTTGGCGCCGGCGTTGGGGTATCGGTCGGTTCTGGTGTGTCGGTTGGCGGCGGCGGCGGTGGCGGTGGTGGTGCGGGTGGTTGGGGACAACTGCACGCGTCTGCGACGCCGGACGCGCCCAGAAAACAGGTCGTTGGCGCTCCCGCGAAAGGGATGCAGCCGGCAAGTGTGCCGAGCGCATTATTCTGCAGAGAGCCCCAACAGGCGCTATCCGATGTGTAAGGATCGTTGATCACAGCGACCCAACAGTCCCGGCCGGTCGCGCCTGTGTTGTAGAGTGCACCGCCAACGCAGCCCAGCGGCAGCAGGGTGGCAGCGCAGTCGATTGCAGCAGTGGCGGCAGCGTAGCCACAGTTGAAAAGAAACTGATCGCTTTCACAGGCGCCTGGCGGCGGGACGGCGCCCGGTGAGGTGCCGGGCATGGTGCCGTGCCAACCGGGCGCCAACACACCCTCACCCGGATTGGTGCACACCAGACTCCCGTCAGCCGTCGTCGTCATGGCAGCCGCAATCTCGAATTCGCCGGTGTCGTGGTTGAAACTCCAGAGCGCGCTTTCAGCGCCAGGCGCCAATGGCTGGCCGGTGGCCGGTTGGGGCAGGTTGGGAAAACAGATAGGCACAGGCAGGTCGAAGTTGCTCGGTCCGTTGGTTTGAATCGTGATCACCAACGGCAGGCTCAATCCGGGCGGCAGCGGCCCAGGCAGGCGGTCGGCCGGCACAGGCGCAATCCCGACAGAGCCGCCGCGGGTGCCGTTGTCGCTGAAGAGATTGTTGGGCGGCATGACCAGCAGCGTTCCGGCCAGTTCCGGATGTTGGTTCAACACCGACGCAGCAAACGTGACAGAAACCGTCTGGCTGGCGCTGACAACTTGCAGTGTGTCTGGCGGCACCAGCGGCAGGTAGATGTTGCCAATGTGCGTGGTTTGGCCAGGGACTGATGTCCATCGTTTGCCGACGAAGGGGTAGTAAGCGCCAGGTGGGACGCCCTGCGTCACGGTGCGCCCATCGATGTGTACGAAGAAATCGCCGGCGGGCGCAGGATTCAGACAGAAATCGCCCGCAGCGTCGGTCACGGCGCGCAGTGTGGCTTCGCGACCGTCCACCGTCACCGTCACATTGGCCAATGGCGTGTCAACAGATTCACCATCCGGCCCCAGGGCCAATTCGGAGGCGTAGACGCGGCCGCAGACAATGGTGCCGGGAATGATCGTCAAACTGAGCGTATCGAACTCGATGACGCCCAGGCCGCCAGGTTGCCCATCGCCATCGGCGTCCACGGCATAACCGGATTCGTCGGCCAGGGCGTCGCCGTTGATTGTCACCCGCACGCGCGTACTGGCGGGCAGGTCCTCATCGTAGAAGACCGTCACCGTTTTGGCGTCGGCCGAAACGTAGAGGTGATAGGCCAGGGATTGGCCAGAGTATGTTGCCGTGAAGTTGGAGGACAGCACACCGGCAATGTCGATCGGCTGATTGAAGGCGATGATGGTTTCGCGTGTGACGGCGACATTGGCCTCGCCGTGCATGGGACTGGTGCGTACGACGGTGGTCAACGTACGCTGCCAGGCCTGCGCCACCATTATGATGTCGTTGATGTCTATGACCTGATCGTGATTGACATCACTGGCAGCGCAGCCGGGGGCGCTGGGCGGTTGCAGCCAACACCCTGTCACCTGTTGGATGTCACGAATGTCGACGAACCCATCATCGTTGACATCGGGATCGACCGGCGTCAACGGCGCCTGAGCCAGACCCACCGAAACCACCGCAGAAACCACCCATTCCGGCACGAACGAGCGCCAGTTGCGCAGGTCATGCGGCGAGGGTTGGAGAACGGGCCACATCAGAACCGCAATGAACAGCGGCGCTGCGGCAACCACGACTACGAATAACCAACGCAGGGATTTCCAGCGTTTGCCGGCGGCTGGTGCGGGGACACGGGCCGTTCGGCCAGGGACACGCAGCGCCAGCCAGAAACTGGCCGCCGTGATTGCGACGATCAGCACCAACAGCACTTCAGCTGCATAGGTCGCTCCGGTGGGAACCACTTCCTGATGCGCCGCAGGGCGCACCGCCATCCATAAAATGGCGACAATCATCAACACAGAAACGAACCTGAGCCAGGATTTCATGATTCCCCTCCCAAAGGACTCTCCTTACAGTTGCATGCAGTTGTATGCAGTTGGGTCAACATCTCACGGCAGGTTATTCTTTGGCAGGCCCTTGGTTCGGCGCGGACGCTGATAGTCAGGCAGCCGGGGAATGCGCAGAGCAAAGTATAGAGCCGCCACCGCAGCTGCCAGAAACAGGAGCATGATCAGAACTTCTAGCGGGCCGGGCGATTTGGTGGGATAGTGAAACAACACCGGCAAATTGGAAAGAGCAAGCAGTGTCATGAGTTCACTGCTCCCTCTGCGGGTGCCGCGGGGACAACACCGATGCGCAGGCCTTCCCAGGGACGAAACGCAAGATAGGTGATGATCAGGGCCGTGGTCACCACTGTGTTGAGATAGTAGTGGTATTCCACCACCGGCAGCAGCCAGCCCAAAATGCCCGGTGTTGGCGAGTTCATGCCTTGTAGATACTGGGTCACGCGCACGACATGTTCCGCCACGTGGAAACTCTGGAACAGAAACAAAAAGGCGAGCAGAGGGTCGCCTATTGAACTGGCCCGCCAAATGCCGGGATTGCGCCGGTAAATGACCCAGGTGGCCAGAAGTGTAAAAAGCAGCGCCAGGTTGTAGAACAAATGGATCCACTCGAAGTCGAACCAGACGCCCAAGAGGCCTGGGTAACGGTTGAGGTGCCAGATGTATTTCTGGAGCATCTGTGAAAGGTGTTCCAGGTTGTGAAACGCCTGGATCGGCAACATCGCGCTGAACGTCAAAAAACCAAGCAACGCTGGTTCTCGTAGCCAGGGTCGGTTGAACATCATCCCTCCTTGACAATCGTTGATTCAGATGAGCTTACGCGACGCGCACAATGGCGTTTGGATCTGGACCATACAACCAAATCGTTTAGAGATCGTAAATTGGGTACAATGTTGCCAACTTTTGTATCGGAAAGCGATACCCACTGCCGCTCATTTTGTGCTTTAATGAGGGCGCGGCAATCATCGCGCGGCAGTTTAACCAAGCACAAGGAGAGTCGTCATGCAGCGCAAGTTTCGTTTCGTCATGGTATCAATCGTATTACTCGTCCTCGGCCTGTTGATCGGCCCTGCCGGCGGCCGGCGACGATCCCTCAGCGCTGGTGAGCGAGCGACCCGAAGCCAGCGATAGCGTGCACCCAACGCCGGGCGATTACCTGCTGGTAGTGGTCACGGGCATGCTGGCCCAGGTGCGGGTCGCGCCGGGTGCGGAGGGCCTGGCACCCGGCGAGCGGTTGGTGATGGACGACGTTCCTGGCCGGTTGAAGGCGGCGGGCGAGGGCGCCAACCCCGGCATGGTCTTCGCCCGCGCCCTCAAGGCTCGGCCTGACGAGGACGGCCTGGTCTGGGCGCTGATCACGCCGCAGTGAGCGGAGGAGGTACGCTGAAGGTGGGGCCCATTTTGGAACGCGCGGCATTTGTGGTAGGATTCAACCGCGCGATCCTTAGACTTGGAGGCCCTATGCGTATTCTACTCGTCAGCCCGCCCAGCGGTGAACTTACGATTGGTTTGAAACACCTGGCCAAGGTCGAGCCGCTCGGTCTGGAGATCATCGGCGCCGCCGTCCCCGATCACCAGGTCGAGCTGCTCGACATGGAAATCGACACCGACCTGGCGGGCACGCTGCAGCGTTTTCAACCCGACATCGTGGGCGCCAGTGCCCAGGTCGTGCAGACCTACAGCGCCCGGCGTGTCCTCAAGACTGCCAAACAGTTCAACCCCGACGTCCTCACCGTGCTGGGTGGCCATCACGCCACCCTTTGCCCCGAAGAATTCAACGCGCCCTACATCGATGCCATCGTGCTGGGTGAAGGTGTGCCCGCGTTCCGTGAGATTGTCGATCGTCACCGGCAGGGCCGCGCCTTCGACGACGTGGCCGGGCTGGCGCTGCCGCACGCGGGACGTATGGCTTTCACGACACCGCGGCCGCTGCCCACGTCACTCGACCACCAACCGCACCCCAACCGTTCGCTGACCGACAAGTACCGGTCGCGCTATTTTTATCTCTGGGAATCGCCGGTAGCGTCTATCCAGACCTCGATGGGCTGTACGTTTCCCTGCAATTTCTGCTCGTGCCAGAAGTTCTCGCACCGCCGCTTCATCCCGCGCGCACCCGAGCTGGTGGTCGAGGACCTGGGCCGCATCGAGCAGGAGTTCGTGATGTTCTGCGACGACCACTCCTTCATCGACGTCAAACGCATGGAGCGCCTGCACGACCTGATCGTCGAGCGCGGCATCCGCAAACGCTACTTTGCCTATTCACGTGCCGACTGTGTGGTGCAGAACCCGCAGATTTTCGAGAAGTGGGCACGCATCGGCCTGCAGGTGGTGATGACCGGCCTGGAAGCGATCGACGATAACCACATCGATGCGCTCAACAAACGCAGCAGCATCGAGATCAACGAGCGGGCGATCGAGATCTTGAGCCGCAATGGTATCGGTTTGAGCGCCGGCTTCGTGATCATGCCCGATTACACCGAGGCCGATTTCCAGCGCATCGATACCTACGTGCGCGCACGACCGAGCATCGTGCTGACTGAACTGACACCCCTGACACCGCTGCCCGCCACCGACCTGCATGCCGAACAGAAGGCCGACGTCGTCACGCATCATCGCGAGCTGTACGACCTGGCGCACTTCGTCGTGCCGACCACGCTGCCGCCCCAGGAGATGAATCGCCTGATGCGCAAGTATTACCTGCGTGTGGTCTTGCGTGCGATTCGCCGCCTGAAGCTGTACCGCCCGCGCCACGTCTTCAAGCGCCACATCCCGCAGCTCCTGGCCGGGACCCTGCGCACCACCTGGCTGTTGGCCCACGCCCACGAAAGCCTCACGGTGCCGCCACCGGGAGACGCGTGATGGAAGTTCATTATTACGGCTGGTCGGGCGTGGCCCTGCAGCACGGTGATACCGTGGTTGGGTTCGATCTCTTCGGTGAGGAGGTGACCTGGGATGTGCTGCCGGATGCCGCAACCACGATCCTGTGCGTGACGCACGGTCACCCCGAACACTGTGGATCGCTGCGCCAGTTCCTGTCTGCCCCCACAGCACGCCTGGCGCAGACGCACGTCGTGTCATCAGCCGAGGTAACGACATACGTCACCCAAGGCGTCCCAATTCCGGCACACAACGTCCACCCCATCGCACACCGCCGCACGGTTGCGGTGGGGGAGACGCAGGTGACGGCCTTTGCCTGGAAGCACCTGCCGCTGCTGCCGCCCGGTGTGGGGCCAAAAATCGACTATGCCCTGCATCTCCTGCGCCGGCCGGTCGAACTGGTGCGCATCGGCACGGCCGGCCTGCGCCTGCCGATGGGTGCGCCGATGGTTGGCTTCCACGTGCGGTTTGCCGATGGCACGACGGTGCTGAATTACGCCGAAGGCCTGCACCGGGTGACCAACCCCGGCGAGGTGCAGGCGGTTGCCCAACACCTGCCGGCGGAGACGCTGCTGTTTGCCGTCGAGCCGGAGGATGCCGAGGCCATTCCACGCTGGATCGAGGTCCTGTCACCGGCCACCGTCATGCTCTACGAGGCCCATCGCCCCTGGCGCCAGCTGTTCCAACTGCCGTACGTCGATCTGACCGACTATGCCGGCACCCTGTCCACGCGCTTTCAAGAGATTCGTTTCGTCCCGCTGCTCGAGACCAGTTAAGCTTTACGACCGGTCGGGCGTGCGGCCATCCTTGGGAGGCAGACCGATGAACGTCCGGTCCGGGTTACATCCTTCGCCAGCCTGATCTCTACTGGCGCGAGGCGGGTGTGCTGGTCACCGGCTACAAGGAAATGGCCTGAGATGGCAGGCTTTTGCACGATCCGGCAGTTGAGTGACCGGTGGCTGGCGACAGGCAAGGCGACAGGCAAGGCGACATGAATGACCGACCGGACATCGTCCGACCCAAAACGCTGGCCTTGATTCTCCGTGGCACACTGCTGGGCGCGCTGGCCGGCACGGTGCTCGCCAGCCTCTATGCGGCGGCGGCACCCGCTGGTGTGGCGGCCTGGCTGGTGTCGACCAACAGCAGCAACGGGCGCATCTTCGATGCCCTGATCGGTGCCGTCGTCCTGGGTATCTGCGTGGGGCCGTTTGCTCTGGTGTTGGGAATCCTGCCGGGCATGCTGCTGGGCGCTGTGAGCGGGCTGATCATCGGTTTGCTGGCCGCACCGTTTCACCGCAGCCTGACGAGCGCTGGCGGCGTGGCGATCGGTCTTCTCGTGGCGGTCGTGATCGTGGCCGGCGGTAACCTGCTCCTGGGGCCGGGCATGATCGAACCCAACCGGCCTGTACCAGACCGCTACTTCCCTTATCTCTTCTGGATCGCCGGCCCCAGCCTGCTAGTTCTGGTGGGTTTGCCCATCGTCGGTTGGTTTTTGCCGCGGGAACTGCCGCGCGGGTTACGGCGGTCCCAACGACAGGGGTAATACCCTGGCCGACGACCCTGGACTACATCCAGCGTGCCGATCTCTAAACTTGAAAATCCGAAGTTGACATTCTGATTTTCAAGGATATAATACCGTTATGTTCATACCACGTCCGGCCGTTGTGGCTCGAATCGAATACACGCTCGCCATTCATCCCATCGCAGCACTTCTGGGGCCGCGCCAATGCGGCAAAACCACGTTGGCGAGAATGTTTGGTGAGCAACAGCTATCCACCTATTTCGATCTCGAAAACCCGGTGGACGTGCGCCGGCTTTCCGCGCCGTTGACCGTGCTGGAGGCTCTGTCGGGGTTGGTGATCATCGACGAGGTCCAGCGCCAGCCTGAGCTGTTCCAACTGCTGCGCGTGTTGGTCGACCGTCCCAATAGTCCTGCTCGTTTCTTATTGCTCGGCTCGGCATCACCGCAGCTGGTACGCGGGGTTTCGGAATCGTTGGCTGGCCGCATCGGGTTCATCGACCTGGCCGGTTTTGATCTGGTCGAAGTGGAGACGGCGCAGCGCGACCAGCTGTGGCTGCGCGGCGGGTTTCCGCGTGCCTTCCTGGCTAATGATGATGCCAGCAGCATGATCTGGCGCCAGGAGTTCATCCGCACCTTCTTGGAACGCGATATCCCGCAGTTGGGCATCACAATCCCGGCCGAGACCTTGCGCCGCTTTTGGACGATGGTGGCTCATTATCACGGACAGGTCTGGAATGCAGCCGAATTCGCGCGCGCGCTGGGCGCGTCCGAAACCACGGCGCGTCGTTACCTGGACATCCTCGCCGGTGCGTACATGGTGCGTATCCTGCCACCCTGGTTCGCAAACCTCAGCAAGCGCCAGGTCAAGTCACCCAAGATTTACCTGCGTGACAGTGGCATCTTGCATGGTCTGCTGCAGTTGGAGACATTGCCCGCATTGCAGTCCCATCCCAAATTGGGCGCCTCGTGGGAGGGATTTGCCATCGAACAGATCATCCGTATCCTGAACACCCGGGATGCCTACTTTTGGGCGACCCACGGCGGTGCGGAACTCGATCTGTTGGTGCGCGCACGCGGCAAACAGTATGGATTCGAGATCAAGTACGCCGATGCACCGGGCACCAGCCGCTCGATGCAAGTCGCTGTACACGATCTTGACCTCGATCACCTCTGGATTGTCTATCCGGGAACCCACGAATACGCGCTCGATGCGCGGATATCTGCCCTGCCCCTGAGCGCGCTGCCCCGAATCACCGCCGCCCTGCTGTGATGGCTTGTGTCACTGTGTCATTCTGACTGTATCCCATTTCTGATGTTTGTGTTATAATTGTGTCGTACTTGTCTCGCGAAAGGTTCCAACGGCAACCGCTGTGAAGGAGGTGTTGCCATGCGAAACTTGCGACGAAAACTGCTATCAGCGCTGCTGAGTGCGCTGACCCTGGCTGTGACCGCCGTGGTGGTCACAGCTGGCCACGCTCCTCCCCCCTTCCTCGATACCTCGGTCAGCGGCATCGCCGCCGGTGATCCGGATGACGGGCATACCTACGCCTTCTGGTACACGCTGACCTGCCCCAGCCTGGTCAGCAACCAGCCCTGCGAGTGCGACCTGAACATCAACGGCAACGACTGCATCGCCACCGTCGACAGCAACGGCAACGGTGTACTCGACCAGGCCGCCGACAGCGACGGCGATACGATCCCCGACCTGCTGGACACCGACTACGCCGCCCGCGGTGCCGGCGTACGCGAGAGCGTCGCCCTGCGGCTGGTCGATTCGATCGACCGCTACGTCAACGATTGGGCCTTCCAGGCACCGCGTTGGGAGGACGACGCCGGCCAGGTGGTCGTCGACGACCGCCCGCTGCACGTCTACGACCTGGACATCAACGGTGGCGCCGGCCTGACCCACATCAAGCTGGACACGGCCAACCTGCTGACGGCGGGTCCGCGCGCCCTGGTCACCCACGAGTCGTGGCACAAGATCCAACACGGTTACTACGAACGCCGCCGCCAGCCCACGTACGTCCACGAGGGGCAGGCGCGCAGCGTACAGGACAAGGTCTTCGACGACCTCGACACCAGCAACCACGGCGCCTACAACAACCTGCTGGGCAATCCGACTTACACCCAACGCGAAGACCGCGACGGCGACGGTGTCCCCGAGTGGAGCCAGGCCGAGGGTTTGCAAGGCGCGGATTACGACGCGGCGCTCTGGTGGACCTACTACGCCGAGCAGTTCGGCGATAATTACCTGGCCACCGCCGGCGCCGGCATGGACGCCTGGCGCACGTTTCTCGAACAGGCCGATGACGACCTCTACGGCCTCAGCGCGCTGGATGCGGCCATCGCTGCCGAAACGACCGGCGACGTGGATACCATGGAAGCGGCCTTTCGTGACTTCGTGATCGCCAACTACGCCAAGGAGCTCGACGTCTCCGGCATCCCCCCCGCCGACCTGGGTGGGCGTGATCCGGTGACGGTGCTGCAGTACCGTGACGAGGACCGCGCCGGTCTCAATCCGGCGGTCTACAACACGCCCCGCTTCGACGTCGACGCCGCGCTGCCCGGCAACCCGCAGCAGGGCGCCGTCAACGCCCACGCCGAGGACGCCGACGAGGCCGACATCTCGCCCACGTGGGCCATGCCCGCCTGGGGGGCACGCTACTACCGCGGCACCACCCCGACCGCGTGCCAGGTCGCCGGCGTCACCGTCGAAGGCGACGAAGGGGCGCGCCTGGCCTTTGCCTTCCTGGCGGTCGAACCGGATACGAACGGTGATGGCCGCAAGGAGGCCAGCCGCCTGGTGCGGGCTGTGGGACAGGACTTTGCCGCTTCGATTTGGGCCGGCAGTGGCGCCATCGATCACGTGGCAGCGGTCGTAGCCGGGTTGGACACCGGTTACGGTTACACCTACACCCTGGCGTGCAGCACGGCGACGGTCGACATCATCCGGCCCACGACCGCCGATCCCGCCCACGTGGGGGAACCTTCGGCGCCGGAGCGTTTCCTGGTCTGGCTGGAGGTGACTGGCCAGGCGCCCCTGGCCTCGCCCTCCGTGCCGGGCCTGGACTGGCAGCGTGACTTCGAGGTGTTCGTGGGTGCGGTGGACCCAGGCAACGCGGGCACCATCCTGAACGGCGGTTACCTGGGCCACACCGGCCAGTACTGGCTGGTGGTACAGGCGCCCGCCAAACCCGGTGCCCCCTACGGCGCCGAATACGACCTGACCGTGCGCCTGGGCGGGGCGATCAGCGACACCGCAACCGACGCCGTTCGCTACGACGTGGTGCGCAGCGACCGCGTCCTGGTCATCGATCGCTCCGGGAGCATGGCGGGTGACAAGCTGCTGGCTGCCCAGGACGCCGCCCGCTTCCATACCGAAGACCTGGTGCAGTTCGACCGGCTGGGTGTCGTCAGCTTCAGCAATAACGCCACCGGCGACTACCCGCCAGCCGGCCTCGCCCTGCTGCCCGACGCCCAGGCCGCCGGCGTACGCCTCGGTGCCCAGGCTGCGATCGAAGGGCTGACCGCCGGCGGCAGCACCAGCATCGGCGACGGGCTGAGTGTGGCCCAGGACCGCCTGGATGCCGTCGGCTCGGACAACGATTGGTGGATCGTGCTGCTGTCTGACGGCATGGAGAACGCGCCGCTCTATTACGACGACGTGCGCGACCGGCTCATGGCCGCCGGCACGCACGTCCACGCCATCGCCCTGGGCGAAGGTGCGCACGAGGACCTGATGCGCCGCATCGCCACCGACACCTGCGGCGAGGAACTGCTGGACGTGTGTTACCACCACATCGTCGAAACGGCGCTGGACGGCACCCATGGTCCGGATCAACCGACCGTCACCCTTTCAAACCCCCTGGCCGATCTGTACACCCAGGTCGCCGAAAACATCGCCGGGCTCGACCGGCTGTGGGAGCACGCGGGGCAGGTGGCCGCCGGTGCAACCCTTACCGATACGGTTCCCGTGCCGGAGGCCGGCGTCAGGGACGCCCTGTTTTCGTTTCACTGGAACAGCGCCGCAGCACCCACCCTGGTGCTGCGTGATCCCACCGGCGCCGTCGTGGTGCCCGCACCGCCCGATGCCGTGCGCCTGCCCGACACCCTGGGCAATCGCCACCTGGTCTGGCAGATTGCCAACCCACTGGCGGGCAACTGGACGGTCAGCCTGACGGCGCCCGGTGCACCGGTCGAGTATGTGGCGACCTTGTCTGGCCGTGAGACCAACGGCGTGCAGCTGCGTGTCTTCTTCGACCAGGCGCCCGATCTGCGTCGCGCCGGTCTTCCGCTGCCGCTCGTCGCCGCGCTGACCGACAGCCTGGGCGGGGTAGCTGATGCGTCGTTGATGGTGGAAATCGCATCGTCTGCAGCCCTGACCGATACGCTGCCCCTCTTCGACGATGGCGCGCACGGTGATGGTGCGGTCGGCGATGGTGTCTACGGCGGCCGCTTCACCCGCGTCAACCAGCCGGGCAGTTACGATGTGCACGTCACCGCCACGGGGACCGACAATGCCGGCCACCCGTTCACCCGCCACGCCCACCTCAGCTTCTTTGCGATCGCTGAGTCCACCCCCAGCCTGTGGGACCCCGACGGTGACGGGCTGCCTAGTCGCTGGGAGGTGCGTTTTGGCCTCGATCCCTACGACCCCACCGGGATCCACGGCGCGGCCGGCGACCCCGATGAAGACCTGCTGCCCAACAGCGGCGAATTTGCCGCCGGTGCCGATCCCCGCCGGTCGGACAGCGACCGCGGGGGTGAGGCGGATGGCTCGGAGGTCGGCGCCGGGCGCGATCCACTGTATCCTGGCGACGACGTGGTGCGGCCCCCGCGTGAAGTGTGGGTCGAGCCGGACGACGGGATGAATCACATTTTCTTCACTTCGGAAGCGGTCTGCGCCAACCTGCGTGTGGAACGAAGCACGAACCTGCCGGCGGGTTTCGTCTTTCTGGCTAACGTCGATCCCGCCGCCGGCCTGTTCGACCACGGCGGGCTGGCCAACGGCACCGTCCAGTACTATCGTCTGCGCTGCGACGGCGTGGGCGGCTCGCGCAGCGGCTTTAGCGCCGTCGTCCACGGCCTGCCCAAGGACGATCCGGCGGCGCCCGAAGGCCAGGTGGTGATCGATAATGGTGCCGAACACAGCGCAGACCTGGACGTGATGCTCGGCCTCGACGCGTCCGACGACGCCACCCACATGCAGATTGCTAACCGGCCCGACTTCTGGGGCGCGGCCTGGGTGCCGGTGGCGCCCAGCAGCCCCTGGACGATTGCACCGCACGCCGTCACCGGGGAGGCCTTTGTCTACGTGCGCTTCCGCGACGCCGCCGGCAACGTCTCGATCATCGCCGACGACGACATCCGCTACCAGCCGCCGTTCGAGGCGGCCATCCCCGCGGGTGGCGGTGAGTTGGTGAGCCCCGACCACCGCATCGACGTGCTGGTGCCGCCGGGCGCGCTGCCCGCCAATGCCATTTTTCGTTACGTACGGCTGGAGCGGCCGGGTGACGCCCCCTCCGCCGGCCATGCCTACGGCGGTGCACGCTTCCAGCTGACGGCCCGCCGCGCTGACAACAGCCAACCCATCACCCAATTCCCCGTCCCCATACAACTCACTGTCAATTACCGCGACCACGAATGGCGCGACGGCCCCATCGGCGACGAACGCCGGCTCGACCTGTGGCGCGGTGTGTCACCAACGGGCTGGCAGGCGCTGGGTGCGGGCATCGATCTGCTGGACAATCGACTGCACGTCGCCCTGAGTGGTCTGAGTGAGTTTGCGCTCTTTGGGCAGGTCGATGCGTTGTGTTTTGACTTCGACGGCGACGGGCGCAACAGCATCAGCGACGTCGAGGCGGTGACCTCCGATTGGGGACAAACCACCGGCTTCGATCCGCGCTTCGACCTGGACCGCGACGGCGACGTCGATATCGACGACGTCGTGGGCATCGCGCTGGGCTGGAACCGGCTGTGCAGCAGCGTGCCGACGCCAACCGCCACACCGACGGCGACACCCACCTGGACACCCACGCCAACCCATACACCCACGGTGACACCGACCCGGACACCAACCCATACACCCACGGCGACACCGACCCCAACACCCACCGCCACGCCGGTGACGATCGTCCTGACGCCGGTGGTCGATGCGTACGTCTTTTCGTCGGCGCCCACCACCAACTACGGCGCGGCGACGGTGCTCTACGTGGGCAGCCAAAGCGTGTCCAGTATTGGCCGTGCATTCTTCCGCTTCAACCTGGGCGGCATCCCTTCAGGAGCGACCGTACAGAGTGCGGACTTCCAGGCCTACCTGGTGCAGTCCAGCGCCACACCCGCGGTACTGGACATCGAGCTCAAGCGTATCGATGGTCCCTGGCAGGAGATGACCGTCACCTGGGCTGCGCAGCCGCCGACCACCGGCAGCAACAACGTGCTGGGTGTGGGCATGGCGATCAGCTTTTACCAGTGGAACGTCACCAGCCTGGTGCAGACCTGGGTCAACGGTGCGGCCAACAACGGCCTGGCGTTGGTCAGCAAAAACGAAAGCACGCTCGGCTGGCGTGGATTTGCCAGCCGCGAAAACCCACCCAATGTGCCACGCTTGGTGGTCGTTTATCATCCGTGATTTTGCTGTCCCCAGGAGGTGTTCCCGAGTCGAGAGCGACACGCGCCAAGCCCTGTTCAGTGGGAGGAGGTCGGAGAATGTCATCGGTCGTTCGTCTGGTTGCCGTCACCGCCGTGCGCAACGACCCGTGGTACGCGATCACGGTTTTCGGACCGATGTTGCCAAACCAGACCTGACCGCGGGCACCTGTCTTTACCCGGCGGGCTATGGCCAACCTGAAAGCCTGGGCCAGGATTACCCGCGAGACCTCGACTCGCCGGAGTAATTCGAGCCGGGCGTAACAGCGCAGCGAACGAAGGAGTCAACATGTCTGACACCATGAGACAGAAACTGCTGCTGGCGCTGGCCACGATCCAGGCGCTGTACCACCTGCTGCAGGCTCAGCAGACGCAGTTAGCGGCGCAGCACGCGCGCATCTCTGCCCTTGAGACACAACTGGCGGCCATGACGCCGGCTCTGCCGGGTGAGACGCAGTTCGGCGGTAACGCATGGCGGTCAGAAAATGGGAACACCGAACTTGCCATGCCGGGCTGGCGCCACGACCCGTGAAAATGACCCTCACCGCGGAGGAGTCCGCACCCCCAGGTGCGGACTCCGGCCACATGGCAGGCTCGTGCCGCAGCTCGGGGCCCCGACTTTTCTCAGGACAATGAACGAACGTTACGCAGCACAGAGAACTATCTTGGATTCGCGGAGGTGAACGATGAACAGAGGACGCAAAGGGCTTTTGTGGCTCGTGGTGGCGGCGCTCGTGGTCGCGGGCAGCATGATCCTGCCCCTGCAGGCAGCGCCGGTTACCTCATCAACTTTGATCTCAGCAATTGGCCGTATCTTCACGGCGCAGATGGACCTCCTGACGGCGCCGCGCGCACGGGCCGATACGATGTCGGGCCCGTTTCCAGGCCGCGGCGACGACACGGCGCCATCGCTCGGCACCTTTACGATTTTCGTCAACCCAACTTATCAGCCGTTGCTGGCTGGTTACCCCGGCTACGATAACACCGCGGGAACCCTGACCAGCCCCAGGCTCTACGACCCCACCACCATCATTGGGCGCAGCGATCCCCACCTGCACGGCAGCGCACCCGACACCGGGGGCACGCTGGTTGGCAGCGCCGGCATCGTGGTGGCCGATTCCGACTTCGACATCCTGCCATCTGGCTTTCAAGGCCCACCCGGCACGCGCGAGGTTCACACCCGCATCGCCGACTTCAATATTGCCGGCATGGGCGGGCTGGTCATGGTGCGCGCCGGCGATTCGGCGCCGGGCAGACCGCACAGCCTTGGCGAGGTCGAATCCTTGAGCGGAGCCAGCGGCGATCCCAACCTCGATTTTCCCGCTCAGAGTTTCTTCGACGTATTCGTTGAAGTCGACTTGCCCCCGCTCGGCGCTTTCCCAGGGGGCATCCTGTACAACAATTCCCCGTTGCTGGTGATCAACGAAAATCTACCCGCATTCCCACCGCACGTGGTCTACATTCATGGCCAAACCGCCGCCGTGCCGGTCTATTTCCTCAACGATGACCCCGGCAACGCTTGGCTGGCGGGCGACCTCTTCGGCTGGCTCAGCCTGGCTGGCCACGGGATGAACTACAGCAACACGGCGCAGGACCAGCAGGAATTCCAGAACATCATGCGTTTCCAGCCCAGCATGCCGATGGCCTGCCAGGCCTTTCACCCGGCCGACCACAACGGCGATGCCCAGGTGGACCTGAACGACATCGTCTTGATGGCCAACCGCTGGCCGGCTCACACCGACATCCAGGTGGTGCAGACCACCGCCGCCGGTTTTGGCGAAGACTGCCTGGTCGACGCCGGGCCGCCGCTCGTGGTCCAGGCGGGCGACGATGTCTTCCATTCTCCGCCCGGGCAATCGATGCTCATGCTCAATTTGCCGCTTGGCTTCTTCGGCCCTGGCTCCGATCCGTTCGTGGGTACCGTGCAGTTCCAGGGCATGCCCACTGCCCCGCCCAGCGGCCAGCCGTTCCAGCCGCAGGGCCCGTTTCCCCACGTGAGCCAAACCGCCCAGCGCATCCTGGTCGATGCACGCCAGGCCAGCACACAGGGGGACACCGTGGTGAGACGCCTGCGAGATGTCAGTCTGTTCGATCCGGGCACGCCGGCTGCGACCGAGGTCATCCCGATCGAGATCGTGGCGCTGAACCTGATCAGCCTGCAGCCGATCGTCGTCACCTACAACGGGGGGCAGAACCCCGAGCCCTGGTCGGTGGAGATGGAGGTTCAACCCAGCACACCCCAGACCACCGGCGCTATGACGATTACCAAAACTCACGGGCAGGGTGGTTACTTTACCAGCGAGCTGCCTGTGGCCAGTCACCTGACCTTCAGGAACCAGGCTGGTCCGGGCGTGGTCGGTCCGATTGCACGGACAGAGACCTTCTACACCGGCTTTGGTACGAATTCACCACTCGGGCCGGCCTACAACACGGGCGCGCCGGTGCCGTGGTTCGTGCCATGACGCTGGCGGGGCCGCACAAGCAAGGGTTGATAGCGCTCTCGCCTGAGAATATTCCCATTCATGACCATACCCAACTCAGGAGGACTTTCATGTCACACCGTACCGCGTTCACCCTGGCATTGCTGCTGGGCCTGCTTCTTCCTGCTGTGGCAGCGGCCGCGCCGGCAACGCTGGCATCTCCTGCGTCGATATCCTTCGGTCCCTGCGCACCGGGCGCGGTCTATGATCCCGCCTGCGATGTGGATCACGACGGCGACGTGGATGTGCTGGACGTGCAGCTTGCCGCCGGCCACTGGAATCAGAGCGGCGTGTGGGTGAGCGACAACGGTCACGATCACTTCGGCCAGACCTGGACTGGCAGCAACAACCCACTCAAACTTACAGGTTCGTTTGGCGCTCCTGACTTTGCGCCGTTGGTGTTGAGCAATCCAGCAAGTTCTGGCTTGAGAATCACCACGGCGGGCAACAACGGCGTGGAGGTGGTTACTGCGGGCAACAACGGCATGTACGTGAATGCGGCGAGCAATGACGGCTATGCCGTATTTTCGGCGGGTGATGACGGCGTGATTGTGACTTCGGCGGGCAGCCCAAGCACTTCCACGGCGTCATCTCTCAAGAATGGCTTCGAGGTGGCTGGCGCCCAGGGGCATGGCCTCTATGTGGGCCGGGCAGACTCCAACGGCGTGAACGTGAACTCGGCGGGCGGCGACGGCGTGGTTGTGACTTCGGCAGGTGACGACGGCGTGTACGTGAACTCAGCAGGCAGCCCAAGCGCTTCCACGACGTCGTCCCAGAAGAACGGCTTCGAAGTGGCGGGTGCCCAAGGGCATGGCCTCTATGTGGGCCGGGCAGACTTCCACGGTGTGCGCGTGAATTCGGCCGGCAACGCCGGCTTGTACGTGCTCGAGACAGACGGCGATGGCGTGTACGTCGGTTCAGCAGCCGATGACGGCTTGTACGTGGGTTCGGCAGCCGATGACGGCGTAGAGGTAACCGGCGCGGACTTCGCCGGCGTCTTCAACGGCTTCCTCTCCGTTTCTGCCGGATGTGTCGGCTGCCGGCAGGCCAACTTCGCCATCAACGTCGGGAATCAGACACTGGAGCCCGGCGACGTAGTCAGCATCCAGGGCGTCGTTTACACCGATTTCGACACCGGGCCTGTGCTGTGGCAGGTGATGCCGGCACAACCCGGCACGACCGTGGTGGGCGTGGTGACCGGACGGGCCGAGGTGGACATCCAGGATGAACACCGACCTGATGAAACCGGCAAGCGCCTGGTGCCGCGCGCCGGCGCCGCTCAACCCGACGAGTACGTGACGATCGTCTACAGCGGACCGGCGCAAGTCAAGATAGCATCCAATGAAGCCGCCATCACTACCGGTATGCGCGTCACAGCGGCAACCGATGGCACCGTGCGGCCGCTGCTGACCCGCACGGTCGAAGGCATGGTCGTTGCCGAAGGCGCGCCGGTGCTAGGTGTCGCCCTGGCGGATGCCACGGGTGACCTGGTCTGGGTGCTGGTCAACCCGCAGTAGGGCGACGGGCGCCGGACCTCAACAGATTTGCCGCCCGTCGAGCACTGTGCTACGATGTGAATAGTGGTACAAGTGAGGCTTGTGGCAATCCGAAAGGAGTCCGGCGCCATGGAGACTCAGAAATCTCAATCCAATCGTGTCCTGCTGATCAGCCTGATCATCCTGTATGTGCTGACCTTGACCGCCTTCAACTATGCCAACTGGGCCGCCGACCCCGAGTACATGCAGTGGTGGATGCCTCTGGTCAACAGCGTGCTGCTGTCGATCCCGCTGGTGCTGTTATACGGCTCGATCTACGTGCTGGTCGTTGCCTGGCGCGAACACGCCGCCCGCGGGCAGATCAATCCCGCACTGGCGAAGGTCATCCACTGGGCGCCCCGCGTGGCGGGCATCCTCATCATCTTCTTCATCAGCCTCTTCTCACTCGACGTGTTCGGCACCGGGGCGCCTCCGCTCGAGGTGTTAGGCGGCTTTCTCATGCACAACATCCCGTCGATCGGCATGCTGGTGCTGCTGGTAGTGGCCTGGAAGCGTCCAGCGGTGGGGTTCGTGGCCTTTTTGATCGCGGGTCTTCTATTTGCCCTCTTCTTCGTGCGCGATCTCCAAAGTCTACCCAACTTGCTGATCTTCGTCCTGCCCATTCTGCTCGTTGCGGGCCTGTTTTATGCCGACTGGAAGTGGCTGAAACCGTGGTCACCCGGTCCGCTCGACGCGGCGGCGTAGTCGCATCGATCGTTGTCGTCGTGGCAGTATCAGGGTTCTAGATCGGCCCTGGGCAGGATCAGGCGTACGGCGCGCTCAAAGAAGACATAGTTCCAGGCCCAGTTGATCAGCACCCCCAGCCGGTTACGGAAGCCGATCAGAAAGAAGATGTGCACCGCCAGCCAGATCAGCCAGGCGACGAAGCCGGTATAGCGCCAGCCGCCCACCTGGGCGACCGCCGCGTTGCGGCCAATGGTCGCCATGGCACCTTTGTCGCGATAACGGAAAGGCTGCGGCGGCGCCTGGTGAATCAGACGGGTGATGTTGGCGGCGGCGTGCGTACCCTGCTGCATCGCCACCTGTGCTACCCCCGGCAGCATCTGCCCGTCCTGCTCCAGGTAGGCCAGGTCACCGATGACGAAGATGTTGTCATAATCTGGTGTCTGCAAGGTTGGCCGCACGGAGATGCGACCACCCCGCGCCAGCGGCCAGGGCAGGTCACCGGCCAGCGTCGCACCGCGCACACCTGCCGTCCACACCGGCGAGGCCGTGGCGATGCGTTCGCCGTTTGCCAGTTCCACGGCCTGTTCGGTAACCGCCGCCACCGGACTGTCGACCCGCACCTCGACCCCCATGGCCTCCAGCCGGCGCCGGGCATAATCGCCGCCGCCCACGCCACGCAGCAGGTCGCCCGCCGCCTCCAGCAGCACGACCCTGGCGTGCTGACGCAGGTTCAGCTCCGGGTAATCGTCCGCCAGTGGGTGCCGGAGCAGTTCGCTCAACGCGCCGGCATACTCCACACCGGTGGGCCCGCCGCCAATGACCACGAAGGTAAGCAAGCGGTCGCGTACAGCCCGCTCCTCCGGTCCTGACTGCGCGGCCTGCTCCACACAGCGCAGGATGTGGTTACGCAGTGCCACCCCCTCCTCCAGCGACTTGAGGGTGAAACAGTGCGCCTCGGCGCCCGGCGTGTCGAAGAAGTGGTTGACGCTGCCCAGGGCCAGGATCAGGTAATCGTAGGGGTGCGCCTGGTCGGCGCTGTAGACCACCTGGGCGTTGGCGTCGATGCGCTCCACTTCGGTCATGACGACGCGTGCGTTGGCCTGGCGGTGCGTCAGGCTGCGCACCGAGCGGGCGATCAGGCCTGGCTCGAGCTCGGCGGCAGCCACCTGGTAGAGCAGCGGCAGGAAGGTGTGGTAGTTGTTCTTGTCCAGTAGATGCACTGTGACGTTCTCGCCGGCCAGGGCACGCGCAGCCCACAGCCCGCCGAAGCCGGCGCCGACGATCACGATGTCAGGAAGAGAAGTTGGTGTCATACGTTATTGTGGTCCCCCAAGAACTCGTATTGTACCACAACTTGGGTGATTGGCAGGGGTACTGGGTCACCCCACAATCAACCGGTTTTGTGGTTTAATGGCACCATCACGTACCGGCGGGCCAGCACGCCTGGCGCCAAGTGGATCGACGGATGGCACCGAGAAACCATGCACCTGTGGGAGGCAATCGTATGACCCATTCGAAGCTCGACGACTCGTTGGTGGAGGAGGCCCTGGTCTTCCTGGGCTGCCGCCGGCAGCAGCCCACCCTCGGCTACCTGAACACGCTGATCGACGCCTTTGGCCACCGGGTTCCCTGGGAGAGCGTGTTTCGCCTGCTCAAGCGTCACGGCACGCCGCAGACGGCGGACTGTCCCCGCTGGCCAGCGGAGGTGTGGCGCGATGCGCAGCAGTTCGGCGGTGGCGGGACGTGTTTCGAGACCAACTTTGCTGCGGGGCAGTGCGAACACCGCCAATCCGGCATTTATGGAAGGTGTTGACCCGTAGGCTGGGCTGGAGGAGATTAGCCGTGAGCACGACGGTGGGGTTTATCGACGGTGTTCCCCTGCCCGGTCCATCGTGCCGTTGCGTATGGGCGGGGATGCGCGGTAAGAACTAGTTCCTTGGCGCGGGCCAGCGGTGAATAAATCGTTCTTCTTTCAGTCTTCGGATGGCGTTCGAGGGATTCTCTTCTCACCCGTTTGTGCATATCCTGTGCAGTAGGTCGTCTGGCAATTTCTCTGGCGCCACCTGACGCGCTCGGCAGCCTGATTTTCTCGTCGCGAGGGATCCTACACCCAGGTATCAGCCGGTCCCATGAACGAACCCGATCTGCCCATCTTCTTTGGCGAATGGCTCAAGCGCCGGCGCCATAGCCTGGATCTCACCCAGGCCGAGCTCGCGGCGCGCGCCGGCTGCTCGGTCTTTGCCCTGCGCAAGATCGAAGCCGGCGAGCGCCGGCCCTCGCGCGAGCTGGCCGGACTGCTGGCGGATGCCCTGGAGATTGTGCCGGGTGAGCGGCCCGCTTTCGTGCGCGCCGCCCGCGACGAGACCCGCAGCGACCGCCTGCCCCGCGTTGTGCTGCCTCCACCGGTTCCCCTCGCCGCTATGGTGTCACCGGCAGCCGTGCGTCTGCGCAACTGGCCGGTGCAGCCGACGTCGCTGGTGGGTCGCGAAGATGAAATGGCAGCGCTGGGTCGCCTCCTGCGTGATCCGCTGTGCCGGCTGCTTACCCTGATCGGGCCTGGCGGCATCGGCAAGACGCGTCTGGCTGTCGAAGTCGCGGCACAGACGCAGGCGCACTTTGCGGGCGGTGTGTGCTTCGTGCCGCTGGCGCCGCTCGACACGTCCGCCGCGGTGGTGACGGCAATTGCCGATGCCCTGGGTTTTGCCCTACAGGGACAGATGGAGCCACAGCGCCAACTGCTCAACCACCTGGCGAACCAGCACGTGCTGCTGGTCCTGGACAATGCCGAACATCTCCTGGAAAGCGCAGGGCTGTTCACCGAAATCCTGGCGCAGGCACCGGGTCTCAAACTGCTGGTTACGTCGCGCGAACGTCTGAACCTGCAGAGCGAGTGGGTTTTTGTCACCCAAGGCCTGCCCGTGCCCGCGCCCGATCAGCTGGCCCGTGCCCACGACTACGACGCCATCCGGCTCTTCGTGCAGCGGGCACAGCGGGTCCAGGTCGATTTTGCCCCCCAGGGTGAGGAGATGGCGGCCGTCGTCCAGATTTGCCAGATGGTGGAGGGTATGCCGCTGGGCATCGAGCTGGCGGCCGCCTGGGTAACGGTGCTGAGCTGCCGCGAGATCGCCCATGAAATCGGGTGCAGCCTGAACTTTCTGCAATCCTCCCTGCGCGACCTGCCGGCACGGCAGCGCAGCCTGCGTGTCGCGTTTGATCATTCCTGGCGGCTGCTGACGGATCGTGAAAAGAAAGTGCTGGGCCGGCTGGCTGTCTTCCGCGGCGGCTTCGAACGGACGGCCGTCGAGCGGGTGGCCGCCGCTGATCTGGCTACGCTGCTGGGCCTGGTCTCCAAGTCGCTGGTGCGGCGCAAAGACGGTGGACGCTACGATCTGCACGAGGTAGTGCGGCAGTACGCCTTCGCGCACCTGGCGCAGACACCAGATTACACGGCGACGTGCGACCGTCACAGCCAGTTCTACCTGGCCCTCCTGCGCGATCAGGAATATGCCCTGCACAGCCACACCCAGCACCAGGCCCTACGCGGCCTGACCTGTGAAATCGACAACCTCCGTGCTGCCTGGGATTGGGCGGTGAAGCGCAGGATGTTCGACGCCCTGGCGCCAGCAGTGCGTTGCTTCGGCAGCCTGTTCGAGCTTTCTGGCTGGTTGGGTGAGGGCGTGGCGCTGCTCGAACCGCTGGTCGAGGCCGGGCGCGCCGCGCCGGGCGACCCGCTGCGCTGCCGGATGTTGGGCGAAGCGCTGGCCCAACAGGCGCTGCTCCTCTTCCGGCGGGGTGATTTTGCACAGGCTCGCGCACGCACCACCGAGAGCCTGGCGGTGCTCAGTACTTGCGCCGACCTCGGGCCGCTGATGTACCCTCTGCTCTTCGACGGTATCATCCGGTTCCTCGAAGGGGACCTGGACCTGTCCCAGGACCGATTGGAGGAGGCCCTGCGCTGCGCCCAGGCGGCGGACGATCCCTGGGGTCAGGTTTATGCCGACTTCAACCTGGGCTATCTGGCCCACCTGCGGGGCGATCACCAGGCCGGCTATGCGCGGATGTGTGCGGTCCTGGCGCCCTGGCGCGCCGTAGGGGATCCTCGCACCATTTCCCTGCTGCTTAATCACCTCAGCCCCGCCGCCGTACAGTTGGGTCGTTACCAGGAGGCAGAAACCTTCCTGCGCGAAGGGCTGGCACTGTGCCAGGAGATGGGTGATCGCTGGGGTGTGGGTACGGCGCTGCGTTATTTGGGAGAGGTGGCCCTGGCCCAGGGCGATCCTGCCAGCGCCGAAGCGCTCCTGCGCCAAAGTTTGGCCGCCCATCAGGGCTTCGTCACCGGTTGGGACATTGCGCGCACGCTGATCCCCTTGGGGGATGCCTGCCTGG
Organism: uncultured Anaerolineae bacterium; assembly: GCA_964443225.1. Taxonomy (GTDB): domain Bacteria; phylum Chloroflexota; class Anaerolineae; order SSC4; family Amarolineaceae; genus SSC4. The sequence goes on from CAYUCC010000009.1 coordinate 74,582, forward strand.
CGTTGGGCCATTTCGACGAGGCGCGGCAGGTTCTCCTACAAGCCCGACAGGTGGCGCAGGACGCCGGCGTCGAATCCCTGGTGTTGGATGCACAGACGCGGCTGGAAAAAGTGGTTGAATTGGCTGCACCAGCCTGGTCTGGCGGCTGAACGGCACACACCCGGCACGAGATAACCAGTCACGAAAGGAGCAGATCGATCAGTCGGGCGCAGAGGCGTGGGGCGAGGATGAGTTCTTCTTTCAGCAGGCCTGTTTCCTGGTCCGGCACCAGCCGGCGCGACCTGGGAGTCATCACGATCCTGCAGCCGGCCACGCCGCCAGTAGGGCGCGGGCCTCCTCCTCCCGTCCCTGCCCTTCCAGCAGCTGCGCCAGGCTGGCCGCGCTGCGCAGGGCCAGGGCGCGATTACCGTGGCTGCCCGCCACGGCCAGGGCCTGGCGCAGGGCAGCCTCCGCCTCGGCCTCATGGCCGGGCGCCAGCAGCAGCAGCTCGGCCTGCACGCGGTGCTGTTCCGGAACCCGCCAGCACTCACCGCTGCGCGCCGCTCCGGCCAACGACTCAGCCACGACCTGCAGACCCTCGGCGCGGCGCGCGGCCACCCGGTGCGCTTCGGCCAGCCAGCCATAGAAATAGGGCAGCGCCAGGCCCATGCCGCTGCGCTCCCAGCCGGCCAGCCCCTCGCGCTGCTCGGCCAGGCCAGCCTCGATGTCGCCCTCGTGCACCAACGCCCAGCCGCGCAGCAGCTGCGCCATCGCCACCCAGAAGGGAAAACTGCGCTGCCGGGACAGGCGCAGCGTCTCTTCGGCCAGCCAGCGCACTTCGGGCCGGTGGCCCATCATCTGCTCCAACACGGCGGCAAACACCGTGCCCAACGCCTGGCTGTACGCATGATCACTGGCCGCGGCCGCGTCCAACGCCTGCACCTGCCGCTGCCGTGCCTGGTCCGGCTCGCCCAGGAACCAGAGCACCCAGGACAGGTAGGAGCTGGCCACAATACCGGTGTCGTGGCCGAGCTGGTAGGCCAGCTCGCGGTCGCGATAAGAATCGTAGAGCGCCAACGCCTGCTCCAGGTGCTGCCGGGCCTCGCCCATCCGGCCCAGGTACATCAGCACTGCCCCGTAGAGACCGTGGGTGGCCGCCAGGATGCCTGGGGTTGTTGGCAGCTGGCTGGCCTGCGTGCACAGGGCCAGGATGTGCTCCGCTTCCCCGACGGCGCGCCATAGCTCTCCCCTGACCACGCGATAGAGGAACTGGCCGTAGAGCACCGGAATCAGCTGCGGTGGATCGCCCAGGTCGCGGCACAGGGTGCGCGCCCGGCCGAAGGCCTGCTCCACCTCCCACCAGGGGTAGCCATGGGTGGCGATCAGGGTTGCCCCCAGGGACATCTGTAGGGCCAGTTCGATCTGTGTGCGCTGTGGTCCGGCGGGGAGACCCTCCACCAGCACCAACCCGCGGCGAAAGTGGTCCACCGCCTCCTGGTTGGCTGACAGGCGCCGCGCCTTCTCACCAGCCTGGTGACGGTAGGCGGCGGCTTTATCCAGAACGCCGGCTTCGTCGAAGTGCCGGGCCAGGTACGCCGCCACCATGTCGGTTTGCCCGGCGAAGATCGCCTCCAGCGCGTTGCCCACGTCCAGGTGCAGATAGACACGCTCGCCCGCGGTCAGGCTGCCGTAGAGGTACTGCTGGAACAGATTGTGCACGAAGCGGTGCAGCGAAAGACGCACCGGACCCAGTTGGGCCAGACCCTGGTTGGCGACCAGGCGGTGGCGGCGCTCCAGTTCACCACTCAGGATGTGGACCATCTCCCGCACCGCGGTGTGTTCCACCTGGGCGATCACCTCGGCGCTGAAGTTCTCCCCTTCGACGCTGGCGATGGCCAGCACCTGGCGCAAACGTTCGTCAAGCCGGGTGATGCGGCTTTCGATCACACCCTCCACCCGGGCCGGCAGGGTGCTCCAATCCAGCAGCGGGCTTTCCACCCACTGCTCGTCGCTGTCGCGCACCAGGTCGCCGCGCGCCTGCATCGCGCGCAGCATCTCCACGGTGAAGAGGGCGTGGCCCCCGGTGCGGTGGTAAAGGGCCGAACGAAACGGTTCGCCCAGGTGGTTGGGCTCGGCATCGATCAGGGCGTCGACGAACGCCCGCCCGACCTGTTCGGAGAGGCTGTCCAGGTCGATGACCACTTCCCCCTGGTAGCGGGCCAGCTCATGCACGATGCCCTCCAGCGGGTGGCGGCCGCCTTCGCGCCCCAGGGCGATGTCGTGCGGCCGATACGTACCCAGGATCAGGATGCGGCTGGCCTGTACGTGGCGTCCGAGGTGAAACAGCAGGGCAATGGAGGGGTTATCGGCCCAATGCAGGTCGTCGAGGAAGAGGACCAGGGGTGTCTTTTGGCTCAACTGGTGCAGAAACGCGGCGTACTGCTCGAAGATGCGGCTTTGGTCCACCACCTCGCCGGCCGCAACCGCCCGCCCCCTGGCCAGCACCTGCTTCTTGAGGTGCTCGGTCCAGCCGGCCTTTTCGGCCAGCGCCTTGCCGATCCCACCCACCAGGTTGGCACCCGGCACCACCAGGCCAATCAGATCGGGTGCGACTTCGAACAGCACCTGCGCCGACACCGCCAGCACCCTTCTCAGCCGGGAAACGTTCGCAGCATCGTTCGCCACACCCCGCGTCGCACCGCGGGTGCCGACGAGGATGGCCAGCGCTTCGCGGAATGGCAGGTAGGGGTCGCCCAGGCCGATCTGGGCGTCGCACACGCCCGTGGCTACCACCAGCTGGGGATTCTGACCGAGCGCGTGCGCAATGAAGGATTCGACCAACGCAGACTTACCGCTGCCCGCCGCGCCGGCAACGAAGCAGACCTGACCCTGCCCGGCCAAGGCCTTGTCCAGGGTAGTTTGCAAGCGCACGAGCTCTTGTTCGCGGCCGACGAAAAGAGTGTCCTGCATCGTTTGCGCTCCTCTCGGTGTTACGGGGTCAGCGCCTGCATCTCGCCCAGCAAACGCCGGGCATCCTGCAGGTCGGGCACGTCACAGGCCGCGTCGAAGGTGGCACAGGCCGCCGCCAGCAGGTCGCGGCCCTCGTCGGCCCGGCCCTGGTCGCGCCACAGGCGGGCCAGGCTCGTTGCCGCGCGCAGCGCCAGGAACCGGCTGTCCTGGCTGCGTGCGATGGCCAGCGCCTTCTGCAAGCTGGTCTCCGCCTCTGCCTCCTGGCCTGGCGACAGCAGCAGCAGTCCGGCGCGCACACGATGCTGCTCCGGCAGCCACCAGCCCTCGCCCGTTTGTTGGACGCGCTGCAGCGTTTCGTCGATGATTGGCAGGCCCGCCTCGCGTTGGCCGGCGGCCAGGTAGATGCCGGCCAGCTGTGCGTTGGCAAAGGCCAGGGACAGGATCGCGCCGGTGGCCTGCCAGGCTATGAGGCCCTGCTGGAGCTCAGTGATGCCCTCGGCCACGTGACCCTGGTGGGCCAGTGCGGTCCCGTGCAGAATCGTTGCGTTGGCCCACCAGAGGGGGAAGTGCTGGCGGCGCGAGACCTCCAGCGCTTCCTGGGCCTTTGCCGCACACTCAGGCCAGCGGCGCAGGAACAGGCTGAGGGTTGCGTCATACACCAGGGCCAGGGCATAACTGAACGGGTGGTTGGCAGCCTCGGCAACGCGCACGGCCGACGCACAGTGTTCCGCGGCTTGCTGCGGCAAACCCTGCAGCCAGTCCAACCAGCCCAGGTAGACCAGGGCCGTGGCTTTGGGGTCTTGCCCTTGCCGGTAGCTGAGTTCCTGGTGTTTTTTTGGATCGTACAGCGCCAGCGCCCGCTGCACGTGGCCGCGCGCGGCGGCGAATCGGCCCGTATGGAAGGCGGTGACGCCCACGGCACCCAGGCAGCCAATGATCAGGCCCGCTTCGCCGTTCTGCTCGGCCAGGGCCAACAACTCCAGCCCTTCCGCTTCGGCCTGCATCAGCTCTGCCCGCAACACGCGGTACGACAGGTGAGCGGCCAGCGCGCGCAGCATCTGCAGGGGATCGCCCAAGGCGCCGGCGATCGCGCGGGCACGGTCGAACGCACGCGCCATGCCTGGCGAGGCATAGCCCTCGGTTGCGATCAGGGTGGCCGCCAGGCTCAGCTGCAGCTCCAGTGCGATCCGCTGCAAATCGGGTTGGTTGGGCAGCGTGGCCAGCAGCTCCTCAGCGCGGCGGAAGTGACGCACGGCCTCCTGATTGGCCGACAACCGCTGCGCCTTCTGGCCGGCCTGCACGTGGTAGCCTGCCGCCTTGGCCGTCATCCCAGCTTCGTCGAAGTGACGCGCCAGCTGGGCGGCCATGGCCCCGGACTGGTCCCCCAGCAAGACCTCGATCGCCTGACCGACGTCCTGGTGCAGGTAGGCGCGCTCCGCCGGGCTGATGCTGCCGTAGAGATAGTCCTGGAACAGGTTGTGCAGGAAACGGTGCAGTGACAGCCGCACCCTGCCGTACTGCGCTACCCCCTGACTGCTGATCAAACGGTGGCGGCGCTCCAACTCCTGGCCCAGCAGCCGCACGACATCACGGATCGCCGTGTGGTGGACCTGCGCCAGAACTTCGGCCGTGAAGGTCTCTCCCTCCACGCTGGCGACCGTCAGCAGGTCGCGCAGCGCCTGGTCCAGCCGCCCGATGCGTTCCTCGATCACCCCTTCCACGCGGGCCGGCAGCAGGTTCCAATCGAGCGAGGTGTTCTCCACCCAGTAACCTTCTGGGTCGCGCACCAGGTCCCCGCGTTCCTGCATGGCCTGCAGCAGCTCGACGGTGAACAGGGCGTGGCCAGCGGTGCGGTGATAGAGGACCTGGCGAAAGTTCTCGCTCAGGCGGTTGGGCTCGGCATCGACCAGGGCGTCCACAAAACTGCGGGTGACCGCGGTAGGCAGCGCATCCAGGTCCACGATGATATCGCCCTGGTAACGTTTCAGCTCCAGGACTGCCTGTTCCAGGGGATGCGGCCGGCCCTCGCGACCCAGGGCGACGTCGTTGGGCCGATAGCTGCCCAGGAGGAGAATACGGTTACGCCCGACGTGCCGTCCGAGGTGAAAAAGCAGGGCGATGGAGGGGTTATCGGCCCAGTGCAGGTCGTCGAGGAAGAGGACCAGGGGTGTCTGCTGGCTCAGTTTGTGCAAAAAGGCCACGTACTGCTCGAAGATGCGACCCTGGTCCAGCACGTCGCCGCCGGCAGCTCTGGCCGCGGCCTGTTGTTTGAGCTGGTCGGTCCAGCCGGCCTTCTCGGCCAGCGCCTTACCCACGGCGCCCGCCAGGTTGGCCCCCGGAACGACCAGCCCAATCAGGTCAGGCGCAACCTCGATCAAGACCTGGGCGGTGACGGCCAGGGCAGCTTGCAGGCGGTTCTCGTTTTCCGGCGCGATCCGGGTGCGCTGCGGGGCCGCGGTGCCAGTGCCGGTGAGCATGGCCAGTGCCTCGCGGAAGGGCAGGTAGGGGTCTCCGATGCCGGTTTGGGCATTGCACGTACCAACCGCCGCAACCAGTGACGGCTGGCGCGCGAGCGCCTCAGCCAGGAAGCGCTCGACCAGGGCGGATTTGCCGCCACCGGCCTGGCCGGTGACAAAACAGACCCGGCCCTGGCCGTCCATCACCTGGTCCAGAACACGGTGCAACTGGCGCAGCTCTTCTTCGCGAGCGACAAACACCGAAGGCTGCATCTGAATTCACCTCACCTGGTACACGATAAGCGGCACCCGCTGGCCTCAAGACTTCAGACCGCCCACAAACGACTCGCCAGGCAACGCTGCTTGTCTATCTATTTTGGCCCGCCGGCACTGCGCAGAGCCGGGTGGCCACCCCGCGCGCATCCTGGCTGCTGGCGTCGTCGTCCAGGACCATGCGCGCCAGCGCCAGCGCCTGCTGCGTCTGACCAGCCAGGGCCGCGACCTGTGCCAGTCCCACCAGCGCGTCCAGCGCGGCTGGCCGCGACCTGGCATCCTCGGCCCACTGCTGCGCTTCCTCATAATACTGCCGCGCCTCGTCGAGTTCACCCAGGGCCAATTCTGTGTTGCCCAGGTAGGTCAGCGTGCGGGCAATGTCCCAGCCGACGACGAAGCCCTGGTGCACCTCCAGGCTGCGGTGCAGCATGTCTTGCGCCCTGACCACATCACCCTGGGCCAGGGCAGCCAGGCCCAGAAAGCGCAGAGCGGTGCCCATACCCCAACGGTCACCTTGTTCTCGGCAGATCTCCAGACTCTCTTGCAGTGAAGCTTCCGCCTCGTCATGATATCCCAGTGCAATAGCGGCCGGGCTGATAAAATTGAGGCCCAGGGCGAGGGTGCGGGGGTCGCTCTCCTGGCGCAGGGCACCCAAACCGCGGTGCATCCGTTCGTAACCGGCGTCGCGATGACCCCGCAGGTAAACCACGTGACCCAGGAGGAAGTCGACGTAGGCGATGGCCCAGCGGTCGCCGACCTGCTGCGCGCAGCGCAGCGCTTCCTCACCTGCGGCCTCGGATGCATCGAGATCGCCGACCATGTGCAGGATGATGTTGCGAATCAGCTGCGGGCGCACCAACAGGTCCGGATCACCCAGCGGACGCAGCAGATCGAGACTCTCGGACGCCCGTTGCAGTGATTGGGGAAAACGGCCCTGGCGCATGAGGAGCAGGGCCTGCTGCGCCCGCGCCTCGCCCATCACGCGGCGCCGCACAGGATCCTCGGGCCCGTGGTGCGCGGCCTGGATCGCGGTCTCCAGCAGGGCGACGCCCTCCTCCAACCAGCCTGCCAGTTCGAACAGACAGCCAAAGCAGCGCACCGCTCTGGCCAGCGCATCGAACAGCCCGTGTGTCACGGCCCAGTCCCAGGCCGTACGCAGGTTGTCGATTTCGTCCAGCAGGCTGCGCAGAGTAGGGACCTGGGCTTTGCTGCGCAGGGCTGGTTCGTGTCCGTCCAGTAAGGCCAGGAAGTAACGGCTGTGGCAGTCGCAGGTCGCGGTACACACAGGCGTCTGCGACAGGTTGGCGTAGGCGTACTGGCGCACCACTTCGTGCAGGTCGAAACGACCGCTGGTGCTGCGATGGATCAGCGATTTGGAGGTCAGCGCCAGGAGGGTGGGCAGGCTGGCCCCGGCCACCTCCTCGGCAGCCCGGCGCTCGAAGCCGCCCTGGAAGGTGGCCAGCCGGCTGAGCGCGTCCCGTTCCTCCGGCGTCAGCAGCCGCCAGGAGTGGTCGAAGACTGCGCGCAGGCTGCGTTGGCGTTCCGGCAGGTCACGCAGCGAGGCGGTGAGGAAATCCAGACTGCGCTGGATTTCGGCGGCGATTTCGCCGCAGCTCAGCAGGGGCGTCCAGGCAGCGGCCAGCTCGATACCCAGCGGCATGCCGTCCACCAACCGGCAGACATGGGCGGCCGCCACCAGTGCTTCGTCGGCCAGAGTGATGTCGGCGCCGGCGCGGCGGGCGCTCTGGCTGAAGAGACGGATGGCGTCGTATTTGTCAGCGCGGTGGAGCTGGTCGGATGGAGGGACGGGCAGCCCCTGGGTGACGAAGACGTACTCGCTTTGCAGGTTGAGCCGCTCCCGCGAGGTGACGAGGAGTTTGACCCGTGGCGCACGGGTCAGGATTTCGGTCAGGAGGCCAACACCGGCCAGCAGGTGCTCAAGGTTGTCCAGTACCAGCAGCGCCTCTTTGCCGGCCAGGTGGTCAAGCAGCTGTACGCGCAGCTCGGTCTGGCCGTGGAGGGTGAAGCCCAGCGCCTCGGCGATAGCGGGGAGGATGGCCGCGGGCGTCGTGACCGGTGCCAGGGGCACGAACCAGGCACCGTCGCCAAAATGGGCTCGTTCCTGGGCCGCGACTTCGATGGCCAGGCGAGTCTTACCGATGCCGCCAGGGCCGATCAGGGTCAGCAGGCGGCAGAGGGGATCGGCCACCAGCCGGCCCAGGCTGGCCAGCTCGTTCTCGCGGCCCACCAGCGGCGTCAGCTGCGCTGGCCAGTTGCCCAGTGGGGCGGAGGCTGCGATGGGAACTGGTATGGGGAAAGGCTCTGGCGGGGCCAACGGAGGCAACCGGTCGCTGCCGATATCGCCCCGTGCCGCGCGTACGAAGGCATCCAGCTCGCTCCCGTCGATCTCCAGCACGCCGGCCACCAGCGCGGCCAGCTGTTTTGAGGGCCGGCGCTCGCCGCTCTCGATCTTGCGCAGGGCAAAGACCGAACACCCGGCGCGTTCGGCCAGCTCCGCCTGAGTCAGGTCGAGACTCTGCCGGCGGCGCTTGAGCCAGTCGCCGAAGTAGACGGGCGGTTCCTCAGTGCGCATCTGCCAACCGCTGCCCTGTGAGTAGATACACAACGCGTATTCGATGGGGCGTGGACGAAAGCTATTATATACCACACGTTGCCCAAATGCAAGCTTTTTGGAGGACCGTCGACGGTCGAGCGCCTGGTTACAGACGTCTACACCTTCACCTCCACACCGCATTCCACCAATAACGCATTGACCGCCGCCACGTCCGATGGCGCGACTGTAGCCAGGCCAAGCCTCGCTTCCGGCTTGAACGGTTTGAGATATCGCGCGAGCCTGGGGTTGCGGCGCAGTTCGTCCAGCGTGTCTTGATCGCGGAACTGTACCAGGGTGATCGTCTCCACCTGCGCCGTACCGTAGTGGTGGCTCCAGGCCTTGATCTTCGCCTGCAAGGCCATGGAAATGTCGCCCACCGCCATCTCCCGCAAGCCTGCCAGAACCGCTTCGGCATCCTGGCCGGCGGCGCTTGCCCGTGCCATGCTGCGCGGGGTGATTTGCCAGCCCGCCGCAGTCTGTTCGCAGAACGAACTCAAGGGGCCGAGGGTATAGAGATTGGGGATTGGCTGGAGAAACGTGATCAGGCCGTCTTCGTCGACGGTGATGGTGTGCTGGCGGGCGGTAAAAGGATTGTCGATCCGCGTGGGCAGTTCCTCGGCGTCCAGCAGGGCGCGCTCCAGTTCAGCCACCTTCGAGGCCCGTACGATCAAACCGGTTGGGCTGGCACGGCTGATCACCGCTGGCCGGCAGCGGGGATCATTCAACAGGGCCTCGATCAATGCCGGCGTGGCAGCCTCCAACCAACCCACCAGTTTGTGCACGGTGATCCGCTCGAAATCGGACTGCCATTCGGTCAGGCTGCGTGCCACGTTCTGCGGCAGGGCAGAACCGGTCACCTCTTCCAGCCAGGCCGCGATCTGCGCCGTGGATTGTCCTTCCAGCTGCGCCCCGTAAACCGAATCGCGCGACAACTCGTACTCGATCGCACGCGCGGCGTTTTGACGGTTGGCAAAGCTGTCCAATCGCACCAGGACCGCATCCGAAATTGGGTCGAACGCAAAGATGCGGAAGTTGGGCTGCACAACGACGCGTCCACGTTCTTCGGGTATCTCCGGCGGCGGTGTACCCAACAGCAGCCAGCGACCCATCTCCGTCAGCCGGACCGCCGCGACGCCGTCCGGTGCCGCGCCCCCCTGGGGTGTCACTGGCTGCGCATAACCGAGATCGACCAAACCCAGCCAGTAGAGTCCCTCGGTGAGCACCGACCGCATGAAGGCACTCTCCACGCCCTTCCAGCCCGCTTCCTCGTTGTTCTGGTACATCGGCCATGCCCAGCCGAGTTCGTTGTGGTCGTAAGGTGAAAGAAAAAGGAAGGAGTACGGCTGGTAACCATAGCTGCTGGCGACTTTTTCGGCCGTAAGTCGATCCACCAAAAACTCATCGTTGTGTATCAGGAGATAATCATCGAGCTCGTCCAGTGTCACCCACGCCGCGCTCGTGCCCTGCCCTTTTTCGATCTGCTTTACCAACTCCGTCAGCGCAGCGAGCACCGCTCGCCGCGCCGTGGGGACGGGGGCTGGTGTCTGGCGAGCCAACACATCGGTCGACGAGGTCGATCCCATGTGCGTGGCCCACAGTTCGTTCCACCAGAGTCCATCGCGCCATTCTTCGAAACTGCGCTGCACCCGCGTAGCCGCTCGCTGTGAGAAAAACGGCGGCGCGAGGGTTGCTTCCAGGTGACTTCCGTAGCCCCGCACCTTCAGGATATCGAGCGCGCCGGCCAGGCAACGCATGAACAACAGGCGGCGATAATCGCTCTCTTTGCTGCCGGTCTTGATGGTTTCGGCGACCAACAGCTGGCCGGCGACCCGCCTGAGGTCGGTGACGCGCACCAAACCGGCGTTGGTAAGCTGCAGCGTCGTCTCACGGCTGGCACTCCACAACAGATACAGATCGCGTTGGCACGTACGCGCCGATCCTGCCAGTGTCTGCACAATCTGCGGCACGAGCCGTTCCTTGACGGGGAGGGGTGGCAGGTGCGCGGCGACCTCGGCCGGGATAAAGACGTAGCGCCCACCCCGAAAATCGATTGTGGTATTGGCGGTCCGTGACGGGTACGGCGTGTGGGTCCAGATCAAACCGTGTCGCAGCAGTTCTTCCAGTACCTGGAAAAACGGGGGCAGTCCCGATTTTTGTGCGGCCGAAGAAGCGGTACCTGGTTGGGTGTACCGGAAAGGCGATTCTTCTTCCTTCGCAGCGACCCCTGCGCGGATCAGCAGACTGCGCAGGCGCCGCGTACGCAGCGTTGCATTCGCATCCTGAAGAATCTCCAGGGCACGGCGGCCCGCCGGACTCAGTTGATCGAGCGCGCGCCGGATGCGTGCCGGATCGCCCGCGATTCTCAGCCAGAGAGCGATCTTGGCCTGCTTCGAACCGGGCACGTCCGTCACACCCGCGGTGCGCAGTACAACACCCAACTCGTTGGCGCTAAACTCGTTGATCACCTCGGCAAGCAGGGTCGGTTTCATCACAGCACTCGTGGCGTATAGCCCCGCCGGCGCAGCTCCGTGATCAGGTCCGGTGCGTCTTCTGGACTGAGGAGCACAATGCAGCGCGGGGTGGGCTGGTAGAAGGTCACGTTGAGCGGTCCAATGATCGCGCGCATCTCCTCCGACAGCACATCTTCGCCCATCTCGACCACGGCCACCTTGTCGTAAAGCTGATACCGGCCCACACGACTTTGCCAGGTCTGCAGTATGTCTTGCACCGACACCGGGAGGGGTGCTCCAGAATCTGCAAACGCCTGCGCCACCGCTGCCGCGTGCCACCCTTCGCTCAGTGCGCGGCGGAATGTCGCGTTGGACAGCTTCAGTTCCGTAGATTTGGCGTTCCGCTGCCGCTCGACGCTGATCAGCCGCAGCAGGCGACGCAAGGTGCCGGTGCGCCAGTCGTTACTCAGTTCGATGGTCCCGTTGGCATGAAAAACCAGCGCCCCGCGCGGCGGCGGCTGCGGCGTGCCCTCGGGAACCGTACTCGGCACACGAAATGCAGCGGTCTGGCCCCCCTGGTAGGCGACCTGCACCCACAACAACCAGGTGGCCGGGCCGGTTAACCACGCCTCGACGAAGCGGCCGTAGGTCTTCCTCCAAACGTCGAACGACATCTGCTGAGCGTCCAGCACCTGGTTGTCGATGACCCATTTCCATTCAGTCCGCATCCCGATCGGGGTCAAAAAATCGCGGTGGAGGTGGTAGATGAGCCTGAGAAACGACTCGGTGGCGTACCAGGTATCAGGGGCCAGGCCGTTGACCAGCCCGGCCAACCAGATGCCGGCCGTGCGGGAAGATGCCAGCAGGTGTTCGATCGTGTGGTTCTGGTTTTCAGGCCGTACACGGTAGTTCTTCGTCTGCGCCATCACAACATCCCACTCGCTCCAGGATGCAGTCCGGTTCTTTCTCGGCGGATTCACGTAGGCCTGGCGCAGAAGCTGCACGTGCTGGACAGCGGTTGCCATCTCCCACGCGGTGTCTGTCTTTACGACCACGTGCGCAGACATCTGATCCGGTTGTATCTTCGACACGGTCAGGCCCGCAGCATCCATGAGGTCGAGGAGAAACCGCGCCAGGTGCTGCTCAGCATCCGTGCGGTATCCCCAACGGGCCAGGGTATTGGGAGCAACCAGACTCGGCCGGCGCGGATCGATCGATTCCGGCTTGCCCGGCGTGGGTTTGGTTTTGGAATGTGGTGCCAGCGTGAGGGTTGGCTGCTGAGTCGTCAGCGCACTCAACAGCTGCTGCGTATGGCCCGAAATCTCGGTCAGGCTCAACAGACGAGGAGGCCGCAGTCGATCGGCGGCCGGGTGGAGCAGCCTGGTCGCGGCGGGACGCGGCATCCACTGCCGGTAGATACCAGGCAATTGGTAGCCCGGGTACTCACGGTAGAAGAGCAAACAGCGCTCGGCCAGACTCTCCATGTGAGTCTTGATGGATTCGAGCGCCAGGGGCCGGCCGGCCCCCTCGGCAAGCACAGCCTGCAGATGTCTGGCGGACGAGTCTCGTATCCCAATGTAGGCGAGCCACGTCAGGACCACCAGTTCGTCTTCGGGCAGCGTCTGTACGGCGGATGCCATGCGCACCGGATCGGTCAGGTAACCCAACATTTGCGTAACCAGATCGTTTTTGGCGAGTCCCTTCAATGGCCAGCCCCAGGCGCGTGCCGCCTGACGCAGTGCCTGGGCCGTGGTCGACTCCAGGAAATCGCGCAGTGCCGCCCGCTGGCGTTCCAGTTCGGGATCAGCGACGGTCGAAACCAGCTCACCAGCCGGCATGGTCGCGCTCCGGGTCGTAATCCGGCAGGTCATCGCGGTACAGAATCTCGTACTTGTACCCCTGCTCGGTGAGGAACATCTGTCGTTTGGCGCCAAAGGTCTGATCTTTGGTATCGCGCATCACGATGGCGTAAAAATGGGCGGGACGACCGTCACGTTTCGGGCGCAGGATGCGGCCCAGGCGCTGCGCCTCCTCCTGCCGCGAGCCAAAGGTGCCGCTGATCTCGACGGCGACGCTGACGTCGGGCAGATCGATGGCGAAGTTGGCCACCTTGGACACGACCAGGTGACGCAGCTCACCGCTGCGCATCTGCTGGTAGAGCTGCTGCCGTTCGCGCGTCGGCGTTTTGCCGGTCAGCAGCGGTGCGCGCAGACGATTGGCGACCTCGTCGAGCTGATCGAGGTACGTGCCGATGACCAATACCTGGTCGTTGGGATGTTTGGCGATGATCTGCTCCACCGCCGAGATCTTGGCCGGATCGGTGGCCGCAATGACGATCTGCTCACGACTCTCGGCCAGCGCATAACTGAACCGCCGCTCCGGCGTCATGTCCAGGCGAATCTCGTGACAGTGTGCCGTCGCAATCCAGCCCTGTCGTTCCAGGTCCTTCCACGGCACGTCGTACTTCTTGGGGCCGATCAGGGCAAAAACGTGGTCTTCTTTGCCGTCTTCACGCACCAGGGTGGCGGTCAGTCCCAACCGGCGGCGAGCCTGCAGCTCGGCCGTCATACGGAAGACCGGCGCCGGCAGCAAGTGCACTTCATCGTAGATGACCAGGCCCCAGTCACGTTCGCGGAAGAGGCCAAAATGAGGAAAGACGGCCGGCGTCAGTGGTGCGCTCAGGTCGTCCTCGTCGAAATCGTCGGTGATGCTCCCATCCGCATTGGCGGCCGCCGCGCGTTTGCGACGCTGCCGGTAGGTCAGAATCTGGTAGGTGGTCACGGTGACCGGCTTGATCTCTTTGAGGTCACCGGTATACTCACCAATCTCGTTCGGATCGAGGCTGGTCTTGTCGGCCAGCTCGTCCATCCACTGGCGCACGGCCACCGTGTTGGTGGTCAGGATCAGGGTATTGGTCTGCAGTTTTTCCATCACCCCCATGCCGACCAGGGTTTTGCCCGCCCCGCACGGCAGCACGATCACGCCCGAACCCCCGCGCGCCGTACCGCCGGCGTGGAAGACTTCGACGGCGTCCTGCTGGTAGTGGCGCAGCGCCAGGGGCAGCTGGTTGGTGCGCATCACCGGCCGCAGCTGCAGCGGCAGTCCGGCACCGTCGACGTAACCCGCCAGGTCTTCAGCGGGATAACCGATGTCGACCAACGCCTTTTTGATGTGCCCACGCAGTGCAGGATCGACGCGCACCGTGTGTTTGTCGATTTCCTGCAGGATGTACGGGCGTACCTTTCGCTGCCGGCTGACTTCCAGCATGAGCAGCGCATCGTCGGCGGTCAGCAGCAGCTCGCCGGTGGCACCGGGCCGCAGCTTGAGCCGGCCGAACCGGCTGACGTAGTCACGTACATCGGCCTGGATATTGCCGGGCACGTCGTATTTGCTGAAGCGCATCAGGCTGTCGACGATGGCATCCGCCGTAAGCCCGCTGGCCGCCGCATTCCACAGCGACAGCGGTGAGAGGCGGTAGGTGTGGATGTGTTCGGGACTCTTCTCCAGCTCGGCGAAACGCGCCAGTGCATCACGCGCCTCCGCATACTGGGGGTTGTCGACCTCCAGCAGCACGGTTTTGTCGCTCTGCACGACCATTGGGTTGAAAGGATTCACGGCCATGGGCATACCTCAAACTCGGAGTATACCGCGTGTCATCCCAAAGTCAAAAGCGACAATGAATAGGTCTTGACCACACCTTACGACGGTTTTGCCCGCGAGCTGTTGGCGCTGTACAATACGGGTCAAGCCGACGTGGAAACTATCGTTGCGGTAGCCAACAAACACGGTGTGCGCCTCGAAGGTGACGTGCCGTAATAAACGCACTGTCCGGTGGAGGAAGGTGCATGACCCATCGACGAATCGAAACGATCATCATTGGCGGTGGGCAGGCGGGCCTGGCGACCAGCTACTGGCTCACGCAGCACGGTCGCGAGCATCTCGTGCTGGAAAAAATGAGCCGGCCCGGCCATGCCTGGCGGCAGCGCTGGGACAGCTTCACCCTGGTGACACCGAACTGGATGTTCCGCCTACCTGGTGCCGAGTACCAAGGTGATGCGCCCGGTGGCTTTATGCCACGCGACGAGGTCGTTGCCACCTTCGAGCAGTACGTGGCTGACTACCAAATGCCGGTGTCGTATGGGGTCGAGGTCACGGCGGTCGAACCGCTGGCTGGCCGGCCCGGTTATCTCGTGCGCCTGCCCGACCAGGCGATCGAAGCCCGTCACGTCGTCGTCGCCACCGGGCTCTACCAACACGCCAAAATCCCCGACTTTGCCAGCCGGCTGCCCGCCGAAGTGGCGCAGCTGCATTCCGAGCAGTACCGCAGCCCTGGTGCCCTGCCCCCTGGCGCAGTTCTGGTCGTCGGCAGCGGTCAGTCGGGCTGCCAGATCGCCGAAGAGCTGCGCGCAAGCGGCCGGCGGGTGTTCTTCAGCATTGGTACATGCGGCCGTGCGCCGCGACGCTACCGCGGGAGAGACATCTTCGACTGGTTGGACCTGATCCGTTTCCTGGACCGCACACCCGACGTGCTGCCGTCACCCAAGGCACGGTTGGGCGCCAATCCCCACGTCTCGGGTGCCGGCGGCGGACACGACCTCAACCTGCACCAGTTTGCGCGTGACGGCATGACCCTGCTCGGCCACCTGCGCGGCGCATCGGACGAGCGCATCGGCCTGGCACCCGACCTGCACGAGAGCCTGGCCAAAGTGGATCAGTTCGAGACCCAGCTGCTGACATTGATCGACAGCGCAATCACCCGCTTCAGGCTCGATGCGCCCGCACAACCGCACCCTCTTCTGCGCGACGGCTATGCACAAGCACAAATCACCGAAATCGACCTGGAAGCCGCCGGCATCACCTCGCTGATCTGGGCCGCCGGCTACCGCTTCGACTACAGCCTGGTCAAGCTGCCCGTGACCGACAGTGTTGGTTTTCCGGTACAGCAGCGCGGCGTCACAGCGTTCCCCGGTCTTTACTTCATCGGGATGCCCTGGCTGCATACGCAGAAATCGGGCCTTCTGGCAGGTGTGGGCGACGACGCAGCGTACATCGCCGCCCACATGGTTGCGTCGAAGGGATAGGGCTGGGACTTTGCATGTCCCAAAACGTCACCAGCTGCCGCTGCGGCGCACACAGCCATCCCCACCGGCTCGTCACCCGCATGGTGTCCACGATATCGACATCCCCATCGAGGTCGATATCCATGCCCGGCGCGAGACTGCCCCACGCAGCGGCCACGGCCTGGATGTCGAGCAGGTCGACGAAACCATCCCCATTGACGTCCTCGCGGAGGGTAACACAAATCTGCGCCTGGTGACCCAGTCCGTCGTTGTAGATGTACAGCCCCGGGCTGTCCATCTGCAGGCGATAGAGGTGGTCAGGGGCCAGCCTGCCGCCGTCCCAGCCGATGAAAAACTGGCAATGCGAGGATGGCATGATCTGATGCGACATGTGTCCTTGCATCCGGTGGTACTTGTGTTATACTCAAGTCCTATTCTGTCCACCATCCTACCCGGCGATCGTTTAGAAATCATTTATCGGGAGCCATTTTATCGTGGCGAAGCTGGAGATCCTCCTCCTGGGCGGGTTGCACATACGGCACGACGGTGTGGCGTTATCACAGTTCATCTCCAGCAAAGTCCCCGCTTTGCTGGCCTACCTGGCTGTGACGCGCCGGCCGCACACGCGCGAGGCGCTGGCCGGTCTGCTGTGGGGTGAAATGCCCGACATTGCTGCGGCCAACAACCTGCGCCAGGCCCTGACCAACCTGCGCAAGGTTGTGGAACCCTACCTGGTCATCACGCGCGAGACGGTGGCCTTCGACCCGGGCCAGCCCCACCTTCTCGACGTCGATACGTTCACCGAAGGACTGCGCATCCAAACTCAGGCAGTGCCTGCCCACCGTGCAGAGCAGCTGCGTGGGACGATGGTGCACTACGGCGGCGATTTTCTCAAAGGGTTTTTCGTGCGTGATGCGCCGGACTTCGAAGATTGGGTGCTGACGCAGCGTGTGCACCTGCGCGAACGGGCGCTGCACGCGTGGGACGAACTGGCCAGCCTATGCATGGATCTGGGTGATGCCGATGGGGCCATCGATGCCGCGAATCACCTGCTG
Organism: uncultured Anaerolineae bacterium; assembly: GCA_964443225.1. Classification (GTDB taxonomy): domain Bacteria; phylum Chloroflexota; class Anaerolineae; order SSC4; family Amarolineaceae; genus SSC4. Next base: position 91,439 of record CAYUCC010000009.1, read on the forward strand.
GCCATGGATCCGTGGCGTGAAGAGGCCCACCGCCAACGTATGCTGGCCCTGGCACGCAGCGGTCAGTACAGCGCAGCGCTGGCCCAGTACCAAGCGTGCCGTACCGTGCTGAGCGCCGAGTTCGACGCGCCCCCATCGGCAGAAACCACGGCGCTGTACGAGCGCATTCGGGCGGCGATGCGCGGACCGCGGCACAATTTGCCCGCCAGCACCACCGGCTTCGTGGGGCGTGAACACGAGCTGGAGGAATTGCGCGTCCTCCTGGTTTCCCCGCAGACGCGCCTGCTGACGATCCTGGGACCCGGAGGTGTCGGCAAAACCCGACTGGCTCTCGAGCTGGGGGCCAGCGCCGGGACGAAGTTCCTCAACGGTGTGTGGTTCGTGCCGCTGGCCACAGTGCGCGCCGAGCAACCGGATGGCCTGGTGCTGGCGCTGAGCGAGGCACTGCAGGTTGCCACGTCCGGTGCAGACGATCCACGCAAGTCCCTGCTCGATTTTCTGCGCGGGCGCGAGCTGCTGCTGATCCTGGACACCCTGGAGCACCTGCCCGCTGAGACCGCCTGGTTGTGCGACGTGCTTGCCCAGGCGCCCGGCGTCAAGATCGTGGTCACCTCGCGCGAGCGGCTCGACCTGCAGGCCGAGCGTATCTACCCGCTCGATGGGCTGGCGGTGCCGAAAGTGGGATCGCCGGTACCGGAAGCGTCTGCATCGGTCGAACTCTTCATGCGGCGCGCACAGCGGGTGCGGCCGCACTTTGAGTTGACGCCCGCCGACGCCGATGCCGTGATGCGCATCTGTCGCATGGTCCAGGGACTGCCGTTGGGTATCGAACTGGCCGCGGCCTGGGTGCACCAGCTGACCTGCACCGAGATCGCGCACGAGATCGAACACAGCCTCGATTTTCTCGTAACCACCCGCCGCGATGTGTCACCGCGGCAGCGCAGCCTGCGGGCGGTGTTCGATTGGTCCTGGGGTCACCTCAGCCCGCCCGAACAGTCGGTGTTTCAACGCCTGGCTGTGTTTCGTGGCACCTTCACGCGGGCCGCGGCGATGCAGGTGGCCGGTGCCTCACTGCCCGCCCTGTCGGCCCTGGTCGACAAATCACTGCTGCGCCTGACCGGCACAGGCTACCAGCTGCATGAAGTGGTGCGCCATTTTGCATGGGAAAAGCTGGATCAGACCGGCGCCGCGACGCAGATCCAGGTGGCGCATGCCCGTTACTACGCCGCGCTCCTGGCGGACAACGCTGATCGTTTCCGAGGTCGCGATCAGAAGCGTGCCCTGGAAGAGGTGGCGGGTGAAATTGACAACGTGCGCAAGGCATGGCAGTGGCTGGTGGATCAGCGTGATGCAGCCGGCATCGATGCGGCTACCGACGGTTTGTACATGCTCAAGATGATCCGCAGCCGGTTTCGCGAAGGGTTCGATCTGTTTCGCACGGCGCGCCTGGTACTGCAGTCCATTGCGACCACCGATCGCCAGACGGAGCTGGCCCTGGCCCGGGTCATGGCCCGCGAGGGTCGTTTCCTCTCTTCGTTGTCGCAGTTCGAGGCCGCCCAGGCGCTGCTGCACGACAGCCTGGCGATGCTTCGCCCGCTCGATGTGCCGGCCGAGATCGCCTTTACGCTCGGTCACATCGGCGGGATTGCACGGCTGCAGGGCAACGTCGAGCTGGCGGATGCGTGTCTGCAGGAATGCCTGGCGCTGCGGCGTCAGGCGCACGATTTTTACGGCCAGGCGATCGCCCTGCTCGAGTTGGGCGGTGCCGCCTTTGTGCGTGGCGACTACGTGGCGGCGCGCCAGCACTGCCAGGACGGCCTGGCGATCGAAGAGGCGGCTGGTGACCAGCAGACGGTAGCCCACCTGCTGACTGGGCTCAGCCTGTGCCACCGCGAGTTGGGTGAATACGCCGAAGCACAGGCCTGCGTCCGCCGCAGCCTGCCGGTCTACGAGACACTCGGCGACCAGTATGGCATCCTCCAGGCCTCACTCACCCTGGGCGAAATCAGCCGCCAGCTGGGTAACCTGGCCGAAGCGCGGCAGTACTGCACGCGTGCCATTCAGGTCAGCCAGGAGATCGGTGATCGCTCCGGGGAGGCCGATGGCCGCTATCGTCTGGGGCAGGTAACAATCGATACGGGGAATGTAAACGAGGCGCTGGCAGAGCTGCGCCAGGCGCTCAACCTGGCCAACGAGATCCAAGAGGTGCCCCTCGTGCTCGATGTGCTGCTGGAAATCGGCTGTCTGCTCGCGACCCACGGCGAACCGCAGCGAGCAATCGACATTCTCGTCTTTCTGCTGCAGCAGCCGCAGCTGCTTCGCCCGCGTCGTCAGCGGGTCTCTGATACACTGGATCGCCTCAACGTGCGCGCGGACGGCAAACATGCCGCTGGGCGTGGTCGGGGCTCGTCACTGGATCAAATCGTAGTGTTGGCTGGTGCCGCCGAACCACTGCCTGCCTGATCAGGCGAGGTCCAGCACCCGTCCTTTTTTGATGACCGTACGCACCAGGTTGGTGCCGAAACGGTAGGCCAGGTGGCGGTAGTCGTCCACATCCAGCATGAGCAGGTCGGCCTGTTTACCTGGCTGCAGGCTGCCGACGACGTCTCCCAGCCCAATGGCATAGGCACTGTTCAGTGTTGCCGCACAGATCGCCTCCGCGGGCGTCAGCTGCATGGTGCGGCAGGCCAGGGCGATGATGAACTGCATCGATTCACACCAGCAGGTGCCCGGGTTGAGATCGGTGGCCAGGGCGAGTGCGCCGCCCTGGTCGATCAGCTGGCGCGCCGGAGTGTAGTGCGGTTTGCCCAGGCCAAAAGGGGTGCCCGGCAGCGCCACGCCGATCGTCGCCGAGCTGGCAAGCTGAGTCAGGTGCTCCGGTGATGTACTCACCAGGTGGTCGACCGACACTGCCCCCAGGCGGACGCCCAGCGGCGTACCGCCGAGGGCGGCGAATTCGTCCACGTGCAGCTTCAGTCCCAGTCCCGCCGCGCGCGCGGCGGTCAGGATGCGTTCACTCTGCGCCAGATCGAAGACACCCTCTTCACAAAATACGTCGCAGTAACGGGCGGCGGGGACGTAGGCCGTGCGCTGGCTGCCATCTGGGAGGTGCTGCACGACCTGGTAGTGCAGCGCACCGATCTCCGGGATGACTTCCTGTACCATGAAGTCGACATAATCATCGGTGCGGCCCGCAAATTCGGGCGGCACGGCATGCGCGCCCAGGTACGTCGGCACCAGGTCGATGGCGTGGTCTTCATCGAGCAGGCGGATGGCGTCGAGCAGCTTGAGCTCGTCGTCCAGGTTGAGACCGTAGCCGGTTTTGATTTCGGCGGTAGTCGTGCCGTGGGCGAGCATGCGGTCCAGGCGCGGGCGGGTTTCGGTGATCAGCTGTTCCAGCGACGCCGCCCGCGTGGCGCGGACTGTGCTGGCGATCCCGCCGCCGGTACGCATGATCTCCATGTACGTGGCACCGGCCAGGCGCAGCTCGAATTCGTGCGCACGATCGCCCGCCCACACGGCATGGGTATGCGGATCGACGAACCCCGGCAGCACCACCCGTCCGCTGGCATCCAGCCATTGGGCGGCCTGGTACTGCGCGGCAATTTCGGCGGTAGAACCCACGGCGACAATCGTCTCGTTCTGGATGGCCACCGCGCCATCGTGGATGATCTCAAGGTCGCGCAGCGCCGCCCCACGGCGCGGCCCCGGCCCGGCCAGGGTGAGCAGCTGCGCCGCACGATGAACGATCAGGTCGACAGGGGTCTGGGGTGGCACTAGAAACTGGCCATGTTGAACAGATTGTTAACGAAGTAGATCGAGCTGAACAGGATGCAGACGCAGCACAGGACCACCAACGCGATTGCCGCAATCAGGATCCACTGCCAGTTGCTGCTTTTTTTACGCGGCTCGGTGACGACGGTGGCTTGCAGCGGCAGGGGTGGTGGGGGCAGCTGTGCATCCGCACCCAGTTTTGGTACCGCCGGCAGCGTTTGTTCGACCGATGCCATCGCCGCGGCTCCGGCCGCAGTGGCGGCGGTGCCAGTCTCGACACCTTCGGACAGCACAGCTGGGGCCGTCTCGGTCACTGCCAGTGCTGTCCCATCTGCGGCGGCCACGGTGCCAGCAGCGACTTCACCCGCAGCTGCCGTTGTATCTTCGACTGCTGCGGTTGCGCCGATCACGGCCTCATCGACAGTCGCTGTGGTTTCGACGAACGCGTCTTCGGCCTCTGTTACAAATTCGGAACCCGCGTCCGCCGCGGTGTCCACGGCTTCTGCCGCGGCATCGGTCACTGCGGCCGCAGCCGACCCCGCGGTTTCGTCGATCGTTTCCCCGATCGCCGTGGTCGTGTCTTCGGCGCTGGCAGCCAGGTCGGCCGCGGCGTCACTGCCCTGGGCTACCAGGTCATCGGCTGCGGCGGCACCGCTGGCGACCAGTTCGGTTCCTTCCTCGAAGACCGAGGCGGCGGCTGATTCTTCCAGGTTGTCCGGCTGCAGGGGCAGGGTCGTTTCGTCGCTCATGTTGGACTCCTTCCTCATTGGCAAAAAATGATCAGTGCAGATAATGGGCTGTGTCGAACATCGAGGCCAATCGAGTGTAACACGTGCCCGAAGGGCTGTCAAACACCTGGGAGCATCGGCAGCTTGATGCCATGATGGCGTGCGGCGGCGATGGCTTCCGGATAGCCGGCATCGGCATGGCGGACGACGCCCATGCCGGGATCGGTCGTGAGCACCCGCTGCAAACGACGGGCGGCGGCCGGCGTGCCATCGGCGACGATCACCTGGCCCGCATGCTGGCTGTAGCCGATGCCGACCCCGCCACCGTGGTGGAAACTGACCCAGGTGGCCCCACCAGCCGTGTTGATCAGGGCGTTCAGAATCGCCCAATCGGAGATCGCATCGGAACCGTCGCGCATGCCCTCGGTTTCACGGTTGGGTGAAGCGACCGAACCGCAGTCCAGGTGGTCGCGCCCGATGACGATGGGCGCGCTGACCTCACCGCGCGCCACCAGTTCGTTGAAGGCCAGGCCGGCTTGCGCGCGTTCCCCATACCCAAGCCAGCAGATGCGTGCGGGCAGCCCCTGGAAGGCGACCTGGGCCTGTGCCAAACGAATCCAGCGTGCGAGGTGCTCGTTTTCGGGGAACAGTTCGAGGATCGCCCGGTCGGTGCGGTAGATATCGGCGGGGTCGCCGCTCAGGGCAACCCAGCGAAATGGCCCCTGGCCCTCGCAGAACAGGGGCCGGATGTACGCCGGCACGAAGCCGGGATAGTCGAACGCGTGCGTGATACCGCGATCGAAGGCACGCTGGCGCAGGTTGTTGCCATAATCAAAGACGATGGATCCCGCCTGCTGCATCGCCAGCATCGCCTCGACGTGGCGCGCCATCGAGTCTGTGGCGCGCGCCGCGTACGTGTCCGGATCGGTGATGCGCAGGGCGACCGCTTCAGCCAGTGAGAGCCCATGCGGTACGTACATCAACGGATCGTGGGCCGGCGTCTGGTCGGTCACAATGTCGGGTACGACGCCGCGCGCCACCAGCTCGGGCAGCACCTCGGCGACGTTACCAATCAGGCCGATCGACCGGGGCACCTGGCGTTGAACAGCGTCCTCGACCCGTGTCATCGCTTCTTCCAGATCGTCGACGACTTCGTCCAGGTAGCGGGTTTCCAGGCGGCGCTGTGCACGCTGCGGGTCGATTTCGACGACCAGGGCCACCCCGTCATTCATAGTCACGGCGAGCGGCTGCGCACCACCCATACCGCCCAGGCCGGCAGTCAAGACGAAACGCCCCTTGAGCGAGCCGCCGAAATGTTGGCGTGCCGCGGCGCCCAGGGTTTCGTAAGTACCCTGCAAAATGCCCTGTGTACCGATATAAATCCACGAGCCGGCAGTCATCTGGCCATACATGATGAGGCCGGCGGCCTCCCAACGGTCGAAATTCGCCTGCGTTGCCCACGCCGGTACCATGTTGGAATTGGCAATCAGCACGCGCGGGGCGTCTTCGTGGCTGGGGAAAACGGCGACTGGTTTGCCGCTCTGCACCAACAGGGTTTCATCAGGTTCCATGGTTTGTAGGGTGTGTAGAATTGCCTCGAAACATTCCCAGTTGCGCGCCGCCTTGCCGCGACCACCGTAGACGATCAGGTGGTCGGGATCCTCGGCCACTTCGGGGTCGAGGTTGTTTTGCAGCATGCGAAATGGTGCCTCCAGCAGCCAGTTCTTACAGCTCAACCCGCTGCCCCGCGGCGCCCGAATCGTGCGTAAATGAGACATCTTTGTCACCTTCGATGGTTTCTTCTGATTGGGTCCACCCCGATTATACAACAGTTCCATGGTTTGTGCACGCATCTCACGGAAGATCGCACGACCTTCTCTCCCCTCACAACCTGCCCTCTCTCCTTCCTCCTGCCCCCTTCTCTCCCCTTCCAACTTCCAGCCTCCTGCCCTTTTCATCCAACTCGCTCCCCCCAACTCCCTTCACCCAACTCCCTTCCCCCTTCCTCCCTCCTCCCTCCTCCCTCCTCCGTACTCCCTACTCCGTACTCCCTCCTCCCCAGACCTTGCCAAAGCACGCCAACAGTGTTACACTTCTGGCTGAATTCGACCGGTGGCCGGACAGACAGGAGGCAAGATGCCCTCGCAGGCCCTCTACCGCAAGTGGCGCTCACAAAATTTCGATGAAGTCATCGGGCAGGCCCACATTGTACGCACCCTGCGTAATGCCCTGCGTGATGGTCGCGTGGCGCATGCCTACCTCTTCACCGGCCCGCGGGGCACGGGCAAAACGAGTACGGCGCGTATCCTGGCCAAGGCGGTCAACTGCGAGGCGCCCGACGCGGAGCGACCGTGCAACCACTGCGCCGTGTGTCGTGCCATCAATGAGGACCGCCTGTTGGACCTGGTCGAAATCGATGCGGCCTCGCACACCGGCGTGGATGCGATGCGCGAGACGGTCATCGACCGCATCAACTTCCGGCCAACCGATGCCCGCTATCGCATCTACATCATAGACGAAGTCCACATGCTCTCGACGTCCTCTTTCAACGCGCTGTTGAAGACCTTGGAGGAGCCGCCACCGCACGTCATCTTTGTCCTGGCGACCACCGACGTGCAGAAGGTGCCGGCGACCGTTGTCTCGCGCTGCCAGCGCTTCGACTTTCACCGTATCGGGGTTAACGAGACGGTTCAACACCTGCAGGCGATCTGTCAGGCCGAAGGGCGCCAAGCCGAACCAGCCGCGTTGGCCGCCGTGGCACGGTATGCCACCGGCAGCATGCGTGATGCCATTACCCTGCTCGACCAGCTGATGGCCTATGGTGCGGACCCGATCACGGTAGGCCAGGTAGAAGCGATGTTAGGCACTGTGCCGGGCCAGGCGATCATGCGTCTGGTGGGTGCGATTGCGGCGCGCGACGCCGCGGCCGGATTGACGATCATCTCCGACCTGGTGGAGGCTGGCGTCGAGCTGCGCGAATTGGCGCGGCAGACGGTCGAGATGCTGCGCGGCCTCCTGCTGATCCAGGTAGGCGGCAGCACCGTCGTCCTGGACGTGCCGTCAGAAACACAGCATGAGATGACGGTGCACGCCCGGTTGTTGGAGCGGGGGCGGCTGCTCAAAACCATACGGCTGTTTGTGCAGGCCGGTGTCGAGCTGCGCAGCAACATGGCGGGTGTGCCGCAGTTGGGGTTGGAGATCGCCGTTGTGGAGGCGTGCCAGGATGGGGTGACGAGCGCAGGTACCGCGCCGGAAATGGTCACGGCATCCCATCCCGCGCAGTCGGCGTCGCGACCCGGACCGATGCCCTTTGAGGTGCCGGTTCCGGAGCCCGCAAAACCGGTCGTGACCACCGCACAACCGGCGGTTGAGGCACCGTCCGCCTTGCCACCTCCAGCGTTGAGCGAAACCCCGGAACCGGCGCCTTTACCTGTGGCGGTCGAGCCGGAACCCCAGAGCACACTGGCTGCTGGTGACGATCAACTGGAGCGCCTGCGTCAGGCGTGGCCGCAGATCAAAGAGCGGCTGCAAAGCCGGCGGCGCATGATTCTGGGGGTATTGACCGGCGGGGTGCGGTTTCTGGCCGTGGAGGGTAACCAGGTCATCATTGGTTATGACGGCAGCAAAAAGCAGGCCCAGTACAACGCCAGCCGGCTGTTGGAACCGGAAAACCGGGCCACCCTGGAGGCGGTACTGAGCGAAGTGTTGGGGAGCCCCTACGGAATCACGGTGGTAGCCGAAGATCAGTACCGCCCGGCGAGTGGAACGCGCGATGCTGCGGGCAGCTTAGCACCGGCCGCGGTCACCGAACCTGCTGCGCCGGGGGATGCGGCGGATGACCCACTCATCGCGTATGCGACACGGGAGCTGGGTGCCGTAGCCAGGCGGTTTACGCCGGAGGATTGAACGGCGGCATCGGGGTTGAATCGCGGTGCCCTGAGGGCTTGTAAAAGAATAACTTCCAGCCACTTGGCCGGAATTCGCCGCAAATCACGGGAAGTTATTCTTTGACAAACCCCAAGAACGAGTCTGAAATTACTGGAGGAACACATGGCAAAAGGCAAACGGTACGGATTCGTGCCGCCCCCGCCGCGCGGTGGTACGCCGCGGGGGGGCAGCAGCGGCGGTGGCGACATGATGTCGCAGATTCAGAAACTGCAAGACGAGATGGCGCGGGCGCAGGAAGGGCTCAAATCCGAGACAGTCACGGTTACCGTGGGTGGTGAGGCGGTGACGGTAGTTGCCACGGGCGACCAGCGCATTGTCTCGATTCAGATCAAGCCCGAGGTCGTCGATCCTGAGGATGTCGAGATGCTGCAGGACCTGCTGGTGGCGGCGGTCAACGAGGCGTTGGAGAGTTCGCAGGCAATGGCGACAGACCGCATGGCGGGGCTGACGGGTGGACTGAGTCTGCCCGGACTGTTTTAGGGGGAGCGCGATTCGTGGAACCACTGGCGCCGGCGGTGGCGCGTTTGATCGAAGCATTTGCCCGTTTGCCAGGCATTGGTCCCAAGACGGCGTCGCGCCTGGCGTTTTTCCTGCTGCGGGCACCGGATGAGGTTGCGAACAGCCTGGCGCAGGCCTTGTTGGACGTACGGGCGCAAACGCAGCTGTGTGAGCGGTGTTTCAACATTGCCGAAACGAGTCCGTGTGCCATCTGTGCGAACCTGTCGCGCGACCAGCGCACGGTGTGTGTGGTCGAAGAGCCCCTGGACGTGGTGGCCATCGAACGCACCGGGGCCTACCGCGGCGTCTACCACGTGCTGCACGGGACGATCTCGCCAATCGATGGCATTGGCCCCGAGGATCTGAAAATCGCCGAATTGGTGGTGCGGGTCAAAGCGGGTGGTATTATGGAAGTCATCCTGGCAACCAACCCGGGTCTGGAAGGTGACAATACAGCGGGTTGGATTCACCGGCAGCTGCAGCCGTTTGGGGTGCGGGTGACACGTTTGGCGCGTGGGCTGCCGGTAGGTGGCGACCTGGAGTATGCCGATGTGATGACCCTCAGCCGGGCATTGGAAGGGCGCAGCGAGCTGTCTTGATGAAAAGTCGAGACCGTGGGCGTGGCGGCGGTGCTTCGGGTCGCTTGGTGGGATTTGACACAAACTGTGAAGCGTGGTAAATTCCGCCCTCGTTGCCGGTCGCACGGTTGGATTGGCAAGCAGTTCCTTGAAAAACAAATGGCACAGCAGACGTCGGTTCGGTCCGGTACGACCGCACCCTGGTCAGCAACGTCACAGCGTGAGTTCATCGGTTCGTTAGCAGCATGCTCGCGAATTCGACAGGACAAGCCCGAGCGGCACGCGACGTAGGCGGGGCATGGCGGGGCTGCAAAACTCGGGCTCGTGATTTGACAAAGCTTTGGGGGCGTGTTATAGTAACGCCTCGTAGCCTGCCGTTAGCGGGCTGCCAATCAGCGCAGGGCTGTTCTTTACATCTCGATCAGTGAAGCAGGGTAGCACGGCAGTGTAATCAATTGTCTGTTCTAGCTTGACAAGCTCACGCGAGCGTGATATAATCAGTTTTGCGACTGATACCACACGACGTGTGTGGTTGGTAGGTTGACAAACCATCGGGTAAACAAGCAGGCGGAGTTGGGCCTGCTGTTTTTTCGGCCTCCTGGCCGTTAAGGCACCTTAACAGTTAAAGAGTGACAGGAAGTAATCGGGTAGTTTTAGCTTGCTTTAAATCAGGAACAGGATTTTACGGAGAGTTTGATCCTGGCTCAGGATGAACGCTGGCGGCGTGCTTAACACATGCAA
>CAYUCC010000010.1:0-95242 GCA_964443225.1 uncultured Anaerolineae bacterium
ACGGCGACGGCCCGCGCCCGCAGTTTCTGGTAGACAGCGAGAAGCTCACGGTGGTAGTGGCCGGCCTGGAGCCAAACCAACAAATTCCGGCCCACCCCGAAGCCCTGGCCATCTATCACTTCCTGGCAGGCGAGGGGGCAATGACCGTCAACGGCGAGACGTTCGCCGTGGCAGCCGGTGCAACCGTGATCGCGCCGCCTGGTGCGGCGCGCGGCCTGCGTGCCGGCACCCGCCTGATCTTTTTGGCCGCCAAGGCCGGTGCTTAAGCCCGCAGGCTGCTGCTTATGTGCTGCTCGGCGTATGGAATTCGCAGCTCCGAAGGCGGTGGTGGTTGCACAGTTGCCATCTTTTTGGAAAGATGGCAACTGTGCAACCACCAAATTCGATCAAAACAGCACAGGAAGTAATTCTTTGACAAGCCCTCATCAATACGTTCTCACCGGCGGCGCATCACGCCCGCGACGCGAGCCAGCAGCCAGTCGATGACTCCGGGTGCGAAGTGGTTCAAAAACACCCCCACACGCGCCGGCCGGCTGAACACGAGCTCGTGTTTGCCCGCGGCCGCGGCGGCCACTGTTTGTTCGGCAACCTGGCGGGCGGTCATGCGGCGCAGGGGGTTGCGCGGGGGTTTGGTATGGCCGGGCACGTCCTGTCCGAAGCCGGTACCGCTGGTGAAAAAGGGGCAGACGGTCAGCACCTTGATGTTGTACGCCGCGACTTCGGCACGTAACCCCTGCGCAAACCCGTTCATGGCAAACTTGGTTGCGGCATACACCGTGTCACTCGGCACGCCCACCTTTCCCGCCACCGAGGAGACGTTGATGATCATCCCCTGGCGGCGTGCCATCATGCCCGGCAGCACCAGCCGTGTCGCCATGATGGCCGACAGCGTATTCACGCGGAACAAACTCTCGACCTGTTCCGCCGTCAGCTCGTGCGCCCACACCGCCAGCCCCTGCCCGGCGTTATTGACGAGCACGTCGACCCGGCCAAACACCTGTTGGGTCACCCTCACCAACCGCGCCAGTTGATCCACGTCACTCACATCGGTGGGCACCGTCAGCGCCTGCCCACCCTGCGCCCGCAGCTCCTGCGCCAGCTGTTCCAACGCGTCGACCGAACGCGCCGCCAGTACCACCGTCGCCCCCTCGCGCCCAAACACCCGCGCCAATTCGCGCCCAATCCCACTCGAAGCCCCCGTAATAACCACCACCTGCCCCACAAACAACATCCCCCTCCCTCCTTACTTCTTGCTTGTTGACTGCAACTAATTCCGTTACCATGTACTGGTCTGGGACGAGTACGAGTACGAGTAGGATGGGTCACTTACTCCGTACTCCCTACTCCGTACTCCCATGTGGTATAATACCCCTGCTGTGCAACGTCCCACGGGAACGTGCGTATTGATAATCGGTTCCGGTGGCGGCCTCACGTCCTGAGAGGGCCGCCAGCCGGAATTATCTCTGAAACTGCCAGATGCGCAAGCCTGGCCCGGTACAACCAGCAGGAGACCACACCCATCATGCCTGATCGCATGCGCAAGCGCGGCGGCGACTTCATGCGCATCGAAGAAGCCACCACGATCTTGCACACGGTGCAAGCCTTCGACTGCTGCTCGATCGTTGGCATCAGTAACATCGGCAAGTCGGACCTGCTGCGTACGCTGGTCCTGCCCGACTTTCTGGCCCGTTTCAATCCGCTGGCGCAGCGAATGCTGTTTGTCTACGTCGACTGCAACCGCATGCTCAGCCTGAGCGATCAGGGGTTCTACGAGCTGGTCCTGCGCTGCCTGCAGGACCAGCTGCGGGCAAAACAGGCAGCGAGCAGCGCAGTGGCGGGCGCATCGAGTCGTGGTGTCATGGAACAGCTCGATCACGCCTACGAGGGATTGATCAATCCCCACAGCCCGTTTCACGTGCCGCTCAGCTTCAACCAGGGACTGACCGCAGTGCTCGATCAGCTCGAAACGGCATTGGTGTTGATCTTCGATGAGTTCGATGATGTCCTGGAGCGCGTCGATGGCCGCGTGTTTCTCAACCTGCGGGCGTTGGAGGATCAGTACCGCCGCCGCCTGGTTTACGTCACGGCGACCAACCTCCCCCTGGCGATGCTGCGCCGTGACCTCGACGTGGATGAATTCACGGAGCTGTTTGCCCATTCCACCTATTACCTGCCGCCGCTCAACCGCAGCGATGCCACGAGCTTCATCCAGAACTACGCCGCCGGTGCGGGTGTCACGTTCAACGAACGCGACGTGGCCTTCCTGCTGGACTGGGCGGGCGGCCACATCGGGCTGGTGGAAACGGCGTGCAGCGTGCTGGGTGCACTCACGGGGGCGCCGGCGCGCGACGAATCCCAGGACTGGATCATTCACCGCGAGGCCGCCTCCAGCATGCCGCGCAGCCTGGTCGTCCAGACCGAGTGCCACAAGATCTGGGGCAGTCTCAACGATGACGAGCAGCAAACGCTGCTCGATATGTTGACCCCGGGCGGTGAACCGTCCACCCCCACAATCGGCAGCCTGCGGCAGAAACACGTCCTGGTGGGAAACAGCGACGAGACACTGCAGCCCTTCTGCCGGCTGTTTGCGTCCTACCTGCAGCAGCAAAACACCCTGGCGCGCCCCGGCGTCCACGGCCTGCGCGTCGATGTCGAATCCGGCGAGGTCCACGTCGATGGGCGACGCACCGAGGTGTTGACCAACCTGGAGTACCGGCTCTTGCTGCTGCTGTATGGCCAGATCGGCAAGATTTGTGACAAATATGAAGTGGTAGAAGCCGTCTGGGGACAGGACTACATCGATACGGTCGATGATGCCCGCATCGAAAAACTGGTAAGCCGGCTGCGCGCCAAAATCGAACCCGATCCCGGCACCCCGCGCTACATCCTGACGATCCGCGGACGGGGATACAAGCTGGTGGGTCCAAGCTGAGGTACGTGATCCCCGCCGGCGCACGCTGGCTGACCCGATACCCATGCGGCGTGCCGGACCGATTCCGGAACGTCAGGACGGTGTCAGCCTGAGGTCGAGTACTTACCGGGCTCGGCCAGTACACTGTGGAACAGCGGCTGCTGGACCAGCGGCCGGTGATACGCCAAACAGTCACGACAAAGAGGAGAAAAATTTATGGCATCGTTGTTGGAGAAAGTGGGCACCCTGATCCAGGCCAACCTGCACTACATGGTCGACCAGGCTCTGCAGTCAAACTCGTTGGCCGTCTTCGACCAGTACATCCGCCAGGTCGAAAACAACCTGGACGAGCTGGAAGATGCAACCGCCACCGTGGGCGGCGAAGCACGCACGATGCGGCGCAAGTACGAAGAGTTCGCCGCCAAGTCCACCGAACTCGACCGCAACATCGACATCTTCCTCACCGAGGGCAAGGACGAGCTGGCGGTAGCGGCCCAGAGCAAATACAACTCGACCAAACGCCTGGCCGACTCGTACAAAGAACAGTCCGACCGCCAGCAGGCCGAATACCAGAAGCTGCTCGATGCGCGGCTCAAGCTCGAAGCCAAACTCACCACGACCAAACAGGAACGTGAAGAGCTGCAGGCCCTGCTCACCCTGGCCAAATCGAAGGAAATCAGCACCAAGGCCATTCGTTCACTGGACGACCTGATGGGCACCGGCGATGCCGACATCGCCCGTGTCGCCGAGTCGATCCGCATGCGCCTGGACAAGGCACAGGCCGAAAGCGACATGGTGACGTCGAGCCTCGACCGGCAGATGGACGATATCCTGGAGCGTAATACGCTCGATATCCAGCTGGAAGAACGCAAGCGCCGTCTTGGCCTGAGTGCCGCGGCGGGCAGCGCCGCCTCCAGCAGCACCACGGCCAGCCGCGCCGAAGCCTGATCCACCGGCCAACGCACCAGCCTGCTTCAGCTATCAGCCTGGAGCTTGAGCTCCAGGCTCCAGGCGAACCCGGCCAACGCACCAGCCTGCTTCAGCAGGCTTCAGCTCTCAGCCTGGACCTTGAGCTCCAGGCTCCAGGCGAACCCGGCCAGCGCACCAGCCTGCTTCAGCAGGCTTCAGCTCTCAGCCTGGAGCTTGAGCTCCAGGCTCCAGGCTCCAGGCGAACCCGGCCAACGCACCAGCCTGCTTCAGCAGGCTTCAGCTCTCAGCCTGGACCTTGAGCTCCAGGCTCCAGGCGAACCCGGCCAGCGCACCAGCCTGCTTCAGCAGGCTTCAGCTCTCAGCCTGGAGCTTGAGCTCCAGGCTCCAGGCTCCAGGCGAACCCGGCCAACGCACCAGCCTGCTTCAGCAGGCTTCAGCTCTCAGCCTGGACCTTGAGCTCCAGGCTCCAGGCGAACCCGGCCAGCGCACCAGCCTGCTTCAGCAGGCTTCAGCTCTCAGCCTGGAGCTTGAGCTCCAGGCGCCCGCCCGGCAGGCCACGCGGCTTTGCTGTTTCCGGTCTTCCGGGCTATAATATCATTTGTAAGTGACGATTGGCAACGACTGCCGCGTCCCCAGGTCAGGTTGGGGGCGCGGTGCCGACGACCTGCCACGACGCTGGACGGCGCATCCGTGATGGCGCCCGCAGCGTGATGGTGAACCAATACGAGGAAGCAACAGGGAAGCTTTACGAAGAAAGCTGGTACAAAGCTTCTGGATGGAGGATGCAGTGGAAGTGACCAACTCTGTCATGGTGTTCCAAAACAAGAGCCTGCCCGTCAAGTACGCCACCGGTTTTGCGCTTTTGCTGGGCTTTGTCATTGGCTGGCTGGCCGGACTGGTGTACGAAGCGCGCGATTGGCTGATTGCACTCACCGCCCTGTTCCTGGGATTCTACCTGATGTGGGACGCTGTCCATACTTCCAGCCGGCGGGTGCTGGTCAGTACGGACGAGCTGACGATCATCGATCCGCTCCGCGTGTGGAGCCCACGGCGCGTATTTGCCTGGAATACGATCAAAACGCTCGACCTTCAGGTCAAAGACGAAAAACGCGCCCTGCGGCTCTCCGCCGAGATCGCGCCTACGTATTATTATGAAGGGCTGCCCTACGAGCCAGCCCTGCTGGATGCCATCGTCGGGCGAGCCAAACTGAAACCGGTCGCCGGGCAAGACGTACCAGAACTCAACGCCCTGCCCCTCGAAGGGAAACACGTCTACAGCTGGGCGAAGAAGTAGCCGTAACGAATTTCAGCTGCATCCGTAACCTATTCGACGCGCAGTGGCGAAGGATTCGAGCATGAACCGAACGCGCATCATCTTCATCGTGATTATCGTGGTGGCTTTGCTGATCATCGGTGTCTCCTGGGGACTGGGTTATCTCAACAGCCAACCACAAACACCGCAGGTGACCAAGCCGGCTGGCCCTATTCAGGTGCGGGTCATGACGGCCCTGCCCGTCGAGCCCTGGGTCCGCGCGGCGGCCAAGACGTTCAACGACGAGAAGCACATCCTACCCGGCACCGACTCGGTCATGCAGGTCGAAGTGGTCGCCATGGATGGGCTGACCGCGCTCGGCAAATGGGACCGCGACGAGTTTGGCAGCCTGGGCGATCGCGACCCCGAGAGCCTGTCCGAGGAGGAAAAAGCGCAGCTGGCGCGCTTCCCGACGGTCTGGATTCCCGACAGCCGCTACCTGGTCGAGCTGGGCAATGCCACGTACAAAGAGCGCCTGGGCCGCGACGTCTTTCTGACCGACGGTGAATACCGCGCCCGCCCGCTGGCCCTCTCCCTCTTTGCCTGGGGCATCTACCAGAGCCGTG
Source organism: uncultured Anaerolineae bacterium (assembly GCA_964443225.1). Classification (GTDB taxonomy): domain Bacteria; phylum Chloroflexota; class Anaerolineae; order SSC4; family Amarolineaceae; genus SSC4. The sequence goes on from CAYUCC010000010.1 coordinate 5,720, forward strand.
CCAACGTGCTGGAACAAAAGTACGGTAACATCGACTGGCAATCCATTCACGATGCGGCGATCGCCAAGGGTGGCTGGCCCGAACTGGGCGGTGATCCGGCCTGGGGCTTCTTCAAGCTGGTGGTGCCCAATCCGCGCAAGAACGTGGGGGGCCTGGCGGCCATGGTCGCCGCAGCAGGTGAGTACTATGACCGCACCGACATCAGCGTCGAAGACGTGACCAAACCGGAGTTTCAGACCTGGCTCAAGGAGCTGATGGGCGCCCTCACCGACGTAAGCGGATCCAGCGCCTATACCGCTGAAGATTTTGCGCTGTTCGGCTACTCGGCGGGTGACGGTGGCCAGCTGCTGGAAAGCGACCTGCTGACCAACATGGCCGGTATCCAGACACGCTGGAAGGACCCGCTGCTCATCCGCTATCCCGACTACGTCACCTGGTTTGATTTTCCTTTCACCGTCTGGATGGGTCCTGAAACAACCGCCTTCGAAAAGAACGCCGCCCTGGAGTTCCAGCGGTATCTGCTGTCACCCGAAGTTCAGCAGCAGGCGGTCGCCTACGGCCTGCGCCCCGCCAACCCCGACGTGCCGGTGACCGAGGGGGACAGCCTGTTCGCCCGCTGGCAGGACCAGGGCGCAACCGCCGTGGTGCCGCGAACGACGGCGATGCGCGCCCCCAGCCGCGATGTCCTGCTGGCGCTGCTGCGCTGGTTCGACCTGAACGTGGCGCAAGAATAGCGCCGGGAGTCGCACATGAGCGCCAAGAATCGGTCTACCGCCTCCCGCAGTGCCAAACCGGCGGTTGCGTTCGGTGGTTTCGGGACACTCATTGCCTGTTCGATGTGTCTCATCATGGCTGCACTCGTTTGGGGTGATTTTGGGTCTGCCGGAACACCGTCCCAAGAACCAGGGACCAACACCAACCCGAAAAATGCCACGTTGACGGTGGCCTATACGCCGGAAAAAGCACGCCTGCTGCAGGTGCTGGTCGAACAGTTCAACCGGCAGGACCTGCGCACATCCGACGGCGAACAGATGCAGGTCGAGCTCACCAAGATGAATCCCGAAGAAATGGTGAGCGCCGTCCTGGAAGGACCGGACTTCCAGGCCCTCACGCCAGATTCTGGCCTCTGGCTGGACCAGATCGATCGCCAATGGCTGGCCAGATTGTCGGTCGAGGAAGGCCAAATCGCGCCCCGCCTGGTGGGTGAACCGACCCGCTACGCCATCAGCCCCATCGTGATTGCGGCGTGGGAGAACGTGGCGCGCGACCTCGGCTGGCCGGCACCCGTCAGCTGGCAGGCCCTCCAGCAGCGTGCCACGGGTGATGCCAGTTTCAAATGGAACCACCCGGCCACCAGCTACGCCAGCGGTCTCCTCGCCACCCTGGCCGAGTTCTACGCGGGCGCCGGCAAAACGCGCGGGCTGACCGAAGCGGATGCCACCGCGCAGTCGACGCTCGACTACGTGCGCGACATCGAACGTACGGTCAAATTCTACGGCGAGGGCGAGCTTGCCGTCATGGAGCGGGCGCAGCAGGAAGGCCCCAGCTTTCTCGATGCCTTCGTGACGCAGGAACAGCTGGTGGTGCGCTTCAATCAGGAGGGTAATCAGGAACGCCTGGTGGCGATGTACCCGGCCGAAGGCACCCTGTGGGCCGACCATCCCCTGGCGCTGCTCGAGCTGCCCACGGTCACCGCCAATCAACGGCGTACCTACCAGGCCCTGCGCGAGTTTCTTCTCAGCCCCGAAGCGCAAAAAACCGTCCTGGACAACGGCTATCGCCCGGCCGATTTGAGCATTGCGCTGGACAGTGCCGGTTCACCACTCACTGCCGCCAACGGCGTCAACCCGCAGGAGCCCCAAACCACCCTGCAGATTCCATCGCCGGCCGTGGTCGAAGTGGTGCAAAACGCGTGGTACTACACCAAACGACTGGCCAACGTATTCCTGGTGGTCGATACCTCTGGCTCGATGCGCGGTGAAAAACTGGCCGCCGCCCAGGAAGCGCTGCAAACCTTCATCGACCAGATCGTCAACGACCGCGAACAGGTTGGCATGATCGAGTTCAGCGACCAGGTCAACCATGTGATCGAACTCGACGAGCTGGCCAACAACCGCGACGCCCTGCAGTTCGACATCGATACCCTGCAGGCGAATGGCAATACGGCGCTGCTCGATGCCGTGCGCACGGCGTACCGGCGCATGCAGCGCGAGGGAGATCCTGAGCGGATCAATGCCATCGTGGCAATGACCGATGGTCGCGAAAACCAATCGTCGACAACACTCGATCAGCTGGTGCGCGAGATCAGCCAGGGCAACGCCAGCGGCGTGCCGGTGATCGTATTTTCGATTGCCTACGGCGACGATGCCGACTACGACGTCCTCACGGCACTGGCCGAAGCGTCCGGCGGCCAGGTGCGCGAAGGCACCCCGGAGACGATCCGGCAGTTGTACAAGATTCTGTCAAGTTACTTCTGATCGCTGAAACGTGACGGTGGTGAAGAACCGGAGTCGTAGAACGGGTTTGTGTCGATACGGGGTACTGCTTGGTTTTCTGCTCTTGGTCTCGGCGTGCACACCGCGACCCACACCGCAGATCGAGGCCAACCTGCGCGAACAACCGCTGAGCGATGCCTGGGTCAAGCTGGCCGAGTTCGTGGAGGTCGACCCGGCCCAGCCGGTAACCAGCGGTTGGGAGATGTTGATCGACGAAGGTGAGTTCCGGCACCTGTTTTTGCCGTTTGCGGCGTCCACCGCCGATGGACAGTGGACCCACGTCAACGTCTTCTATCTGACCGAGCCACAGACGGTGGGTAACGTCAGTGGTTATGCGCTTCAGCAGGCGCCCGACGCCGCGTCCACGGTGCCAGTGGCTGCGCTGATGGCCGCTATCGATGAGGTGGGCGGGTTGCTGGCCCTGCGACCGCCGGGGCCGGGCTATCGCGTGGCGCGGGCGAGCGTGCTGCCGGGCGAGGTGAGTTTCCGGTCGACACCGCAGCTCAAGGTATTCGTCGTTCACGAGGATGCGGTCACACCGGTGGCCGATGGTGAGACTGCCACCGCCACAGGACGCGTCGTCACGTTGAGTCTGCTGCCGGCGGCGGTACCAACCGGCAGCGCACCAACGTATCTGTACTGGTTTCAGGATTTACAGTAGAGCCATGCCTGACGAATCGATTACCAGCCAGGTCGAACAACAGGCCCGCCGGGCCATCATCGAGCATGCCGTGGTGCGTTGGGAAAATGCGCTGATCGTAGCCGGCACGCTGCTCTTGACCTTTTTTGTGCCGTTGCCGTTTCCGGGGTGGCCAATTTGGGGGTGGCTGGCGCTGGGTGCGCTCGGCGTCGGCGGCATGGTGTACAGCAGTCTGAACGACAAAGACGGCAACCGTAAGGTGGTCGCCGAGTTGTTCATGCAGAAGTTCGATACACGCGACATCAACGACCGCGGGCTGCGTCAGAAACTGGACCAGGCGATCGATTATTATCACCGTATTCAACAGGCCATCGACAGCCAGGATGCGGGGATCGTGCGTGACCGGCTGGGCAGCACCGTGTCGCAGATCAACGACTGGCTGGCCAACATGTTTCGTATCGCCCGCCGCCTGGATATCTATCGCCAGGACAGGGTCATTCAACGCGACCGGCAGTCGGTGCCGCGTGATGTGGCCAGTTACCGCGAACGATTGCGCCGTGAGGACGAGCCGTCGGTGGCCGAGCAGCTGCGCGCCGCGCTGGCGGCACGCGAAACCCAACAGGCCGCCCTCGAGCGGCTTGACAATGTGATGGAAAAGGCCGAGCTGCAGCTGGATCAGTCACTGGCCGCACTGGGCACGATCTATCCGCAGATTCAGCTCATCGGCGCGCGTGAGGTGGACAGCAGCCGCACCCAACGCCTGCAGGCCGACATCGCTGACCAGGTCAATACCCTGGGCGATCTGATCAACTCGATCAACGAAGTCTACAACGTCGAGCTGGCCACCGTAGAACCGGCCGCCGCCGCCGTGGCCACGGCCCGCAAATCACAGCAGGCCGGCAAGTAACAGGAGTCCGTTATGCGTAAGTCCTTCCTCTTGTTCATACTCGTTTCGGTTCTGGCACTGGGTGGGTGTAACAGCAGCGGCCAACCCACCCGCGGCGACGTCACGGTCTTCGTGGCCGTGCCTTTGTCCGGATTCCAGGCCAATGGCGGCCAGACGGTATTGGGCGGTGTGCGTTTGATGGCCGAGGAACTCAACCGGCAGAACGGCCTGCTCGGTTACCGCGTCAAGGTCGTGGGCGTGGATGATGAATCCGACTCCGACGTCGCCGTCAGTGGTGCTCAGCAAGTGCAGGAGGCCATCGATGCCGGCCAGCATGTCATCGGCATCGTCGGTCACCTGAACAGCGGTCAGACCCTGGCAGCCATGGAGCTCTACAAAGATATGCCGATCGTCGTGATTACGCCGACCTCATCGGAGACGTCGATCACACAGCAAGGCTACCGTAATTTCTTCCGCATCAACGCCAACGACACGGTGCAGGCCGACGTCGATGCCGCTTTCCTGGTCAACCAGCTGGGGGCCAAACGGGTGGCGGTGCTGCACAACGATACACCGTACGGCATCGGCCTGCGCAACGAAATGAGCCGTGCCCTGAAGAACCTGGGCGCCGAGGTCGTGCTAACCCTGCAGGTCAAAGAAGGGCAGAGCCGTTTCCTGGAAGAAGCCGCCAAAATCGATGCCGTGCAGCCCGACGCTATCTTCTACGCCGGTTACGAGATCGAGGCGCCCTACCTGCGCGCCGACCTGATCGAAAACGGACTCGACATGCCGATGCTGGCCAGTGACGGGGCATTCCTCGCCGCCACCATCGACGAGTCCAACGGGACCGCCGAAGGCATGTACGTCAGCGCCTTTGCACCCAGCCCGCGCGTCGCCGGCGAGCCGTGGATCGAGGCGTACCAGGCCGTCGAGTACCGCAACCCCGACACCTACTCGGTGAACGGGTACAGTGCGATGGCTGTGTTGGCCGAGGGCATCAAAAAGGCAAACTCCCTCGATGCAGCCAAGGTGGCCGACGCCATTCGTTCGCTGGATTATAAGGGCATCATCGGGCAGCTGCAGTTCCAGAGCAACGGGGACTTGCAGGATCCGCAGATGTATATCTTCCAGGTGCAGAACAACGAGTTCACCCAGGTGGCACCCTAACGGCGCACCACACGCAACGCCTCAGCCGGGTTTTGGCTGGACCTTGCGCAGAAGCGAAAGAAGAGACGGATGGAACCAACAAAATCCGAGCTGGCATTACCAACCTCGTCGGAGATGACGTCGTGGCAAAGGAGCCTGCTAAACAATCTCGGCCACAAACGCACGATTCTGACGCTTTGCCAGTACTATCAGCGCCACGCACCCGCCGAAGAAATCGACTTCGTGGCCTTGATGAACGAGCTGCTCGAGATCTATCCCGAAGAGATCGCCGACCTTTCACGTCTACTGCGCCTGTACGACGTGCCACCCTCGGAAGCCGAAGTCTTGCGTCACCAGGTGCGGGATGGCCGGAACCGGCGCACGACGCTGACACGCCTGGAGTTCCTGCTGAGCCTGACCCGCGCCAACGCAGGCTGGTACCAGCGCGAACTGCAGCGCGAACCACCGCCCGATATCGCAGCGCTGTGGACCGCGTTGTTGGCCGCCGACAACGAGCGCATCCAGCGGTTCGGCGCTCTGCTGAACCCGGAATCGAGCCCAACCTGACACGCAACATAGCCGGTACGCCGTGCTTGTTACGCAGTCAATATCTTTCAGCAACAGAGCCCGCCCGGCAAAGGGCCGGAGAGGCTCGCACAGGAGACAGCAATGCAGCCACCTGACGCTTCCAACGTCGAAATTCGTCCCATGGGTGTCGATCTGGTGACGAACGTCTGCCTGCACCACGGCCCCCTGGCTGCCTGCACGCTAACGCCGTCGACCGACGAGAAGGTCGATGCCCGGCTGCTGACACATCCCTGGCCCGACAGTCTGATCGACGAGCTGGCACCGCAGCTGGGACAACACCTCTTCTGCCCGCCGGGACGTTCGGTAGAGCGGCGCGAGTTTCTGCGCGAGGTGACGCTGCGTTACGGCGCGTGCGCCATCCAGGCGTGGGATGGCGACCTGATCGTGGGCGTCGTGCGGTTTTTTCCCAGCGGCCTGCTCCTACGGCTCGGCCAGCAGTCACCCGATCTGCAGTCGAGCTGGTTCTGGCCGGCGGTGGAAGCGGACGACCCGGCCAACACCTTGTTCGTCTTGTGCGTCGAAACCGGCGCCGCTAACTTCCAGCCCGGCATATTGGTGGCACCGCCAGACGAGCCGACGGCCGTTGACCCGCTGGCCTACCAACGGCGGGGTATTGGCAGCCTGTTGGTGCGTGCGCTCATCGACTGGGCACGTGAGCATGGCTGGGCACGGCTGCAAGTCGGTGCCGGCCAGGACCTGGAGATTGTGTATGGTCTCACCGGTACCGGGGGACGTACATTCTGGGAGAAGCTCGGATTTCGGACGGAACGCGAGCTGCCCGTACTGCCCTGGGTTGCCGGTGACCTGCCGGTGCTGTCCTACCAGGCAAGCCGCCGCCGTATGGACCTGGATGACGCCCAGCGCCAGTGGTTGATGGTGCTGGATTTGGAGTAGATGCTCTGAGGCTCAGCTCACCGGTGAGCGCCGCACGGCCACGTGCGGCACGGGTTTTCCACGACAGGAGGGGTCCGCACGCCCACGTGCGGCACGGGCTTTCCACGACAGGAGGAGTGCCGCACGCCCACGTGCGGCACGGGCTTTCCACGACAAGAGGAGTCCGCACCTGGGGGTGCGGACTCCTCTTGTCCTGCTCCTCTTGTCCTGCTCCTCTTGTCCTGCTCCTCTTGTCCTGCTCCTCTTGTCCTGCTCCTCTTTGCTGCCCGACTTAGCCGTCCCACCGCATGGTGCGAATGTGCGGCCCGCGCAGCAGCGGCAGCAGCCAGTCACCCAGGGTTGCCTTGAGGCGCAGCTTCCAGGGCACCGTGTGGCGCGGCACGATGTGGAAACCAACCTGCTCGTAGAAAGTCACGCGGTAGTCGGGGCACTCCAGGAACAGCGGTGGCTGGCTGCGCGCCTGAAGCGTGCGCACGATGGCCACACCCACCCCGCGCCGCCGGTACGCCTTCGATACCACCATGCTGCCCAGCTCACGCAGTGCCGGGTCCGGTCGAATCTGCCCGCAGCCAATGATCTGACCATCGGCCTCGGCCACCACAAAATTCTGCCAGTGCAGATTGCTTGGATCGAGACGGGCCGCGCGCACCAGGTTTACGATGGTGGACTGGTCTTCGGCACGCGCGGCCCGAATGAGGAAGGGCCCGGTCACGCCGCTGGGTTCTGCTGTTTGTACTCGTCGACCAGGGCGCGACGCAGCACCTTGCCCACCATGGTCTTGGGCAGCGTATCGCGGAACTGGACATATTTTGGCACTTTGTACGGTGCCATGTTTTCCTTGGCGTAGGCGCGGAGTTCATCGACCGTGGCCTTTTCACCGGCCTTGAGCACGATCCAGGCCGCCACTGCTTCGCCCTTGTAGCCATCGGGCACGCCGGCCACCGCAACTTCCAGCACCTTGGGATGCTGGGCCAGCACCTCTTCCACCTCACGTGGCCAGACCTGATAGCCACTGGCCTTGATCAGTTCCTTCTTCCGATCGACGATGAAGAGATAGCCTTGGTCATCCAGGTAACCGATATCGCCGGTGTGCAGCCAGCGTGCGCCGTCGTGTTCCTGCACCATTTCGCTGGTTGCATCGTCCCGATTCCAGTAGCCGCTCATGATTTGTGGTGCGCTCATCAGGATCTCGCCCACTTCGTTGACCGGCAGGCTGCCCTCACCGGTGGTGGCATCACCGATGCGGATCGTCACGTCGGGCAGCGGCATACCGACCGAACCCAGTTTGGACTTGCCGCCGTACGGGTTGACACAGCACGCCATCATCGCTTCGGTCAGTGAATAACCTTCGACGATACGTCCCCCCGTCAGCTTCTCGAACGCAGTTTGGGTTTCGGCCAGCATCGGCGCCGCCCCGGAGATGCACGCCTTCATGGAGTGGAAGTTGACTTTGCCCTCCTTGACCAGCGGATGATTGAGCAGGGCGATGTACATGGTGGGCACACCGAGGAAAAAGGCCGGTTTGGTCTCGTCGATGGTTTTGGCCAGGTCCTCGATGTTGCGCGGGTCCGGTACGAGAGCCAGCGGGAAGTGCCCGACCATCGCCGTGCTCACGGCACCCACGTTGCCAAACACATGGAAGAGCGGCAGCGGAACACAGAAGACCGATTCCCAGTCAGTCAACGCTTCTTTGAACCATTCACGCACCTGGGTACCGGCCGCACGCAGGCCGGCGTGCGTGCCAATGGCGACCTTGGGAATGCCAGTCGTACCACCGGTGCCCAACAGCAGAGCCGGGTCATTTTCGCTGACCACGACGTTGGGACGTGGTTTGCCGGCGTACGGTTCGATCACATCCCTGAACATACGGTCGTTGCCCTGCAGCGTCACACCCTGCCCGGCTTTTTTCTCCTTGAGCAGCTTGAACAGGATACGCTTCATTCTGGGCAGGAAGTCGGTGATGTTCGAGGCAATCACGTGCTCCAGCTTGGTCTTCGGCTGCAGAGCCTTGATGCGCGCATAGAATGGATTGAGCACCACGATCACTTTCGATCCGGTGCTGCTCAACAATTCTTCCAGCTCGCGTTCGGTGTAGATGGGGTTCAGCGGTGAAAAGACACCGCCAATCTTCCAGGTGCCAAGCTGCGCCACCAGGGCCTGCGGTGAGTTGACCATCACCGTCGACACCGGCTCGCCTTTTTTGACACCGAGATCAACCAAGGCATTGGCGAACTGGTCACTCAACCTGTCCAGTTCAGCCCACGTCATGGTGGTGCCCTTGAACCAGACAGCCGTTGCATTGGGCCGCTTCTGTACCGCCTCGGCCAGACAGTCCAACAAGGTGCCCTTGTAGGGTACCAACGTGGTCTTCATGCCTGGGTCGTAATTGGGGATCCATGGTGTATCGCTCATGTCTTCTCCTTGTCTGCTGAACTTGTCTGATCGAATCGTCAGGGCTTCCAGAAGAATAACTTACCGTGATTTACGGCGATTCCGGTCATTTTGCACGAAGCTGCTCTTTCGCAAGCCCTTAGAGCCTATCCGAATAACTGCCCTCAGCCGCCTTATTGAGGCGAGTATCAGGTTATTCGGATAGGCCCTTAGATGAATGCCAACCGGTCGGTTAGCGGTCGTTCGTTCCTTGACCTGATGTCGATTCAAGGCGGGCCACGGCCCCGCGTACGGTTCGGTTTGGCAGCTCGCGCCACGCCCCAGGCTTCAAATCGTCGAGCCGGAAGGGCCCAATGGCCACCCGCACCAAACGCAGCGTCGGGTACCCCACGGCGGCCGTCATACGGCGTACCTGCCGATTACGGCCTTCGGTCAAAACAATACGCAGCCAGGCAGTTGGTACCGATTTGCGGTATCGAATCGGTACCGCACGTTCCCATAGGTCCGGCGGGGTGGCCAGGCGCTCGACGTGCACTGGCCGCGACAGTTCGCCCTCGATGGTCACACCGTGGCGCAGTTGTTCCAGGGCTGCGCTGTCCGGCACCCGCTCGACCTGAACCAGGTAGGTCTTTGGTATCTTGTGCTGTGGATCGGCGAGGTGGTGAATCAGCACACCGTCGTCGGTCAAAAGCAGCAGACCCTCGCTGTCCATGTCCAGGCGTCCCGCCGCGTACACGCCCGGCACTGGGATGTGATCGGCCAACGTGGGCCGGCCACCGGCATCGGTGAACTGGCACAAGACACCGAACGGTTTGTTAAATAGAATCGTACGCGACACCGGCGACCGCCCGGCTGCGCGTGACGACCGGGGGGCACGCGCAGGCCCGGGCATCGGCGTCGTCATTGGTCGCGCAGCTTCGCCGAATCGAACCACAGTCCGCTGATCAGGTGATCGGCGGTGTCTTTGTTGAAGACGACGCGTATGGTCACCGGGTTATCGTTGGCGAATTGGGCCTCGTAAACGACACGTGTAAAGTTGTCAACCACATCGACGGAGCTGACGGTGCGCGACTGGTACAACCCGATTTTGTCGCCGATGCTGGTCATGAATCCGTCGAAAGAACTGGCCGGCATGGCTTTGGCCATCTGCTCGTCAAAATCACGGGCAAACCGGGCGTAGTCACCCTCGTTCATGCCCTGCAGCAGATTGTCGGTCATTGGTTCGGAATACGCCAAAACGGCATCCCGATCGGTGCCGGTCAGGACGACAGGCTGGGGCGCGGCACCACAGCCCACCAGCACGAGACAACACAGGAAACTTACGCTCACCAGGACTCGTTTGAACATAGTTTTCTCTCCACGCGATGACAACATATTTGCATGTATTTTACACCATTTGTGCCAGAACACGCAACCTTTCCATTTTGGATTTTGGATTTTGGATTTTGGATTGGAGGATTGGAGGATTTTGGATTTTGGATTTTGGATTGGAGGATTGGAGGATTTTGGATTTTGGATTTTGGATTTTGGATTTTGGATTGGGGGATTTTGGATGGATGGCATGGGCTTGTGAATATTCGTGGGTCATGGTATCCTGCAATCCGAGAGTCTTTTGGAGAGGAGACGATTGGTATGACAGCGGTCGCACGCAAGTCGGTGTGGCAGCGGCATATTGCGTTGACACAGGAGCATGGCTCCTGGGTGTTTTTGTTTAGCCCCTTGTTGATCGGGTTGGCTGCGGGGGGGCGGTTCACCCTGGCTTCGGTGTATCTGATCGTAACGGCGCTGGCGGCGTTTTTGGTGCGCCAGCCTATTACGGTCATGGTCAAGGTGCGCAGTCACCGCCGCAGTCCACAGGACCTTCCCGCGGCGTATTTCTGGACCGCGGTTTACAGCGTGATCGGGCTGCTCGGTTTTGCCGGCTTGTGGAGCCAGGGGGCCGCCTACGTGGCGATTCTGGCTCTGCCCGGTATCCCAGTATTTGTCTGGCACCTGGTCCTGGTGGCACGTCGGGCCGAACGGCGGCAAATCGGCATCGAAGTCATCGCCAGTGGGGTGCTGGCCCTGGCTGCACCGGCGGCGTACTGGGTCGGCATTGGGCAGGTCGATGCCATGGGTTGGTGGCTGTGGGCGCTGACCTGGTTCCAGTCCGCGGCATCCATCGTGTACGCGGCGCTGCGCCTGGAACAGCGGCCGTGGAAAACCGTTCCGCCGCTCGATCAGCGTCTGAAGACCGGCCGGCGGGCGCTGATGTACACCACCTTCAACCTGGTGGCGGTGCTCATCCTGGCCGTGATCGGCGTTCTGCCGCCGCTGCTGCCCCTTGCCTACGTCGTGCAGTGGGCCGAGTCGGTCTACGGCACCCTGCGGCCCGCCATCGGTGTCAAACCGACGCGCATTGGCATTCGCCAGCTTCTGGTGAGTATCATCTACACGCTGGTGTTCATCCTGACGTGGTCGCCGGTGGCTTGAGGATCACCACAAATACACCAGGTTTCGTATTTTGCAGGTGGTCTGTCCTTGTCTGTGAATTCTCACTCGGCCACTTGACACGCACGCACCACAAAACGCACAGGGCACAACACAATAACTGTATGTGCCCTGTGCGTTCTCTGCGGTAAAAAACTATCTCAAATCAAACCCGCGGCAAATGTGCGGAGCTTCTCGCCGGCGTCACCCACGATGGGCGGGCCGTGCCCAAAACAGGCGACGTCGACGTCCAGTTTGGCCAGTTTCCGGATCGATTCCTTCGCCTGGACCATATCCGGCGTGAACATCGGTGCCGGCAGGCCGAGCCGCTGGCTGCGGTTGGCCATCGCATCGCCGGTAATGAGCAGCTTGCGCGCCGGGTGGTACAGCGCCATCTGACCGGGGGTGTGTCCCGGCACGTGCAGCGCCTGGAAGCCCTCGACGAGCACCTGTTTGTCCAGCACCATCTCGTCGACAGTGACTGGTTCGGCCTTGAAAAAGAGCTGGCTCATGGCCATGATGGGGCGCATGGCATAACCGGCGGCCGTTTTGGGCAGAACACGGGCGCGTTGACCCTGGATATTGGGGACCTCGGCGGCGTGCGCCACGACCTGGCTGCCAGTTGCGGCCTGAATCTGAGCCAGGCCGCCGGTGTGATCGACGTCACAGTGCGTGATGAGGATCCGGTTGACACCGGGCGCCGCCAGGTTCGCCGCCGCCAGGGCAGCCAGAATCCGTCGTGCATGATTTGGCATGCCGGTATCGATCAGCGTGTAACCGTCGGTGCGCTGCCATAAGTAGGCGTTGACGATGCCGCTGATCTCGTCGAACAGCCACAGCCCCGGCACCACTTCCTGCATGATTACAGGCCCCCAAGGGCAAAACGATCCTGGTACAGCTGAACCGCACGCATGATCTCGGACTTGCCCGCGACGGCGTTTTCCCAGCCCATCGGCTTGGTGCGCGAACCTTCGAGGTCCTTGTAGACCTCGAAAAAGTGCGCGACTTCGGCCAGGAAGTGTTTGGGGATATCCGTAATGTCATGGTAGTCCTGGAACAGGGGATCACGCGCCGGCACCGCCAGTATCTTGTCGTCGGCCACGCCGCGGTCCAGCATGCGGAAGACGCCGATCGGGCGCGCCTCGATGATACAGCCGGGAAATGTCGGTTCGTTGACCATCACGAGGATATCGAGCGGGTCGCCATCGTCGTAGAAGGTGCGCGGGATCAAACCATAATCGCCCGGGTAATACAGCGAGGAGTACAGCACACGATCCAGTTTGATGACACCAAATTCTTTGTTGTATTCGTATTTGTTGCGGCTGCCCTTGGGAATCTCGACGATGGTATACACCACGTCTGGGATGTTTGGACCGGGGCGCAGCTCGCGCCAAAGGTTGAGCATGACGTCACTTCTTTCTCATCAGTTTTCGTTCAGTTCGACACTGTCCAATACACCGACAATCACCGAGATGATCGGCGCATCCGTGATGCCGGTTACCTGGCGGGCACCGCTGCCTTCGCGCAGGACCAAAACCGTATCCCCTGCTCCCGCCTGGGCGTGATCGATGGCAATGAAGTCAGCCTCCGGCGGATCGCCCGGCAGGTTGAGCGGCTGCACGACGAGCAGCTTCTGGCTGTGATAGGCCGGGTGTTTGATGGTGGATACCAACGTGCCCACCACCTTGGCGATGACCATGCGCAGTCTCCTCTGTGATGTCCCCGGCACGGGCCACAGGCCACTTCGCCCACCAACAATCTGCTGGCCCGTGCCGGGGACATTTAGAACGGCCAGTCGTCACCTTCGATCAAATCGATCCGCTCGACCACCCCCACCACGGCCAGGTCGATCGGCAGCATTTGCGTCGTGGTGTAGGCCAGCATCGCCTCACGCGCCCGCACCAGGCAGACCAGGTCACCCGCACCGGCCGCAAGACCCGCCGTGTCGACCGCCACCTGCCGCGTACCGCGTGCGCGCAGGTGTTTGTCCACCGGCTGCACGACCAGCAGTTTGGCGCCGTCCAGGCCAGGGTATTTTTGTGTTGCCACGCCGGTGCCTACGACCCGTCCCAGGAGCATCAGGCCGCCTTAGCCGGGTACGCCGCGCAGGGCGTTGACGGCATCGATCGCCGCGGATTTGGCAGCCAGGATTTCCGCTTCGGTACCCGACAGCCACATGCGGCCAAACCGACCCACCGAGGAAATGTGGATGATTTTGATGTTGGCCGCCTTCTCTGCTTCGTTGGCCGCCAGGTTGATGTACGCCGCCGGTGCAACCTCCAAAACCAGCATGGTTTCACCGGCCACCAGCATCGCACCGCGCCGGAACCGGTTGAGCAGCTGAGCCTGGTAGGGGTCGATGTTGGTGATCACCTGCACCGAGGCGATGCCCGGCTTGACGCGGTCCTCCTCGCGCAGCCCCAGGCGATCGAGCACGATACGTCCGGCCTCCAGCACTTCGGCCTGCGCCAGCGAGTGGATCTCGAACATGCCAAACTCGCGTTCGACGATCTGGGCACCCGGTTTGGCGTCCGTGCTCTTGACCGCAATGTCGACCACCCGAAACACCTCGTTGCCCGGCGCCATTTCGACGTACAACGAGGCCATGCCCTCCACCGGCAGGTCGCCCTGCGTGATCGTGCCTACAAAGGCCGCGTACTGCGGCTGCATACGATCCAGGTAACAGTAGGCGCGCAGTTGAAATTCGTTTGCCATCGATTATTCCGTTCGGCCTGTTTTTAGCCTGTAACGCAAAATAGCTTCACCCAGGAGGACGTGGTATACGTCGCCTGGCTGCCCGCCGGGACGAACAAGACGTCACCGGCGTACGCGCGCTGCGCGTGACCGTCGAAGGTCACCTCGACCGAGCCTTCGACCACGTAACACATCTCGTTCACGGCGGCGGTGTGGGTCCACGTGCCGGCGGACGCGCAACGAAAACCGGCGGCCATCCCCCCACCCTGCGCCGCGCCGATGACTTCCTGCTGCTGCCAGGCGCCAGAGAGAACGGGACCGGCCGGTGCGGCGGGCGCGCGGCCATCGACCCGCAGTGGGCCGTGGGTGCCTGGCTGCGTACGACCGCCGCTGCCACGCCGCCGCAGCACCTCGGCCACGATCTGGGCTACCAGGTCGGCGGTGATGGTGGTGGTTGGCGGGTCGGCTGATTTGCGTACCGGCGCGGGCCCTTTGAGCAAACGCTCGTGCCGGCCCGCCGTCGACCAGGCCGGGACGGCGTCGTGATTGACCAGGCGCAGACCCAGGTCGCGCGCCGAATCCAGCGCCAGGGCCGTCACGACATCGTCAGGACCCAGGACCAGCTCGGTTTGTCCTTCTTGTTTGACCAGGCGGCGCACGTCCGCCGCCGTAATGAAACGACGCGCCATGCGAGCCGTGCTCAGGCTTCTTTGGCTTCGCCGCCCTTAGGCAGGATCATTTCCACGTCGCTGTGCGGGCGCGGGATCACGTGGACGCTCACCAGCTCACCGACGCGCTGCGCCGCGGCGGCGCCGGCATCGGTGGCGGCCTTGACCGCACCCACATCCCCGCGCACCATCACCGTGACGTAGCCGCCGCCAATCATTTCTTTACCGATCAGGCGCACATTGGCGGCCTTGACCATGGCGTCCGCCGCTTCGATGGCACCGACCAGGCCACGTGTTTCGACCATACCCAGGGCAATCAACTGCATATTGACCATCGTCTGACAATTCCTTTCATCACAAATCGTATACGGCAACCGTCGAAAGTCTCGTAATGGCTTTCGACTCCTCGTGTTCGAACGATGCCTACGTTATTTCATTCAGAACCCGCTGAATGATCTCTTCGATTTCGGCGCCCGACAGCGTACCACGCGCTGCCGGCGGTGCCGCGACGGGTGCCGCAGATGCGGACGGCCGTGCCGCCCGCGGGGTGGGGCGCGTCGCCGGCAGCGGCTGGACACCCGGCGCCAGCGTGGTTGCGGCGTGCGGTGGTGCCTGTGTTTCGTAGGCCAGGCGCTTCACGTTCAGCAGGTTGTGCACGCTGATGTTGTCGCTCACGACGGCACCGCCCAACCCACCCGGCGCCAGCGTCATCGACGGCATCACGCCGGTCGTGGCTCCGATCGCCCCCAGCGTGCCCCACGTATTGACGACGATACGGAAGGCAGGTTTCTCCACACCAAAGGCCAGGATGACCTCTTCGTTGCGGGCGTGGATGACCAGCGAGTGCCCATCGCCGCCGTATTTGAGAAGCTCGATACAGCGTTCGCAGCCGGCATGCCAGTCGTCGACTTCGTACCAGCCCAAAACGGTCGTCAGCTTCTCGGCGCTCAACGGTTCCTGTTTGCCCACCGACTGCAGGCGCGCCACGAGCACGCGGGCCGTGGCGGGTACCGAAATCTGGGCCATGGCAGCCAGCTGCTGCGGGGTTTTGCCCACCGTTTTGGGATCGATGAGGCTGCCGGATGGAAACAACACGCGCGCCAGGGCCGCGGCCTGTTCCTGGTTCACGAAATAGGCACCCTGCTGTTCCATCTGTGCCTTGAGCTGGGCCGCAATGGGCCGGTCGGCCACAACCGCCTGTTCCGTGGCACAGATCACGGAACAATCGAACGCCTTGGAATTGACGATGTCCCAGGCCGCTTTGTTGACATCGGCACTGCGGTCGACGTAGACCGGCACGTTGCCGGGGCCCACGCCCAGGGCCGGTTTGCCGACGCTGTGCGCCGCCTTGACCATGGCAGAACCGCCCGTGGCCAGGATCATGGACACGGCGTAGTGACGCATGAGCTCCTGGGAACCCGGCAGCGTCACCTGACGCACACAGCTGACCAGGCCAGGGGGCATACCCGCCGCCTCACCGGCCGCCGTCATCACGCGCACCGTCTCGTAGGAGCACCCTTTGGCGCTGGGGTGCGGCGCAATGATCACCGCATTACGGGCTTTGACGGCCACCAGCACCTTGAACATCGCCGTGGACGTCGGATTGGTGCTCGGCGTCAGGGCCGCAATAACGCCCATGGGCCAGCCAATCTCGACGATGCGCCGCGCATCATCGCGGCGCAGCACACCGACGGTGGGTATGCCTTTGATCGATTCCCACACCGTCCGGCTGGCAAATTGGTTCTTGACCGTTTTGTGCTCCGACACACCGTAGCCGGTCTCGTCGAACGCCAGGCGACCCAGACGCGCCGCATCCTGGTAGGCCGCGTCGGCCATGGCCTGGCAGATACGATCGACCTGGGCCTGGGTGAAGTGGAAGAAAGTCTGCTGAGCGGCACGCGCCGCCACGGCCAGGCGTCTCGCCTCCTGGATCGACTGCAGATCGAGGTCGTATTCGTTGGAAACCACTGCCATCCGGCCTTACCTGCCCTTCACGTACGTCAGCTCACCCTCGACTTCCAGCGAGTCGAGGATCGCCATGATCACCGCATCGACCGGTTTGTTGTGGGTGGCGGTCGTCTGGCGGGCCGAGCTGCCCATAGCTACCAGGACGAGCTCCCCTTCACCGGCGCCGACGGCATCGATCGCCACGAGCGGTTTGCCGACGAGCTCGTTGGCCGGCGTCACTTCGCGCACGACCAGCAGTTTGAGACCGGTCAGTTTTTCGTCCTTGATCGTCGAAACAGCCGAGCCAACGACACGCGTAATCAGCATAATCAACCTCGTCACGTACTGCTCTGCGGGCGGCGGCCACTCCTGGTTCAGAAGTGGCGCAGGCGGCAGCGGGGATGGTTCATGATTTCATCGAGTTCGTATTTGTCGAGCTGCAGGGCATGGGCCAGGGACGTCACCGTGACAAAGTCGGTGCGCTGCAGTTTGCCCACCGCCGCACGCTCGTCGGTTGAAAGGCTTTGCATGGCCACCGTTCCGCCTGGATCTGCCAGCAGTTTGTTCTGGCAGTCGAGGCACTGCCAGGCGTGTCCGGCGATGATCAACAGGTTCTGGCTGCGCATGATCGGGTCCTCTCTAGCGGATCGCAGCCGCTTCGGACAAAATTTTGACGCTGGCGCTGGCACCAATGCGTGTGGCGCCCGCGGCGATCATTTCGCGTGCATCGGCGGCCGAGCGGATACCACCCGACGCTTTCACACCGACGTCTGGCCCGACGACGCGCCGCATCAGGGCTACGTCCGCCGCCGTGGCACCGCCGCCGGCAAAACCGGTCGACGTCTTGACGTAGTCGGCGCCGGCCGCCTTGGAGAGGGCCGATGCTTCGACCTTCTCCTCCTCGGTGAGCAGCGATGCCTCGATGATCACCTTGACCAGCGCACCGCTGTCATGCGATATCCGCACGACACTGCTGATGTCGTGGGCCACCCACCGATAGTCGCGCGACTTGAGCGCACCGATGTTGATCACCATATCGATCTCGCTGGCACCGGCGGCAATGCAGCGCTGGGTTTCGAACGCCTTGACCTCGGCCAGGGTGGCACCGAGGGGAAATCCAATCACGGTGCACACCGCCACGCGGCTGCCGCGCAATTCGTCGGCGGCCAGGGGAACCCAAGCCGGGTTGACGCAGACCGAGGCAAAGTGGTGCTGGCGCGCCTCCTGGCACAGCTGTGTGATCTGGTCGGCACTGGCCTCAGGTTTGAGCAGGGTATGGTCGATCATGCCGGCCAGGTCGGGAGCCACCCCGCGCACACCCGGCACGCTGCTGAGCCGTGCCGCCCCCACGCGGACCAGGGTCCGGCAGTCATCGGGGCAGGTTTGCACACACATGCCGGCACAGCCGTGCCCGCATCCGTCGCACCCGTTGTCCTGGTCCAGAAGCGACAGCACGTGTTCGGTAATCTGCGCGATCAATTCTGCATGGTTGTTCGAGCGGCTGCGCGCCACGTGAGTCATCCTTTCAAATACCGCTGTTCGATTTGCATGATCTTTTCCACGCGCCGCGCATGGCGTCCGCTGGCCCACGCGGTGTCCAGCCAGGCTTTGACGATCTGCCGCGCCAGTTGGGGCCCGATCAGCCCCGCACCCAGGGTCAGCACATTGGCATGGTTGTGCTCGCGGCTGTTCTGTGCCGAAGAAATGTCGTAACACAGGGCGGCGCGGATGCCTGGCACTTTGTTGGCCACCATGGCCGAGCCGATGCCGGCCCCGTCGATGACGATGGCAGCCTCGACGCTGCCCGTCGACACCAGGCGCGCGGCGGCGTAGGCGTAATCGGGATAGTCCACCGCCTCGGCGCTGTTGCAGCCCACGTCGGTGACGGTGTAACCGAGCTCGATCAGATAGTCCTTGAGCTGCTGTTTCAAGGCGAAGCCACCGTGGTCGGCCCCGATCGCAATGGATCGTCCTCCACGGCCAGTGGGTGACGTGGCTGCGGGCGTGGACGACGCGACACGTGTGCCGCCGGCGGCGGCCTGGACGATTTGAATCTGGCGCGCGGCGGCCTCCTCGTAAGCGAGGGGCGTCACCTGGGTCGCGGGTGGCAGGTGCAGCTCGACACCGGCGGGCAAATCCTGGATATCGGCCGCGCTGAGCAGCGTGCGTGTAAAGTTAACAACCGGGCGAGCCCGGCTGTGGGAGCGGTCAGCGGGCGGCGTCGAATCGCCAGCAGCCATGGGTCCTCACAGCGGTAGATGCATCATCGATCGGCGGCGACCTCGTTGGTCAACAGGCCCCAATCGGAGGGTGGCCAGTACGACACCACCGCTTTGCCGATCACGTTTTCCATAGGCAGCGCACCCCAAATGTGGGAATCGCTGGAGTTGTTGCGGTTGTCACCCATGACGAAGAGCTGTTCCGCCGGCAGCGTGACCGGTTCCGAGTCGTAGGACCCGGGACTGGGACCATAGGGTTCGTCGATGATCTCGCCGTTGACGATCACCTGGCCGCTGCGGACCTCGACCGTATCGCCCGGCACCCCAATCACCCGTTTGATGAAGTCTCGCGAGGGGTCGCGCGGATAATGGAACACAATCACGTCCCCGCGGGCCGGCTCACCCAGGCGATAGGCCAGTTTGTTGATGATCAGGAACTGACCGTTGTGGAAGTTCGGTTCCATGCTGATGCCATCGATCCGGTAATTCTGGATGACGGTGCGCACCAGGAAAAAAATGACGAGCGTCAGGACGATGGTCTCGACGAGCTCGCGCAGCAGACTGGTCGCGCGCGCGGTCGGTTTCGGATCGGACCCGACAGCTGCTTCGTCGGGGGTGGATTGGCCATCAGGGTGTGATGGCCAGTCGCTGCTCTCCGCCGACGACGGTGCCAGGGTACTGGCCAACGGTCGTTGAATCACAGCGGGTCTGGCATATCTGACTTCGGTATTGCTGATATCCTCAGGTGTGCGGTCGATGGTCACGTATTACCCTCACTGCGGCTTTCGCACAAAGATTATATCACCGCCCACAAAAAATCCCAAACTATCGGCCAACGGCCCAGCCCAGGCACTTGTCAATGACTGACATGTTTGGTATACTGTATTCGACAATGACGCTTGGATTATCACAGATTTTCCACCGGGTGACGGGAGTGCCGGTTACGAAAATGCAACCAGTTTTGTTCGACAATGGGTCACATAACCCACTCCGGCATAGAGGAACAAACCATGCCCGCCATTCCGCCGGCTTTATTGCGCCGGCTTTACGTTGAAGGCAGTCTACGCAACCGCCCCGACGGTTTCGAGTTTATCCTCAGGAATCGACTGGCACCGAGCACGATTCTGAGGCTAGGTCCGCTTACAATCGATGACCGTGCCGTTGGGCAGGATTTGGTCCAGATCCAGACCAAACGCAACATGCGGTCCATTACCAGGGTGACCGACAAAGCCCCCCATGATTGGCCGATCAATACCGAAATAAAACTGATCGTGGCCGGCCGGGCCCTCGAGCCGGGGTCACACCGCCTGGCCTTTGCCATGAGTTTGAAGGAAGTGGGTGAGCTGACGCTGCGGGTCGAAGATGCACCCGACAACGGAACCACACCGGGCAGTTAACCGAATACCTGAAGAGTCGATCCGAAAACCCTCAAACCCCTTTGACAAAGAGGGGCTTTCGCAGGTTTTTGGATAGACTCCAAGCTGGACGAACAGCGCGAGAGAGTACCTGGACCCGCCGGTGGCGCAGACCAGGTCGCCGAAGGGGCACGCCACGCGGACAACCGGGTCCGCCGGACAATCTCTCAGGCAAAGGGATCGCGCTGGGACAGCACTCTGGAGAGTCGACGGGGCGCCCAAATGGGGTGCCTGCGGTTGCACCGATGGGGCAACCTCCCACCCGCCGCGGTGGGAGAAATCTCTCAGGTGACAGGACAGAGGGAGCCGGACGTGTCGCATGGTGCTAACACGTCCGGCTCCTTTTGTCTTGTATCGTGCCACGACATCCGACCGATAGAGGAGGTTGACGATGAATCGAACACAGCTGTACGACCAACATGTGGCGTTGGGTGGCCGCATGGTCGATTTCGCCGGTTGGGAACTGCCGGTGCAGTATCCCACAGGCCCCACCGAGGAGCACCGGCGCGTCCGCGAGGCGGTCGGCCTGTTCGATATCGACCACATGGGGCAGGTGGTGGTCGAAGGGCCAGATGCCCTGGCCTTTTTGCAGAAAATTCAGGTCAACGACCTGTCGACACTCGACGTCGCCGGCGCACGCTACAGCCTGATGTGTTACGCCGACGGCACCGTCGTGGACGATATCTTCGTCTACCGGCTGGCCGAGACCACGTGGTGGGTCATCGTCAACGCCGCCAACCGCCAGAAGGACGTCACCTGGCTGCAGAGCCATGCCGCCAGCCTGCGCGTGACGGTCACCGACATCTCGGATGAAACCTATATGCTGGCGATCCAGGGTCCCAAAGCCCAACCCGTACTGCAGCAGCTCGTCGATGTCGACCTGGGACAGGTGCCGTTTCACACCTGCCGGCAGGGCCAGCTGCACGATATCCCCGTGTTGATTGGCGCCACCGGTTATACAGGCGAGTACGGCTACGAGCTGTTTTTCGCGGCCGACCAGGCGGTCAGGGTGTGGCAAACCCTGCTGGAAGCCGGGCAGCCGGCGGGCATCCTACCCTGCGGCCTGGCCGCCCGCGACTCGCTGCGTTTCGAGCCCTGCCTGCCCCTCTACGGCCACGAAATCAACGCCTCGATCGATCCCATCAGCGCGCGCCTGGGGTGGGCCGTCAGTTTCACCAAGGGGGAATTCATCGGGCGCGATGCCCTGCTGAAGATCAAGCTCGAAGGACCGGTGCAGCGCCTGGTTGGCTTCGAGATGGTCGACCGCGGCGTGCCGCGCGCCGAATTTCCGGTGGCGGTGAATGGCCACGTGGTCGGGGTCGTCACCACCGGTATGAAATCACCGACCACGGACCGCTTCGTCGGCCTGGCCTACGTGCCGGCCGCCCACGCGGCGCTGGACAGTCTCATCGACATCGTGATCCGCGATGCGCCGAAACAGGCGCGCGTCGTCAAGACGCCGTTTTACGTCGCCGCTTACCGCCGCAAAGGCAAATGAGATCGCCAGGCCGTTTGTATGGCAGCAGCTTGCCAGAGTTTCGATGGCATTCATCAACACAGTGACTTCTGGAAAGGAGAACGTTGTATGGCTTTCAAACATGATTTGCAGGCGCGTTACGCCCGCACCGATGAGTGGGTCCGTCTGGAGGGTGCCGAGGCTGTAGTCGGAATCAGTGACTACGCGCAAGACGCATTGTCCGACGTCGTCTACGTGGAGCTGCCGGAAGTTGGTGCATCGTTCGCCCAGGGCGAACAGATTGCCAGCGTGGAATCGGTCAAAGCGGCCTCCGAGATCTATGCCCCCATCGCCGGTACGGTCATCGCGGTCAATACCGAACTGGAAGACAGGCCTGACCTGGTCAACGAGGACCCCTTTGGCGTCGCCTGGCTGCTGAAGCTCGAACCGGCCGATCCATCGCAGATGGCCAGCCTGATGGACGCCGCCGCGTATGAAGCATACTGCGCCACGCGGGAGCACTAGACTTGCCAGGTCTGCGAGACTTGGCAAGTCTTCGATCACCTTGACTAGCAAGGAGGCATCAGATGATGGGCTACATTCCAAACACCGACAGCGACCGGCAGGCGATGCTCGAGACCATCGGCGTCTCCTCGGTCGCCGACCTCTTTCACGATGTCCCCGCCAGCCATCGATTTCCCGAACTGAGACTGCCTGAGCCGGTTTCGGAATTCGAGATTCTGCAGGAGCTGCAGGCGTTGAGTGCCGAGGACGTCGACACCAACACCTATGCCTGCTTCCTGGGTGCTGGCGCCTACAATCACTTCGTTCCATCCATCGTGGATGCGATCATCAGCCGCAGCGAGTTCTACACGGCGTATACCCCCTACCAGGCCGAAATCAGCCAGGGTACCCTGCAGGCGATCTTCGAGTACCAGAGCATGATCTGTGCCCTGACCGCGATGGAGGTCTCGAACGCCAGCCACTACGATGGCGCCACGGCGGTGGCCGAAGCGGTGATCATGGCCGCCAACGTGGGCAAACTGAAGCGCAAACGGATCCTCTTTTCACCTTATGTCAACCCACAGTACCGTATGGTGGCCCGTACCTACACGCAGGGGATGGGACTGCACATCACCGGGGATAGCGCGGGGAATGACCTGGATACGATCGAGGGTCTCATCGACCCGGATACGGCGGCGGTCATCGTGCAAAACCCCGACTTCCTGGGTCAGGTCTACAGTCCTGAACGGCTGCAGAAGCTCGCGGACACGGCGCATGCCGCCGGTGCGCTGTTCGTAGTGGTCGCCGACCCCATCAGCCTGGCACTATTCCAGCCGCCGGCGTACTACGGTGCCGATATCGTGTGCGGTGAAGGACAGGCCCTGGGCACGCCGCTGAACTTTGGCGGACCCTTCCTCGGCTTTTTTGCCTGTAAGATGGAGCACGTGCGCCGCAGTGCGGGCCGCATCACGGGAGAAACGGTCGACGCCCGCGGCAATCGCGGCTACGTCCTGACCCTGAGCACGCGCGAACAGCACATCAAACGCGAACGGGCAACGTCCAACATCTGTACGAACGTCGCCCTGGTGGCCTTGTCGGCCGCCGTGTACATGTCTGCCATGGGCAAAAATGGCATGCGGCAGGTGGCCGAGCTGTGTTATCACAAATCACATTACGCCGCCCGCGAGATTGCGCAGAAGACCCAATTCGAAGTTGTGAATCGGGGACCGTTCTTCAAGGAGTTCGTCGTACGCAGCCCGCGGCCGATCGGCGAAGTCAACGAGATTCTCCTTGACGAGTACGGCATCATCGGCGGCTACGACCTGACCTGCGATTATCCCGAACTCGGCAATACCATGCTGCTGTGCGTGACAGAGACGCTCACGCGGCGCGACATCGACGCCCTGGTCGAAGCCCTGGCAGAACTCTCGGCCCACGCCCCGCACGAGGACGAAGCCGAGGCTATTCCTGACGTGATGGAATCGATCGAAATCGAGCTGGAGGTGGTACCATGATCGTGCCAGCCTGTGAGCCAAGACCCGAACCAAGCATCTTCGACCTGAGTTCTGCCGGCCGGATCGGAGTCAACCTGCCGGCGCTGGACGTGCCAGCGGCCCCCCTGCCTGCCGGTTTCCTCCGGCAGCTCGACGATCTGCCGCTGCCCGAAGTGGCCGAAATCGACGTCATGCGCCACTTCGTGCGACTCTCACAGAAAAATCACTGCATCGACACTGGGTTCTACCCGCTCGGTTCGTGCACCATGAAGTACAATCCTAAGGTCCACGAACGTGCCGCGCGCCTGCCCGGCTTCGTCAACCTGCACCCCATGCAGCCCGCCAGCACCGTCCAGGGTGCCATGCAGCTCATTTTCGAACTGCAGGTCTACCTGGCCGAAATCAGCGGCTTTGCCGCGGTCAGCCTGCAGCCGGCAGCCGGTGCGCAGGGTGAGCTGGCCGGCGTGCTGATGATGCGCAACTACCTCCACGATCTTGGCCAAACGCAGCGTACGAAAATCCTGGTGCCTGATTCGGCCCACGGCACCAATCCGGCCTCGACGGCGATGGCCGGCCTGCAGGCGGTCGAAATCCCAAGTGATGCGCAGGGTAATGTCGACCTGGCCGCGCTGCGGGCGCAGCTGGACACGAACGGCCACGAAATCGTGGGCTTGATGCTGACCAACCCCAATACGTTGGGTCTGTTCGAGGCGCACGTGCTCGACATCATCCGCATGGTGCACGACGCCGGCGGCCTGGTGTACGGCGATGGTGCCAACCTCAACGCGATTCTGGGCATCGCCAAACCGGGTGAACTCGGCTTCGACGTGATGCACTTCAACCTGCACAAGACGTTTACCACGCCCCATGGCGGTGGTGGCCCCGGCGCAGGTCCAGTGGGCTGCAGTGAGGCGCTGGCCCCCTACCTGCCCGGACCCGTGGTCGCCGTGCGTGCTGGCGAGGACGAAGACGAACTCGATCTGCTGTGGTACATGCCGCACAAGACAATCGGACGGCTGAAGAGTTTTGCGGGCAACTTCGCCATGCTGGTTCGTGCCTACACGTACATCCGCATGCTGGGTGCCGAGGGCTTACGCGCAGTAAGCGAAAACGCCGTGCTCAACGCCAATTACCTGCAGGCCAGCCTGAAGGATGTTTTCCCCGTTCCACACGGTGATCGCACCTGCATGCACGAGTTCGTTGCCCAGGGCATCATCGACGAGGCGCCCGGCATTCACACCATGGATATTGCCAAACGCCTGATGGACTACGGCATCCATCCACCAACCGTCTACTTCCCGCTGATCGTACACGAAGCGCTGATGATCGAACCAACCGAAACCGAGAGCAAGGAGACGCTGGACGCCTTCGTGAATACGATGATCGAAATCAAACAGGAAGCGATCGAGGCACCGGAGCTGCTCAAAGAGGCACCGCACCGCACGCCCGTGGGCCGCCTGGACGAAGTGCGCGCCGCGCGCGAGCCAAAACTGTGCGATAACGCTGTGCTCAACAGCCTCAAAGGCTGATTCTGTGACAAGGGGTTATGTCATGTCTGATTTGTGTACACGTGCCCTGACGTTCGCACGTGCCAACCAGGTCCGCTTCCTGGAGAACTACAAAACGTTCTTGCGCATCCCATCTGTCTCGACCGATCCCGAACATGCGGCGGATGTGCAGCGCGCGGCGGCCTGGGTGGCCGACCAGCTCGTCGCCCTGGGGGCCGAGCACGTGCAGATCATGCCCACGCGCCGGCATCCCGTGGTCTACGGTGACATCCTGACCGCCGGCCCTACCGCGCCGACCATCCTGGTGTACGGGCACTACGACGTCCAGCCGGTCGATCCGCTGGCGCTGTGGGAAAGTGCGCCGTTCGACCCGGTCGAGCGCGACGACTACATTCATGCACGTGGCGCGTCCGACATGAAGGGCCAGGTCACGGCGACACTCAATGCCATCGAGTCGCTGCAGCGCAGTGGTGGTTTGCCGGTCAACGTCAAGTTCATGATCGAAGGGGAAGAAGAGATCGGTTCACCCAGCATGGAGAGTTTCCTGGCCGAGAACCAGGCGCTGCTGGCCAGCGACTTCTCCGTCAATCCCGATGCCGGTGGCCTGGTCGATGACATTCCCACCATCGGTTATGCGCTGCGTGGTCTGTGCTACTACGACCTGCGTGTCTACGGTCCCAGCCGCGATCTGCACTCGGGCAGCTACGGTGGCGTCGTTCACAACCCGGCGCAGGTACTGAGCGACCTGATTGCGGGCATGCACGATGCAGAGGGGCGCGTCACACTGCCCGGGTTCTACGACACGGTGCGTCCACTGGACGATGCCGAACGCAGCGACATGGCGCGGCTGCCCTACACCGATACCTTCTTCCAGGAGCAGGCTGGTGTCACGCAGCTGTGGGGTGAAACGGGCTACAGCGCGGTGGAACGAATCGGTGCGCGGCCCACGCTGGAGGTCAACGGGCTGCTGTCGGGCTACACCGGCCAGGGATCGAAGACGGTGCTGCCGGCGTGGGCCATGGCCAAAATCTCGATGCGCCTGGTGCCCGATCAACGGCCGGCCGAAGTCAGGCAGCAGTTCGTGCGGTACCTGGAGACGCATGCGCCGCCCACGGTCCGCTGGGAGATCGAAGACCACACCTCGGCCGATCCGGTGATCACCGACCGCCACATGCCCGCGGTGAAGGCCCTTTACCGTGCGCTCGCCGACACGTGGGGGGTGGAACCAATCTTCGTGCGGGGGGGTGGTTCGGTGCCGGTCGTGGCCCAGCTGCGCCAATACCTGGGCGTCGATTCCCTGCTCACCGGCTTCGCCCAGCCCGGCGACCGCATTCATTCACCCAACGAACGCATGCACCTGCCAACCTGGTATCGCGGGATCGAGGCGATGATTCGGTTTTTGGGGGAATAGTACGGCGTAGGGGTTGGGGGGCAGGGGTTGGGGGTTGGGGATGACTGCGTGGATATCTCTCCGTTTTGGATCCTCGGCCCCTAATCCCTAATCCCCAATCCCTAATCCCTATCCCCCAACCCCTGCCCCCTATCCCCCATACTCCCGCCGCATCCGCTCCATGCGTGCCAGGCTGTCGCGGAAGCCGCCGGGGCGGTTGCGTGAGTACCAGATCACGCGGAACTCGGCCATCAGGCCTTCCGCTTCGGTGATCAGGGCTTTGCGGGCTGGCGCGCTGTCGCGTGCGGCGGCACGGGCCAGCGCCCATTCGGCGCGACGGCAGGCGTGGATGAGCATGCGGGCCACCCAGGAATACTCCCACTGCACCAGCGCCGCATCGGGCCGCTGCATCGCCGTAGTCCCCAGTTCAGAGACCAGTGATTCGAGCCGCGCGCGTGTGTCCCACAGCGTCGCCTCGACGTGTTCCAGGTCGCCAGCAGCTGCCAACAGATTGGGTATGTCGTCGGGCACACTCTGCAGTACATTGAAAAAAATGGAACTGTTGTGGGGCTCCACGCCGAGCGCGTGGTAGAGATTGCCCAGCTCGATCGCCAGGCGCCCCATTTGCCCCTGGGCATCGTGATACACCAGGGTGCTCAGAACACGCGCCAGATCCAGGTCGACATTGGCCTGATACGCCCAGGCAACCGCAGCACCATAGGCAAAACCGGGGTAACTCACCGGCAGCGGCTGCCAGTGACCCTCGTCGCCCCAATCGGTCGTCAGATAACCGACCGCTCCCTGCTGCAAACCGGCTTCGGCGGCGCTGCGCAGATTGGCCAGTGCGTTATCGACGCGACCAGCCAGCGAGCGCCAGCTCGACGTACCAGGACAAACGTAAAAAGGAATCCCCGCCGCGGCCAGGCGCGCACACCGCCGTGCAAAGGGGTGTGCCGCCTCGTAGCCCCATTCCAGCGCAATTACGTCGCGCGGCAGGTCGGATACCAGTTCGGGGTATTCCATGACGATATCGCTCCAGAACTGCATCGTATGATTGCGCGCTTTGACGGCGCGGTAGATCTGCAGGATGAATTCCAGGTAAACACGCCCGATGCCGATTTCGGCTGCACGTGCCTCGCTGCGCCCCTGGCCCAGGTCCACCGTTTCGTCACAGCCCACGTTGACCTGTTGGCTGGAGAAATGTGGCAGCAGCTCGTCCAGCATGCTGGTGACCAACTCGATACTGCCCGCTTCGGTAGGCGCCAGGGTGAAAGGATCGTCCATGTGCCCCCAACGGGTATCACAGCCATTGGGGCATTCGGCGAGGTGGCGATACGCCGGATGTACCAGCCAACGCTGCAGGTGTCCAAAGGTGTTCTGGTTGGGAACCAGGGTAATGAATCGTTCGCGACAATAGGCGTCGAGCGCAAGCACCTCTTCGCCGGTGAGGGGGGAGGCCTCGGCCCAGA
Source organism: uncultured Anaerolineae bacterium (assembly GCA_964443225.1). Classification (GTDB taxonomy): domain Bacteria; phylum Chloroflexota; class Anaerolineae; order SSC4; family Amarolineaceae; genus SSC4. The sequence goes on from CAYUCC010000010.1 coordinate 33,992, forward strand.
CCACGGGATGGTTCCGGTAGGCAAAGGTGTGTTCGGTGTACAACTGCAGCTGGTTGATCTTCCACGAGGCAAGGGTGTCGACCAGGGCGTATAACGTTTCCATCGTGGGGACCTTGTCACGGCTGATGTCCAGCAGCACGCCGCGCTGGCTGAAATCGGGCCAGTCGAGACACTGGAGGACCGGCAGTTGTCCGCCATGCTGTGCCAGCAGCTGGCACAACGTCTGTACGGCATAGAAGATGCCCACCGGCTGGTTGGCAGTGACGAAAATGCACTGTTCTGTGACCGCCAGGTGATAACCCTGGTCGTGCGCCGTACTGCACGGGACCACGCTCAACACGACGCGACGATGCGCCAGGGGAGCGGTGCCGGCCGCAATCTCCCAGGAAACACCGGCGTACTCGCGCAGCCTGGCCTGCAGTAAGCCCGCCGCCAGCCGCAGTGACTGGGCGTCGACGGTGTCCAAAACGATGAGACCGGTGTAAGGCAACGAAAATACGCCGCCCAACAGCGTCAAACGGCGTGGTGTGGGCAACAATTGCAGCGGTGACACGATGGGTTACCTCCTGATCCGAACACGACCCTGAACAACGGCGTCACTATAACACGGGCCACTTGGCGCTGTCAAGCTTAGACAAATCCACCAGTCGGGATATAATCAGAGTGCAAGCTCGATGAAAGGATACGCTATGTCCCGACGACGTCGTCCGGCACGCACACTGAACAACTGGGAAAAGAACGAGGGCTCATCCGCCCCCCTGGGTGTGTCATGGATCGAAGAGCACCAGGGTTACAATTTTGCCCTCTATTCCCGTTACGCCACCGGCGTGACGCTGCTGCTCTACACCGCGCAAGACCCCCTGGAACCGGTGGCACAGATCCGCTTCGATCCGCAAAGAAACAAATCGGGTCGTGTCTGGCATGCGTGGGTGCCCGGGGCCAGTGCAAGCGGTGCTGTCTACTACGCCTACCGCGTCGAAGGCCCGACGGATCACCGTGCCGGTCATCGTTTCGACCCCCAGAAGATTCTGGTCGATCCCTTTGCCGCCGCGGTCTTTTTTCCGCCCGCCTATGACCGCAAAGCGGTCGCCCGCCCCGGTCCAACCGACGGCCGCGCCCCGCTCGGTGTGCTGCCCCAACAACATACACCATTCGACTGGAGTAACGACCGCCGGCCGCGCCATGCGCACGATACGATCGTCTACGAGATGCACGTCAAGGGATTCACCGCCCACCCCAACTCGGGCGTCCGTCCCGATCATCGGGGCACGTTTGCCGGAATTATCGACAAAATCCCCTATTTGCAGGAGTTGGGCGTAACGGTTGTTGAATTACTGCCAATCCACCAATACGACCCTCAGGAGGGCAATTACTGGGGGTACATGACGCTCAACTTCTTTTCGCCCCACGAAGGTTACGCCAACGGTGATGCCCTGGCCGAATTTCGTGACATGGTCCGGGCCCTGCACGCCGCCGGCATCGAGGTGTGGCTGGATGTGGTCTACAACCACACCAGCGAGGGTGATGCGGAAGGCCCCATCTACAGCTATCGCGGCATCGACAACCGCAGCTACTACCTGCTGTCACCCGATCTCCGCTTCTACCGCAACGAAACCGGCACTGGCAATACGCTGCGCTGCGCCCATCCTGTCGTACGCGAGCTCATCATGGAAAGCCTGCACTTTTGGGCCGAAGAGACGCGTGTCGATGGCTTCCGCTTCGACCTGGCCTCGATCTTCACCCGTCGCGCCGACGGCACCCTCGATCTGGACGATCCCTCGACCGTCGCTGAGATCAGCTCACTGGGGCACTATTACAATGTACGCCTGATTGCCGAAGCCTGGGACATCGGCACCTATCAGTTGGGGCGCAGTTTTCCTGGTACGGCCTGGATGCAGTGGAACGGCAAATACCGCGACGATTTGCGGGCGTTTGTCCGAGGTGACCGCGGCAAAGTGGGCGATCTCATGCAGCGGCTGTACGGCAGTGATGACCTGTTTCCCGACGGTCTGTCCGATACTTACCGGCCGTTTCAGAGCGTCAATTACGTCACCTCGCACGACGGTTTTTGTTTGTACGACCTGGTGGCCTACAACGAGAAACACAACGAGGCCAATGGACACCACAACACCGATGGCACCAACGACAACCTGAGCTGGAACTGCGGTTGGGAGGGTGATTTCGACGCGCCGCCGGCGGTGATGGCCTTGCGGCGCCAGCAGATCAAGAACTTCTGCTGCCTGCTCTTGCTGTCGAACGGCACACCCATGTTCGTTGCCGGCGATGAATTCATGAATACGCAGGGCGGTAACAACAACCCGTACAACCAGGACAATGCCACCACCTGGCTCGATTGGGATTTGTTGGAACGTCACCACGACATCTTCCGTTTCTTCAAACAGATGATTGCCTTCCGTAAGGCGCACCCGACGATCGGTCGCAGCCGCTACTGGCGCAGCGACGTACGCTGGTACGGCCTGGGTCCCCGCGTCGACCTGGCCCATCATGCCCGCCACCTGGCCTTCTGCCTACACGGAGCCGGCTGGGACGATGATGACCTCTACGTTATGGTCAATGCCCATTGGCAGGACCTCACGTTTACCATCCAGGAAGGCAAGGCCAAAGAGTGGCTGCGTGTCGTGGACACCGCGCTGCCCAGTCCGCAGGACATCGCCGAACCGGGCCACGAAGTGCGACTGAGCCGTCTCGATGTCCTGGTGCGCGCCCGCTCGGTCGTGGTGCTGCGGCGCCCAAACACGCCGTCCAATCCCCGGTAAAAAGGGGGAGTCGCGGATGCGACTCCCCCTTCTACCATCCTATGGCGTGACCACCGGGCACGCCGGCGTACCACTGGTCGTGCAGACGATCCGACCCTGGATGATCGGACTCAGCGGCGTAGTGGCGATGATGAAGTCGGCCAGGACCTCGTCCATGTAGTCGAGTGAAATCACCCGACCACTGCTGTAGAAGTTCGGATACCCATCACCGCCGGTTGCCATGAAGTCGTTTTCGGCAATCCAGTAGGCCGCTGCGCCCGTCAGGTCGATCGGGGCACCGGTGCAGCTGCCGTCCGGTGCTTGACGAACCGCACCCAACACACGACTGCCCGCCAGAGCCGAGATGTCGTAAACAAAGCACATCCCAGAGACCTGCGGGAAGCGTCCGTTGGCGCCGGGCATCGACGAAACGGCATTTTCCAACATCGTCTTCAACTCAGCACCCGTGACCTGTACCTTGACCACTGTATTGCCGAAGGGCAGCACCGCCAACACCTGGCCACGTGTGATCGGATACGGCGGTGGAGTAAACGGCGGGCAGAAGTCGGTCGGAATATCGGTCACCGGGCAGGTCAGATTGGCGCGCAGGCCACCGGAGTTGGTGATCGCAAAGTCGACCCCGTAGGTCGTACGCATCGAATCAGTGGTGACGTTGCCAATCAGCGACTCGCAGGTACGTCCCTGGGCGTTACCACACGCGTCCGCACGCGAGACGGCGCGGTCCGATTCACCAATCACCGGGCTCAGGATCGGCGCCAGCTGCGCGTTCAGGTCGTCGATCATCATCTGGATGGCCGGGTCAGGCGTGACACCGATGTTCCACGGCTTATGGAAATCGGCGGTCTTGTAGATCACGGCCTTGGTGTTGGTGTCCACCACCAGGCGCATACGGGTGAAACGGAGACCATAGTTCATGTTCTCGACCACCAGTACCCCGTCCTTCGAGGTAATGTACTGGCGGTGAGTGTGTCCGCCGATCACCGCATCGACGTGGTTGAGCTCACCTGCAAAGTCAAGCAGCGGGCTGATCGTCGGATCGGGATTGGTGATCGTGCCGCCATCGGCGCCCAGGTGCCCCACGGCGATGATCGCGTTGACCTTGCCGCGCGAACGCAGCCTGGTGGCCTCGGCATTGACGGCATCGGCCGCATCGGTGATGACGAAGGGGTCGAGATAGCCGGGGAAGATCAACTGCGGCAGTTCGGGCAGCGTATAGCCGATCACACCCAGCTTGAAGCCGCGGAAATCGAATACGTGGGATGCTTTCCACTCGGGTGGTAATGTGCCATCGGGATAGACCGCATTGGCGCTCAGGTAGGGGAAGTCCGATCGCGGGATGAGCACGGTTCGCAGGTACTCCTGGCCGCGGTCGAAGTTGTGGTTGCCCAGGGTATCGGCTGACAACCCCATCATATTGAGCGCGTCGATCGTGGGCACGTCACCAAAGAAGTTGGAAACGGGCTGGGTGGCACCCACCGAGTCACCCGCCGTCACGAAGACGGCTCCGTCTCGCGCCTCCTCGCGGTACCAGTCGATCCAGGGCTTCAGGAAGGCTGCACCGCTGATGCTGTAGGAGGGGTTGGACCCAATCGCGTCCGCCACTTCGGACTCCGGCACGAGCCGGCCATGATAGTCACTCAGGCTGAGCACGGTGGCCTCTTTGTACTGCCCCGGCCGGGGGAGCAGATTGTAGAGGATGCGGCCACGCGCATTGAGTGGACCCGGGATACCCATCAGGAAGGAGATGGTTGGCGCCAGGTCGATCGCGCGCACACCGTGAACCGGATCCTGGCGACGGATCCCTGGGCCCGAGGCGACGAACGTCGCGTGCATGTTGACACTGCTGTCAAAATCGACCGTATCGGGCAGGTAGCCGTGTTGGCCAAAGAACTGCGAAAAGGCGATCGTCTGGCCGAAGGTCGCGGCGTCAAACTGGTAAGGCGGCTTGAGCACCACGACGACATCCCCACTGCGGTTGGGATAGAGCGAATCACTGCCGTCTACATCGCGCAGTTCTTCCTTCTTCAGAATGCGCAGCACGACTTCGGCACCCGGATTGGATGGGTCGGTGAGATTCTGGAAGGCGGCAATCACCTGGTCACGCACGGTCTGATAGTCTGCCGCCGGGACGTTGAGGTAGATCTGCGCCGTGCCGCCAGCCCAACAGGCTTTGGCCTTATTGATCGCGCCCGTGCCGGCACCGGCGCGGCAGTTACTGAACACTTCGCCCGGTGTCGGGCCGTTGCTCTGCAGTCCGGCATCGAACAGCACCTTGCCTGCATTGACGGCCAGCCACTGCGCACCAAAGCCGTGATCGGACGATGCAACGGTCGTTGTGTGGCCGCCCATCAGCTCGCGGCCCAACGCCAGGGTTGCGTCCGCTTCCATGTAGGCTGCCCGCAAGAAGCCATCCGCAATCGCCGGCGTGATGACCTGCCCATACGACGTGTAGGTGTTATAGTGGGGATTGGCGATCCCACTGACCATCGGTACGGTCAGGCCCAGGAACATATGCGAGAATTCGTCGGTCACCGGGTTACCCAAAAGCAGCAGGTCGGGACGGTAACCCATGCCAGGGACGGTACCGCCTGTCACCGTCGGGACCAAATCGGTGCCGATGATGTAGTGCAGATAGGCCCAGTGGGCATCCTTCCACATCAGACCCTGCTCGACGTAGGTGTCGGCATCGACCAACCCCGACTCGAAGATGGCGTAGTCGGCCGCAGTAGAGCTGGGGAACAACCGGTTCAGATCGTCCTCGAAGTCACCGGCATAACCGCAGCCAGTGCACGTGGCCACAGCACGGGCCACCGAGGTGAAAAACAGGCTAAACTGCGACAGGTCAGGCGCAAACAGCATTGCCTTCACGTAGAAACCAGCAGTCTTGCCCGCCGGAATGGCCAGCACGACCTTGACGTCTGCCCACTCGCCGGCCATGAGATTGGCGACAGAAGCTGTGCCATCTTTTCCATTGGCATTGGGCACGATGAGCACGTAGTCGTAGTTCATCGTAGCATCATCGGTCGTATCGTAAACGTAGAAGTCATACTGATCGTTGGCAATGACCGGATTGCCACCGCTCGTATACGACCCCACATCGAAGACGCCTTCTTTTGCCGGGCTGTAACTCATCGGCACATTCGTCCAGCCCGTGGCGTCGGCCAGGTCGAACCGCTGATACTGGACACCAAACGCGGTGGCGCCCGCCGGCTGGCCGGGCACATCCCAGTTCGTCCACAGGCCGCGGTTGGAGTAGAAGTTACGGTAGTCGACGACCGGTCCTTGTACGGGGGTGGCGGTGCGCGACCCCCCGGCCCACTCGACAGAAACGACCTTCTTGTTGGCTCGTTCCGCCGACTCGGCAATCGTATCGGCCAGCAGGACACCGTTGGAGAAAGCGGCTGTGCGATTGTTGAAGCTGGTCTCGCCGGCGCGGAAGAAGGTGTTGTTGGTCGAGCCGTGCTCGCTCGGATAGGTGCCGGTGGCCAGGGTATACCAACCCACGCCAGTGTTGGGTGGGAAACCCTGGACGAGGCCGTTGGCGCCCTTGACGCCGTCGCTCATCATCGCAGCGTACGTGGGCATATCGCCAGCGGCAGCGTAATTCTCCATCAAGTCGGGACGCATACCATCGGCGGCAAAAAAGATGGTTTTGTTGGTGAGAGCTGAGGTATCGTTCGGTCCGTCGGTTTGTGCCCCCGCGGTGGGAATGACCACGTTGCTCAGAAGCAGGGCGACAATGACGAACAGGTAAACCCATTTGACCCGGTGCATAAGTGTTCTCCTCATCGAGAATTGGATGACGTCGCGCAAACAAAACGGGAAGTATCGATCGTGGAATCACCTCCTTTCCACGCCTGGTAACGACCGACATGGCTGTGGCAAATGGTCAGGTGGTGCGAGGGAGCGGTGCCGGCGCATGGTCAGCACTTTCACGCCTGGTCACGTTATTGATTATAATGCGGGCGTGTGCAAAAATCAAACGCAGGAAAACAACACAGCATGAAACCACAGGTGCATCACGGCTGCCGAAGGGTTATGGCAGCGAGTCTGTTCGGCCTACTGGCACTGCTTATGGCGGCGTGTGGCCCGGTCATCCGTACACCAGAGGCGACGAGGATTCCGGCGCCCAGCATCGTCGCCACGGCCCCCGTCGCTGCCTCGCCAACACCACAGATCACGGCGACGGTGGCGGTCACCCCACTCGCCGGCGCGGCGGGCCTGGCAGACCCGCTGTACCCCACGCTGGGAAACGGCGGTTACGACGCCCGCCACTATACGATCGATCTCGATGTGGACGTGGCCAGCAATACGATCAGCGGTACGACGACAATTGCGGCGCAGGCCACGCAGGACCTGGCCACCTTTCACCTCGACCTCGCCGGGCTGGGGGTGCGCCGCGTCCTGATCGATGAACGCCCGGCCAGCTTCGCACGCACGGGCCACGAGTTGATCATCACACCGACCGCCGTGCTGCCCAACAATACCCCCTTCACGGTGACGATCGACTACGCCGGTGTTCCTGAACCGATCACCGATCCCAGCGTTTCATTCGTTCCCCTGGGCTGGCAGCGCCAGTCAGACGGGCTCTTCGTGGTGAGCGAACCGTCCGGCGCCATGAACTGGTACCCGGTCAACAATCACCCAGCCGACAAAGCCACCTATACCTTCCGCATCACGGTGCCGCATGCATACCAGGCCGTGGCGAACGGTGTTCTGGCAGACGTCAGGCAGGACGCGGGCCGCACGACGACCACCTGGGAGATGACCGATCCGATGGCCAGTTACCTGGCGACCGTGCACATCGGGCAGTACGAGGTGGAGCAGACCACGGGGCCGAACGGTTTGCCGATTCGTAACTACTTTCCCATTGGCACGCCCGCGTCCATCCGCGCCCGTTTTGCCGACGCACCCGCCATGATCGACTACATGACGCAGCTGATTGGTCCTTACCCGTTCGATGCCTACGGTGTGGTTTTGCTGAACGACAATGTGGGCTGGGCCCTCGAAACCCAATCGCTCCCGACCTTTGGCGCGCAGGGCGCCAGTGCTGAAACGGTCTTTCACGAGTTGATGCACCAGTGGTTTGGCAACCACGTCAGCCCGGCGACGTGGCAGGATGTGTGGCTGAACGAGGGTTTTGCGACCTACTTTGCACTTCTGTGGGCCGAACGCACCGCCGGGCGTGCGCAGACCGCGCGGACCATGGCCGGGTGGTATGATCAACTGGCCGCCCAGGGCATTGGCTCGCCGATTCCGGCGCAGGCCGGCGACCTGTTTTCACCCGCCGTCTACTGGCGTGGAGCCTGGGCCCTGCACGCGCTGCGCCTATCGGTCGGTGATGATCTGTTTTTTGAGATCCTGCGCGAGTATTACCGGCGGCACGCCGGCAGCAGCGCCGGCACGCACGATTTCGTTGCGGTGGCAGTGGAGAAGGGAGGCGCAGCGGTGGAATCGCTGCTGCACGGGTGGCTGTTCGAAGAATCGCTGCCGCCACTGCCGGAAACCTGACGGTCTTTCGGGGCAGGCAGCGGCCGCCTCGACACGGCGTATCAGGCAACGGTAAGGCAAAAGGGGGTGTGACTTCTGCCTTACCGTTGTCTTCTTGGGGCACTATTTTCCAGTGTGAATGAGTTCGGCCACCAGGTTGGGTTCGAGGGTCTGCTCCTGCACGTGTCCGCCCAATTTTTCGATTTCGGCAGTCACGTAGGGCGCTTCTTCGGGGTGCACCAACGTGATGAGTGCCGACATGCCGGCGTCGAGGTGTTCTCCCACCTGTTCGAGGGCGTCGTCCGGAAATCCAGAGTCGCGCAGCCGCCCGCGCACTGCGGTGTACGTGCTCTCGGAAACGTTCTCACCAGCCATGGCACCGAAGGACCCGGCCAGGCTGTGGACAAACCACGCCACCGTGCCGGCGACCGCGCCCACGGTCTGGCTGATACCACGCATGCGGTCGTGCGTTTCGTGGAACTCAACGGTGCCTTCGGCGGTTTTGCGAATGATCGCCACGTTGCCCAATTTGAACGTATCGATCTGTTTATCCAGGGCATCCAGGGCGTGCTCCACCTCCGCCGCCTTGTCTTCAGCGTCGAAGGTGCAGATGATCAGCTGGGAAGATTCTGACACGGTGTGGTCCTCTTGTACGGGTGTTTGGAGATGCTGTTTCGGGAAAACCCCACGACGATTGTACCAGAACCGTTACCAAACACCAAACATCCCACCTGCCGGTGCCGGTGCAGGAGAATTGACCGGTGATATGATCACTAAAACAGGACGATGTCACCCAGATATTACCCTGCACCGGCACCCGATCACACCCAACGCCATGACGGTTCACCGTGTCTCGGTCACTTTGCGAATCGCACGCGGATGATCGGGATCGTAGTCGCGACTGTGGGCCAGATGCATGGCAAACAGCTGGCCCGGCACGATGGCGGTGAACGGTGAAAGCCATTCCGGCACGCCGCCCGGCAGTGCCAGGGGTACGCGTGCCTGGGCCAACGTCGCCGCGTCGTCGCTGATCACGATCAATTCGGCTTCCCGCATTTGCAGCGTATGCATGAAGGTCCGAATCTCGGGCAGCATCAGCCCCGACGGTGCGATCACGATGACCGGAAAACCCGGCTCGACCAGGGCTAACGGCCCATGCAGGAAATCGGCACTGCTGTATTCCTCGACGACAGTGTACGTGAGTTCTTTCAGCTTCAACGCCGCCTCGTACGCCGTGGCATAGTTGTAGCCGCGGCCAATGACCGCACACGAGGCCATGTAGCGGTAGCGTTCGGCCACCTGCGCCATGCGGCTGTTGAGCGCCAACGCCTGCGTCACCTGAGCCGGGATCTGCTGCAGCGCCGTCTCCCGATCGGGATCGCCCGTCAGGCAGGTGCTCAGCAGGGCCACCGCTGCCAGCTCACCGGTGTAGGTTTTGCTTGCTGCCACCGACCGTTCCTCGCCCACCTGCAGGTCGATGACAAAATCAGCGGTCTGACCCAACGCTGAGGCGGGCACGTTCGTGATCGCCGCCGTCAACGCCCCCTGCCGGCGCGCCTCGGCCAGCACCGCCACGATGTCGGGGCTCTTCCCGCTCTGGCTGATGCCAAGCACGAGGGCGTTGCCAAAATTGGGCGGTGATTGGTAGATCGTGAACAGGCTGGGCGCCGCCAGGCCCACCGAGAGACGATTGACGGCACCCAGCAGGTACTGCGCATACCGCGCGGCGTTGTCGCTTGTACCACGGGCGGCAATCACGACGTGTTCGATGCGCCGCGTGGTGATAGCAGCGGCCAGGGCAGAGGCTGCTGCCTTCTCGCGTTCAAGGAGACGGGTCAACACCTCGGGCTGCTCGTGTATCTCCTGGTACAGGTGGGTTGCAGGCAGATGGATCGTCATACGATCACCTCCGGTTCACTGGCGTAGACCACCCGGCCACCCACCAACGTGGCCACGACGTGCAGGGCATCGTCGAGCAGTACCACGTCGGCGCGGTACCCCGGGGCCAGCGAGCCGCGTTCACCTGCCAGGCCCAGGGCAGCCGCCGGCGTGCGGGTGATGGTCGGCAAAGCTTGGGCCAGGGAACAGCCGGTAAACGCGATCAGATTACGCAGGGCCTGGTCCAGCGACAGAATACTGCCGGCCAGCGTGCCATCCCCCAGCCGCGCACTGACGCCGTCCACGAAGACGTCGAAATCGCCGAGGCGCTGGGTACCTGGCGGCATGCCGAGCGCCGCCATGGCATCGGTGACCAGGTTCAGGCGCCGACTGCCCAATGCTTTCCAGGCCAGGTCGACCATCGCGGGGTGCGTATGGACACCATCGGCAATCAGTCCCACCACGGGGCGCCCGTCGGTGAGCAGCGCGCCCGGCAAACCAGGTTCGCGGTGTCCCAGCGGTGGCATCGCGTTGAAGAGGTGGGTGCCGTAGCGGATGCCATGATCAAAGCCGGCCACCGCCTCGGCGTGAGTGGCCGTGGAGTGACCAGCGCTGAGCAATATGCCGCGCTGTGCCAGCAGTTCAGCCAGCGCCAGGGCACCGGGCAGCTCGGGCGCCAGAGTCACCAGGCGCACACCCTGCGCGGGCGACCAACCGGTCACCGCAGTCGCGTCCGGTGCCCGCAGGTAGGCCGGGTTATGCGCGCCCTTTTTCTGCGGATTGAGAAACGGCCCTTCGATGTGCAGGCCCAGCGGCACGGCACCGGCCGGCACACCAGATGGTGGTTGGGTCACCACCGCCCGGGCCGCGGCCAGCGTCGCCAGGGGAGACGTAATCACGGTGGGCAGGAAGGCAGTCACCCCATAGCGGGGCAGCTGCGCCGCAACCGGCCAGATCGTCGTTGGATCGGCGGTGAAGTCGTGGCCAAACCCGCCGTTGAACTGCAGATCGATGAAACCAGGGGTCAGGTGCAGGCCGCTGGCATCCAGCACGCGTGTGCCGGGCGGCGGTGCCAGCGTCGACGCCGGACCCAGCGCGACGATCCGGTCATCATCGATGAGAACGGCACCGTCGGGCAGGACCTCGTCGGGCGTGTAGAGTGTGGCATGGGAAATCAGAATCATCGAATCACCTCCGGCAGCGCCGGCAGGCTGGCCGCTGCAATCGACTGGCCCACGCGCCGGCTCTTTTCGTCGGGCAGCTGGATGTTGACGGTGGCGGCCAGGGCCGGAAACTCGGACGCCAGCACAGCACGTGCCCCGTCCAGGATGAGCTGCCCTCCGGTCCCGGACGTGACCCGGCCGAGGATCAGCACGTGTTTCAAGTCATAGAACATGGCATAGTGGGCCAGGGTGTAGCCCAGGTAGATGCCGATGCTCTGCCAGATCTGGACAGCGCCTGGGTCACCCGCCTCCAGGTAGTGCTGGACGAACTTCAGCTTTTCGGCATCGGTGACATCGGTGGGCAGCGTCATGCCGGCACGTGGTGCCAGCCGGAAGACACACTGCTGCGAAAAGTACAGCGCACCCACCCCCTCATCACCCGACCATTCATCGCGTGGTCCGTCCGGCCGGTAGTCGACCGGGGCAAACGCAAGCTCGTTCAGCCAGTCGGTGATGTTGCCCTGCATCGTGACGTAACCGGCGGCTTCGCTCGAACCCAGGGCGATGCCGAGAATGCCGTTGTCTTCCAAAGACATCGAGCCGGCCAGGGCGGTGACTTCGCCGTCGTTGACTACATCGAGCGGGACGCCGAATTCATCGGCGATGCGCAGGAACATGCCGCGCACCTCATCGTACCGTTCGGCCGGAATGCCACGAAACAGGGACGCCACCATCGGCCGGTTGTCGACGTAGACACCGGCGGAGCTGCCGCCGATGGCATCGAGACGCGGTAGGTGGGAGCGGGCGGACCGCAGAGCGGCGACGATGTGGTCGTAGTGGTAGTGCGGGTCGCTGTGTTTGCGCGGCTCCCAGACGATTTCGTCGCTGAAGACGGCCTGCCCATCGATGACCGCCGAGACCTTCAGATCCGAGGCGCCCAGGTCGAAGCCGATGCGGCAGCCATCGAGGTGGCGGCCGAGCGCTTGTTCGCGCTCGTGCTGTGCGGGCACGTCGCCCGCATCGCACACCACCACCGTGAAGGGATGCTGATAGACCTGCTGCCCCATGAAGTGATAGTCGAAGGCGCGTGCACCATGGGCGCTGTAGACGGCGGCGATGTGCTCACCCACGCCGCGCGGGCCGCCGATGGTCAGCTTCCAGCCGCCGCGCTGCCAGAGCAGAAATTTCACGAGACGTTCGGCGTAAAAAAGATTATCACCGGCACGCGGGTGATCGTCAGGAAACACGAGGGTCTCAAAACGCGACACTGCCCCGTGCGTGCGTGCCAGGCCGATTACCAGGGGAACACCCACCCCGCTGGCAGCGACGTCGCGCTGAAACGCGAGGTTCGCCAATACGGCTGGCCGGAACGCCTCGTCGAGCGGCGGCACGATGGCCGGCACCACCAGGGGAAATGACGATAGGTTCATGTTCATCACGCTCCATTCCTTAAAAAGATCACAATAACCATCAAATGACGCCGAGTTCCTGCGCGAGGACGAGCGCCGCGGCGCCCTGCATCACGGCTTCATCACCCAACGAACTCATGGTAATGCGCGCCTGTTCGGCCAGTGACTGCAGCACACGCGCCGACATCGCGGCGTGCACATCGACGGCGAGTTGGGCACCAAAGCCGGTCACCGGCCCGGTCAGGATCACCTGGGGAACCCGCAGGATGCCCACCAGGTTGGCCACGGCAATTCCCAGAACCTGGGCGAGCCTGGTCACCCACTGCTGCACAGCGGGGTGCTGTGCGTGGTAGGCGGCCACCAGGGTCTCCCACTGCCAGCCGCCATCCGGCGCGCCGGCCAGGCTCTGTGCCTGCTGCACGAGGGCCTCCTGGCTGGCTACGGCTTCCAGGCAGCCGCGATGCCCGCACCGGCACCAGGGGCCGTCCTCCGCCACGCGGATGTGCCCGATCTCGCTGGCCGCCGACAGGCTGCCGCCCTGGAACAGGTGGCCGTCGATGACCAGGCCCGCACTCACGCCACGGCCCACGTGCACCACTGCCAGATTGCGCGTGTGGTTGGGATTGGCAAAAACGAAATGGGCGAGGGCGGCGGCCTGGCTGTCATTGACCAGGTACACGGGCAGTGCCATTCGCGCCTGCAGGACATCGGCCAGCGGCAGGTCGCTCCATCCCAGGTTGATCGCCTGCACGACGCGGCCCTGGTGCAGGTCGAGTACGCCGGGAATGCCCACCCCAATCCCCAGGAGGGGGCGCACAGCCTGCTGCTGGAGGGCTTCGATCACTTCGAGCAGGCTGTCCACCACCGCCTGGCCGTGGCGACCCGCCAAGGGACGCACCTGACACGCGGCCATCCGTCCGCGCAGGTCGAAAAGACAGCCGCGCACGTCGTAGCCGGCCAGATCGATGCCCAGTACCAGGCGTGCATCGTCGACGACCCGCAGCAGCGTCGGTGGTTTGCCGCCGCCGGAAGGTCCCAGTCCCAACTCGCTGATCAGGCCAGCCTCCAACAGCTCGACCACCGCGTTCGAGGCGGTGGTCCGCGTCAGCCCCGTGGCACGGGCGATATCGGCACGGCTGACCGTACCGCCGTCGTAGATGACCTTCAGCAGCAAACGCTGGTTGTGGCGTTTGGTTTGATCCTGGGTTAGTTTGTTGTGTGTAATCGGCATGTGCGGTGATTCGCTTTGTTAGTCCATTGGATTTACAAAGTCGATTATAGGCGGTGTGGGTGGGCTTGTCAAATTCACAAAAAGCCTCACGGGTTGGAGGGGTTATTCGGGCAGGCTCAACGGATCGTGCCGGACCTCTTCGAGCGCGGGGAGTGGGCGCCGGCAGCGGCGCAGCCAGAGTACGAAGGCAATGCCCAGCGACACGGTGACCGCGGCCATGACGACACGGATCCCTGTCGAGGCCTGGGTCAGCGCGCTGGCTGCGCTGTAGCCGATGGTCACCAGCAGGAAAGAGCGCAGAGCTTCGGCAACAGCCAGGGTGGGCAGCCAGCGTCGCCAGGGGGCGCGCGCCATACCGGTGGCGATGAGGGCGGGAATCGCCAGGCCGGCGCCAAATTTGGTCAACGGCAGCAGGCGGTAGGCGTTGTGGTACATGCTGGTCTGGAGTTGGCTGACATGATGGGGACGAATGCCGAACCACCGTGCGTACGGCAGCAGCCATTCGGCTTTACCCGTATAACCGAGGGTATACCAGAATACGTCGGCCACCAGGTTGGCTGTGATGGCGGTCAACACCACCACCTGCGGCAGCATGCGGCCGGAGCCCGCCAGCGCACCGCCTGCCAGGGTTGCGAACGGCCCTTCGAGACCGACCAGGAGCGCCAGGACGATGTAGCCGATGGGTCCGGCCTGCGGCAGGGGGGTGTGATTGAGCTGCATCCACAGGTGCTGAATGACATCCATGCCGGCCTCCCAATAACGAAAGAGTTCGAGTCCCTGGCCCAAGCGGAGGTCATCAAGAATAATGTGCGAGATTATACCCGCAACTCAGGCAAAAGGGCAAACCGCATCTACATTAACTTTACTTGGACATTTCCCAGGTTTGGGGTAAAATCGAGTTGTGATACGACCGCCGGCGCAATATCGGTCGACCACCACGCGGTACAGGACTCGATTGGACACCGGCCGTACTGCCGGCCACCTGGAAAGGACGTTTTGGAATGGTGCACGCCTTGCCCTACAGGGAACGACGCAGCCTATGCGGGTGGTAGTCGGTGGGACCTTCTCCCCGCTGCACGACGGGCACCGCGCCTTGTTGAGTTACGCCGCTGCCCAGGCAACGGAGCTCATTATCGGTATCACGGTCAACAGCTACGTCGAGGGCAAAAAACACCCGGTGGCACCATTTACCGAGCGTATCGCCGCAGTGCAGGAACACGTCACGACCATCGCCCCGTCACTGCGCACCGTTATCTTGCCGCTGCACGATCCATTCGGCAACACCCTGGAGGAGGACTACGATCTGCTGGTGGTGTCACCCGAAACGATCGCTGGTGCGCAGCGGATCAATCAACTGCGGCAGGCACAGGGCCGGCGGCCCCTGCCGGTTGCCGAAATCAACTGGGTTCTGGCCGATGATGGGATGCCGATTAGCAGCACCCGCATCTGGGCGGGTGAAATCGACCAACACGGGCACCTGGTCACATCATGAGCGTGCCGTGACGCGGACGAAAACCGGGCCGATGCAGCAGGGTGCACGTACACCGGACCACTGCCGGGGCGGTGCACGAGGCGATGAGACACTGGTATGACGTTGACAGCAGACGTAGAAACACTGCCCCTTGATCACCGATCGGGTTTTGTGGCGCTGATTGGCCGGCCGAATGTCGGCAAATCGACGCTGCTCAACGCGCTCCTGCAGCAGAAGATCGTGATTACGTCCCCCAAGCCGCAGACGACACGCAACCAAGTGCTGGGAATTCTGACCGAAACCGATGCCCAGATCATATTCATCGACACCCCCGGTATTCATGCGCCCAAACATAAACTGGGCGCGTACATGGTCGACGAGGCCGTGCGGGCCGTGCCGGATGCCGACGCCATTCTCTGGCTGGTCGACGTGGCAGAAGCGCCGCAGCCCGAAGACGAACAGATTGCCCGGATCTTGACGGCGCGCCAGGAAGGCCAACCCGTCGTTCTGGGGCTCAACAAGATCGACCGTGTCGATCAAAAGAACCTCGACGAACAACGTGCCGCTTTTGTTGCGCTGCTGCAGCCAAACGCAACCGTGGCGTTTTCGGCGACGCAGCGGCTGCACCTGGACGAGCTGCTGGTCGTATTACGCGGCGTGCTGCCCCCCGGCCCTCAGTACTACCCGGCCGACCAGGTCACCAACGTGCAGGAGCGGTTCGTGGCAGCCGAGCTCGTGCGCGAACAGGTGCTGCACCACCTGCACGAAGAGGTGCCGCATGCGGTCGCCGTGGTCATCGACGAGTTCAAAGAACGATCAGCGGAGATGACCTACATCGCCGCGACGATCTACGTCGAGCGCGAGTCGCAGAAGGGCATCGTGCTGGGTGAAGCAGGCAGGATGCTCAAACGTATCGGCCAAAACGCCCGGCAAGAGATCGAGAAACTGCTGGCCACCAGGGTATACCTGGAGCTGTGGGTGAAAGTGGTGCCGCACTGGCGCCGCGATGACGCGACGCTGCGTCGTTTTGGCTACAGGATCGAACGATGAGTCAGAAAAAAAGTGAGCCGTCGCGCAGTCGAGTCGTGGTCCGCGTCCTCCTGATGGTCGTGGTGATCGTGGTACTCTTCGTTATGTACCGCCTGCTCACCATCCAGCCGCGACCGCCGCAGCCCTACCTGCAGGGCGACCGGCCCCTGGTGTTGGCCCATCGCGGCGGGGCCGATCTGGCGCCGGAGAATACGATGGCAGCATTTCAAAACGCCGTCGATCTCGGCGTCGACATCCTGGAACTGGATGTGCACACCACCGCCGACGGCACGGTCGTCGTGATCCACGATGAGTCCGTGGATCGCACCACCGACGGCACGGGCGCCGTTCACGATTCTACCCTGGCCGACCTGCGCCAGTTGGACGCCGGTTACGATTTTTCGCCCGACAACGGGCAGACTTTCCCCTTCCGCGGGCAGGGTATCGGTATCCCGACCCTCGAAGAAGTGTTTGCGGCCTTCCCCGACATGCGGATCAATATCGAAATCAAACAGTCCGACCCGCCGATCGAAGCCGCCGTGTTGGAGGTGATCGAACGCGCCGGCGCGCAGCAACGAGTCCTGGTTGGATCGGAGTACGACGACGTCATGGCCCGTTTTCGGTCCCTTGCGCCGGATATTGCCACCAGTGCGGCCACCAACGAGGTGCGTAACTTCTACCTGGCCCAACTGCTGCGCGTGTCGGCGATCTATCGTCCCCTGGCCGACGCTTTCCAGGTCCCTGAATATTCGGGCAGTACGCACGTGGTGACCCCCAGTTTTGTCGATGCCGCCCATCACCATGGGGTCAAGGTACACGTGTGGACCGTCAACGATGCTGAAACCATGCAGCGTCTCCTGGACATCGGCGTGGATGGCATCATCACCGACCGGCCGGATGTGGCGTTGGAGGTGGTGAGTGCGCAGTAGACATGAGAAACGTGACGCCGTAAACCGGCCACTCCTTGATAACCCATTGGACAACCATTGATAACCAATCAATCGATTACATCGTGAGGAGGAAAACATGTTAGTTGGCGAGCGAATGAGCAAGAATCTCATCACTGTGAGCCGCAACACCGGCGTGGACGACGCACTGCGCCTGATGCGCGACAAAAACATCCGCCGCTTGCCCGTCGTCGACAACCAGGGCAAACTCATCGGCATCGTATCCGACAAGGACCTCTACCTGGCCTCTCCCTCGCCAGCGACGTCGTTGGATATCTTCGAGATGCGCTATTTGCTTGCGCGACTGGGCGTGGAAAAAATCATGTCCGCGCCGGTCATTACGGTGCAGCCTGATACCCCCCTCGAAGAGGCCGCGCGTATCATGGCCGACAGAAAGATCGGCGGTCTGCCCGTTTTGGACGAACAAGAAAACCTGGTGGGCATCATCACCGAATCGGATTTGTTCAAGATCTTCGTCGAGCTCCTGGGTGCACGCAGCCACGGCGTACGTGTGACGGTCAGGGTGCCCGATGTGAAGGGCGAGTTGGCCATGCTGACCAGTGCCGTGGCCGTCGCCGGCGGCGATATCATGTCCCTCAGCACCTTGGAGGGTCCGATGCCTGACCAGTTCGAGGTGATGATCAAAGTCGCCGATTTGACGCTCGACCAGGTGCGTGCGATTATGGATCCGCTCAAGGCCGAGATTTTCGATATCCGCGAGGTGTGAGGGGGGTTGGGGGTTGGAGGTTGGGGGTTGGAGGTTGGAGGTTGGAGGTTGGAGGTTGGGCGGTGGGATGTGATTTGGATTTCAGGGAAGAAGGGGTGATGCCATGCGCGTGGTGCTGCTTGCGTATACGCAGATGAATCCTGAGCTGCCCAGGGAGGACCAGGAAGCGAGTGATGTGCGCTACCTGCTGGCACAGGGGAGCGAAGAATTCGCCAGTCATCTGATCGAATTTGCCGGGCGGGTCTGTTACCGTTCAACCGACAAACAGGGAAGGGCGCCGGGGTTCATTGCCGCGCGCATCCATGAGGGGCACGAGGATATCATCGAACACTGTTCGGCCACCTTTTTGATCGAGGGCATCTCGCGCGCCGCCAGCCACCAGCTGGTGCGGCACCGTCTGGCGAGCTACAGCCAGGAAAGCCAGCGCTACACCGATCTGAGCCGAATCAAACAGACCGAGGAAGAGGTCATCGTCACGCCACCCGCCATTGCGGCGAACCCTGAAGCCCACGCCCGCTTCACCAAGGCGATGCAGGACCTGGAAGAGGCCTATCGCGAACTGCGTGAGCTGGGAATCCGCAAAGAAGACAGCCGCTTTCTGCTGCCCAACGCCTCCACCACGCGCCTCATCGTGTCGATGAACTTTCGCGCCTGGCGCCATTTTCTGTGGCTGCGCTGTGACAAAGCGGCCCAGTGGGAGATTCGCGCCGTGGCGTACGAGGTTCTACGCGACCTGCACAAATTGAGCCCGGCGGTGTTCCAGGATGTTTATGACACCTTCATAGGCGCGTCGTAGGGACGTGCCGCGGTACGTCTCTACGACGCATATACGACATCCACCTGGCGGCGGCTTGCGGCCGATTCTAAAATTGCGTCGGTCACCACCGCCGCTCGATACCCATCTACGAAGGTGGCGCCCATCGGTGCGACCGGCCGGTCGTGCGCCACGCAGTCCAGGAAATGGGCCAGCTCGTGCACGAAGGTGTGTTCCCATCCAATGATATGGCCCGCCGGCCACCAGTACTGCAGCCAGGGGTGGTGACTCTCTGTCACCAGGACATTACGAAAGCCCGCTGTTCCCTGCGGCACATCGTCCACCCAGAAGATGTCCAATTCATTCAGACGCTCGAGATTAAAACGGACGCTGCCGCGCTCTGCATTGATCTCGATCGCCTGGTAGTTTTTGTGCCCCACTGCGTAGCGCGTCGCTTCGATGGTTCCGATCGCACCGCTGCTAAACTGGATGCTGGCCGCAAATGCGTCGTCCACGTCCACCAGACCCATGCCGCGGCCATCGGGCAGCGGGCGTTCCGTGATGAACGTGCGTGTCATCGCCGAGACGGCTGCGATGTCACCTACCAGGAAATGCGCCAGGTCGATGATATGTGACCCCAGATCACCCAGGGCACCACTGCCCGCCTGTTCGCGGCTGTGCCGCCAACGCCAGGGCGTGCCATAGGCCGGGTGCAGTCGCTCCTGCAAATACACCGCGCGAAAATGATAGATGCGGCCCAACGCACCCTGCTCGATGAGCCGGCGCACGTACGCCAGGGCGGGTACGAAGCGGTAGTTGAACGCAACCATGTGTTTGACCCCTGCGTGCACGACCGCATCGCGCATGCGCGCCGCTTCCTCTGCATTACGGGCCAGTGGCTTCTCACAAATGACATGTTTGCCGGCCGCCGCCGCCGCAATGCACGCCGCGGCATGTACATCGTTGGGACCACCGTTGTCGAACACGTGCACCCGTGGATCGGCCACGAGATCGCGCCAATCAGTGGTGCTGGTCTCGAACCCGTAGCGCTGCGCCGCCTTAGCGACCTGCACCGCATCACGGCCAGCGAGCGCCACCAGGCGCGGCACCGCCGGCGGGGGGTAAACCATGTACGGAATCGTCTTGTAGGCATTGGAATGGGCCTTGCCCATGAAGGCATATCCCAGCAGGCCAATGCCAACTTCGGGCACCGTGGAAGGTGCAGGCATATCAGGTATCAAAGATCACCGTCGCTTCCCAGCCGTTGGACGTTTGCATCACGCGCAGATGATGGTACGTGACGGCCTTGACGTGAGCCAGATCGGAACGCCCCACGCTGCCGCCGACCGTGGCATGCAGCTGTGCGGGCCGATCGCCCTCCGGTGGCTTCACGGCACTTACCTCGAATCGGGTGTACAACTCACCACGCGTCTCCATCAGAAACAGCAGCTCCTGCAGCCACCGCACGAGCAGCGTCTCCAGATCGGGCGCCTCCACCGTAATGGGGTGGCTGACCGTCGCCGGCCGGGCAAACGGTGCACCGACCAGGTGGAATAACGCCTGTGCGGCGTGGGCGTAGAGCGTGACCAGGTCGGTGCCAAAAATACGCACGGCCCAATCCGCGGTGTGTTCGAGCTCCTCGAACACGCCCGGCACGCCGCGGCGCTCGCTAACCGGCCACTGGTCCTGCAAAATCGCGCGACCAGCCGCCACGTCGCGCCGGATCTGGGCCACCAACTCATCCACACCGGCAAAACGCTGCTCACCACGCAGGCGCTCGACAAAATGCAGGGTCACGGTCTGCCCGTACAGGTCGCCATTAAAATCGAGGATGTGCGCTTCGATCGAGCGGTCCTGGCCGTCGAACGTCGGGCGTACGCCAATGTTGGTGACGGCGGCGCGACGCTCGGCGGGCAGGTCGATCCAGGTGGCGTAGACGCCGTTGGCGGGCACGAGGCGGTTGCTGCGCAGCGCCAGGTTCGCCGTCGGAAAACCGATGCTGCCCCCGCGTTGCGCCCCACCGACCACGTCGCCGCGGATGAAATGCGGCCGGCCGAGCAGCTGGCCAGCCTGGGCAACCTCACCCGCCAGCAGCAGCTCGCGAATGCGCAGACTGCGCACCTCTTCACCCGACACCCGCTGGGCATGCAAGATCTCGACCATAAACCCCATCTCGACACCCAACGCTTCCAGGACCGGCACTGTCCCTGTTCGACGACGTCCCAGTGCAAAATCGGGTCCCACCCACAGCGCGCGCAAACGCAGATGATCGACCAGCAGCTGGACAAACTGCCTGGCCTCCATCTGAGCAATCTCCAGTGTAAACGGCTGCACGATCACGAAGTCAAGCCCGTGGGGGCGCAGGAGATCCAGACGTTCCTCGATCGTATTGAGCGGAGGCAGAGCCTGGTCGGAACGCAGCACCTCCCGTGGATGGGGATCGAAGGTGACAATACCGGCGTGGGCGCGGCTGGTGTGAGCGGCTGCCACCAGCCGCTGCAGCAGCACCTGGTGCCCCCGGTGCACGCCGTCGAAATTGCCTATGCTGAGAACCGTGGGTTTCTCGAAGCGAATGGTCTGTACATCGTGGTAGACATTCATTGGAACGTCCTCGGTCTTGGCTCACGCACTCGTGCGAAATACTTTGTGCGGCCGCCACTGCTGGCGGTCCGCATCGTAGGTGACCAGCGCAATCAAACGGCCACCAGGATCGTAGGCCCGCCCGGTCGTCGTGGCCGGTTCGGTCGGGCATGGCAGGGGGTTCCCGCTTTGCAGCGTCGATGCCGCCGCCTCGTCACAGGTCACCGGCACCAGGTCGCGTACAGCTTCGTCGGGGGGAAGCAGGTAATTCTGCCAGGTGCCAGCCCGTACGGCGTCGGCAAATGCATCCACCGAAACGCTCTCTTCCAGGCGAAAGTGACCACTGGCCAGGCGCACCAGCGCGCTCAGATGCGCACCACAACCCAACGCCTCGCCCCAGTCATGCGCCAGCGACCGCACGTACGTGCCTGGCGAACATTGGATTTCGACCGTCAGGTGCGGCGAATCCCAGTCCAGCAGCGCCAACCGGCTGATGTGAACGGTACGTCGCGCCAGGTCCATGGTCTGGCCGCGCCGCGCGCGGCGGTACGCCGCCACACCGTCCACCTTGACCGCCGAATAGATCGGCGGCTGCTGCACCACGTCACCCGTGTAGCGGTTCAGCATCGTCGTCAACTCGTCGATCGTCAGGGGGGGTACGGGGTGCGTGGCGACGATCTCCCCTTCGCCATCGTAGGAGGTGGTGCTGACACCCAGGGTCACCTGGGCACGGTAGACCTTGGTCCCAGCCTGCACGTACTCGACCAGGCGCGTGGCCGGACCCAAACACAGCACGAGGACACCGCTGGCCAACGGATCGAGCGTGCCCGCGTGGCCGATCTTACGCACACCCGTCAGGCGGCTCACAAAATCGACCACCCACCGCGAGGTACGACCCACCGGTTTGTGCAGGTTGAGCAGACCAAACATCTCTGTCACGCCTGGTTATTCCACAGCATTCGTCGGGACCTCGAATGGTGGCTGCGGATATCCCTGGCGTGCCAGGCTGGCGTCGACTGCCGCCATGACCTGAATCCGTGCGCTGGCCAATGGCCCTGGTACCGTGCACCCGGCAGCCTGGGAATGTCCGCCACCACCAAGGGCCAGGGCCGCCTCGGCCACGTCGAAACCGGGGCTGGCACGCATGCTCACTTCGACCGAACCGTTGCGTTCGGTGAACAACACCGCCAGATCGGCTTCGTTAGCCGTCGCCATGAACCCCGAGAGGCCGGTATCACCGCTGTTTTCGCCGACGCCGCAGCGTGCGCGGTCGGCGGCGGTGATTTGGCTCCACACCACACGTCCATGGCGTTGGGCACGGCGCAGCGCCTCACCCCACAGGCGCAGGCCCGCCAGCGAGCGCCGTTCGAGCGTAATGTCCATGATCTGGTGCAGCGCGGCGCCGTGGTTCACCAGCACCGATGCCGCAGCCAACGTCGCCGCAGTGGTGCTGCTGGTGCGAAAGCCGCGCGTATCGGTGACGATGCCGGTCAGCAGGCAAGTTGCCAGGTCCGCCGTCAGCGGGACGGCCAGGGCGACCGTCAGCTGAAACAACATCTCGGACGTGGCGGCGGCGCTCGCGTCGATCCAGTTGATGGCACCAAAACGCAGGTTCGTCGCATGATGGTCGATGTTGACCACGCGCGCGTGGCCGGCATGCTGCGTGTAGAGATCCCCGAGCCGGCGCTCGTCACTGGCATCCACGGCAATCACCAGGTCGAACGGCCCTGTGGTCTGACGGACGAGGCGGGGGAAGCACGGCAGAAACCGGAACAGTTCGGGCAGCGTATCGGCAATGCCCATGACCACCGGACGACCGAAATACTCGACGATGGCGCCCATGGCGCACGCCGAGCCAATGGCGTCGCCATCGGGTGAGATATGCGACACCACCAGCACCGAACTGGCCTGGGCAAGCTGCTCGGCCAGTTCGGTTGCCAGGGCGGTTGCAGAAGGAACGATCGTGGTCATACGATCACGGCTGCGGGGGGATGGTGTCATCAGCCGGTGCAGCCTCCCCTGTCGATTCATCGGCGTTCACCGGCTGGCTCGCTATCTCGGAAAGCAGCTGATCGATGCGTTGTGCGCGTGACTCGGTGCGATCGAGATGGAAGCTCAACTCGGGGGTAAGCCGCAGGTTGACGTGTTCGGCCAGTTTGCGCCGCAGGTAACCGCTTGCATGCGTCAAAGCACGTTTGGCGGCCCGTTCGGCGGCGGGGTCGTCCTCCATCACCGAATAATAGATGCGCAAATGGCGCATGTCTTCGCTGATGTCGACATCGGACACGGTCACTGTGGCGAGTCGCGGGTCGGCCAGCTCGCCGCTGAGAATCAATACTAACTCCTCGCGCAACAGCCCATTGACCCGTGCGCGTCGATGGCTGGTCATACTTCGCTAACGTACCCTTTCCATCTTGTAGGCTTCCATCACGTCACCTACCGCATAGTCGTCGAATTTCTCCAACTGAATGCCGCACTCGAAGCCGGTCTTCACCTCGGCCACGTCTTCCTGGAAGCGTTTCAATGACGCCATGCGTGTGGTGGTCACGACTTCGGCACCCCGTTTGACGCGAATCAGCGATCCGCGGGTGACCAGGCCGTTGAGGACCATACAACCGGCGACTCTGCCGTACTTGCTCAACTTGAACACCTGGCGCACCTCGACCTGACCCTGGGCCACTTCACGATAAACCGGTTCGAGCATACCCTTGAGCGCCAATTCGACGTCCTCGATCAGGTTGTAGATCACGTCATAGGTACGGATGTCGATGCCCTGGTTGTCGGCCAGCTTCTGTGCGGCGCCGTCAGGCAGCACGTTGAAGCCGATCACAATCGCATGCGACGCCGAAGCCAGGGTGATGTCTGATTCGCTGATGTTGCCGGTCCCTTGCAGCAGGATACGGATCTTGACCTCGTCGCCGTTGAGACGATTGAGTGAATTGACGATCGGCTCCAGCGACCCCTGGAAATCGGCCTTGAGGATCAGGTTCAGTTCTTTGACCTGGCCCGACTGCATCTTCTGGAAAATGTCCTCCAGGCTGATCATCTTGACCGGTGTTTCGGTGATTACGGCGGCATGTGCAGACTGCCAGGCGGCCACTTCGCTGCGTGCCGCAGCCGTATCACCCATAACACGGAAGGTGTCTCCCGACACCGGCACCTGGGGCAGACCCATGACACGGACCGGCGTACTGGGCGGTGCGGCGGTCACCTGGTTGCCCTTGTCGTCGAAGATGGCGCGCACGCGGCCGGTGACACCGCCGATCACCATGATATCACTGACTTTCAGGGTTCCACTTTGCACCAGCATCGTGGCAATCACCCCACGACGCGGGTCCTGCTCGCTTTCGATCACGGTGCCCAAGGCCAAACCTTCGGAGTTGACCAGCAGCGGGTTGATTTCGGCCACCAGCAGGATGTTCTCCAGCAGGTCCTCGATGCCGCGTTTGAGTTTGGCCGACACCGGCACGCAGATGACGTCACCGCCCCATTCCTCGATCAGCAGGTCGACGTCGGCCAGCTCCTGCTTCACACGATCGGCATTGGCGTTCGGTTTGTCGATTTTGTTGAGGGCCACGATGATGGGCACCTGGGCAGCCTTGGCATGGCTGATCGCCTCACGGGTCTGTGGCATCACACCGTCGTCGGCTGCCACGACCAGCACCACGATGTCGGTTACCTGGGCACCGCGCGCCCGCATGGCCGTAAACGCTTCGTGGCCCGGTGTGTCCAGGAAGGTGATCTTACGTCCGCCCAGTTCGACCTGGTAGGCACCCATACGCTGCGTGATGCCGCCCGCCTCGCCTTCGACGACGTTCGTTTTGCGAATCGCATCGAGCAGCGTGGTCTTGCCATGGTCCACGTGTCCCAGGACGGCCACCACGGGTGGGCGCACTACCAACCCCTCGGCCGTCTGACTTTCCATGATCTGCTGACGCAGTGTCTTCGGGGAGCTGTCGACCGCAGGCGTTTCCTCTTCGGTGACAGCGGCTGCAATGGGTTTGACGTCGACGCTAAACTCAGCGCCAAGGATCACCGCCGTATCGAAATCGATCGACTGCGTGATGGGTGCCATGATGCCATAGGTCATCAGAACCTTGATCAGGTCGATCGGGCTCTCCTGCAGCATCGCGGCCAGATCGCGAATCGTGATCGCCAGCGGAATTTCGATCTCGGTTGGCTTTGCCGGCTTGACGGCAGCCGCCGCCTGCGGCACCGGTGGCCGCACAGGGGCACCGGCGGCAGGACGTGCACCACCAGGGCGGTGACCGCCGCCGCGGGAACGATTGTTGCCCGACGGCCTGTTGCCGCGTTGATTTTGGGCTGGTTTGTCTGCCGGCCGCGGTCGATTTTGACCGGGCGCGGTGGATGATGCATCCGGACGCGCGGCCGACCGCTGATCGGGCCGATTCGGGTTGGTTGCTGCAGTGGTACCTCTGTCGTCCGACGGGCGGGCGTTGTTTGGATTGGCCGGTTTTGTTTCGCTGCTGCGCGCCGGTGCGGGATTGTCTTTGCCAGTACTGCTGCGAACCTGATTATCTTGACGGGCGCGCGGCGTTTCTTCTGTTGGTTTCGTTTTGACACTGGATGCCATAGTCGCCTCCTTGAAGGCCTCTTTACGTCACGTTGACGCCGATCGATACCCGTGCACTCGGGCCGGATGTTTACAGACCGCCAGCCACAGTACCATCGATGGCATCGCCTGGTTTCCATACAACTGCGATACCCCGGCACGTGGTGGGCGGACCTGCGCGATCGGTCAATTTATTAAGATGGCTTTGAGGCAAAACGAAGCAGATCAGAAAGGGGAAAGGAGAGGTGGATGCTGAGTGATGTGTGTTAGATCACATAATTGCGCTCCACCGCATGCGTCCCAATCCTGTTACGCTTAGTCGTGCACTCTCGGATGCCTGGCCGATTCATAACGTTTCCGGCGCCCCTTTTGGGGATCTGCCGCGCCACCATACTCCTTATTGCAGTCTTTATACACGTCGTGCCGATGCCGCGACCGGGTATCGACGACCCTGTCCGGGCCCTAGATTTCGTCGTCTGGCAGGGTTGCGGCAAATGCCGCTAAGGCTGCCAACTCACTCTCCGTCAAGGTTGTGCGCAGCGCCCGATTGAGGGTATTGCTGTGCAGGGCGCGCTCCCAACATGCCCGGCGCGGGCACAAATACGCACCGCGCCCGGCGCGTTTGCTGGTCAGATCGACCACCACACCCTCGACCGGTGACCGCACGATCCGCACCAACGTGCGTTTGCCCTGCACCGTACGGCACACCGCACAGAGTCGCTGTGGGACCTGGCGCCCTTTGCCCTTCACGGTTACTCTTCCTCGAATTCTTCCCAACCCTGCTTATCGCGTTTGTGGCGTCGAACAGAGACTACCTCACCGCGCGACTCGTCGTAGACATACCGCGTCTTTTTGTCCTTCTTCTTCTTACGATCGGCGTCACCCGCCTCATCGTATTCGAAGGGCTTGTCCCCGATGTATCCGGGCGTATCGTCGCGGTAAGGGATCGTCTCGGCCTTGGCGAGGTTGTCACTCGCGACCTCTGCGACTACCTCTTGGGCCAGATCGTCCTCACGGCTGGCCTGCTCAGCGGCCAACGTCTCCTGGGTTGTGGGTACTTCCTCACCGGTTTCTTCGGACAGCTCACTGGCAGGCGCTGGCGTCAATTCGGCAGGCGGTAACCCTGGCTCCACGGCCATTGGTTCCACCCCGACGTCACCGAGCTGTCCCGGGAACGCGTCCGACACCGGCGCGCCGGTGCGCTCGCGCAGAATCTGTTCGGCCAGGGCCAAAATATCGCGATCGGGCGCGATGGCGGCCAGGCGCGCCCGTTCGATGAACGTCTGCGCCACATTCTCCTGAATGGCCTCGGTCTCGCTCTTGATGTCGATACGCCAGCCGGTCAGTTTGGCGGCCAACCGTGCATTCTGTCCCTCTTTACCAATCGCCAGCGACAGCTGGCGGTCGGGCACCACCACCACGGCTGTTTTGGCATCGCCACTGTCATCCAGGTAGACGTCGTTGACTTTGGCGGGGCTCAAGGCGTTGGTGATAAACGTTCTGACCTCGGGTCCCCACTCGACGACATCGATTTTCTCGCCGTTGAGTTCGTTGACGATATTCTGAATGCGCACACCGCGCATGCCGACGCACGAGCCCACCGGATCGATCCCGTATTGGGTGGCAACTACGGCCACCTTCGAGCGCTGACCAGGCTCACGGGCGATACTCTTGATCTCCACGGTACCGTTGGCAATTTCTGGCACCTCCAGCTCCAACAACCGGCGCAGCATGTTTTTGTGCGTGCGCGACAGCTTGAGTGAAGGACCACGTGTCCCACGATGCACCTCGACCAAATAGGCGCGAATCCGGCCGTTGACGCGGTAACGCTCGTTGGGGATCTGTTCCGCTTTGGCCAAAATGGCTTCGCCACGTTCCAGGGCAACTGTGACATCCCCCGAGGAGTGATCGATGCGCTGTATCGTGCCGCTAACGATCTCGTTCTCTTTGTCGGCAAATGCCTTATACGTTGCTTCCCGTTCGGCTTCGCGAATGCGTTGTAAGATCACCTGTTTGGCAGTTTGCGCGGCAATACGTCCGAAGTTGGCCGGCGTCGTCTCGATGTTGACGGTGTCGCCCAACTCGGCTTTTTTGTCGATCGCCTTGGCGTTGGTCAACGTGATTTCGTTCTTTTGATCGACTACATCGTCCACCACCTGGCGCTGCGAAAAAACGCGCAGCTGCCCCGAATCCTGATCGATTTTGACCAGGACATTACCGGTGGCGCCAAAGTTTCGTTTATAGGCCGAGACCAACGCGGCCTCGATCGCATCGATGACCACATCTCGTTGCAGCGCTTTTTCAGCGCAGATCTGGTTAACGGCCATGATTAATTCGTTGCGCATGCCGTCTCCAAACTCCTCATCACAGGCAAGATACACACAATTGAAGTCTCTCCGAAAACCTGCGAAAGTGCCTCATTTTCCAGGGTGTTCGAATAGGCCCTTAAAGCTCAAAAACCTGACAAAAAGAAAAGTGGGGGTACGCCCACTTTTGCACACGGTGTCAGGTCAACAACGGCGCTATTGTAGCACAAGGCACGTTGGCATGCAAATCCTCACGGCGAATGCGGGTGGAGCCGCACGCCACGCCGGCTCCTACTTGCGCATGCCCGTCGTGCTTTGTGCCACCACAGCTTGTCCACCCGGGCTCAGCACAAAGTCGAAAAACGACTGCAGAGGCGCCGCCACCGGTTGGCGTGCCAGGAGGTAGAGGGGGTAAACCAGGTGATAACCTCCCTGCAACAAGTCGGCCGCCGTGGGAACCACGCCCTCGACCGGTAACGTCTTAACCTGCGCTGACTGCTTGTCCCGCGACCCGGCAGTCGTCAAACCGAGCAGGGATACGTATCCAATGGCGGCCGGCCGCGAAGCGACGAAGTCCATCACCGCGGCATCGTTGGGCATCACGACGGCTCCCAACGTCACTGGTTGGTCGTTCATCACGGCGTGTTCGAACGCCGTACGCACGCCGGCGCCATCTTCGCGACTGATGACGATTGTTTCGCCGGCAGATCCGCCGAAGGCCGACCAGTCGAGGGTGTGCCCGCGGTAAAGGTTGCGCAGCTGCAACAAGGTCACATCGGTGATTGGGTTACGTGGATGCACGACGACCGCGGCGGCATCCCACGCCACCGGCACCACCGCCAGGCCAGGCAAGTCGGTACTGGTGAGCCAGGATGACATGGCCAGGTCCGCCGTGCCGGCGTGCAGCGCCTGGAGCGCCAACTGGCTGTTGGCTGGTCGCAGGTCGAACGTAATGCCTGACGGTGCCGTCTGTTGGTACGCGTCGACCAGGTCATGCAGCAGCGGCAGTGTGCTGTCAGGCGCGACGATGTGTAAAACGTGGGCTTCGGGTGTGGCTGCCGGTGGGCTGCTGCACGCCATCAAGGCGACTACCAAACAAGGTATTAGCACGAAGGCACAAAGGTGAGCACGAAGGCGTGAAGGCAGGGGAAGGCGCCCGCACGCTGTGGAGCCAGGCGGATTCATGGCGGGTCCTGGGGTGTGCCGCCCCGCACCCGCTGCAGGCGCTGTGCCATTTGTCGATGGCGCACGGTCTGGTCACTGAGGTGGTAGTTGGCCAGGAACGTGTCACGGAACGCGGCAAACGATCCGGTGCGAATCGTCTCTCGAATCTCATCCATCAGGCGCAGCATGAAATGAAGGTTGTGCAGTGTGGCCAGGCGCAGCGCCAGGATTTCACCTGCCTTGAACAGATGGCGCAGATAGGCGCGGCTGAAAGTGCGGCAGCCATAACAGGTGCAGCCTTCTTCGACGGGCCGCGGGTCGTCGGCATACTGGGCGTTGCGCAGGTTCAAGCGGCCGTGGCGCGTCATGAGTCCGCCGTTGCGTGCAACCCGCGTCGGCAGCACGCAGTCGAACAGGTCGACACCGCGTGCCACCGCTTCGACGATGTCTTCCGGTGCGCCGACCCCCATCAAATAACGCGGTCGGGCAGTGGGCAAACAGGGCACCGTCACGTCGAGGGTTGCGTACATGTCGGCTTTGGTCTCACCGACCGCCAGGCCGCCGATGCCATAACCGGGGAAATCGAGCTCCCGCAGAAAGTGGGCACTGGCGATCCGGAGATCGGGGAATATCCCCCCCTGCACGATGCCAAACAACGCCTGGTCCGCACGTGCGTGGGCGGCGCGGCAGCGGGCAGCCCAGCTGTGCGTACGCTGCAATGCCGCTTCATTATAATGCCGGTCGAGCGGGTCGGCACACTCGTCGAGCACCATGATGATGTCAGCACCCAACTGCGCCTGGATCGTCATGACTTTTTCGGGCGTAAAGCGGTGCAGGCTGCCGTCCAGGTGCGAGCGGAAAGTAACTCCATCCGCATCGATCTTACGCCGGTGGGCCAGGCTGAAAACCTGGTAACCGCCGGAATCGGTGAGGATGGGTCCTGACCACGCCATAAACCGATGGAGCCCTCCCATTCGATCTACCAGCTCACTGCCGGGGCGCAGGTAGAGATGATAGGTGTTGGCCAGGATCAGGGATGCGCCGAGCGCGGTGAGATCGTCGGGTGCCAACGTTTTGACCGTGGCCTGGGTGCCAACCGGGGCAAAACAGGGCGTGGCGATCGCACCGTGCGGGGTATGGAACAGCGCCGTACGCGCGGCGGTGACGGTGTCGTGGGTTTGGATCTGAAACTCAAAAGCCATGCGCCGATTATACCATGGGCACCGTGTCTTGTATAATGGATTCGGCGGTCGTACCGGTTCGGTCCAACCCGGTCTCGCCCCACGTAAAGGAGGTGCTTGGACGCGCCATCGCCGTGTGTTATAATGGCGCCGCATACCATCGACCCCCCGTGAGGGACGCCAAACGTTCGTTTCGAATTCGAAAGACGTAAAGACGCAAAGACGCAAAGACGTAATGAGGAGAACTGCACATGCATCGACGAATCTCGACGCTACTACGACTCCTGGCTCTCGCTGCTGTTTTACCCCTGGCTGGGTGGCTGCCGGCACAGGTTCCGCAAGCAGCCGCCATCACGGCCGACGACGAGCTGGTTCTGATTTCTACGACCGCCGGCAATGTGGGACGCATCATCATTCGCGATCCGCACCAGGCTGGCGGCACGCCAGCCAATTGGACTTCGCCGGATGTAGGATGGGAACGCGTCACCGCGGGCGATCTGAACGGCGACGGCTACGATGAGGTCATCGCCCTGCGTACGAACCAGATCAGGGCCTTCGACCCATTCCGCCCGAGCAGCACCACCGCAGTCAACTTTCAGCGTACGCCACCCACCGGCGCCTGGCAGCTCGTCGCCGCAGGTGACTTCGACGGCGATGGACGTGACGAGATTGCGGCGGCCCATTCCGAAGGGAGCGGTACGCGTCTGCGGGTCTACCGCGGCAACGCGGCGGGCACGTCGTGGAACGAAGTGTATACCGAAGGATTTGGTGCCGCGTTCCGTATGATTACCACCGGTGACATCAACGATGATGGTCGCGAGGACTTTGGCATCCTGCGTGATACGGACCGGCGTATGCGGTGGTGGAGCGGCGCCAATTTTTCGACGTTGTTCGATCAAACCTATCAATTCACCTGGACCGACATGCGGGTTGGCGAGTACGCACGCGACACAACCACACGCAAAGAGATTGCCCTGACACGACAAGGTGTCAGCTTCCAGCTGCCCTCCTTCTACGTGTGGCGCTGGAACGGGTTCAACGCGATGCAGGAACTGTACCAGGAAATTATGTACCCCAACTTCACCTACCTGGCACCCAGCGACATCAACGGCGATGGAGATGAGGAGAACCTGCTCCTGCGCAGCGTCAACGACAACAACGTGCCACAGGTGACCATGCGCAACATCTCGGGCACCTCGATGCGCGGCTTCGAACCGTCGGGCCTGGGGCCAGGCTGGTTCAACCTTGCCGCGGGGGACATCGACGGCGATGGTCGCGACGAACCGGTCATCCTCCGTCCCACCGTGGTACGTCTCTACATGCAGCCTGAAGTCAACGATAGTTTCGAGGATATCAGCGGAAACTGGCGCCAATGGTTCGTGCTCGCCAACGTCGACGGCGGTGGTATCTCGAACCAGCCCGAACTGTCGGTGACCCCCACGAGTCTCAGTTTCGATGCCAATTATGGCGGCACACCACCTGCACCCAAGACGTTCGTCGTCAAGAATGCCACCAACACCGGCAACCTCGCCTGGACCGCATCGGTCATTGGGGGATCGAGCTGGATCAACGTGTCGCCGTCGAACGGCTCGGCTGGACCCGCCGGCCAGACGGTCTCCGTCACGGTCAATCCGATTGGCCTGTCACCTGCCACCTACCAGGGCACCGTACGGATCACCGCCACCCAGAACGGTGCGCCGGTGGCGGGCAGTCCCAGGGACGTCACGGTAACGATGGTGGTCCGTGCACCGAGCCTGGTCATCTCCCCCACCAGCTTGAGCTTTGTTGCCCAGGCCGGCGGAACCGCCCCGCCCCCGCTGCTGCTGCAGATCACCAACACGGGCGTACAGGGTGTGGTCGGTTGGAACCTGGCCATCGTAGGCAATGCACCCTGGTTGACAGTGACACCCACCAGCGGTATTGCACCGAGCCAGGTGACGGTGGGGGTTTCTACGGCGAGCATGCCGCCAGGCACCCACACCGCCACCATCCGTATCACGGCCATCGATCCTACGGTTGGCAACAGCCCGGTCGACGTACCCGTCAGCCTGACGATTACGGCACCCACGCTGGTCGTATCACCCTCGACGCTCAGCTGGGTCCAGGAGCGCAGCACACCCGTCGTGCCACGGCAGGTTTCGATCATACAGGCGGGCGGCGGCAGCGGCATCAACTGGACCGCGGGTCCGATTCCTTTGGCAACCTGGCAGGAATGGAAGGACAGGTTCCTGAATGAGCCACAGGCGTTCACACGCACCGAACGTGGTTGGCTGTACAAGGGTGCCGCAGGTGAAGAATTCATCGAAGCCTTCGAGTGGTTGACCCTGAGTCCCAATCAAGGCACAACTCCCACGTTGATGTCGGTGAGTTTCGATCCTGCGCTGATGCCTGACGGGATCACAGAGGTCACGATCGTCGTGGACGGCGGACCTAACAGCAACAATCGTTTCCAGGGCGTGGACGTCACGATTCTGCTCACCGCACAGGGACAGCTGCGGCAGAACTACTTCCCCTACATGACGCCATAGCAGTTTTCAGACGCACGATCGTGGCGGGGCACCCATCTGGGTGTCCCGCTGCGCGTGCAGCGGGACACCTGGGTGTCCCTTTGCGCGTGCAGCGGGACACCTGGGTATCCCTTTGCGCGTGCAGCGGTCAAGCAGAAGCGGTCAGCAGTTGTACAAGGCGGGGCAGGACATAGGCCGCGTCACCCTGGATGACGACCTCGGCGCGGTTGTCGATGGGGGTTGCCTGGAAGTTGACGACGACGATTTTGGCGCCCCGCCGGCGCGCCAGAAACGGCAGATCGGCGGCCGGTTCCACCTCGAGTGAGGACCCCACCACGAGCATCACGTCACATTGCAGGGCATCTTCCTGGGCGGTTCGTAAGCTCTGGTACGGCGGTGGCTCACCAAACAGAATGACGTCGGGTTTCAACACGGAACCGCACGCCGGGCAGCGGGGAATTGCGCCGTACTGCAAAAACGGCGGCCACAGATCGAGAGCCGGATAGTGCGTATGGCACTGCAGGCAGGTTGCCGATCGCATATGACCGTGCAGTTCGACCACATCGACGGCGCCGGCCTTCTGGTGCAAATCGTCGATGTTCTGGGTAATGATGCGCTGCACCAGGCCGAGGGCTTCCAACCTGGCCAGTGCGATGTGGGCCGCGTTGGGCTGCGCATGGAAGAGCGTCTGGGCAACGGGACGGATCCATTCATAGAAGCGTTCCGGTGCGTGGTAGAAGCTCCACAGTGATGCCACATCCATCGGGTCCGCCATGCTCCACAGCCCAGACTCTGCACTGCGAAAATCGGGAATTCCGGACGGGGTACTGATGCCGGCCCCCGTCAACACAATCGTGTGGCCAGAGGTGCGCAGGATATCGGCCGCCATACGCAGGCGGCCTTCCAGAAGATTCAGGTCGGGTTGAGTTGGGCGCGACCAGCGTCGGGTAAACGAATCCCACATACATTAAATCTATCACAATCTTGAACCGATCGCAAATTGCACCTTAAGCAAGCTTTGACAGTGTCCAGTTTTCAGTGTAAGATGGGTGAGCATGAGCATATCCAATGCTGGTGAGTCACGGTGTGCTGCGGTCAAAGGCTGGTTGACTTACACCTTGATGCGCATCATGGCCGCGCCAGCCAGGCACATGCCGCTGCACGGACCGTATCCGGCCCTGGATGGCCTGGCAGCTGGGCTTTGGCACGTCTTTCCGCGTGTGCGTGCGGGGCTGCTGCACAATGTAGCGCATGCGATGGGTGCGCGGCCCGACGATCCTGCGGCCGTGGCTGCTGCGCGAACGGCTTACGGGCACCTGTGGCTGAACACGCTCGACCTGTTGCGCGCCCCAACGCTCAGTGCGTCGGCACTGGCCGACGTGGTTACCATCGAGGGCGAAGCGACGCTGCGGCAGGTGCGTGATACGGCGGGCCGTGCAATCCTGGTGACCGGGCATTTTGCGGGGGGCGAATTGGCGCTGCAGGCAATGGCCGCTGCCGGGTGGACGGCCCACCTGCCCGTCGAACATCTCTGCCCGCCAGCGTTTTTCGACTGGGTATGCCAACTGCGCAGCCGGCATGGTCACCATCTCGTCGCCAGCGATACGCTTCTGAAACCATTGATACGTGTGCTGCGAACGGGAGGTGGGGTGATGCTCACACTCGACCGCGATCTCACCCAGCGCGGCACACCGGTTGAATTGTGCGGTGCCGTGGCCCGCCTGCCTGCCGGTGCCGCGATACTCAGCGCACGCTACGGCGCGCCTTTGATTCCGATGCATGTGTGCCGCCTGGCCAATGGGCATGTGATAGTATCGGTTGGTGAGCCGCTGTGCTGCGAAACCGGTGCATCGAGGTCCCGCAGCCACGCGCAAACCCTGGCCGACGTGCTCGAACCAATGATTACGGCGGCACCCGAGCAATGGGTTTTGACAACACCGTTATGGGATTCGACGATCAGCGCTTGAAGATCGCGCTTGTTTCCCCGTACGACGTGTCCGTACCGGGGGGCGTCACAAAACATGTTGCTGGTCTGGCCAGACAACTGCGCCAGGGTGGCCATGACGTCGAGGTACTGGCGCCGTGCTCATCGTCCCACACCAACGGTAATGGGATCGGGACGCAGGATGGGCTGGTCAACCTGTCACCGCACGTCTTGCGGTTTCCCTATTCCGGATCGGTAGCCCACGTTTGCATCGACCCACAGGCGTGGTGGCGAGTGAGGAATCGTTTGCGGCACATCCGCTTCGATGTGATCCACCTCCACGAGCCATTTGCGCCAGGAATCTCCTGGGCAGTCCTGGGCCAGGTGCGGCGAGCACCCTCCACCGTCTTCGTGGGTACATTCCATGCCTATCGTGAGCCGCGAAGCCGCTGGTACACCTGGGCCGGTCCGGTGTGGACGCACAGCATGCGCTTGTTGGACGGGCACATCGCCGTATCGGCCGCGACCGCCGCTTTCTGGAACCAGTACGTCGACGTGACATTTCGGCTCATTCCCAACGGGATCGATCCTCGTTTTTTCGCCCAGGCGGGCAGCGAGCCGCTGCCGGGCGAAGAGGAAGTGCTCTTTATCGGGCGGTTGGAGCCACGAAAGGGATTGGATGTACTCCTGCGCGCCTGGGAAATCGTGGAAAGACACGACCACCACGTGTGGTTGACCATCGCAGGGGCGTATACGGCGGTGGACCGGCGCCCATACCAGGAACTGGCGGGACAACTGCGGCTGCAGCGGGTCCGTTTTGTCGGACCGGTGCCCGAATCCAGGCTGCTTGCGTGCTACCAGCGGGCCAGCATCGTTTGCGCACCGGCCAAAGGTTACGAGAGTTTCGGGCTCGTGCTGCTCGAAGCCATGGCCGCCGGTCGCGCGGTGGTGGCATCGGATATTGTCGGGTACCGCACCCTGGTCGTTGACAGCCAGGACGGAATGCTGGTCAAACCGAATTGCCCGCAATCGTTGGCTGCAGCCATTCTCACCCTCCTGCGAAACCCTGAGCAACGGCAGAAGTTGGGCGAGCGGGGTCGCTGCGTGGCCCATCGTTACACGTGGGAAGCGGTTACCAACCAGCTGCTCAGTTACTATCATGAACTTCGACAAAAGAAAACCAGGTGATCAGACTATGTTAACGTCCTGGCTGCGCGAGAAATCGCGCAGCATTCTGGAACCCATCGCGCGCGTCCTGCAGGCCACCCATATTTCCCCGAACATGCTGACTGTGATCGGTTTTATTTTTGCGCTCGGCGTGGCCTTCGTCTTGGCGTCCGGTCAGCTTCGGCTGGGCGGCATCCTGATGATATTGGCCGCCGTCTTCGATGCCTTCGATGGCACGCTGGCTCGCGTATCCAACCGTACCAGTCGTTTTGGCGCCTTCCTCGACTCCACACTCGACCGGTATTCCGAATCGGTGATCTTTGTAGGCCTGCTGTTTTACTACTTCCAGGTGGGGCTTCAGACAGAAGCGATCCTTGTGGTAGTATCCCTCGTCGGGTCCCTGATGGTCAGTTATACGCGAGCACGCGCCGAAGGTCTCGGACTCGACATTAAGTCCGGTCTGTTGACCCGTGTCGAACGCGTCGTCATCCTGATTGTGGGTCTGATCAGTGGCTGGATGCTGATTGCCCTCTGGTTGTTGGCCATCCTGACCAACGTGACCGCGCTCCAACGCATCTACGCCGCCTGGCGTCTCACCGGAGGTGAACGCGGGCACTAGAATGTTGGCTAGTCGCTAACCTGGTTCTATTCGACCGTTGCTTTTTCGACCTAATGGACGTCATCATTGAAGACCAGAGATACCAGGGGTGTTGCGACAGCGGTGCCCGATGAGGCATCGCTGCTCGAACGTACTCGATCGTTAGATCCTCATGCACTGAGTACGATCTACGATCTTTACGCGTTGCGCATCTACAGCTACATCTATCACCGCGTGGGTGACGCCAATCTGGCAGAAGATTTGACCGCACAGGTTTTCCTGCGCATGCTGGAAGCTATACGGAAAGACCGCGCCTGGACGATCTCCTTTTCGGGATGGCTGTACCGTATCGCGCACAACCTGGTCATCGATTATTATCGACGATCGACCCACAGTCGGCACGTCGGGCTGGACGAAAAAGCCGACACCCCCATGGAAGGTCGGGGGCTGGAAGATGCCGCAGAACTACGCTTGTCGCACGAAGGGGTTCGCGCGGCAATCAGCCGGTTGACCGAAGATCAGGCCCAGGTCATTGCGCTGCGTTTCCTGGAGGAGAAAAGCATTGCAGAAGTGGCGCACATTATCGGCAAAAGTGAAGGAGCGGTGAAAGCACTGCAGTATCGTGCTGTCGCTGCTCTGCGCCGACTCATGGATGACGAGCGATGAAAAGCGGTAACGATCTGGAAGTCATTTTCGACGACTGCGTCGAACGGATGGCCAGGGGAGAATCGCTGGAAAGCTGTCTACAGCGCTATCGTGCTCACGCCGCTGAACTGCGCGACCCTTTGCTGACAGCACAGGCACTCTCGGCATTGGCCGGCCCGCCACCGCCACCCTCGACGTTGATGGCCAGCGGTCGCCAGGCCTTCCTGCGCGCCGCTGCGCAGCCCGTTCAAAGACCGGCTGCCGTGACACCGCCAACCACGCGTGCCCCGGCAGCACCCAACCGGCGCGCCTTGCCCTGGGGATGGCTGCGCGGTGCGCAGCCGGTGGGGCGGCCAGGCCTTATCGCCCTGGCACTGCTGATGATCCTGGCCTTCACGACTGCCTTCACCACACTCAGCATCAGCGCGCTGCCCGGCGACCTGTTCTATCCACCCAAGGTTACCGCCGAATCACTCGATGTCAGCGTCAGGACCATGATGAACCCTGACCTCAAGGACGAGCTCGAGTTTGGTTTCGATACACGGCGGGCCAACGAGGCGCGGTTGGCCATGGACCTGGGGCGCACGACCCCGGTCACTTTGAACGGTGTCGTGATTTTTGCCGACGAAAAATCGTTGAC
Source organism: uncultured Anaerolineae bacterium (assembly GCA_964443225.1). GTDB lineage: Bacteria > Chloroflexota > Anaerolineae > SSC4 > Amarolineaceae > SSC4. The sequence goes on from CAYUCC010000010.1 coordinate 72,153, forward strand.
GCTCGATACGGACATCCGGATCTCGCTCCCACCCGGCCTGTTTGCGACCCACAATTCCAACCTGCGACCAGGTGCACTCGTCACCGTGATGGGTCATACCGACCCCGCAGCAAATACCATCTGGGCCGATCAGATTATCGTCACGCCGCCACCGCCAGGCACGACCCCCGAAGCACGCGTTCGTCCCACGGCGACCTCCACGATGAAACCGCCATCCCCCACGCGCCGCCAACCCGTGGTGCCCGTTCGGCCCACCCGCCGGCCGACCACGCGTCCCACCCGCGTGGCCCGCCCCACGGCCACACCGATCCTGCCGCTGACGATCGTACCCAGCGTGACCGTGATACCCACGGACGTCGCAACCGCCACCGTCGTGGCCACCACGGTATTTCTGACACCCACCGCCACCTCGACCGTGGGCGAGATCACACCCACTGCCACCGTGGAAGACCTGACACCCACACCGGTCGATTCGACACCGACCGCCAGCCCGACACCCGACGAGCTGACACCGACGCCGACCGACGTCGTGCCCGCCACACCCACCGCAACCGAGGAGCCACCCACGGATACCCCTGTGCCACCCACGGATACCCCTGTGCCACCGACAGACACGCCCGTGCCACCGCCAACCGACACGCCGGTGCCACCCACTGACACCCCCGTACCACCACCGACCGACACGCCGGTGCCACTATCAAGCAACATGACGGGTGCAACGACGGTGGCGGGTACCCGGGTTACGTTCCCAACCAGAATCGACCCATGGTGCACCCCACCACATCTCGCCCGGTGGTTCAGCCCGCCCTTCTGGTACACCCAACAACAATAAAGCCCAGCTGCTTCACGCCGCCGGGCTGCTGGGTTTTCAGGATCAGATGGCATCCGAACGCGGTGTCAGGTCAACACCACCGAGTTATCGCTGCCCTGGAGATTCGGCAGGTATTCGTCGGCCGACCAATCGTTGTGCCAGTCTGTGCCGTTGACCAGGTAACGAAACTGATAACGCCGACCGACGGGCAGTTCGAGCGTAATCCGCCAGGTGGCATCGGTTCGCCCCTGCTGCAAAAAATGGCTCTTTTTGTTCCAGTTGTTGAACTCACCCACCAGGGCCACTTGCTCGGCCCAGATCGCGGCGGGTAGCTCGAAGGTAACCAGAACGTAACCGGGTTTGGGAGAAGGTTCTTTACGGATCATACGCCTCAGCTGCGGCCTCGTCAACGTCTTTTCTGTCGTTGACCGAATTATACAGGAACTTGACGAAAACCACAACCTCCTGTAGAATCGCGTGTCTGGTTTAATCCGGCCAGAAGAGATCGATCGCGACCTGTGACCAAGTGAGGATTGGGTGTGTTTGAAACGCTGACGGAAAAGCTGCAGGCCGTCTTTGATCGCCTGGCCAGCCAGGGTAAGCTGACCGAGGCTGACGTCGATAGGGCGCTGCGCGAAGTGCGCCTGGCCCTGCTCGAGGCCGACGTCAACTACAAGGTGGTCAAAAACTTCGTTGGCCGCGTCAAAGAGCGCGCCATCGGCGCCGAGGTGATGCGCAGTCTGACGCCGGCGCAGCAGGTGATCAAAATCGTCAACGAAGAGTTGATCACCATGCTGGGTGAGGCGGGCAAGCTTAACATCGCGTCGAACCCACCCACCGTCATCATGTTGGTTGGCCTGCAGGGGTCCGGCAAGACGACGACCGCGGCCAAGCTGGCACTGCGCATGCGTAAGAACGGGCAGCGCCCCCTGCTGGTGGCGGCTGACACTTACCGTCCGGCCGCGATCACCCAGTTAGAGATTTTGGGCAAACAGCTCGACATCCCGGTGCACAGCGAGGGTACGCGCGTGCCACCACCCCAGATTTGTGCCAACGGCGTACAGCGGGCCAAAGAAGGGGCGTACAACATCGTCATCCTGGACACCGCCGGGCGCCTGCAGATCGACGACGTCATGATGGGCGAATTGGAGCAGGTCAAAGCCCGCACAAAGCCCACCGAAGTGATCCTGGTCGTCGATGCCATGACCGGACAAGAAGCGGTGCGTGTGGCCGAGGGCTTTCATGCGCACGTCGGGGTTACGGGTCTGATTCTGACTAAAATCGACGGTGACGCCCGCGGCGGTGCCGCCCTCTCGATTCGCGAAGTGACGGGGGTGCCGATCAAGTTCCTGGGCACCGGCGAAAAGGTCGACGCCTTCGAGCCGTTTTATCCCGATCGCCTGGCGTCGCGTATTCTCGGCATGGGTGATGTGTTGACCCTGATCGAGAAAGCGGAATCATCGCTGGACCGGACGCAGGCCGAAGTCATCGGCAAACGTCTGGCCAAGGGCGAGTTCGACCTGGAAGATTTCCTCAAGCAGCTGGGGGAAGTGAAGAAGTTGGGGCCATTGAGCCAGTTAATGGACATGATCCCCGGCATGTCGCGTATGAACAAGGAACTGGCACCCGAGGTCACCGATGGCCAGATGAAGATGATCGAAGCCATCATCCAATCGATGACGCTCGAGGAACGACGCCATCCCGACATCATCGGCGGAAGTCGTAAACGGCGGATCGCACGCGGATCGGGTACGACGGTGGCAGAGATCAACGATCTGTTGATTCAGTTCCGCCAGATGCAGCGTATGATGAAACAGCTCACCGGCGGCCGGCGGGGCCGCGGCGGCCTGCAAGATTTGTTTGGAATGTTTCGATAATCAAAGGAGCAGAAACTTCACATGGTTCGTATTCGCCTGCGCCGGCAGGGTGCTCGCCGGCAGCCCACCTACCGCATCGTGGTCGCTGATATTCGTTCACCGCGCGACGGCCGCTTTATCGAGAATCTGGGGTATTTCAATCCCCGCACCGAACCCGAAACGATCGAAATCAACAAAGAACGCGCCAGCTATTGGCTGAGCGTGGGCGCCCAGCCCTCGGATGCCGTGGCGCGTCTGCTGTTCCGCAGCGGCGTGCTTGAAAAAGCACCCTGGGCGAACTAAACGGCCATTATGGCCAGGACGGACTGATGAAAGAACTGGTCGAATACATGGCAAAGAACCTGGTAGACGATCCTACCCAGGTTCGCGTCCGTGAAACAGTCACCCCGCAGGAGATTCGGATCGACCTGCACGTGGCGCCCGATGACATGGGACGTATCATCGGCAAAAGCGGGCGCGTCGTCAACTCGCTGCGCGTTTTGCTGCGCGTGGCTGCCGTACGCCAGGGCAAACGCGCATCCCTGGAAATCAACTAAGGGCCAGCAAAAGAAGAACTTCCAACAAAATGACTGGAATTCGTCACAAATCACGGGAAGTGATTCTTTTACTAGCCCTGAACACGCGGTGTGAGCCACAAGGGCCGCAGACAAATACCTTCTCGCCTGTTGGCCAAAAACGGGAAGTTATTTGTCTGCGTCCTTGGCGGTGACTGAATGACCCCACCATCCAACCCAACACCAACCTACCTGGTCATTGGCCGTATCGTGCGTCCCCACGGCATCAAAGGCCAGGTGCTGGTCAGCCTGGAAACCGACGATCCGCAGCGTTTTGCCCGACTGACGCGCGTTTACCTGGGTGATACGGCGCTGCCCGTTGGTGTGCAGGCGTTCCGGCCGCACAAGGGGGGCGTTATCCTGACCCTGGTCGGAGTCAGCACACGGAATCAGGCCGAGCTGCTGCGTGGCCAGTGGGTGAAAATTCCGGCAAACGAAGCCGTTACCCTGGCTGAGGACGAGTTTTTCGTCTATCAGATCGTCGGTTTGACTGTCGTCACCCCCACTGGCACAGTGATCGGGCAGGTGCAAGACGTCCTGTTCACCGGTGCCAACGACGTCTACGTCGTTCAAACCCCCGCCGGTGAGCTGCTCCTTCCCGCCATTGCCGACGTGGTACACAACGTCGACCTGGACACTGGGCAGATCGTCGTCACCGTTCCTCCTGGCCTCACGCCCCAATAACCAATCTCACACCTTGCTCAATCTTTAAACCAAAATTCTCTTGACAAAGCGCAAGTCTTCATGTATGCTTTGGCGACTTTTTACGGCCAGCACACAAAGTTACCAAAGAGACATCGAGGAGGCCTGCATGGCCGATCTGCGTTACTGGCTCGGCTTCAATTGTGTACGCGGGATCGGCCCGGCACGCCTGCGCGGTTTGATCGATTATTTCGGCGATCTACAGCCGGCCTGGCACGGGACCGCCGAGGACCTGCGCGACGCCGGGTTGGATCGACGTTCCATCCAGAACCTGCTTACGGCACGCCAGCAGCTCGACCTGGATCAGCTGCTGCAGCAGCTGGCGCGCAGTGGTGCAAAGGCGTTGACCTGGCAAGATGACGCGTATCCGGCGCAGCTGCGTACCGTGTACGACCCACCGCCGGTGTTGTTCGTGCGGGGCACCCTGACCGCGGGCGATCACTGGGCGGTGGCCCTGGTGGGTACGCGCAAACCAACAGCCTATGGCCGTGAAGTCGCCCGACAGTTGGCGGGAGAATTGACCCGTCACGGCATCACGATCGTAAGTGGACTGGCGCGCGGCATCGACGCCGAGGTGCACCGCGCCGCCCTCGATGCCGGGGGGCGCACGCTGGCCGTCTTGGGCTCGGGGGTCGATGTGATTTACCCTTACGAGCACCGCCGGCTGGCAATGGAGATCGTGCAGGCGGGTGCCCTACTGGCCGATTATCCGTTGGGTACCCAGCCCGAAGCAAACAATTTTCCCCCACGCAACCGCATCATCAGTGGGTTGTCCCTGGGGGTGGTGGTAATCGAAGCCGGCCAGACAAGCGGTGCCCTGATCACAGCGCAGTTTGCCGTCGAACAAGGTCGCGAGGTCTTTGCGGTGCCGGGCAATATTTTGAGCCGCAGCAGCGACGGTCCGAACCGGCTGCTGCGCGAGGGTGCACGCATCGTCCTGAGTATCGACGATATTTTGCAGGAATTGAACCTGACCCAGGTTGCGCACCAGGCGGAAGCGCGGGCGCTGCTGCCCGCCGACGAAACCGAGGCCCTCCTCATCCGGCAGCTCTCTTCGGAGCCCCGTCACATCGATGAGGTGGGTCAGGCAACGACCCTGCCAATTGCGCTCGTCAGCAGTACCCTGACGATTCTCGAGCTGAAAGGGTGGGTGCGCCAGGTTGGCGCCATGCATTACGTGCTGGCGCACAACACCGCCTGATACCAGACTGGTGCTCTGCCAGGCAAGGCTGTGTACCGATCCTGCCGCTGACCAAGCGCAGAGTGGTGCCAGAACCCAACCTGACAGAACACCAGGATCACCTTCCGGACGTCGGCAGCCCATGCGACGTTACCAGAAGCGATTTTTTGTACAAGCCCTGAGTGGAGTTTTGCATGTCATCAGATGAAAAAACATTCCCCGCTGAGCCAACGGCCTACTGCGTCAAATGCCGTACCAGCCGGCCAATTACCGAACCCGCATACGTTTTCACCGTCCGCGGCCAGGCCGCCACGCGCGGTGTGTGCGGGACGTGCGGCACAACCCTGTTTCGTTTGGGAGAAACCCCGCAGCACGCCGGTCTGACGCGGCCGGTGGCCACGAATGGCGAAAAAGCCTCTGCCCGTGGCAAAACACCGCCGACCCGCCGCGGTGCTGCCGGCAACGGCAGCCGGCGGACCGGCTTCCAAGGCAGCCTGGTGATCGTGGAATCGCCGGCCAAAGCCAGAACGGTCGAACGGATCCTTGGACGCGGGTATCGCGTGCGCGCCTCGGTGGGACACGTGCGCGACTTACTGCGCTCGCAGCTCTCGGTGGACATCGAAAACGATTTCGAACCCAAGTACCGCGTACCAAACGAAAAGACACAGGTTGTCAAAGAGATCAAAGCCGAAGCCGCAGCCGCATCGCGGATTTTCCTGGCTACCGACCCCGACCGCGAGGGCGAAGCCATCGCCTGGCACCTGATGGAAGCCGCCGACATCGACACCCAGCGCACGCACCGCGTGGTGTTTCACGAGATCACCCAGGATGCCGTGCAGGATGCCTTCACCCACCCGCGCGCCGTCGACATGGACCTGGTGAATGCACAGCAGACGCGCCGCATTCTCGATCGCCTCGTCGGCTACAAGATCAGCCCCCTGCTGTGGGATCGCGTACGCAGCCGCACCTCGGCAGGACGGGTGCAGTCGGTTGCCGTACGTCTGGTCGTCGAGCGCGAACGCGAAATCCAGGCCTTCGTGTCCGAAGAGTACTGGTCGATTGCCGCCGAGCTGGCCCAGCAGGTGCCGCTGGGTGCGCGTAAGAACAAGACGCGCCCCACGTTTATTGCCCGCCTGGTACGCATTCGCGGCGAAGAGGTCGACCTGAAAAACGAGGCCGATACCCGCGCGATCGTGGACGAGCTGGAACGCGCCACCTACCAGGTGGCCAAGGTCAAGCTGGGCGAGCGGCGCCGCAAACCGGCAGCCCCCTTCACCACCAGCACCTTGCAGCAGGAAGCCTCGCGCCAGCTCGGTTTTACCGCGCGTCAAACCATGCTCAATGCGCAGATTCTCTACGAAGGGGTCGATCTGGGCGAAGAGGGCAGCGTGGGTCTGATCACCTACATGCGTACCGACAGCACGAACGTGGCCAGGGTGGCACAGGACCAGGCACGGGAGTACATCCTGGCCAACTACGGCCCCGAGTACGTCCCCGAAACCCCGCCGCAGTACAAGACGCGCGCCAAAGTGGCCCAGGAAGCACACGAAGCCATCCGGCCGACCGCAGTCACGCGCACACCGGAATCGGTGCGTCCCTACCTCAAGCGGGAGCTCTATCGCCTGTACGAGCTGATCTGGAAACGTTTCGTAGCCAGCCAGATGGAACCCGCCGTGCTCGATACGATCACCGTCGACGTCGAAGCCGGGCCGGCCCAGGGCGAGCGCCCGTACCTGCTGCGCGCCACCGGGGTCCGTATGCGGTTTCCCGGCTTCCTGGTGGTCTACGAGGAATCACGCGATGAAGACGTCGCGTCCGACGGTGACGAACGTTGGCTGCCCGACCTGACGGAACAGGAGTGGCTCGATCTTATCCGTTTGCTGCCCGAACAGCACTTCACGCAGCCGCCGCCGCGGTACACGGAAGCCAGCCTGGTGCGCACGCTGGAAGAAAACGGCATTGGCCGTCCAAGCACCTACGCCCCCATCATCTCGACGATTCAACAGCGTGGTTACGTCGAACGACGCGAAAAGCGCCTGTATCCCACCGAACTCGGCTTCGTGGTCAACGATCTCCTGGTGAAACACTTCCCAGACATCATCGATGTCGGTTTTACCGCACGCATGGAAGAACACCTGGACACCATCGCCGGCGGCGACGAAGCCTGGGTACCGGTGCTGCGCGAGTTCTGGAACACCTTCAGCCAGGACCTGGCCCGTGCCGAAGCCACGATGGAACAGGTCCAGGTGGACAACACCCCCACGGGGGAGGCCTGCGAAAAATGTGGCAGCCCGTTGATCATCAAACACGGGCGCTTTGGCAAATTCATTGCATGCAGCAATTATCCCGAATGCAAAAACACCAAGCCGCTGCTGGCCAAAGTCGGTGTGGCCTGCCCCCAATGCGGCGGTGACCTGGTCGAACGGCGCAGCCGGCGCGGCCGCGTCTTCTATGGCTGTGCGAACTACCCGCAGTGCAACTTCAGCAGCTGGACACGCCCCGTCGTTACACCCTGCCCGCACTGTGGGGGCCTGATGGTGGTCAACGGCAAACAGGCTGCCAAATGTGTCAGCTGTGGCAAAACAACATCACTCGAAGCAGCAGACGAACCGGCCGCCGAAATCACGGCGGTCACCGCAGGAGGCTGAAACCGTGACGAATCCTCGTCTGGAACACGTACGGGCCGCCATGGCCGAACAACACCTCGACGCCCTCTGGATCGGCTCGGCCGCCAACCGGCGTTACCTGAGCGGGTTCACCGGCTCAGCCGGCTGGCTCTTCGTGAGTACCGCATCGGCGGTCCTGCTCACCGATGGACGCTACGTGGCGCAGGCCGGCAGCCAGGCCCCCGATTTTTCCGTAGAGCTGGTCACACGCAGCCAGGAAATGGCGGCGTTCAAACAAACCATGGAAGCGTCCTCGGGCCGGCGGATTGGACTCGAAGCCAGCCACGTCACCCTCGATCAATGGCGGCGGTGGTTCGAACCCATCGACGCCGATTGGGCGTTCACGACCGGTCTCGTGGAAGGGCTGCGCTGCCAGAAGGATGCCACCGAGCTGGCCGCCATCGAAACGGCGGCCCAGGTGGCCGATCTGACGATGGCCTATGCGTACAGCGTGGCGCGGCCTGGCCTGAGCGAGCAGGAACTGGCGTGGATGCTCGAAGTCTACCTGCGTGAACACGGCGCCCAGGGTGTGGCCTTCGAGTTCATCATCGCCAGTGGGCCCAACAGCGCCCTGCCCCACGCCCGTCCCGGTGACCGCCTGATCCAGGCCGGGGAACCCATCACCATCGACCTGGGGGCGCGCCTGCCCAACGGTTATCACTCCGACCTGACGCGCACCTTCTGCCTGGGTGAACCCGCCGACGACCGGTTTCGGGACGTGTATACCACCGTGCGGGCGGCCCATCACGCCGCCCTGGCTGCGCTGCAGCCGGGTCTGCACGGCCGCGCCGCCGACGACGTGGCCCGTCAGGTGATCGCCAACGCCGGCTATGGAGAATACTTCAGCCACTCCCTGGGGCACGGCGTGGGCCTGGAAGTGCACGAAATGCCCGCCCTGGCACCCTCCAGCCAGGATACGCTGCCGGTGAACGCCGTGGTGACGGTCGAGCCCGGTATCTACATCCCCGGTTGGGGCGGGGTGCGCATCGAAGACCTGGCACTCATCACGCCCGACGGCTGCCGTCTGCTCAGCCACGCCGCCGAGCTGCCGGTGATTGTCCGTGGTTAATGGTCCCCATGGGACGCGGTCCCGCTGACGCCGGGCGTTGGCGAGCCAGCCGCAGTTTTCACTCAAGAGGTGTTCATGACAACGACGTCCACTTCCCATAAACCGCCGACCGCGATCATCGCCGTTGGCGGCAACTCCTTGATTGCCGACAGCCAGCACCAACGGGTCGAACACCAGTGGGATGCCGTACGCGAAACCGCCACCCACATCGCTGGCATGCTGGAACGCGGCTGGAACCTCATCGTCACCCACGGCAACGGTCCCCAGGTCGGTTTCATCCTGCGCCGCAACGAACTGGCAGCCCACGAAGTGCATACCACCCCGCTCGACCTGATCGGCGCTGATACCCAGGGTTCGATTGGGTACATGCTGGCGCAGGCGATGGGTAACGAATTCCACCGGCGGCGCATCCCGCGCCAGGTAGCGGCAGTGGTCACCCAGGTGGTCGTGGATGCAAACGATCCTGGCTTCAAGAACCCCACGAAGGGTATCGGCGGCTTCACCGACGAAGCAACCGCCCGCAAATTCGAGCAGCAGGGCTGGATCGTGGTCGAAGATGCCGGCCGCGGCTGGCGGCGGGTGATCGCCTCACCGATGCCGCGGCGCATCGTGGAGCTCGAAGCGATCCGCGGTCTGGTCGATCTGGGTTACGTGGTGATTGGCGTCGGCGGTGGCGGCATTCCGGTCTTCGAGAACGACAAGGGCGAGCTGCGTGGCTGCGTTGGTGCCATGGGGGCCGTCATCGACAAAGACCGTGCAACCGGGCTGCTCGCCAGTGATCTCCAGGTCGATCTGTTTTTGATCTCCACCGGTGTCGAGAAGGTTGCCATCCATTTCAACAAACCCAACCAACAGTGGCTGGACCGGCTCACCCTCGACGAGGCCAAAAAGTACTACGCCGAAGGCCATTTCCTGAAGGGCAGCATGGGTCCAAAAATCGAAGCCGCCATCGATTACCTGGAAAAGACGCCCCACGGGAAAACGCTGATCACCAACCCGCAGAACATCGAGCGGGCGTTGGACGGCCAGACCGGCACGTGGATCACACGCTAGTGTCGGTGTTGGATGCATCAGCCATCGATCGACGATCTGTGGAGTGGGTATGACAGCGGGATCTTCTCTCCATCAGGCTTCTGCGCCGCCCCATGTGGTGGCGCTGCGCTGTACGCGCTGCGGCGCCCTGTACGCGCCAGAGACAGTCGACACTGTCTGCCCGCAGCACGGCGATGAGGGCATCCTGGATGTGGTGTACGACTACGCGTCGTTAGCACGCTCGCTCGATCCGGGTGACGTGGCGACGCATGGCGAGTTCAGCATGTGGCGCTACCGCGCACTGCTGCCGGTCTCCCCCACCGCGACGGTGCCACCGCTGCACGTCGGCGGCACCCCGCTCTACCACGTGCCGCGCCTGGGGGCACAGCTGGGCCTGCCAAACCTGTTTGTCAAGGACGACGGGCGCAATCCCACAGCGTCACTGAAGGACCGCGCCAGCGCGCTGGTGCTGGTCAAGGCGCAGGAACGACACGCCGCCATCGTGACGACGGCCAGTACCGGCAATGCGGCGGCGGCCCTGGCCGGCCTGGCGGCCAGCAGCGGGCAAACCACCGTCATTTTCGTGCCCAAAACCGCACCGCCGGCCAAAGTCGCCCAGCTGCTCACGTATGGCGCCACCGTGCTGCTGGTCGATGGCAACTACGACGCTGCGTTCGACCTGTGCCTGGCTGCGTCGCGCGAGTTTGGCTGGTACTGCCGCAACACCGGCTACAACCCCTATACTGTCGAGGGCAAAAAAACGGTCGCCTACGAAATATGCGCACAGCTTGGCGCCCGTCGCGGTGATGCCCCATTTTGCGCCCCCGACGTGATCGTCGTCTCGGTGGGCGACGGCAACATCATCACCGGCGTGCACCGCGGCCTGCAGGACCTGCTGGCTTTGGGCTGGATCGATACGATGCCGCGGCTGGTGGCGGTGCAGTCCAGCGGCTCGGCCGCCATCTACAACGCCTGGGCCGCCGGGCACGACACCATCACGCCCGTGGCCGCCCATACGATCGCCGACAGCATCGCCGCCGACCTGCCGCGTGACGGATTGCGTGCCCTACGCGCCCTCCGCGAGACGCACGGCACAGCGGTCCAGGTCGACGATGCCGAGATTCTGGCCGCCATGCCGCGCCTGGCCCGCGGCAGCGGCGTCTTTGCTGAGCCGGCGGGGGCGGCGCCCCTGGCTGGTTTGCAGCAGCTGCTCGACCACCCCCACATACCCGCGCGCGGGCAGTTGCCAAAGCACGTGGCACAGGGTACAATCGACCACGATGCCACGGTTGTGCTGCTGGTCACCGGCAACGGCCTCAAGGACATTCAGAGCGCCATGCGAGCCAGCGGCACGGCGCCCATCATCGAGCCTTCCCTCGCCGCAGTGAAACGAGTGCTACAGCTATGAGTTCAATCATCACCGGTCCAACCTTTGCCGAGATGCTCGACCCCGCACGCATCGACCCCGCGGTCCGCACCCGCGCCCTGGACATGAAGACGCAGGATCCGCTCGATCCCATCAACCTGTTCAACATCACCTGGAAAGACGCCAATAACACGCCCTACTACCTGGTGCTGCCGCGCGAGCTCACTGGTGTGGCGGCCAACATCGTCGTCCTGTACAGCAAAGAATTCCCCACCGGTGCGCACAAAGTGGGTGCCGCGTACTCGGTGCTGGTCGAAAAGGAGCTGTTGGGCGAAGTCGATCCCAGCCAGCATACCCTGGTGTGGCCCAGCACGGGCAACTATGGCATTGGTGGGGCATGGGTGGGCTGTCGCATGGGCTTCGACAGCATCGTCGTCCTGCCCGCCGAAATGAGCAGCGAACGTTTCGAACGCATCCGCAGTTACGGCGCCCGCGTCATCGCCACGCCCGGCTCGGAATCGAACGTCAAAGAGATCTACGACAAAACCTGGGAGCTGCGGCGCGACCCCAAGGTGCGGGTTCTCAACCAGTTCGAGGTGATGGGCAACTACCGGTTTCATTATTACGTCACCGGCAATACGATCGTCGAGCTGGCCGCGCTGCTGCACGAGCAGGGCATCGGCAATCGCAAGGTGGCGGCCTTCTGTTCGGCCATGGGCTCGGCGGGCACCATCGCCGCCGGTGACCGGCTCAAGCAGGTCTGGCCCGATCATCGCATCATCGGTCTCGAACCGGTCCAGTGCCCCACCCTGTTCAACAACGGCTACGGCGCCCACGACATCCAGGGCATCGGCGACAAACACGTGACCTGGATCCACAACGTGCGCAACATGGACGCCGTCATATGCCTGGACGACATCGAGTGCAAAAAAGGGCTGCAGGTCCTGACCGACCCGGTTGGCCAGGAGACGCTGGCGCGACGCTACGGCATTCCCGCCGCCACGGTCGAAACCATGGCGAGCATCTTCGGCATCAGCGGCGTCTGCAACGTGCTCGGTGCGATCAAGACGGCCAAATACTACCAGCTGGGTGCCGACGAGACCGTGGTCACGATCTGCACCGACGCCATCGACCGCTACCATTCGGTGATGGCCTCGATGTCCGAGTGTTACGGCACCCTGGATGCCACCGAAACCGCCGTGCGGGTCGAGTCGATCTTCCATGCCCAGGGAACCGATTGGATTCGCGAAGGCACCGTGCATGCGCACGACTGCTGGCACAATCTCAAGTACTACACGTGGGTCGAACAGCAGGGCAAAACGGTAAACGAATTGGATGCTCAAAAGGACCCCGACTGGTGGCACCGGCACCAGGAGATGGTTTCCGACATCGACCGGTTGGTCTTGACCGCACGGCACAACGCCTGAACCACTGCCTATGAGTCTCTGGCAGCACTACCACACACCATCGACCGTGACCGAGGCCCTGGCCACACTGACCGGCTACGACGGCGCGGCGCGCGTGGTGAGCGGTGGCACCGATCTGCTCATCGAAATGCAGCAGGGACGCGCACCAACCGTCGAGGCCCTGGTCGATGTCACGCGCATTGACGCGCTGCGCGCGCTGCGGTGCGAGGGTGATCACATCGTCATCGGCGCCGCCGTCACCCACGCCGAGATCGTGGCATCGCCCCTGCTGCAAACCGACGCCACGTGCCTGGTCGAAAGCTGCGGTGTGGTCGGCGGACCCCAGGTACGCAGCGTCGCCACGCTCGGCGGTAACGTCGCCCACGCCCTGCCTGCCGCCGATGGCACGATTGCCCTGTTGGCGCTCGATGCTCAGGCCCAGGTGGCGCGCTGGGTCGAGGGACAGGCCGAGCTGGGCAGCTGGCAGCCGCTGTCCACCCTCTTTGCAGGACCGGGCCGATCCACGGTGGACGCGACGCGTGAGCTGATCGTGGCGTTTCGCGTGCGCTGTGGGGAGAGCCGCGGCGGTGCAACGGCTCTGCGGGTGGGTTCGGCATTTGGGCGGATCATGCGCCCGCAGGGGGTCGCCCTGCCGATCCTGGGTATGGCCGTGCGCGTGATCCTTGCCGGCGACGATACACTGCACGACGTCGCCATTGCGGTTGGCCCCGCCGGTCCCGTCCCCTTCCGCGCCCACGCCACGGAAGACTATTTGCGCGGTCGTCACCCTGCGGACGCGATCGACGATGCCATCCGCTGCCTGCACGGCGAAGCCCACGTCCGCACCAGCCCCTACCGCGCCACCGCCCCCTACCGGCAGGAGATGTTGGGGGTACTGCTGCGGGAGATGCTGTCGCGGGTAGGGAGTAGGGAGTACGGAGTAGGGAGTACGGAGTAGGGAGTAGGGAGTACGGAGTAGGGAGTAGGGAGTAGGGTTAGGAAACCAGGAGTCAGGGGTTGGGGGATCAGGCTTCAGGGATTGGAGTTAGAGATCAGGAGTTGGGAATTCCAGAGGTCAGGGACTGGGGTTGGAAATCACAGGGGTCAGGGATTAGAGGTCAGGGTTTGGGGATTGGGGGTTAGGGGTCAGGGGTTGGAAATCACAGACGTCAGGGATTGGACACAAGGAATCCGGATGGAGCGAAAAGCCCACCCAACTCAGTGCGCGCCGCTCCCTACTCCCTACTCCGTACTCCCTACTCCCTCCGAGGAAACGATGCCACCACTACAGCTCACCATCAACGGCAGCCCCGTCGCGCTCGAGGTGCCGGCCAGTCGGTTTCTGGCGGAGGTTTTGCGCTATGATTTGGGCCTGACCGGAACCAAAATCGGCTGTAACGAAGCGGAGTGCGGCGCGTGTACGGTGCTGGTCGATGACGTGCCGGTCGATTCGTGCATCTATCCGGCCTTCAAGGCGCAGGGCCGGTCCGTAACGACGATCGAGGGTCTGGCCGCCACCACGGGAACAGACGCCGGAACGGTGTCGCAGCTGCATCCGCTGCAGCGTGCCTTCATCGAACAGGGGGCCACACAGTGTGGTTTTTGCACACCGGGCATGATCATGATGGCCAGGGCCTTGCTCGACCAGAACCCTCAGCCCAGTGACGACGACATCCGCCATGCGCTCAAAGATACGTTCTGCCGCTGCACGGGCTACACCAGCATCCTGGCCGCCGTCAAACAAGCCGCCGATGAGCTGGGCGGCATACCCGCGGCTGCACCGCCCACCCTGCCGGCAACCCAACCACCCCTGGCCGTCGTCGGCCAGCCGCTGCCGCGGCCCGATGCCGTGGATAAGGTCACCGGTGCCGCCCGCTACACCGACGACTACGTCTTCCCGGGGATGCTCTACGCAAGTACCCTGCGCAGCAGCCTGCCCCACGCCCGCATCCGTCGCATCGAGACCAGCCGCGCCCTGGCGCTGCCCGGCGTACATGCCGTGCTGACCTGGCAGGATGTGCCAGGTGCCCCCAAACACGGCCTGGTCGAGCTCGATTGGCCGGTGCTGGTGGGGGGTCCCGAGCCGGCACGCTACACAGGTGATGCAATTGCCATCGTCGCCGCCGATACGCCAGAGATTGCCGCCGCCGCGCTGGGCCTGATCGACGTCGACTACGAGCCCCTGCCGGTGATCGACTCGCCAGCTGCGGCGCTGGCGCCCGGGGCGCAGGTGCTGCATCCCCAGCGCCCCACCGGCAACCTGCTCAAGCACATCAAGGTGCGCCACGGTGACGTGGCCGCCGGTTTTGCCGCCGCCGACGTTATCGTCGAGCGCACCTACCGCACGCCAACCACCGAGCACGCCTTCCTGGAGCCGGAATGTGCCATCGCCGTGCCGCCGGGTGTGCCCAACCCGTACCCGCCGGCCAACGTGTCGCAGGCCATGGACGACGTCACGGCCGATGAAACCACCGCACACGTCCATCCCAATACCCTCGGGCATCGTGACATGCCGCCTATCCTGCACGACAAGCTCACGATTTATGTTGGCTCGCAGATTCCGTACGCCGATCGCGAGCAGGTCGCCAGGTGTCTGGGCGTGCCGGCGAGTGACGTGCGCATCGTCGGCACGCTAATCGGTGGTGGGTTCGGGGGCAAGGAGGACATTGCCGCGCAGATTCACGTGGCGCTGCTGGCACGTGCCACCGGCCGCGCGGTCAAGATGCTCTACGATCGCGCCGAATCGCTGCGTTTTCATCCGAAACGGCACGCCACCACCATCCGCGTCAAAACGGGTGCGCGGCGCGATGGCCGCCTGGTGGCGCTTGAAGCCGAGCTGCTGGGCGACAGCGGCGCCTACGCCTCGCTGGGCGAAAAGGTGATGACGCGAGCCACCACCCACGCCACCGGACCCTACGTCATCCCCCACGTCAAGATCGACTGCTATGCCATGTACACCAACAACCCGCCCGCCGGTGCGTTCCGCGGTTTTGGTGTCACCCAATCGGCCTTTGCTGTCGAATCGAACATGGACATCCTGGCGGAAACGCTCGGCATCGACCCCATCGAGCTGCGCCGGCTGAATGCCCTGCGCGTGGGGGAAACCACCGCCACGGGCCAGCTGCTGCGCGAGAGTGTCGGTCTGCTCGAGTGCCTGCGCCTGGTGGCAGACGAGATTCGCCAACCGGACAGCCTGACGATGCCAGAGGACAAAGCACCCTTCGACCCAGGGGCCGCATCACGCTGGCGGCGTGCCTGGGGACTGGCCGCCGGCTACAAAAATACCGGCCTGGGCGGCGGCGCACCCGACAAAGCCGGCGCCGAGATCGAGGTCTTCGACGATGGCTGTGTGGAGATCCGCACCAGCAGCGCCGAGATCGGACAGGGGCTGGTTGGGGTGCTGGCGCAGGTTACAGCCGAGCAACTGGGACTGCCCTACGGGCGGGTGCGCGTCCACCTCTCGGACACCGACCTGACGCCCGACGGGGGTCCGACCACCGCCAGCCGGCAGACCTACGTCACCGGCAATGCCGCCCGCCTGGCCGCCGTGGCGATGCGGGAGCGACTGGCCGCCGCTGCATCCGAGCGGCTGGAGGTGCCACCCGACCGCATTTACTTCTCTGAGGGACTGCTCCACGTCAAGCCAGAACCGGCCGGCAGCGGCGATGCCGCGTCACGCCGCGTCCCGTTTGCCGACGCCGTGCGATGGCTGCGCGAGGACGGTGGCCCGCTGCAGCTGACATACGAGTATTGGGCGCCGGCGACGCAGCCGCTTGGCACAGGCGGTGACATGCACTTTGCCTTCAGTTATGCCGTGCACGCGGCGCTCGTGGAGGTCGACACCGCCACCGGCGAAGTCAGGGTACTGCGCGTGGTCAGTGCGCATGACGTGGGTCGCGCCATCAACCCGCTTGCGCTGACCGGCCAGATCGAGGGGGGCATCGTGATGGGGCTGGGCAACTGCCTGACCGAGGCCTACATCGTGAAGGACGGCATCCCGTGGACCGGGCATCTGGGCCAGTACAAGATGCCGGGTATCCAGCACACGCCGCGCATGACGACGTTCATCGTGGAGGATGGAACGGCGGACGGGCCATTTGGGGCCAAGGGTGTCGGTGAGATCAGCTCCATCCCGATTACGCCGGCGATCACGAATGGAATTTACAACGCCGTGGGGGTACGGGTGTTCAGTTTGCCTGTGGATCAGGATGCGCTGCGGGGTGCGCTTCGTGTGGGGGAGGGTGAGGTGTATGGGGGGTGGGGGGAGTAGGGGAGTACGGAGTACGGAGTAGGGAGTACGGGGAGCGGATGGGGGCGGGGATATGGGAACGACACTTATAAGCAACGGCAATGTGGTGACGCTGGGGGCGGCCAACCAGGTCATCAATAATGGGGCGGTGGTGGTCGAGGGTGATACGATTGTGGCGGTGGGGGCGGCGGGTGAGTTGGAGGCGGCCTATCCGGCGGCAGTGCGGATCGATGCGCGGGGGCAGGTGATTATGCCGGGGCAGATTTGTGCGCACACCCATTTTTATGGGGCGTTTGCGCGTGGATTGTATATCCCGGGTGATCCGCCCAGGGATTTCCCGGAGATTCTGCGCCGGTTGTGGTGGACGCTGGATAAGGCACTGGATGCCGAGGGGGTTTCGTTGAGTGCGTTGGTCTGCCTGATCGATGCCATCCGCCATGGCACTACGACGCTGATCGATCATCACGCCAGCCCCCATACGATCGAAGGTTCGTTGGACGTCATCGCCGATGCGGTGACGCAGGTTGGGCTGCGGGCCTGCCTGTGTTATGAGGTGACCGACCGCGATGGTCCGGCGCGTGCGCGGGCGGGCATTGTCGAAAACGTGCGGTTTTTGACGCGCGTGCGTGAAGAACGGGCAGCGGGCAGTCCGGCGGCGGCGCGGCTGGCGGCGACGTTTGGCCTGCACGCGTCGCTGACCCTGTCGGACGCGACATTGGCCGACTGCGTGGCTGCCGCGGCGCCGCTGGGGAGCGGGTTCCACATCCACGCCGCCGAAGGCATGGCCGATCAGAACGACAGCGCCAGCAAATACCAGCTGCGCACCATCGACCGCCTCGCCCAGCGCGGTATCCTCGGCCCGCGGTCGATCGTTGCCCACGCCATTGCGATCGATGCCTGGGAGATGGCGCAGCTGCGCGACAGCGGCACCTGGGTGACGCACCAGCCGCGGTCGAACATGAACAACGCCGTCGGTGTGGCCGACGTGCCGGCGATGTTACGCGGCGGAGTTAACGTGGCCCTGGGCAACGACGGGTTTTCCAACAACATGTTCACAGAGATGAAATCGGCCTACCTGCTGCACAAGGTCTGGCGCAGCGACCCGCGCGTGGCCAGTGGCACCGAGATTGCGCAGATGGCCTGGACGAATAACGCCCGCCTGGCCGGCCTCTTTTTCGACAAACCGCTCGGTGAATTGACGCCGGGGGCGTATGCCGATATCATCCTGCTCGACTACGTGCCGATTACACCGCTCACTGCGGCCAACCTGCCGTGGCACGTGCTGTTCGGTGCCGACGGCAGCCACGTCACGACCACGATGGTCGCCGGGCAGCTGCTGATGCGTGACCGCCAGCTGCTCTTCCTGGACGAAATGGCAATCGGGGCGCGCAGTCGCGTGGCCGCCGCCGCCACCTGGGAACGTTTCTGGGCCTTGTCGGCCCAGGCCTGATGAAAGGATCGATGGTCTGTGACTGAACTTCTGGAAAAAACGATTGCTGTGCTCGGCGGCACCGGCGCCGAAGGGTCTGGCCTGGCCATGCGCTGGGCGCGCGCCGGGCTCAAGATCGTGGTTGGCTCGCGCCAGGCCGAAAAAGGGGCCAGTGCCGCCGCGGCGTACAATGCCCGCATCGGCCCGGTCACCCATCCCATCACCGGCACCGATAATCACAGCGCTGCCGCCGCGGCCGAAATCGTCGTGCTGACCGTGCCCTACGCGGCGCACCTGGCGACGTTGGGTGACGTCAAAGACGCGCTGGCGGGCAAAATCCTGATCGACGTCACCGTGCCGCTGAAGCCACCCAAGGTCAGTGTCGTACAGCTGCCCCCCGCCGGCTCGGCCTGCCAGGAAGCCCAGGATTTTTTGGGGCCAGAGGTGCAGGTTGTGGCGGCCTTTCAGAACATCTCCGCCGAGCACCTCGGCGACCCCGATCACAGCGTCGACTGCGACGTGCTCGTGGCCGGCAACAGCAAGGAGGCCAAGCTTGTTGCCATCGAGCTGGCCCGCCTGGCCGGCCTGGACGCCTTCGACGCCGGACCGCTGCAGAATGCCGGAGTGATCGAGGGACTGACGTCGATCCTGATCGGGATCAACATCAGGCTGAAGGCGAAGGGGACGGGGATTCGGCTGACGGGGGATTTTTAGATTTTTGATTTTAGATTTTGGATTTTGGATTGGTGTGACTGCTGAACGCTGAATCCCTGGAAGGCAATTTTGCACCAAATTGTGATTACTGCCCTACCTGCCATCCCCCTCGTTCGTCCTGGTGATGACCTGGCTGAGTTCATCGTGCAGAGCCTGGCGGACGCCGGGATGGTGCTGCGCGATGATGACGTGATTGTCGTGGCGCAGAAGATCGTCTCGAAGGCCGAAGGTCGTCTTGTGCATTGGCGCTCGCTCGAGCCATCGGCCCGGGCGGAGGAGCTGGCGGCGGTGACCGGCAAACCGCCGGGGCACGTAGAGGCGATTCTGTCCGACAGCGTCGAGATTCTGCGCGTGCGCCACGGCGTGCTGATTACGCAGCAGCGGGCGGGTTGGGTCTGCGCCAACGCTGGCGTCGATCACTCCAACGTCGACGGCGACAGCGACGACTGCCTGGCGCTGCTGCCGGAGGATGCCGACCGTTCGGCACGTGATCTGCGCGACCGGCTGTATGCGGCAACCGGCGCACGCGTGGCGGTGGTCATCAACGATACGCATGGCCGTGCCTGGCGCAACGGTGCGGTTGGCGTGGCCATCGGCGTGGCCGGTCTCAAGCCGGTTACCGACCTGCGCGGCCACCCCGATCTGTTTGGCATGACCCTGCGCAGCTCCGAGGTCGGCACCGCCGATGAGATCGCCTCGGCCGCCTCACTGCTGATGGGCCAGGCCGACGAGGGACGGCCGGTGGTTCTGCTGCGCGGCGTGCCGTTCGCGGCCGCCGAGGCCAGTGCGCAGGAGCTGGTACGGCCGAAAGAAATCGATCTCTTCCGCTGATGGATAAGTGGACACAGTCGTATGTGGCGTAGTGCTGAGCAGCGCGAGCGCGCCTGGACCGTGATCGCCGGTCTGGCCCCAACCGCGCTGGTGGCCCTGGTTTTTGTGGTGGTTCCCCTGGCCATTTCGGCCTACGTCAGCCTGTGGGACTGGCCGCTGCTGCGCCCGGGGCGAACCTTCATCGGGCTGGGCAACTACGCACGGATGCTGCAAACGCCGGACTTCTGGCAGGCCCTGGGCGTGACCGTGGCCTACGCCGTGGGCACGGTCGGTTTGGGGCTGCCCCTGGCGTTGGGCCTGGCGCTGCTTCTGAACGGCATCGGGCGCGGGCACGGCTTTTACCGCACGACGCTCTTTCTGCCTACTTTGGTTACGACGGTCATCGCTGCGATCTTCTGGCGCTGGTTCTACCAGCCCTATACCGGGCCGCTGGGTGCCTTGCTGCGCAGCGTTGGACTGCCGCCAGTGGCCTGGCTCGACGATCCGCAGTGGGCGCTGCCGGCCCTGGTGTTGATGACGGTCTGGAAACAGACGGGCTACTTTGTGATCGTCTTTCTGGCCGGGCTGCGCAGCATTCCACCCGAAATCAACGAGGCGGCGCGCCTGGATGGCGCCGGTTGGCTGGCCGAGCAGTGGCACGTCAACCTGCCGCTGCTGCGCCCGGCGACGACCTTCGTGCTCATTACCGGCACGATCCTGGCGGTCGAAAGTTTTGGCGCCATCTACGGCCTGACCGGTGGCGGCCCGGCCGGCGCCACCACGACGCTGGTGGTCTATCTGTACGAACGCGCCTTTGCTTTTTCCGAGCTGGGTTATGCCTCGGCGCTGGGTTGGGCCTTGTTTGCCCTGCTGTTCCCCCTGATCTGGCTGCAGTTCCGGCGCTGGGGCCGTGAAGGGGCGGGGGGATGACCAGATCCGTGGTCACTATGGTCTCAGCCCGGGCGCGTTTCCGGGCTGGCAACCTGGCCGCACACGGCGTCCTGCTGGGTGCGGCCCTGCTCGCCCTGCTGCCGTTCGCCTGGATGCTGCTCATCTCGGTTTCCAACGGGACGGCCGCGGCCCTGGCACCACGGCTGACCTGGACCTGGCCGCCGGACTTGAGTCACTACCTGGAGGCCTGGCGGGCGATTCCATTGGCTCGCTATTATGTCAACAGTTTGTTCGTGGCGAGCGCCGTGGCGGCCGGGCAGGTGATCACCGCCGTTCTGGCCGGGTACGTCTTTGCCCGCCTGCAGTTTCGTGGACGCGACCTGTTGTTCGTGGTATTCCTGGGCACGCTCCTGGTGCCTAACGAAGTCACGCTGCTGCCGGCCTTTTTGCTGCTGCGCTGGCTGGGCTGGATCGACCGTTACCAGGCGCTGATCGTGCCCTTCCTGGCCTATCCAACGGCCATCTTTTTGCTGCGGCAGTACTATCTGGGCGTATCGACCGAGCTCGAAGATGCGGCGCGCATCGATGGCTGCACGCGCCTGCAGGTCCTGTGGCACCTGTTCGTGCCCCTGGGGCGTCCGGTCATTGCTATCGTCGCCCTGTTCGGCTTCATCTGGACGTGGAAGGCATTCCTGTGGCCGCTGGTGGTGATCCAATCCCCGGCCCGCTACACGATTCCGGTCGGCCTGGCGGCGCTGCAGAGTGAGCTGGGCACCAACTGGCCGCTGTTGATGGCGGCGACGGCCATTGCCACCGTGCCGGGGCTGGTGCTGTACGTCGTGGGGCAGCGCTGGCTTGCAGGCGGTGATGCGGTGTTGGCAGCCGAAGGGCCGCCGTAGGTCACGCCGGGGGCTTGTGTCACGCCGGGGGCGTGACCTTCGGAGTGCGGGGTTGTATGCGCAGGAGGACGTACGTGTCTACTGCTGCGCCCAGCAGCGCCGGCAGGACCAACAACCACAGCACCAGCGCTGCGCCGCCCGCCGGTTGGGCACCGATGGCATCATGAGGTCCAAAGAACAATCAATCAGGGTAACCGACAATCCACTGTTCTTCTGTCTCCCCTAAAACAGTGGTTCTCTCCCTGCTTGTTGGTGTAGCAGAGATCGCCCATCGAGTCCTTCTCCATTTTGATCGCCGTGGGCGGCGGCATAAACCCCGCTGGCCACTGCGTGCAGTCTGAGTACCAGACACCGGACAGGTCAGCACCGGACAGCTGGGCGCCAGTCAGATCAGCCTCACTCAAAACAGCACCTCTGAGGTTTGCGCCGGCCAAATCAGCATCGGTCAGTAACACGTCAAAGAGGACCGCTCGCTGCAAATTGGCCTCGCTCAGGTTAGCATCCGCTAGAATAGCCCCGCGGAGGTCCGTCCCGGTCAAGTCAGCCCCAGCCAGGTTGGCGCCTCTTAACTCGCCTTTTTGTAGATTGGCCTCTGATAGATCAACGCCGGCCAGGTTCGCTCCTGGCTTGCCGACCTCCACAATCTCCCAGACCAGACGCCACTTCGCGTCAAGCAGGGTAGTGTTATGGCGAAGGCTGGGTAGAAATTGTAGATCAACTCCTGCCAGATTCGCCCCAGTCAGGTCAGCATCCTGAACCTCGGCTAGAAAAAGGTCGGCCCTTTCCAGGTTAGCCTCCCGCAGGTTTGCGCCGCGCAGGTTGGCATTAGAAAGGTCGGCGCCCGAGAGATCGGCACGCGTGAAGTTGCACTCGCGCAGGTCAGCCGCGGCCAGGTCGACCCCCGCCAACTGACGACCCTCGGCACCCTGGTTGACAATCTCCCAGACGAGGTGGATATGGGTTTCTATCTGCGTCGTGTCGTCCAGAATGGTGCCCCGCAGGTTGGCCTGGTAAAGGTTGGCCCCGCGCAGATCAGCGCCGCGCAGGTCTGCGCTATGTAGCCAGGCATCACGAAGATCGGCTTTGCTCAGATCAGCACCGTGCAAATCTGCGTGGGACAGTTCTACCCTGCGCAAGTCGCTTCCGGCTAATTGAGCGGAGGCACAGGCCGGCGGGCAGCCCGCCGCAACCTCTCGCCGTACCGGTGATTTGTCGCTGATTGCAGAACCCACGATCATGATTATCCCATAGGCGCAGAGACAGATGAAGGGACCCAACCATTCGATGGCTGTCGATTCCCACCAATTGGAAACCTGACCGCTCACAGGCTCGTCCGTGTGTGTTTCACTCATAGGCTCGTCCGTGTGTGGTTCACTCATGGGCTCGTCCGTGTGTGGTTCACTCATGGGCTCGTCCGTGTGTGGTTCACTCATGG